>CAMCXO010000004.1 GCA_945883565.1 Chryseobacterium gleum
GCGTTTATTATTTTACTAAGTGTAATATTTACACGTTATTAAAGTAATTAAACTCCATTTACATGAAAGGGATTAGCAGCAACGATTTTAAAGTGCTTTTGGCCGAAGACGATGAAGTGAGCATTCAGTACCTCAATATATTCTTCAGCCGAAACGGGGCACAGGTTGAAGTGGTTCAAAGAGGCGATTGGTTGCTCGACACTTTAACCAAGGGGCAATTTGGATTATTGGTACTCGATTTACAGCTGCATCCTTTAAACGCACTCGAATTGGTGCGTAACATCCGGAAAGAACTAAAGATGAACATTCCCATTATTGGCTTAAGCACAGTAGATTTTAATGGAAGGGCTTTAGGATCGGGTGTGGACACCGTGGTGCGCAAGCCTTTTGAATCTAAAGATTTGCATAGGGCCCTTTACCAGGATTTACAATTAAAAGCCGAGCAGGTATAAACCAAGGGCGAATCAACTGGGGGCACCCTTATGGGTAAACCGTTTCGAGGGCGCAACCACCACTGCCCGTTTCTTTGCTTTTCCAATACCCAATCTATAGATTGCTCGGATAACCAAGGACCTATTTTATGTTGGTCGAAGGCCAAACGCTTGTTTCCGGCCAAAAAAACCGGGGATTGTATGATCTGAACCTGGCTTTCAGTTGGAAAATAAGTCCATTTTTTCTTAGTTGCAGGGGTATAGGTGTGTTTTGTGCGACCGCCTTCTATATACTCAACAAAAATTTGTTGGTTACGGGTATATACCAGCCATTTGTTTTGAAGAAAAGGCCATTTAACAACCGCTATTAAGGCCAGAGTTAAAGCCGTGGCAACGTATTTTAAATAGAGGGAATGAACAAAGTTCTTTTTCTCGGTTTGGTTCAGCCCTTTATACAAAATATACACCCACAGCAGCGCCAAAGCCAGTGCCGAAGGCCCGGCGAGTTGCCAAGGCATTTGAGAATAGGGCCAGTTTGATATGGACTCTATTAAGAATTCAACAATCCCGATAAAATAATTAAGCACTTTAATCAATGGCTGGGCGAAGCCAAAAGCCAAAATGGGCAAGGCAGCCAGGCTTAAGTACATCAAAAGCGAAATAAGGGGAATAACCACCAGATTAGCGGGTAAAAAGTACACGGGAAACTGCTTAAAATGGTAGAGAACGAAAGGCAAAGTGGCCAATTGGGCTGCAACGCTAACGGCAGCGCCTTCTGCCAACCACCTTAAAAACCGATTTTTCAACGAAAAAGGGGCTTTTAAGGGTTGCGATAAGAACAAAATGCCCCAAACTGCCGAAAAGCTAAGTTGAAAACCGGGGTCGGTAAGCCAGCCGGGCTTTGAAAACAACAGAACTACAGCCGCCGTCATAAGGGCACTGCCTTTTAACTTGGGGGGACCGTTTTGCACCAAGGCCACCAAACTGAACATTATGGCCGATCGAAAAACAGAAACCGAGAATCCGGTAATGCCCGCATAAAGCCATATACCACCCATTACAAACAGAACGGCTAATTTGCGAAATCGGAACAACCGCTTAAAAACAAATTGCAGCAAGGTGTAAATGAGGCCTACATGCAAACCACTTACAGCCAATAAGTGCAGGGTACCGCTTTTGGCAAAAGCATTGCGCAAATCGCTTTGAAGGGTTCCTTTGAAACCAAAAAGCAAAGGGGGCAGCATTTGCCGGGCGCTCAAACTCCATGGGTGTTTCATAAAAAACACCAACAGGCGGTGCTGCCAAACTTTTGGCCATTTAGCCATTGGCAAATCTTCATTTTTTGAAAGGGGCCAGATGTTGTCATGCCACAGTTGTGCCCGTGCCACCATGCCTTGCGTATTGAGGTAGGCTCCATAATTAAAATCGGTAGGGCTATAGGGCTGTGGAAGTGGAAAAACATTGAGGTCTTTGAAAGCGAATAAAGCACCCGGACCATGATTTTGCCAGCTGTTCGCTTTGGCTTTCACTTTCAACAAAACCATTAAGGGTGAACGATTGGCCGCATAAACCCTGGCTTTTACTTCAAAATCCTGAACGCGAATCCGCCTGATTTCTTCTACTTCAAAATAACCGGCTGGTAAAACAAACGAATCTTGAATTGGTTTTGGAAACCGAGAAGGCTCACGGCTGTTGCCAAGTAACAAAAAGGCCAGAAAAACACAAATGCTTTGAGCGTACCCCCCTTTGGGGCCTCGCCACATTATAACCAATAAGCCCAAAACCATAAGCAGTTTTATCCAAGGCCAACTTCCGGCATATGGAAGCAGGAAGTAACCAGCCAAAAAAGCCAGTAAGGGAAAAAGCAAAGGGTGTTTCGACATTTACGGCCAAACCATGCTTCTCTTTTCGAGCACGATTTCGCTGTAATAATAATTCAGAATTTCCTTATAGCAGTATCCGAAATCCGCCATAACCATGGCTCCATCCTGGGCCATACCTACTCCATGACCATAGCCTTTACCTTTTAATATCAAATAATTACCTTCTTCTTCTACCCCAAAAAAGGCCGAGCGAAGATTAAATCGGGTTCTCACCAACTTAAGAGGCAGGCGTCGCTTATTGTATTCAAAAACCGACAATCTTCGGCTGGACGGCATGTTTAAAATGGCCTTTTGCAGTTCTATATCATCGGCTTGGGTGCCCAATTGAGACGCGAAATAGGAATAAAAATCGCTTTTTAAAATTTTCTTTTCCCATTTGGCCGATGGCCCCTTGGGACTAAAAGCATCGGGCTTGCTTCGCAAGTAAGGAATGGCCTTCGACCAGGCCTCTTCGCTATTGGCTGTTTGTCCGCCACTGTTGGCATGAAAAACCGCTAAGATGGGCTGGCACTCTCCATCCACCAAAATGGTATCGCGTGTTTCTAAAACCGCGCTTAAAATATTGGCACTGTATTTATGCCTGGCCATGCCATGGTATACCTGAGAGGTAACGTCGTCTTTAAGATTGTACCCTTCAGAAACGTGTTTGTTTAAATTCTTTATGGCGAAGGTTCTAACCAAAACGGCTTGGGCCTTAAAGTACTCGAAAGCCGGGTAATGTCCGCCTTCACTTTCTACCACACCGGCCACGTATTCTTCTAACTCCACCACATTAACCACACAAATGCCATGGTTTGCCGGTGTAAACTCGAGTGCACCCCTGTACCAGCGCTCACGTTTACTGCCTTTTATGGCAAAAACGGAAGTGCTGTTGGCCGATACCAGACTTAAGGCCGAAAATTTCCCCAAAGATTTATTGGATTCAAAAACTTCCAGCCCTTTAGGGGCTTTTACAATGCGAATTCGGTTTTGGGTAGCAGAAAAGGCATCGGAAACCGTATCGATAATTTCCATGTTCTCGTTGAGAGCCAGCAAAAAGTAATGCCCTTCTTTGCCAAATACTTCGGCACTTTGAATGTTTTCGGTTGAAAGCAAACGCACCCTTAAATAGAAGGGCTGGTGTGCGAGAAGTTGAGAAGATAAGTTAAGCCAAAGCCCGCTTGCCAGAGCGAGCCACTTCCACCACAATAGAGGCCGCGCGAGCAGAGGCCCCACTGCCTCCCAGCATTTCGGACAAAGCTTGGTATTCCTGAACAAATTCAGCTTGTTGTATGGGTTGAAGAATGTGAAGCAAATTAGCACGCAAGTTTCTGACGTTCAATTCGTCTTGAATCAATTCTTTCACCAGCGGTTTGTTAACAACCAAATTGACCAAAGAGATGTACGGAATTTTCACTAATTGTTTGGCAATGAGATACGAAAGCTTACCACCCTTGTAGCAAACCACTTCCGGAACCCCAAACAAAGCCGTTTCGAGGGTGGCTGTACCCGAGGTAACCAAAGCCGCTTTGGCCACACTAAGCAGAGGATAGGTAAGGTTTTCGGCTATTTCAACTGCATGACTATCTAAAAAGGGCGCATAAAACGAAAGATCAAGTCCCGGGGCTTTGGCCAAAACGAAATGGTATTGGTCGAGGCCTTTAATGGCTTGTAGCATAACGGGCAGCACCTTGCTTACCTCTTGTTTTCGGCTTCCGGGTAGAAGCGCCACAATGGGTTTGTTATGCTTCCATGCATCGGGAATCAGGGCCTGCCAATGTGCTTTATTGTTTATGGCATCGAGCAATGGGTGGCCCACAAAATCCACTTCCATGCCGAATTTGGCATAAAAATCTTTTTCGAAAGGCAAAATCACCATCATCCGGTCTACTGTTTTCTTGAGCTTAAAAACCCTGTTTTGTTTCCAGGCCCAAATTTGTGGACTGATGTAGTACACCACTTTAATACCGTTTTGATGGGCCATTTCGGCCATGCGCATATTAAATCCTGGGTAATCGACCAAAATCAAAACATCGGGTTTCCATTGCAGCACATCGGCCTTTGCCGTTTTAAGCAGTTTGAGTATTTCCCGTAGGTGAAGAATAACCTCTACAAAGCCCATAAAGGCCATTTGGCGGTAATGCACTTTTAAATCGCCACCCACTTCCAGCATTTTATCTCCACCAAAAAATTTGAATTCGGCTTTGGGGTCTTGAAGCAAAATCTGCTTCATTAAATTACCGGCATGTAAATCGCCTGAAGCTTCGCCGGCTATTAAATAATACCGCATTAAAAAAAGAATTTGATCAAAACAATTCCAATTAACCAAATTAAAGACGCGAACAAAATGCCACGGGCGAAGGCCTCTTTATTGAATCGCAGCCCACCAAAAAACGCCAATCCATTGGCCAACATCCCCAAAGTAAGGAGTTGTAAATTGAGTTGGGCCATGGCTTCGGCGTTAATTCGGGCAATGGCCATAAACTCGGGCTTGGCTTTTAAAATGAGCCAAAGGCTCAGGGGTGGAAGCAATAGTCCTAATACCAACCCAAGGGCCAACTGCTGTTTAGCGGTCAAGTTTCCAAGTGTTTAATGTTTGAAGCATTCCATGGGCGGTCACGTCGCTGTCAACCGGAACCATGCTGATGTAGTTCTGGCTCAGGGCCCATTCGTCGGTGTCTTCGCCGTTGTCGTAATTCACAAAAGTTCCGGTAAGCCAATAATACTGCCTTCCTCTAGGGTCAACCCGTTTGTCGAATTCTTCCTCCCAATTGGCGCGGGCTTGACGGCATACTTTTATGCCTTTGTAAGGCGAATCAGAGGCTTTTGGAATGTTAACATTCAGGCAAATACCATGAGGAAGCCCATTGTTAAGCAATTCAAGGGCAATTTGCTTGATGAATGGTTTGGCCGGTTCAAAATTGGCATCCCAAGAATAGTCGAGCAAAGAGAATCCAACCGAAGGTATACCTTCCAGCGAACCTTCTACAGCGGCCGACATGGTACCTGAATAAATAACGTTGATAGAAGAGTTGGATCCGTGGTTTATTCCTGACACACACAAATCGGGTTTGCGCGGCAAGATTACATTAACTGCCAGTTTGACACAATCAACCGGTGTTCCGGAACAGCTAAAATCCTGTTGCGGCCCCTGGTCGATGTTTACTTTATCGCATCTCAAAGTAGAATTGATGGTAATGGCATGCCCCATGCCCGACTGAGGGCCATCGGGCGCTACCACCACCACTTCGCCTATTTCGTTCATTACCTGAATCAGGTTGCGGATGCCCGGAGCGGTTATGCCGTCGTCGTTACAAACCAAAATAAGGGGTTTATCGCCTTTTATCTGAGCTTTTGTCATGGTACAAATCTATTGATTGCAATATGAGTTGGAGGAATGCTTTTTGATAACTTTGGTGTCAACAAACAAATTTCACAAACTATGTACATTGTCATTTTGCTCTTATTTATGGGCGTAGGCTTTTTCGTTCAGTCGAGGTTAAAATCGAAGTTTGCCAAGTACGGAAAAGTACCAAACGCTTTTGGTATGTCGGGCAAAGAGATAGCCGAGAAAATGCTAGCCGATCATGGAATATATGGGGTTAAAGTAATGAGCGTAGCCGGAAAACTAACCGACCATTACAATCCGGCCGATAAAACCGTAAATCTATCTCCTGAAGTATATGGAGGGCGCAGTGTAGCCGCTGCCGCCGTTGCTGCTCACGAAGTGGGTCACGCTGTTCAACACGCCAAAGCTTACAGCTGGCTCGAATTTCGTTCGGCCATGGTGCCTTTGGTAAATGTTAGCAGCAAAGCCATGAACATCATTTTCATGGTGATGCTTTTTGGATTTGGGATTACCAAAATGTTTCCTTTAGAAACGGTGTTTTTGGTGGTAGTGGTGGCCCAGGCCGTTATAACAGCTTTCACTTTGGTTACATTGCCTGTAGAATACGATGCCAGCGATCGGGCTTTGGTTTGGTTGCGCAGCACTGGCGTTACCGGTGGTCAACAATACGACCAAGCCAAAGATGCCTTGAAATGGGCCGCTAATACCTATTTGGTATCTGCTTTGGCTGCCTTAACCACTTTGGCATATTACATTATGATGCTTTTAGGCAACCGCGATTAACATTTGTTTGAAAAATTCAAAAGCCGCTGAACTTTAACATTCAGCGGCTTTTTTAATTTCTGGCTTTTCGATTTAATTCAAATACAGGTTTTCATAAACCGCATCTTCTTGCTTGCGCAGCATCTCAATTAGTTTGCTGCGATTGTCTAAAAATTTTCTTCTGGATACAGAATCCTTCAAACGCAAAAGTTTAAATTTCTCTTTTAAATCGAGCTGCGCTATGAGTGCCGACTCCAGCAATTCGTCGAGGGGAGAACCCTCTTCTAATTTTAACCATTCCGGTTCGTAAAACAATATTTTTCCGCCCGGAAATTGAACGTCTTCGTTGGGATAATAAAAATTCTTTAACACAAACAGCCCATCGCAACGAACCTCAACGTCTAATTCGCCGGTGTCGTAGCGTTTTAAAACCTGTTTAATTACCACCCAGCTGCCCAAATTGGCGATGTTTAAGAGAGACCTGCATGGAATTCCAAAGCCTGTATTTTGGCTCAACGCTTGATTTACCAAAGATTTGTAACGCTCTTCAAATACATGTAACTGCAAACTTTCGCCCGGCAAAAGAAGCAAGGGCAAGGGAAACAAAGGGGCTTTGTGCAATCTATCCACTTCGTTTTTTTAAGTCAATAAATTTAGTTTTTTCCGCCCATTCCACCAACCAGCAATCGCGCATAAAAACCATTTAAACCAAAATCGGGGCTGCTGGATTCGGGCCACGCAGAAGCCTGATCTATTTCCCATTTGCCTTCTCCGAGGGCCATCATATACCCTAGTTCGAGACCTACAAAACCGCCTCCTTTGTTGTTTCCATCGCTTTTAAACGAGAAGAGGTGTTCGGCTCTGACGCCTATGTCGATTAAAGCCGCTCCGCTCCAATTCAAATCCAATTTATTAAACACCGGAGGAAAACCTGCCGCATTAAAAGATGTTTGATTGGCAATGGTATACGTTAAACCTCCGAAACCAATTCCCAGGATTGGGTATAAACCAAAACGGTCTCGATTAATGACTTTGTAACCGAAATCTGCACTCCAATAACCGCCTTGAGCCGAATACTTTATGTTGTCGCGGCTAACGGAATTGCCGTAAATACCGGCACCTTTAAACCCAAACATCCATTTGTTAAACTGCCAGTATCCATAGCCTCCAAACGAAAAATTAACTGAATTAAGTTCCGGTGAATTTGGAAAGAAGCCTTGTAAATCGGCAGCCGGAAAACTTTGAACTCCAAAAGAAAAGGCCCCACCGCTTGCATAAGAATACTGTGCCTCAGTATTTAATGTCATCAAAAGCGCAAGCACGCCAAAGAAAGATTTGTAGACGTTTTTCATTGTTGTTTATTTTAATAACCCCATTTAAGGCCTTTATGTTTCATTTAACTTAAATTTCATTAATCGATTTTGAATGGTTTGAAACAGTAAGGCCAAAGCCAAAAGCAGCAAACAGCCCACCACATTGTACCATAGGTATTCCATGTCGAGATGTTTTAAAACAAAAGGCCATTTCTGAACACGGCCAAGGTGAATAAGCAATACCACGGCTTCGGCCACTAAAGCCGACCATAACACGGCCTTTGAGCCTATGTGCTTTAGAAAAAATGCCACCAGAAACACCCCTAAAATGGTTCCATAAAATAAGCTGCCCAAAACATTAACCATTTCTATTAGGTTGTCGAACAACTTGGCGGCCCAGGCAAACGATATAGCGGCAATGCCCCAAAGCACCGTCATTAGTTTGCCTATAAACAAAGTGTGTTTTTCATCGGCTTTACCACCAAACCGTTTGTAGAAATCGACCAAAGTACATGAGGATAACGCGCTAAGTTCTCCTGATGTTGACGACATGGCCGCACTTAATATCACCGCTAGCAATAAGCCAATAAGTCCATGTGGTAAATAGTTGAGCACAAAATGCAAGAAAACATAATTGGTGTCTTTGGCATTTTGGTCGGGAGCTGCTTTTAAAATTAAAGCCCTTACCTCTCCTCTTAAAACTGTTTCCTTGCTTTCGGCGGCCTCCATTGCGCTCGATGCCTTCTGTTTGGCCAGAGGATCGGTACGCCTAACCGCCTCTACAAAATTTTGCCGTTGATGTTGAATGGTTTCATGGTTTCGTTTAAATTCTTTCTTAAGCCCTTCCCATTCATCTTTATACTCCGATTGTTCCAAAGCCCTAATACCAGCCTGATTAAAATTCATGGGCGGGGTTTGGAAAAGGTAAAACACATAAATGAAAACCCCAATGGCCAGAATAACAAATTGCATGGGGATTTTCAGCAAGCCATTAAATATCAATCCGAAACGGCTTGCTTTTACGCTTTTTCCTCCTAAATACCGCTGTACTTGACTTTGGTCGGTTCCGAAGTAAGACAGCGCCAAAAACAGCCCGCCGGTTAATCCACTCCATAAAGTGTAGCGCTCCTTATAACTAAAGCCTGTGTCTATGGCCTGCATTCGTCCAGCCCTACCGGCCAGCATAAGGGCCTCATTCAGGTTAATGTGTTCAAAAAGCTTAACCAACACCACAACTAGAGCCACCATCATACCCAGTAAAATAATGGCCATTTGCCACTTTTGGGTTACACTTACCGCTTTGCTTCCGCCACTTACGGTATAAATTATAACCAAACCGCCTACGGCTAAAATGGTAAGATTCAGGTTCCAATTAAGTATGGTACTTAAAATAATGGCCGGAGCATAAATGGTTAAGCCCGCTGCTAAACCCCTTTGAACCAAGAACAAAAAAGCCGTTAATAAACGAATACGCAAATCAAACCGCTGTTCGAGGTATTCGTAGGCCGTGTAAACATTTAATTTATAATAAATGGGAATAAAATATCGGCTTATTATAACAATGGCTATGGGCATACCAAAGTAAAACTGAACAAAGCGCAAACCAGATTCATATCCCAATCCGGGAGCACTTAAAAAAGTTATGGCCGATGCCTGAGTGGCCATAACCCCAAGACCAATACTTAGCCAATCCATTTCATTTCCACTCCTTAGGTATTGGTGTACACTTTGTTTGCTTCGGGTGCTGAAAATACCGGCCAGAGCAATAGCCAAAAGGCTTAAAAACATTACCAGATAATCGGCCCAATTCATCGTGCAGAAGGGGTGTAAAACAGCGAAAGCAGGTAAAAAAACACAATCATGAGCAATAAAGCCGCCAAAACCATAAGGTGAAGCGTCTCAAAATTGCGCCATCCGGCAATTCGGTTTTTGTTTGGGTTCATTGGGGTTCGTAACAAATTAAATTGGCCAGCAGTTTGTAAGCACCCGGAACCCCTTCGGGCAATTGTCTAAAAAAGGCTATGCCCGTATAAACAAAACTTCCTTGCCCGTAATGACTTACCAATAACCCCCCTAAACGTGGTGGTTCGTTGGCATCGTTCCAGCTTATAAGCGGGAAATACTCTTTGCTCCAGCTATCGGCGAAGTACAATCCCCTTTCTTGTACCCATCCGTCAAAATCTTTCAAAGTAATGCGGTTTGGCTCGTTAAAAATTCTGTGTTCAGGATCTATAAATGCAGGTTTGGCGTTTTCTTCTGTTACCCGCTGACGCGAAATTTCCAAAGGGTAAGGGCCAATTTGTTTCAATTTTAAATCGCTTCCATTGGTATTGTATTGAACCACTAAATGGCCGCCTTTTTTAACATAATCCAACAAAAGATGATGCACTTCGGGAAGCCATTCGCAGGTGTTATACGCTCGTATTCCACATACAATGGCCATAAAACGGTCTAATTGCCCCGATTTAATCAATTTTTCGTCCAAAACCTCCACTTCAAAGCCCAATTGTTGGAGGGCTTCGGCGGTATAGTCGCCTGCCCCGGGAATAAATCCAACGGTACCCAATTCTATATCGATTTTGGCATTAACCAATTTGATTCCCGCCTTTTGAAATAAGGTTTCTTTTCTAATATGGGGGTAATCGATTTGAACGAACGATTTCAAAGGCTCCTCACCTACCTCAAGAATGGGCTTTAGCTGCCCTTCCGACTCCTTTTTTGGTGGGAAGATCTCCAATTCAAATTCAAGCTCGTCGCCCGGATTTTCAAAATCAACCGGTACAAAAGCCGGTTTTACCACCCAACCTTCCGGCACTTCGAATTTTAAGTTGTTGTGCAGGCCTTTTCGCCATGCCTTTACCTTGCAAGTAACCTTTAATGTGTTGCCTCGGCTTATTAAGGCATTTTCATTGAAATTTACCGTAAGTGAGGGGGCTGCTACAAAGGGTCGCTGAAGTTCTCCGAAAACCCTGTCGGTCCATTTGTGTACCAAGTGTGAAGCCACCTTAAACGACTTGCCGTGCCAATCAAATTCAAATTCAATATGAGGTGAAGGCTGGTTGCTGGCTTGAACCGGATTTTGTGGCAAAACAGCAAACGAGGCTTTATCGTTTTGGTTATCGAGCCAAAAAGGCTGACTGTTGGCCTCAATTGTAAAATTCGCAAGGGCAAAAGAGGTAGAGTCGCGTTTTAGTTCTTGGTTTATGATCAGTTCTTTGCCGTCAACCCAAAGGCTTTTCCATTTTAAGGGCAATTCAATTCTCAGAAGCGCCTCAGCTCTAAACTCTTTTTTTTCGCCAATGGCCCCAAACCAAGTATCGGCCGCCGATTCTACATACAAACCCAAAATTCCGGCTATTAAGTTTTGAATACGGCCTTTTCGTTTGTCGTTAACAGAGCCCATCAAATCAATAAGGGTGTTCAAACAAGCCAGTCGGTTACCGTTCAAAAACTGCTGTTCAGCTGCTTTTAAAGCCACATTGGTGGGAGAATTGCTCAAAGAATCGCCAAATAGTTGCTCCAGAAACCGGTTTTCACCTTTTTTATGCTCGAGGTATTCGGGCATCAACCCCCTCGCCATTGGAATTCCAAAGCCCTGGCTTTTGTGCATACTTCGGCTAAGAGAAGCCAATTCATTGCATGAAACGCCGTTTACTGCATCGTAACTTCCCACATCAAAAGCCACATATTTTGGATCGCTTTTGGCCTTTTGCGGCAGACTTTTGTCCCACCATGCACTGGCGTTCCAATAGAGAGAAAGAGGTTGCCAGGTTTGAACAAATTTCAATTGTTCGGGATAGGCATTGGGGTTTGCAGCCAAATCGAAAGCCTCTTCAGCCAAAATGGCACTGGCTGTATGGTGGCCATGCCCTGCTCTTTCATCGGGAGGAAATCGGGTAATTATAATATGAGGCTGAAACTTGCGAATGGCAAACACCACATCACCCAAAACGGCTTCGCGGTCCCATATTTCGAAGGTTTCTTGGGCTGTTTTGGAATAGCCAAAATCAATGGCGCGCGTAAAAAACTGAACACCGCCATCAATTTTTCGCGCTTCAAGGAGTTCATTGGTTCTAATTACGCCTAAAGCAGGCCCCAATTCAGAGCCTATAAGATTTTGTCCCCCATCTCCCCTGGTAAGCGATAAGTAAGCAGTTTCGGCCAAAGCTGCATGGCTTAGCCACGAAATGACCCGTGTATTTTCATCATCGGGATGAGCAGCCACGTAAAGCACCCTGGTATCACTGCCTAAACTCCGCAATTCGGTTAGTATGGCACTCTGGCTGTAGGGAAGGGTTTGAGCCGTAAGAAAGCTGCAAAATACAATTCCAAAAACGGCCAAAAATTTTCGATTCATAATCACAAACATAACTTCAAAGAAACCCAAACAATTTGTACCAACCAGATTGTTTTAAATTCGTTAACATTAGGGTCTCAACTTTATCTAACCTTTATGAGAAAACATCTGTACTTGTTTTGCCTAGTAACCTTGTGGAGCGCTGCATTTGCACAAAGCAAACGGCTGCTTTTGCACAACGCTACCTATTCTGTAGAAGCCATAAATAACGACCAAATAATAGCTGCAAGCTTATTGGGATACGATGCGGAAACAGAAAGAAACTATGGCATTTTGGTTTTGAAATCATCTCCTTCACCTGATTTTCTAAACCGTTTAAAGCAAGCAGATGTGGTGCTTTACGAAGCTTTGCCCGAAAGCGCATACCTTATTGGTGTACCCCAAGTGGTTTTAAAAACGCTTTTAACCTGGCCTGAGATACAGAACTTTATAGAACAACCCAAAGCCAGCAAGTTTTCGAAGCGTCTGGCCGCAGGCGATTATCCTAACTGGATGTGGATGTCGACTAACATAGCCGAGTTTAGGGTTCATGCTGTGGCAGATGCTTATTTGGACAAGGTTGAAATGGCCTTCGAAAAATTGGGATTTTCCATTAAAACCGCCGACCGCCAATATGGCACTTATACCCTTCATGGCGCTTTAAGCCAAATTGAGCCATTGCGCGAACTGCCCCAAATTATTTACATCCAAGAGGCCGAAGAGCCCGGTGAACCAGAAAACCACAATGGAAGGGCGATGCACCGCATAAATGCCATTCAACCTAATATTCAAACCGGCTACAACGGCCAAGGAATTGTGGTAGCATTGGGCGATGATGGAGCCATTGGTCCACACATAGATTACGAAGGGAGATTAATCTCGCGTTCCGGCCCGAGTGGAGGTAACCACGGCGACCACGTAGCCGGAACCATTTTTGGGGCAGGAAATCGCGATCCACGAGGCACCGGAATGGCGCCCGGAGCCCAAATAATTTACTACGATTACCCAGATAACATCAGCAATGCCGACAACGACTACGTTCAGGATCAAGTGCGCATAACGTCATCGTCTTACAGCAATGGATGCAATGCCGGTTATACGAGCTTTACCAATCAGGTTGACCGCGACTCTCGCGATAACCTAGGCCTTCTTCACGTTTTCTCGGCCGGAAATAATGGCACCCAAAATTGCGGTTTTGGTGCCGGAAATGGTTGGGGAAACATTACAGGCGGCCACAAAATGGGGAAAAATGTAATTGCAGTAGCCAATGTTACCAGCACCGATCAAATTGCCAATTCGAGCAGCCGGGGCCCTGCGAACGATGGTAGGGTGAAGCCCGAAATCAGCGCCATTGGCACCGATGTTTACTCAACATACGACCCCCATACCTATGGCAATTCTACGGGTACTTCTATGGCTTGCCCCGGGGTATCGGGTGCTTTGGCGGTTATGTACAGCGCCTACCAACAAAATTACAACGCCCTGCCGGATGGCGGTTTAATGAAAGCCATCGCCCTTAACACCGCTCAGGATTTAGGCAATCCCGGTCCTGACTTTTTGTTTGGCTACGGAAGACTTCATTTGCGCCATGCCATTCAAGTTATTGAAGATGGAATGTTCATTAAAGATTCGGTAATAAGTGGACAACAAAAGAACTTCAACATTCAAGTTCCTTCTGGCATAGCAGAGCTTAAAGCCTTGGTTTATTGGGTGGATCCTGCTGCTTCGCCCATTGCACAAAAAGCCTTGGTGAATAACCTCGATATGGTGATGAGCGGTCCGGGAGGCTCTTGGCAACCTTGGGTTTTAAACCCAAGCCCAAATGTGGCTGCTCTTACTTCACCTGCCGTTAGAGCTACTGACTCGCTAAACAACCAAGAACAAATAACACTAACCAACCCAACTTCCGGAAACTATACGCTTAACATTACCGGCAGCAGCGTTTTAAGCGGCGGACAGGTTTTTTATGTAACCTGGATTTTGGTACCCGACCAAATTGTGGTAGACTGGCCCTTGGAAAATGCGGTTTTAGTTCCCGGACGCAACGAAATAATTAGATGGGACGCCCCTTCCGGAACCTCTACTTTTAACGTTGAATTCAGTTTAAATGGTGGTCAAACCTGGAACACCATAAATGCCAACCTTGCGGGAAGTGCCAGAACCGTAAGCTGGACTCCGCCTTTTAGTACCACCGGAGAAGCGCGAATTCGTGTAAGTCGCGGTTCTGCTTCGGCCCAAACAGGCAATTTCAATCTGATTGGCCGTCCGGGCAATTTTCAAATCGATTACGTTTGTCCAGATAGTATGCGTTTAAGCTGGACGCCGGTGCTTAATGCAACCCATTACGATGTATTCGTATTGGGAAGCATGTATATGGACAGTTTAACAACCGTAAACACCAATCAAGCCGTTATTTCAGGTCTCCCCATTACCCAAGACCATTGGTTTAGCGTGAGAGCCAGACGCGATTCGACGGTAGTAGGCGAACGCGTTCAGGCCATCTTAAAAAACAGTGGCACCAACAACTGTATTTTAAACTATGACCTAGCCGCCTTCAAATTGGCATCTCCCCAATCCGGAACACCAACTTGCCAAAGCAATAACCTCTCGCCCAAAATTGAAGTTCTCAACCAAGGGCTTCAAGCCATTAATGGTTTCTCGGCCAATTTGGAATTTAACGTTTCGGGCGGTGGAACCCTGGCATTCAACCAAAGCTTTGGAGATACTGTTTTTCCCAACCAATCGAAAATATTAAGCTTTACAAACCTTCTCAATTTGCCGGCTGGCCTACATTCTTACCGATTAATTATTCAGGTGAACAACGACCAAAACGCTTATAACGATACCCTTATGGGGCAGGTTGAAATATTTAACTCAGGTCCACTTCAAACTTTACCGGGAGGAGAAAATTTTGATGGCATGAATACCTGCGCCACATCAACAGACTGCGAACTCACAAGCTGCAGTTTGAGCAATGGATGGTTTAATTTAGGTAATGGTCAGGGCGACGACATAGATTGGCGCGTTCACGTAGGCAGCACTGCAACTACCAATACCGGTCCTACAGGCGGGCAAGGAGGTGGTGGCAGCCAATACCTCTATTTAGAATCTTCAGGCGGCTGCAATTTTGCTGAAGCCATATTGGTAAGCCCCTGTATAGACCTCAACAATTCCATCTCCCCTATTTTCTCGTTTTGGTACCATATGTATGGAGCGAATATGGGGAACTTACGCGTTGAGGTACTGGCCGATGGGGACGTTTATCCCAACGTTTTTCCTGTAATCAACGGAAATCAGGGCAATCAATGGCTTCAAGGTATTGTTGACTTGAGTCCTTTCGTCAACAAAATTATCAACCTTAGAATAATAGGCACCACCGGTTCGGGCTTTACCAGCGATTTGGCCATAGACCAAATGGAATGGCGCGAAAACAACGCGGCACCTACCGCCTCTTTGGGAATACCAACCCAGGCAGCGTGTACTGGCCAAGCTATAGATTTTGAAGATCTTAGCACCTTTGCACCCAACCAATGGCTTTGGAAATTTTCGCCTAATACGGTAAGTTTTGTAAATAATACTTCGGCACAATCGCAAAACCCTTCGGTGGTTTTTAATCAAGTCGGAACCTATTCAATCAAACTGATTGCAAGCAATGTTTTTGGCAGCGATTCGGTAGAGGTTCCCAACGCCATAGTTATAAGCAACGGAATGGCACCTGCAGTTTCAGAAAACTTCGAATCAAATACTTCGGTTTTTCCACCTCAGGGGTTTGAATTAATAAACCCGGATGCCGACCAAACCTGGCGGGCTGTAAGTGTTGTAGGAAGCCAAGGACTTAGCAGCAGAACCGCCCAAATTCCATATTTCAATTACAACGCAGCCGGCGAAGTGGATCAGCTAATCAGCCAAAAAATCAACCTGAGTGGAATTAACAATGTACAATTGTACTTCGATGTGTCGTATGCACGGTACAGCGCAAGTTTTCAAGATGGGCTAAAAGTGTACATAAGTGACGATTGCGGGATGACTTATGCCCATTTGGTGTACGACAAACTTGGCAGCGATTTGGCCACTGTTTCCGATCAAACCACTGCATTTAGTCCACAAGCTGCAAGCGACTGGCGAACAGAAATAATCGATTTATCGCCTTATTCAGGCTCAATAATTCGAATCGCCTTTGAAGGTCTAAACGGGTATGGTAACAATTTATATCTCGATAATATTCGAATCATCGACAGCACTACCACAGCACCGTTTGGAACAGCCATCATACTAAATCAAGCAAACCTTTGTGTGGGTCAAAGTCTTCAGGCCTCAACAAATGCCCAAACAGGGGTAAATTATTCATGGGATTTTGGACTTGGAGCCAATCCGAATTCGGCCACCGGTCCTGGTCCCCATTCGGTATCTTTTGCTACCACCGGCAATAGACAAATAGTGCTTCAGGCCTTCAATGCAGGTGGGCAAGAAGTTATTAGCAACCAAGTGGTGGTGTCTGCGCTGCCGGTAAGTCAGTTTAACAGCATACCCGGATTTAATGCCTTGCAAATGCAGTTTAACAATTTAAGCCAAGGTGCCCCGTTTAGCTTGGTTAGCTGGAGTTTTGGTGATGGAAATACCAGCAACCAAAACAATCCTATTCATACTTATGCAAACGGAGGCAATTATTCTGTAAAACTGAAAATAGAAAATGGTTGTTCGACCGATAGCCTTGAACAAAATGTTTATGTAAGCGGCTTATCTGTAAACCAACCCCAAAACCTAAACTGGCTGCTTCTTCCCAATCCAAATAATGGTAAATTCGGCGTTCAGATACCGGAAGGTGAGCTCATTACAGCTTGGCGTATTGTTGATTTATTAGGAAGAGAAGTGATGCAATCGGAAAAAACAATGGGAGTACAAGATTGGCTGGAATTTGATATAAGTGCCTTAGAAAACGGGGTTTATATGTTAGAATGGAATAGCATAAAAGGGAAGCAAAATCACCTGATTCAGAAGTTGTAGATTCTAGAATCCAACAGAATTTATTTATTTTTGAAAATGGATGGAAGGGTTATACTCGTCCATCCATTTTTATTTTGATACCCTAGGGTTAAGGTTCTGCTGTTTTAATTTATGTAAAAAGAAAAACCTTTAACACGAACATAATTATTCGAGCTAAAAGGTTTGTATTTTCTTGAGAAACTGCTTGACTGGGCCAAAAAGGCTGTAGTTTAAACAATAACAGCCATTTTTCGCAAAAACGCTTTTAGGCGGTTCTTTCTATGGCCGACTCCATAACTTGGGGCACAATACCGGTAAAAGCCTGAAGCAAAGCTGCTTCTTCATGGTTAATTCCAGCTACCCAGATTCTTAAATCATCCACCGAACTGCCTTCAATTTTAAACATGGCGTCCGGATTTTTTTCTAAAATGCCCAATGCTTTTTTTTCTAAAATGGCCACCAGTGTAGTACCTGCCAAAATAGACGCTCGTTCTTCGCGATTTGTTACCTCGCCCATTGGCTTTGGTTTAAATACATTTACTACCGACATAAAAACTTAGATTATAAAGTTAGCGTGCTTTCCCTTACACATAGACCAAAGTATTCTTTACTAATGAAAATCTTACTGAATTGAAGTTAGCAAATTGTGAATTTTTTACTCACATAGCGCAAAATGTGAAAGTTATAAGCGGTATATATATAATATTTCATTACATACTTCACTTACACATTTTACGTAAACGCCCTATTTTCGTACTATTACGTCAGATTAAACAGCTTTTATCGTGAAATTTGTGATATAAGCTTTCGCCAAATAATGGTGAATTTGCTCCCTTATTTATAACAACTATACACGTTGAAATCAACGCTATTTACTGTTTAACAGCTACTTAAAAGTTATTAACAATCTCCCTACTCTACATTTTTCCCAAAAAGTAAGCCTGTTCTTGTCGTTATAAAGAACTGATTTTAAACTAATCATAACATGCATTCCGAAAATCAAACTATGAGAACCGCCTCATTCCGGGTTTTTCAATGGTAGATACCGTGTGAATATGGGCAGTACTTTAGTGGCATGCGATTGAAGAAGAAAAACATCACGGTCGGTTTTGAACCCCTAGAAGCCGAAACACATCGCTTTGTGGCCAAAACCTTTGCGGGTTTAGAAGAGGTATTGGCTGGCGAATTGCGCAACTTAGGCGCTCAAAATGTTGAGGTTTTACGTCGAGCCGTGGCTTTTGAAGGCGATAAAGGCTTTATGTATAAGGCCAATTTGTGCTTACGCTCGGCTCTGAGAATTCTGCAACCATTGGCGCATTTCAAAGCCGAAGATGCAGAGTCTTTGTACAATCAGGCTTTAGAATTGCCCTGGAATATGGTTTTAGGAGGAGATGTTACTTTTGCTATTCAGTTTACAACTCATAGTGAGCGATTTACACACGGACAGTTTGCGGCTTTAAAATTAAAAGACGCCATTGTAGACGCTATGCGAAAGCAAGTTGGCAAAAGGCCTAATGTTGACCGAGAATCACCGGATGTTCGTATTGATTTATTGATTAGCGATGAAGACGTTCGAATATCTATCGATACCTCTGGCGAATCTCTGCATAAACGTGGGTATCGAGTAGAAGCTGGAAGAGCACCGCTTAACGAAGCACTTGCGGCCGGGTTATTGATTTTAAGTGGCTGGGACAAACGTACCCCTTTGTTTGACCCTATGTGTGGCTCTGGTACCTTACTAATAGAGGCCTGTTTAATGGCCATGGACATACCACCCGGAACTTTTAGAGACCGATTTGGCTTTGAAAAGTTGGCGAATTATGACGCTGAGTTATTCGATACCATCCGCAATAAACGATTAGAAAAAGTATTAAACCCTATTGCCCCAATATTAGGTGCCGATGTTCAGGGGTTTATGCTTCAAAAAGTGCGAGAAAATTTGGCTCACGCAGGCTTAGATGAGTTTATCGACTTAAAAAAATCTGATTTTTTTCAGGCGGCTGCCCCCTATTTTGAAAAAGGATTCATGGTTTGCAATCCGCCTTATGGGCAAAAACTGGAGCTTCACGATCAAAAGTTTTTTTCCAACATTGGCGATGTTCTCAAACAAAAATACTCGGGTTGGAAAGCTTGCTTGCTTTTGCCTGCCGAAATTAAAAGCATTGGACTAAAGCCAGACCGTAAAATACCTGTCCTAAATGGAGATATCGATTGCCGATGGCAGATTTACAGCTTGTTTGATGGCCCTCGAAAAATTGAAACAGTTTGAGTATATAAGGCCCAAACTATCACGAAATTTGAAGCAATTACCAAAAGCATGAAAAGAATAGGTGTATTTACTTCTGGGGGCGATTCGCCCGGTATGAATGCGTGTTTGCGAGCGGCAGTTCGAACAGCTATTTCGCAAGGAACAGAAATTTATGGTATTTACAGGGGCTATGAAGGCATGATAGAAGGCGATATCATCAAAATGGAATCTCATCATGTTAGCAACATCATACAAAGAGGTGGCACCATTTTAAAAAGTGCCCGCAGCAAGCGGTTTATGACGCCGGAAGGCCGTGCTGAGGCTTTCGAGCACCTGAACAAATTTGGAATCGAAGGATTGGTGGTTATAGGCGGTGATGGCTCGTTTAGAGGAGCTCAAGTTTTTAATGAAGAATATGGTGTGCGTGTAATGGGCTGCCCCGGAACCATCGACAACGATTTATTCGGCACCGATTATACCCTGGGCTACGATACGGCAGTAAATACCGTGGTTCAGGCCGTTGATAAAATTCGCGATACGGCCAATTCACACGATCGTATGTTTATTATCGAAGTTATGGGGCGAGATGCGGGTTTTATTGCACTAAGAAGTGGCATTGCCACCGGGGCAGAAGCAGTATTAATACCTGAAACCAAAACCTATATCCCTGAGCTTATTCATAAACTGGAGGTGGGTTGGAGACGAAACAAATCGAGCGCCATTGTAATTGTAGCTGAAGGCGACGATGCAGGTGGGGCCTACGATGTGGCGGCTAAGGTTAAGGCGCGATTTAATAAGTACGACATTCGAGTAACTGTACTGGGTCATATTCAAAGAGGTGGCTCGCCATCGGCTTTAGACCGCATTTTAGGAAGCCGGATGGGGCATGGGGCCGTAATGGCCCTTTTGCAGGGCCGAACAGGCGAAATGGTTGGGGTAATGAACCACCAAATAGTGTATACTCCTTTCGAGAAAGCCACCAAACACCATATGGATGTTAGTCCCTATTTGCTCGATTTGGTAGAGGTGCTTTCTAGCTAATGTTTGCTGAGGTGGTTTTGCCTGCCTCGGCGGCTGGCACTTTTACCTACTCTATTCCAGATAATCTGTCTAATAGCATCCAAGTTGGCCATTTGGTAGTGGTTCAATTTGGCAAGCGCAGGCACTACATTGGTTTGGTGGTTCGGCTTCTCGCTCAAAAGCCTGATTTTCCTTTGAAGCCTATTTTAGAATGGCCAACCGACTTACCCCCTGTTCCTGAAAAAGTGCTGATGTTTTGGCAGTGGCTTGCTCGTTATTATTTATGTCATTTGGGCGAGGTTGTTAATGCCGCCTTACCGGCCGGTTTAAAACTCGACAACCATTTAATGGTCTTCGCCGGCCCCAATATTAACGAAGAAATTAACGAATGGACTGCCCCTTTGAACTCAGAAGGCATAGAACTGGGCGAATATATGCTGCGTCTGGATAAGGCTTTTAGCGTGAATAAATTACAACAGCTTAGTAAAAATGGGGTTCTTGAACTGCGCGACCATTATAACCGCAAAAAGGCAGCTGTTAAACAAGCTTTACGATCAACATTTAATCAAGAAGAGATTGTGGCCTTTTTAGACCGCAAAAAAGGTGGCCCAAAACAAAAAGCACTAGTCATACATTTTTTGGAACTTCAAGAGATCCAACCTTTGGTATGGAAATCAGATTTGGTGCCTAAATTGTTCAATCAGGCCGTTTTAAATGGCTGTTTGGAAGCCGGAATCTTAGAAACCTACATACCTAAACCTGTTATTGAAACCACCCAATCATCTCCACTCAACCTTTTAAGCGAAGCACAAACCCTAGCAAAACTTGAAATAGAAAAGGCTTTTGCCAAAAAGAAACCGGTTTTGTTATATGGTTTAACCGCTTCGGGTAAAACAGAGGTTTACAGCCATTTAATACTTTCCTATTTGGATAAGGGTAAACAGGTATTGTTTTTATTGCCCGAAATAGCCCTCACCACCCAAATGATACAGCGCATGCAATTGTATTTTGGCGACAGGGTGCGGATTTACCATTCACAATTAGGCGACGCGGCCAAGCGGGCTTTGTGGAACGACATTGCCCTCGGTTTGCCCATTTTGGTTCTGGGCGCTCGTTCTGCTTTGCTGCTGCCTTACTTAAATCTTGGATTTATTGTTGTGGATGAGGAACATGAACCTTCCTACAAACAAAGTGATCCGGCACCTCGATACAACGCCCGTGATGCGGCTTTGTGGATGGGGCAAAATTGGGAAGTACCTGTTATATTGGGTTCTGCCACCCCTTCGCTCGAATTAATTCACCTTTGCGAAATTGATAAAGTTCAAAAAGTTCATTTAAATCAGCGATATAAGAATTTTTCATTGCCAGAAATTCAACTCACCGATGTCCGCAAAATGAAAGCCGATGAACAAGGCTTAGGCGAAGTATTGGTCGAAACCATAAAACAAACCATTAAAAACGGTGAACAGGTTATACTGTTTCAAAACCGCAGAGGCTATTCGCCCTTTTCGGTTTGTACCGATTGTGGCCATATTCCCCAATGTAAACGTTGCGATATAAGCCTTACCTATCACAAACACAGCAACCAAATTCGCTGCCATTATTGTGGATATAGAGAATCATTTGTAAGCCAATGTCAATCTTGCCAAACGGGTAAAATGCAGGTTGAAGGCGTTGGCACTCAAAGGTTGGAAGAGCAGTTGGGAATTTTATTTCCGGAATTCGGAGTAGAACGTTTAGACTTCGATTCAACCCGCAAACGCGATGCGCTTCAAAATATACTCGACAGGTTCGAGCAAGGAGAAACGCATATTCTAGTTGGCACTCAAATGATAACCAAAGGACTTGACTTTAAAAATGTGGGCTTAGTTGGAGTGATTTCGGCCGAAGGGCTTATGGGCTTTCCAGATTTCAGAACCCAAGAAAGGGCTTACCAGCTTATTGCCCAGGTTTCGGGGCGTGCAGGCCGCGGAATGGAAGGGGCTAAAGTGTTGATTCAGACGCGAAACAAAGCCCACGAATTGCTTAAAAACCTGAGAGATTATCAATACGAGTCTATTTATCAACGCGAACTATGGCAACGCAAACTGTTTGGCTACCCGCCTTATACGCGTTTGGTGCGTTTGATTTTGGCCCATGTAGATAGAGAAGCGGTGGTAACTGCAGCTTTCGAAATAGGAAAACATCTTTTTAATGCGTTTGGAGATCGGATTTTAGGCCCAGAAGAGCCTAGCATAGGCCGTTTAAAAAACCGATACATCCGTCAATTTCTTCTCAAAATTCCCATACAACAACATCCCGTAAACGACAAAAACATTTTAATCAAAGTCCTGGAAAGCCAAAATAACCGTCCATGGATGAAAGGCATACGAATTATTGTTGATGTAGATCCCATGTAATTTTGCAGTTTTAAAAAAATGAGTGTATCAAAAGCTAAAACAATGCGTTTAATCATTGCCTTAAAATGTCACCCAGTACTTAGTTTACTTCGCATCAGCAATCAATCTATTATGAATAGCTTCCGCACGTTAATCATCAGTTTGGCACTTCCGAGTTTGTTGGTTTTGGGGTGCACCAAAAAATCAGATAACAACGAACCTGTATCCAGTGTACCCGTTGGCAAGGCACGCGATTTAGGAGCCGCCAGCGAGAGTTTTGGAATGCGATTATTGGGCCGAATGGCGGCTTCAAACCCCAATGAAAACACCCTTATATCGCCTTGGAGCATTCAATCGGCCTTGCTTATGGCCGCCAATGGCGGTAACGGACTCACCCAAAGCCAAACCCTTGATGCCTTAGGATTAAGTTCGTTTAGCATGGACTCCATCAATAAAATGAATCTTTGGTTACAAAACGGACTACTTGCCGCCCAAGGTGCCAATTTGAACAGCGTTAATGCTGTATTTGTAGACCCTCAAAGGATGGCGGTTAAAGCCTCTTTCGAGAGCCATCTCAACCAATATTTCAATGCCTCATTTCACAACGAAGTATTTAGCGACCCCAATGCTAAAACCCGAATCAATCAGTGGGTCAAGCAAAATACCCAAAACAAAATTGATAAGATCATTGAAGGTATTAATCCTGATGATCTGGCTTTCCTAATTAATGCCCTGTACTTTAAAGCTAATTGGGAAAGAGGCTTACCCGCTGAAATGATTCAGACACGCGATTTTTCAAACGCCGACGGTACCCAAAAACCTGTAACATTTGTTTTCGACGATTACGAATACCAATTTAACCAAAGCCCCGATTGGAGTTTGGTTGAAATTCCTTTTGAAGATGGGGAGTTTGTGATGACGATAATGATGCCAACTCAGAATGGAAACCTTATAAATGCACTTCAACAATTAGATTCGGTAGGCTATCATCAACTAATAAACAATGCCCAAAAAGGTCGAATAATTTTGGGCTTTCCTAAAATGGAACTTGATTTTTCAGATGATATTATTCCGTCCTTAAAAGCATTGGGCATGCTTGTTCCTTTTGATGCTGGTTCCGCTGACTTTTCTGAAATGGGGCAATCGCTAATTGGGCCTGGCATATACATTAGCCAGGTTCGACATGCAGCGGTTTTGAAAATTGATGAAAAAGGGGCCGAGGGAGCGGCTGTAACTTCTGTAGGCATGGCCACCACCAGCATGCCTCCTTCATTTGTTTTCGACAAGCCTTTCGTACTGTTTATTAGACATAAAGCTACCGATACCCAATTGTTTGCTGCTTACGTTTCGAAATTCTAATCGAAAAAAGGCAAGTGTTAGCACATGGTAAAATTACCGCTTGCCCACTTTTTTACCGGCAGTCTGTGAAGTTTGTAAACCTTTCAGGAAAATTTCAGCGCGTTCAATTTCAACCGCATTGGGCGGAGTTGGCACCCGAATACCTGAATCGTTATCGCAATGGCCGCAAATGTGTGCACTTTCATCTCCTAAATACATGCGAAGCATTTGCATTCGACACATTTTGGTGGCAGCGTATTGAATCATTTTATCCAATTCTCCAAGCCGGTATTCCTTCCAAAGGTTTATGTCTATTTTCGATACATATAAATTGAGCATAGACGACTTGTAAACTGACTTTTTTAATTCAAATACTTTCTTTTCGGTAGACAGTCTTTTCAGCAAACGATAAGAATCCATGTAGGGTATTTTAAGCTCACTGGCCAATCCGCCGATGCTTTTATTGCCTTTTGACAAAATGGCCATCGCCTTTTCTGCCAAGTGTTCAAAAGGCAAATCATTTTGAATGAAACTCCTGGGTAATTTTATATCGTTTGGATGAAACATCAACACCACTTGGGCCGATAAACCATCGCGCCCTGCTCTTCCTGCTTCTTGATAATAATGCATGGGCGAAACCGGTATTTGTAAATGAAAAACAAACCTCACATCGGGTTTGTCAACTCCCATTCCTAAAGCATTGGTAGCGACCAAGCAACGATAGCGGTTTTCCATCCACTCTTTCTCAAGCTTTTTTCGGCGCTTATCGCTTAACCCGGCATGATAGAAGGCAGAAGCTACACCCTGACTTTTAAGCCATTCGGCATAAATCTCCGCTTGTTTTTTAGTTCCGGCATAAATCAGCCCACAACCCTCAGATTGATTCAATAGCTTAATTATTTGAACCAATCGGTGGCTTTCATGGTCCACATACAAAACAGATAACGCTAAGTTCTTCCGTTCCAAACTTCCTTTAAGACTTCGCATATTTTGAGCATTAAGCTGCAAGCGGATGTCTTTTTCTACATTGGGCGGCGCTGTTGCCGTACAGGCCAAAACAGGCAAACTAGAAGGTAATTCTTTAATTAAATGCACTATACCAGTATAGGCCGGCCTAAAATCATGCCCCCAAGATGATATACAATGGGCTTCATCAATCACCACCAAATCAATATGAAGGGCTTGAAGCCATTGTTGCCAAATAGCATTGTCTAACCTTTCAGGACCTATATAAAGCAATTTGTATTGTCCTAAACTCGCATTTTTTAGTATTTCAAGTTGATCATCAATTGATTGCTCGCTGTTGATGTAGGCCGCGCCAATTCCTTTTTCGTTAAGCTTTTTTGTTTGATCTCTCATTAAAGCCATTAATGGAGAAAATACCAAAGTGATACCCGGAAATTGAAGAGCAGCAAACTGGTAAATAAGCGACTTTCCATACCCGGTGCGCTGAACCAGCAACACCTTTTCACCTGCCAGTAAACACTCGATGGTCTCCCA
Source organism: Chryseobacterium gleum (assembly GCA_945883565.1). Lineage (GTDB taxonomy): Bacteria > Bacteroidota > Bacteroidia > Flavobacteriales > Schleiferiaceae > RFXV01. The sequence goes on from CAMCXO010000004.1 coordinate 25,521, forward strand.
TTGCTGAGGCAAGAAATGGGTATGCCCAAATCGGCTGCGCAATTGTTGAATGTAAAAATGTGGGGCCATTGACATGATTTTTCGTGGTAAATATACTACGAGCAAATCGCCTTAAAATAGCATTATACAAAATTGGTATAACCAAATGAAACAAACTTGCATTTGATTTTCAGTCTTTAATAAAGAATTCCAAAGTAGAAGAAACAGAAAAATCCCTGAGTCAAACAAGGCCAAATTCTGCATTACATTTACTCTAGTGCAAAGCGAAAAGCCTTGATTGAAGAAAACAACTTGCCTCAAAGCCGACGAGTATATTCGTTATCGTCGGTGGTAAACAGCATACAAAAAACCTTAAATGAACGCTATGGCAGCGCGTTTTGGGTGGTTGCTGAAATGAGCAAACTAAACATGTATACTTCGAGCGGACATTGCTATCCGGAATTATTAGAAAAACGAGATGGGCGGGTGGTGGCCGAGCTCAAAGCCACTTTATGGAAAAGCGATTATTTAAGAATCCAAAGAAATTTTATTACCCAAGCACAAGAGCCATTAAAGGACGGTATAAAAATTCTTTTTTTGGCATCAGTGGTTTTCGATCCAATTTATGGACTGTCGCTGCGAATTCATGATATTGACCCGTCTTTTACTTTAGGCGATTTGGAACGAGAAAAACAGCTCACCATAAAACGCCTAACCGAAATGGGTTTGATGGCGAAAAACCGAACTTTGCACCTAGCCCTATTGCCACAGCGAATTGCCTTAATTTCTGTTGAAACAACCGATGGATTTGTTGACTTTACCTCAGTACTCAAAAACAATCCATTCGGATACCCATTTTTCTACCATGTTTTTTCGGCACATTTACAAGGTGACAGGGCTGTTGAAAGCATTCTTAAACAGCTTGAGCAAATCGAAAAGTTCAAGCATCATTTCGACTTGGTGGCCATTGTAAGAGGCGGTGGAGGAGATGTAGGTTTAAGCTGCTACAACCATTTTGATTTGGCATCCGGTATTGCCAATTTTCCCTTGCCAGTAATAACGGGTATAGGGCATGCCACCAATGAAACGGTAAGCGAAAAAGTGGCCTTCTACAACGCCATAACACCCACCAAACTGGCCGAATGGCTGGTTAGCCGTTGCCGCGATTTTGAAGATTCGATGCACAAATGGACGAAAGTGCTGGAAAGTAAATGGTTATTCAAATTAGAGTCCAGCAGGAATACCTTATCTCAACTTACCCATCAATTCCAGATTTACGGAGAACGCATCCTTTCTATCGAAAAAGAAAAACAAAATCGACTTTTTACTGCTCTGCCCTCTTTAAGCCAAAAGCGTTTGAGATCTGCAAATCAGTCCATTCAAAATCAAACCCTTCAACTGGCTTCGGCTCATAAACTTAAACACCAGCTTTTCTACCAAAACCTTGTGCAAGTTCATATGCAATTCCACCTTGGCGTTAAAAGCCATTTAAAAACAACATGGCTAGAAACAAACGAGGGTTATTTACTTGTAAAACAGTATTTTGCCAGTCTTCTAAAATTAGAAAACCAACAATTAAAACTTAGTAAGAACAGATTGCTTGAGTTTTGGAACCATAATGTTGTAAGTACCGAGAGGTATTTCGATAGCACAATGCGTTGGCTGGATCAGGTAAAACCAGAGAATATTTTGAAAAGAGGATTTAGCATTACCCTAAAAAATGGGAAGCTCACCAATACAGCAGATTTAAAGCCTGGCGATTCTCTGGAAACCTTGTTGGCCGGGGATGTTAGAATTAAGAGCGTTATAGAAGATATTCAGATAAAACCATGAAGCAACAAAAAGAAGAAAGCTATGAAGCCGCTTTTGGCGAATTGAAACAATTGGTAGCCGAAATTGAGGAAGGAAGTATAGGTATTGATGCTTTGGGCTTGAAAGTAAAGCGGGCTGCAGAACTTATTAAAATTTGCAGAAACCGGCTAAAACAAACCGAAATAGACGTTCAGGCCATTTTAAAGGACCTGGAGTCAGCAGATTGATTTGAAAAAACTCAATGATGAGCAAAAGTTTCGGTAGCCAAATTATATGCCGCCTCAAAATACGCCGTTTTGATTCCGTGTACAATACCCTTTTCGTTGCAATAGCTTAGCAATTTCTCGGTAGGCAGGTTCCCAACCAATTCATCTTCGGCAAAGGGGCATCCGCCAAAACCCTGGATAGCGCCATCAAAACGGCGAATTCCAGCATTCCAAACAGCTTCTACCTTAGGCTTCCAATTTAACGTGCTTGTGTGCATATGTATGCCCCAATTTTTATTCGGGAAGTGTTGCACACAAGTCTCGCTTATTTCGCCCAATGTTTTGGCATTGGCTTGGCCAACGGTATCAGACAAACTGATGGTAGTTACACCCGTTTCGAACAACTTACCACACCAATCAATTACCAGATTTTGGCTCCAAATATCTCCATAAGGGTTTCCGAAACCCATACTGAGATAAACCACCAACTGTTTTTCAAACCTATTGCATTCGTCAATGAGAAATTTTACCAATTCAAACGCATCAGAAACACTTTTACGGGTGTTTCGAATTTGAAAGGTTTCGGAGATGCTAAATGGAAACCCCAAAGCATCAATACGTTTATGCTGCAATGCTTGATTAATACCTTGTTTACCTGCCACTATAGCCAGCAATTCTGTGGGGCTTTCAATAAGCGAATCCAAAACCTCGGCCGTATCGGCCATTTGCGGCACAGCTGTAGGCGATACAAAACTTCCGAAATCAAGAACATCAAAGCCCACTTGTAACAGCCCATTGAGGTACCTGATTTTTTGAGTGGTAGGTATTAAATGTTCAAAGCCCTGCATGGCATCTCTCGGGCATTCTACCAACGTTATACGTTGTTCTGGCATTTTGCTAAGGGTTTTTAGGAGACCAATTCCAATGTCCACTTTTTAATCCATGAAGCATTTCTTGCAAACAGTTTTTAACCATCGAAGGGCCTTCGTAAACAAAGCCCGTATAAACCTGAACTAAATCGGCTCCTGCTATAAGCTTTTCTATTACATCTCTCCCATTAAAAATGCCGCCAACTCCAATAATTACTGGCTCATTGCCAAGATATTGTCTAAGTTGTTGTACCATCATGGTTGAACGGTGCTTTAGTGGGAGTCCGCTCAATCCGCCTGCTCCAATTTTATTTATGGTTGATTCCGGCGTTTTAAGTCCATCGCGGTTTATGGTAGTATTTCCCGCAATAACACCATCCAGTTTAGATTCAAGAATCACTTCTGCCACCTCCCATAATTGATGCTCATTAAGATCGGGCGCAATTTTGAGTAATATGGGCCTTGAAATGGCTTTGCTTGCATTTCGGTGCATTACAGCCCTTATCAGCGCCATCAAGGGCTGCTTATCTTGAAGTTCACGCAAACCCGGCGTATTGGGTGAGCTCACATTGAGCACAAAATAGTCTACAAATGGGTATAAATGGTCAAATGCCAACAAGTAATCATCCACCGCTTTTTCGTTTGGGGTAAACTTGTTTTTGCCAATATTACCACCAACTATTATGTGGCCTTTGCTTCTTAAACGAGGCAATGCAGCATCTACCCCCCCATTATTGAAGCCCATTCGGTTAATTAGGGCTTGATCTTGTTTCAGCCTGAACAAACGGGGTTTTTCATTACCCAATTGAGGCTGAGGTGTTAAAGTGCCTATTTCTACAAATGAAAAACCCATGGCCGACAAGGCTTTATACATTCGGGCATCTTTATCGAAACCAGCTGCCATGCCAATTGGGTGACTAAAATTTAAGCCCATTATATTCTGGTGGAGACCCGGACTTGATGGTGGACCAAACCAACGGTTGAGCCATTTAAGGCCTGTTGGGCTTTGCATTCGCTCAAGCACTAGAGCTATGCGATGATGGATTTTCTCAGGATCTTGCGTAAACAGCAAAGGCGCTAAAAGCGATTTATAGGGGGGCATGTGGCGAAAATACGTTCAAAAGCTAAATTGCCCACCTGATTTAGATGGGCAATTGTATTAAGAAAAGATAATTTTAACAGGGAGTTTAAGCTTGCTTCCAGAAAGCGATTCCATTGGAAGTCAATCTATTTCCAAATCCAAATTTTCAATAATTTCCGGTAACACCCTAACCGATGCCAACTCACGAAATCTTTTTCGGGCCTCATCGGCTGGAGTACCAAAATAGGTTTTTCCGCCTTCTAAGCTTTTCGAAACCCCGGTTTGACCTAAAATAACCGCTTTTGCTCCAATATTTAAGCCGCTGGCCACCCCTACCTGACCCCAAAGTGTAACCTGGTCTTCAATCACCACACAACCAGCAATGCCAACTTGGGCGGCAAAAAGACAGCGCTTTCCAATCTGGGTGTCGTGGCCGATATGAACCTGATTGTCGATAATGCTCCCTTTGCCAATGCGTGTGCTTCCTGAAACTCCTCTATCAATTGTGCAAGAAGCCCCAATTTCCACATCATCTTCTATTACCACATCTCCCGATGAAAGCAAACGGTCAAAGCCCTCACTGCGTTTTTTATAATAAAATGCGTCAGAACCAATCACTGTATTGGCTTGTATCACCACATTATCGCCTATTTTACAATGATCTAATATCACCACATTGGGATGGATGCGGCAATTTTTGCCAATAACAACGTGATTCCCTACGCAAACGCCAGGCATTAAAATGCTGTTTTCTCCTATTCTGGCAGTTTCACTTATTTGGGCTTGAAGGGCTTGAAAAGGCCTAAAGTGCTGGCTAAGTTTGTTAAAGTCTCGAAATGGATCATCGCTTAACAGCAGGGCTTTACCCTTGGGCGCTTCAACATCTTGGTTTATTAAAACTATGGTAGCAGCGCTTTTTAAGGCTTTATCGTAATATTTTGGGTGATCAACAAAAACAATATCACCGGCTTCAACCATATGAATTTCATTGAAGCCTTCAACCGGAAAATCTGCAGGGCCCTTAAAATCACAAGCCAAAAGCTCGGCTATTTCGCTGAGTTTATAGGTTCTGTTAAGTTTCACAACCAATTATTTAGCGCGTTCGCGGTAGCTGCCGTCTTCAGTATTAACCACTACCATTTCGCCTTGCTCAATAAACAAAGGAACTCTTATTTCTGCACCCGTATCGAGCGTAGCAGGTTTCAATGTGTTGGTTGCTGTATTTCCTTTTAATCCTGGTTCGGTATAAGTGATTTCATAAATAGCCGTGGCTGGCAATTCTACCGAAAGGGCTCTATCTTCATCGGCATGAAAAAGCACTTTGCAATTCATTCCTTCTTTTAAAAAATCAGGTGCATTTATGAGCACCTTTGCCATTTGAACTTGATTAAAGTCCTCATTATTCATAAAATGGTACCCTTCACCATCGTTATACAAATATTGGTATTCACGTATTTCTATGCGAACTTCAGAAAGTTTAGCACTCCCTGGAAAAGTATGTTCTAAAACACGGCCGTTGTTCAAATTGCGCATTTTGGTGCGTACAAAGGCATTTCCTTTTCCGGGTTTTACATGAAGAAATTCCATTATTTGAAACGGTTCGCCATTTAATTCTATACACATGCCGTTTCGGATATCGGATACGTTGGCCATTGAAAGGGGTTTAATTTGTGGATGCAAATATAAACCTGCACTTCGGCCTATCTGGCTTCTAAAACGGCAAAAGGAATTAACACCTCTTCTAACGAAATACCACCATGTTGAAAGGTATTTTTATAATACTTTACATAATGGTTAAAGTTGTTGGGATAAGCGAAAAATTTGTCTTCCATTGCAAAAACAAAACTATTGCCTGTCTTATCAACCGGAAGATGGATGCTTTCGGGTTTTTTAACTACCCAAACATCTTTCGCTTCGAAGCTCATATTTCGACCCGTTTTGTAGCGCAAATTGGAGTTCAGGCTTTTTTCGCCTATCAGTTTGCTTGCCTGGTTAACATTTATGGTGCCATGGTCGGTGGTTACAATTAAGCGGCCTTTTAACTCTGCCACTTTTCTGGCCATCACAAAAATGGGGGAATTTTTAAACCAGCTTAACGTTAAACTTCGGTAAGATGCATCGGTTTCAGCCAATTCTTTAATCACTTCCATTTCCGTTTTCGAATGGCTTAGCATATCAACAAAATTGTAAACCACAACATTGAGCTGGTTCTTAAACAAATCTTTTATTTGCTCAGACAGGCGTTTGCCATAATTAAGCTGTACCACTTTGTGATAACTGTGTTTAATATGACCCAATCCAAGTCGTTTGAGTTGCTCTGTTAATAGTTCCGCCTCAAATTGGTTTTTGCTTTCTTCATCGCCCTCATCGCGCCACCATTGGCTGTAACGTCGTTTTATTTCAGATGGCATAAACCCGGCAAACATGCTGTTTCGGGCGTATTGTGTGGCTGTAGGTAAAATGCTGTAAAACATACTTTCGTCAGCCAATCGGAAATAAGCCTCTAATTCATTCTGAAGCACTTTCCATTGGTCGTAACGCAAATTGTCGATCAGCAAAACAAAGGTTGGTTTCCCGTCGGCAAGCAGAGGAAATAGCTTTTTAGCAAATACATTGTGCGACATAACCGGTGCTTCTCGCCCCTGCATCCAGTCGGGATATTCACGTTCAATAAAACGAGCAAACAACTGATTGGCCTCTTTTTTTTGCATATTGAAAATGTCATCCATGCCATTGTCGTCGAGCTTTTCCAATTCAAGTTCCCAAAATATCAAACGTTTATAAACCTCCGTCCAATCACCAAAACTTTTGGCGTCGTTTATGTCAAGACCCAGTTTCCTGAATTCCTGCTGATAATTCATGCTGGTTTTTTCGTTCACAAGCCTTCGCGTATCAAGTAGCTTTTTGATACTTAGAAGCAATTGGTTTGGATTTACCGGTTTAATTAAGTAATCGCTTATTTGCGAACCAATGGCCTCTTCCATAATGTGCTCTTCCTCGCTTTTGGTTACCATAACCACCGGCAAACTGCTTTGGACGTTTTTTATGCGTTGAAGAACCTCCAACCCATTTAATCCGGGCATATTTTCGTCGAGAAAAACCAGATCAAACTGGGTGTTTTCTACCATTTCAAGCGCGTCATAACCGCTCAATGCCGTTTGTACTTCGAATCCTTTTTGTTTTAAAAAAATTAAATGCGGTTTAAGCAACTCAATTTCGTCGTCTACCCATAAAATGCGTATTCCTTCCATTTGGTGGTTTTCTTTGTGGTCTAAATTTTAAGCCGTGGGCGCAAGTAAAGTGCACAAGATATTGAACGATCCAATTTATGGTTTCATTACCCTTCACGATCCTTTAATTTTCGAACTTATTGAACATTCTTTTTTTCAACGATTAAGACGCATTACCCAATTAGGTTTATCCTATTTGGTTTATCCCGGGGCCTATCACACAAGATTTCATCATGCTCTTGGCGCTATGCACCTTATGTATAGAGCTATTGAAGTTTTGCGCAGAAAAGGACACATCATAACCGATGAAGAAGAACAAGCGGTTTGTGTAGGCATATTGCTTCACGACATTGGCCATGGGCCTTTTAGCCATGCTTTAGAAAACAGCATCGTAGAGAATATTTCACACGAGCGTATAAGCTTGTTGTTTATGGAAGAACTCAATCGTCAGTTTTCCGGAAAATTAGAATTGGCCATTGCTATTTTTTCGGGCCAATACCATAAACACTTTCTTCACCAACTTATTTCTTCGCAGCTCGACATGGATCGTTTAGATTATTTAAGGCGCGATAGTTTCTATACTGGGGTAAGCGAGGGGCAAATTAATTCTGAAAGGCTTTTAACCATGCTCAATATACAAAACGACGAATTGGTTATAGATGCAAAAGGTATTTATTCGGTAGAGAAATTTATTATTGCACGCCGCTTAATGTACTGGCAAGTGTATTTACACAAAACCGTTCTAAGTGCCGAGTTTTTGTTAATGATGATTTTGCGTCGTGCCCGTGAAATTCATTCAAAAGGTGGAAAAATTTTTGGGAGCAGTGCCTTGCTTAAATTTTTATGTCAAGATGTTGAAATTGGAGATTTCGAAAACAACCCTCAATGGCTTTACCATTTTAGCCGATTAGACGATTTTGATTTGTTAGGCGCTGTGAAAGAATGGTGTTATAACGACGATGAACTTTTGGGTGCATTGGCACACCGGTTAATCGACCGCAGGCTTTTGGCTATTGAGGTTTTTAAAGAACCTGTTGATTTAGATTACGCTGCGAACATCCGCGAAAGAACCCGAAAACACTTCGGGTTTAGTCAAGGTGAAGAAAATTACCTGGTCTTCGTAAATCAAATTGCCAACAATGCTTACGACCCCCGAAAAGACCGAATTGGTTTGCTTTTTAAAGACGGCAGTTGTATCGACATAGCAGAAGCCGCCGACCAACTTAACATCAATGCTTTGTCGCAAACTGTAACGCGATATTTCATTTGCTACCCTAAAGAAATTAGAGCTTAAATTTTCGGCTTTAGGTTAACGTTTATTTAAGTTCAATCAATCCATTTTGAGGGATATTATTTATGATTCCCTCAAAAAAATTTCGTATTTCTGTTAAATGGGCAATATATAATCGCCAACTGTTGTAAATTTCTATATTAACCTCAGCTTTAAATTTCGATTCAGCACTTAGAGGAGAATAGAAAGACGATATGTATGCGTTATGATCGAAATATTCGGGTGCAATACCGTATTTTAAAGCGCCTTGATTAATATTTCTAAACATCGAAAAAGGCTCATACTTACCTGTAGCTGCACAAAAGAAAATTGGAAATGGATACTGAGCTTTTTCCAAAATCAGTTTTTGATGAAGTTCGGGCCAAAGTGATTTAACATCTTCATCTGATGTTTTAAACTCTAAAGTGGTTTCCAGAGAAACCATTCCGCTCATCACGGTGTCAACATCCAGAGTTCTCAATCCCATTTGAGCACCCCAGCTATGGCCAACAAAAAACAAATAATCAGAAACTAAATTTTCCTTCACAAATTTTAAAACAAAACGCAAACTGTTTTCATCATAATGGGTACCCCAGTGCTCGTAAGGCAATAACCCAAACTGCAATGTTTGAAAAGGCAAATGAAAGTTTGCAGCCACCACACAAAACCCATAGGATGCTAAATATTCGGCCATAATGGAATTTTCGAAAGGAAACCCTTGCGAACCATGATGGTAAAAAACCACCGGAAATGATGGACTTTTAGGAAATTCTTGAAGGTATGACTTTGTATTATTGCCGGAAATTTCTTGAAACATAGACATCCATGCACTATCTGACATGGCTTCAGAAATTCCATAAATCGGATTTTCTCGCAGGTAAGTGCCGATGAATTGACTCTTACAGCTATCCAGCCAAATGGCTTTTATTCTCTGAAACGGATTGTTTATTGGCGTGTGAAAAAAATCGCCAAACTTTAAAGGTTGCTGACCCAACGGTTTTGCCCTGGGGTACCAAACTGAAAGAAAATAGGGTTTAAACCCTTCATAACCGAAAGAATTATAATGGCTCGCAGAATCTAAAATAATGGTGTCGGAATAAGCCACAGAGTATGGCCCATAGATTAACAACTCTTTTGATTCGGTTTGGGCATAAGCATTAAACCCGTGTAACCCCAAAAGAAGTAAAAAGTGCAGACGCAATGACTGAGACCGGGTTGTTAAAAACAAGGACCTAGAACCAATCATTCTGAACTTAATACAAATACGGTTCTACGGTTTTTGGCACGTCCGCTTTCATTCTCGTTCGGCGCAATGGGGCGACTTTCTCCATAACCCTTATGCTTTAAACGAATTGGTGCTATGCCCTGAGAAATCAGATAATCGTAAACCACTTTTGCTCGCTCGGCCGAGAGCTTTAGGTTGGCTTCGTCGGCACCAACATCGTCTGTATGGCCTTGAATTTCGGCTTTTACCCGGTTTTCGGCTTTTAAAAACGACACGAAAGCGTTTAGAACCGCCTTAGAAGTAGAATTGAGTTCAGCGGAATTGCTTGCAAATCGAATGTCGTTTAGCCTATACTCTCGCCCTTTTTCAAGTTTGGCCGCCTCCAAATCGGCCACCACAACACCAGCGTCTTCTTCACCTAAATGTTTTGAGCTAAACGCAATATTTGGCTGCTCCACCACCAGTAAATGACTTTGTCCGTTCGAAACGTTCACGGCAGCTGCATAGTTTCCACTTACTTCATCAATTCTCAAGCGCTTTTCGGTGTTGTTGGATAGGTTTTTAAGTTTTAGCTGGGCGTCCGGATTGGGCTTACCTGCTTCATTGCTCACACTTCCTTTTACAAGGGCTACCTTATCTGGCTTAGCCTGAGGAGGAAGCTCAAAAGAGAATATGTCATAGTCTTTTCTATTGCCTTGGTGTTTTTTTGAGAAATAGGCAAATTGACCATCGAGACTAACAAAAAGCCCGACATCTTCACCTTCATCGTTTATAGGGTAACCAATATTTTCGGGCTTAGTAAACTGGTCAATGGCTTCCATTTTGGTAAAGAAAATGTCATACCCCCCCAATCCAGGATGGCCATCTGAACTAAAATACAACGTTCGGCTATCAGAATGAATAAAAGGGGTCTTTTCATTCTCCGAAGTATTAACAGTTTTGCCTAAATTTTTTGGATTTGACCATTGCCCGTTTTCCAAACGTTCGCATACATATAAATCAATTTTTCCGACTCCACCTTCACGATTGCTCGCAAAAAACAATAAATCGCCATTAGCCGAAACCGAGGGTTGCGACTCCCAACTGTTGGGCTTATTGATGGTTTCTGACAACGGTTTTAATAAATCCCAATCTTGGCCTACCCTTCGGCTGTACCATATATCGCAATTCAAATAGCCATCGCTGGCAGGCTGACAAACCGTAAAATACAACTCTCTGTTGTCGGCTGTTACACTCGGTCCACCTTCATTATATCGGTCGTTAAAAGGCGCCGTCAAGGGTTCGCCTACTCCAAATCCCTGTTTACTCTTCTGGCTAAGACTAAATTCTTCCACCAAACGGGTACCAGCGGCAGGACCTGCATATTTGTTTTGGCGCTTGAGTTTTCTGGTGAAAAAGAACCATTCCATATCCGGTGATAAACACCCTAAATATTCATCGTCGAGAGTGGAAATACCTCGAACCGGTATTGGGTTAAAAGGCAAAGGATTGGATTTAAGTTGCGCTGCCACTTGTTTCTCTTCAAAAATTTTGGAGGCATCGGCAACCAATTCCGGGTCGCGCTCTGGATGCTTTAGGTACTTGCCCAAAAGCTCAAGCCCTCGGGTTTCTTTACCGGTTTCTACCAACAAAACCCCTAAATAGTAGAGCAAATCGGCTTTATATTCAGGACAAGCTTTTAAGACCTTTTCCCAACTGGCTTCGGTGCCTAACAATTGGCCTTTTTTAAGATAAAGCTCACCCAGCAAGTAATTGGCGTGGGCATTGTTTTCATCCAAGCTTAAGGCCTTATCCAAATAGCGCTTTGCTTCTAAAAGGTCGTTGCGCTTCCATGCTTTCAAAGCTTTAGGAATTTGTTCTGAAGAAGCCAAATGAACTTCTTGTTCACACTCCCCTAATTCGGGCTGTGCCCAAGTCAACATACCTGTTAAAAGTCCCAAAAAAAGGAATAAACTCTTGAATTTAAATAACTTCATTTGGAAGGGCTTTTTCGCTGGCCGCAATAGCTGTACTTACAGCTACATCACCGGTTACATTAACAACGGTACGACACATATCTAAAATACGGTCGACTGGAAAAATTATAGCAATCCATGCCGGATTTAAACCAACCGACTCTAAAACAATAATTAACATGATTAGTCCGGCACTCGGAACCGCAGCAGAACCAATAGAAGCCAGAGTGGCCGTAAGCACAATGGTAAGTTGCTGTGCAAGCCCCAGTTCAACCATATGAAATTGGGCTAAGAAAACCACGGCAACTGCTTGATATAGGCTCGTGCCATCCATATTTACGGTTGCACCAATTGGCAAAACAAAACTGCTGATGCGTTCGGGCACTTTGAGGTTTTCATGCACCACTTCCATAGTAACGGGTAAAGTGGCGGCCGAACTGCTGGTTGAAAATGCCAGAAATTGAGCCGGACTAATGGCTTTAAAAAACTGTTTGTATTTGAGTTTTTTATGAATACTCAGCACAATTGCCGGGTAAACAACAAAAATCATTAGTGCCAAACCCATTAATACCGTTAAACTATACCAACCCAGTGCTTGAAAAACCGATGCCAAAGCGTTGGGATTATCGCCCGCTAATTCGGCCATTTTTCCGGCCATGAGGGCGAAAACGAAAAATGGTGCCCCTTGCATAACCAAATCTACCATTTTTAAAAACACTTCATTTCCCGATTTACAAAAAGCCATCATAGCTTCAGCTTGCTTTTCGGGTAGGCTTACCAGACTAATCCCAAAAAAAATAGCGAAAAAAATAACCTGAAGCATTAAACTGTCGTTGAAACTTAGGAAAATATTACTTGGAACCATATCGATAATAAACTGCAAGGGCCCAGCTTCTTTGGTTTTTTCTACTTGCTTAAGCTTACTGGTGGTGGTTTCATTTTGCTCAAGCTTTGCCAATTGCTGTCCAGCCTCATCGCGATAATCGGCATATTGGGGATCGTCCAAAAAATTTAATTGGTCTAATTTTTCTACTTCAGGGTTGTTTCTCAACCACATTTCATAAGACATGCGGTTGCTAATTCGTTGTTCTTGTGCTATATGAACCCCCGGTTTAAAGGCATTAACCAGTATTAATCCCAACGAAACCGCAAAAACAGTGGTAATTAAATAAAGCCCCATTGTTTTAACGCCTAGGCGCCCCAACGTTCGAATATCGCTCAGCGATACAATTCCAACTATAACCGAAAAAAGCACGAGTGGAACGGCTATTAGTTTAAGCAGATTTATAAAAATAGTGCCAAAGGGTGCTATCCAGTTGATCGTAAATGTACTAAGACCAGAAAATGCCGCTATAATTGCCCAAATAAGGCCCAATACCAGTCCTATTACAATTTTTACGTGAAGGGGAAGTGCTTTCATAATTGGTCTTTACGCGCATCTAAGGTAAGGTCGGCTAAAACAAATAAGCTTAACGCTTCTACGATGGGAACCGCTCTTGGCAAAACACATGGGTCATGTCTTCCTTGTGCTTTGAGTTCTGTAAGTTCTCCATCAACTGTTTTGGCGAGCTGTAATTTTGAAATAGTGGCCGTGGGTTTAAACGCCAAGCGGAAATATATAGGTTCACCATTGCTTATTCCGCCTAAAATGCCCCCGGCGTGGTTAGAGGCCATTTCATTATCATTAAGCCAACCATCATTATGCTGGCTTCCACGCATGGCAGCGGCATTGAATCCTGCACCAAATTCAAGTCCTTTAACAGCATTTAAACTAAAAAGTGCTTCGGCCAATCGCGCTTGAAGTTTTCCGAAAACAGGTGAGCCCAAGCCTGGAGGAACATTTTGAATAACACAACGAATAGCTCCACCTAAGCTGTCGCCTTCATCGCGTGCTTGCTCTATTAATTCGACCATTTTAACAGCTGTTTCGGCATCAGGGCAACGCACCGGATTTGATTCGATGTTATTCAAATTAACAGAATCCCAAGGATTTTCTAAGCGAATATGCCCAATTTGGTCTACAAAGGCTTTACAATCGACTTCAGGGATGATGAACTGAGCTATAGTACCGCCCATAACCCAATTGGCAGTTTCACGAGCCGAACTGCGTCCGCCTCCACGGTGGTCGCGAATGCCATATTTTTTCAGATAGGTAGCATCTGCATGCGAAGGCCGCAGTACATTTTTGAAGTTATCGTAGTCTGTAGAACGAACATCCTTATTGCGAATAATCCAAGCCAGAGGTGCTCCAGTGGTTATGCCTTCAAACAAACCACTTAACAATTCGAATGCATCTCCCTCTTTTCGAGGTGTACTCAGTGAACTTTGACCCGGACGCCGTTTTTCAAGTGCTGAACTCAACTGGTCTGCATTAATCTTTATCCCCGCTGGAAGTCCATCCAATACGCCACCAATTGCGGCACCATGCGATTCGCCGAAAGTGCTTAATCGCAAATTTCTACCTAGATAATTAGACGCCATATGCAGAAGTTATTGAATCAATGTGTTGCAGTTTCATCTCAGAAAATCAACAAACAAGGGTAAGCCATTTAAATATTCGACCGGTTTTTTACATTGCCCTTCTTCGCAGAGATACAATAGGGTTTTATTCCCTTTAGACCGGCCTTGAAAAATGGGCAAGTCACTGGGTTCTTCACTGTAAACCATCCAAATAGCCGGCGCATAGGTACCCATGTACAATTGGAAAGCGGAATGGGCTTCGGGTCCACATATGGCCAGCTCCTTTCTACCCGCTTCATGATAAAGCCTTAGCAAAGCCCAGTTGGAATAGCCTTCTCCGTAATTTATCATTTTATCGGTGGTTAGCTTGAGCATTTCATTTGCCCGTTCTAACCATGATGTTTCACCAAAGAGCAATCCTAAAGTACTTAAGTTGTGCGCCATTACCGAATTAGATGCCGGAATCACATTATCGTCGACCTCTTTAACCTTTAAGGCCAACATATTGTCGGTACTAAACCAAAATAACGGACTTTTAGGATCGTTAAACAACGCAACAGCCTCATTCATGAGGTTCTTTGCCCAAATGAGGTATAACGCCTTTCCACTTATACGGTGAACTTCCAAAGAAGCCGAAATCAAAAACGCATAATCATCGAGCATGGCGCTGCCATAAGATTGGCCAGTTCGGTTTCTGGCGTGCCACAGTTCGCCATTGGAATACATATTTTGTTTAAGGTATAGAAGCAAACTTTCCGCTTTTTCGGCATAAATAGGTTTGCCAGTCGCCATAAAAGCTTCGCAATAAGCCGATACCATCATGGCATTCCAAGCGGTAAGGGTTTTATGATCGATATGGGGTTTGATGCGGTTATTTCGATGTTTTAGAATTTTAGTTTTAAGCAAATGCCATTTTTTCATACAGGCTATTTCGGTAATCTGAAGGTCTCGGGCCCAGGTTTCGTCGGTTCTATTTCTCAAAACAACCAAACCCTCCTCCCATTCTGCCTCGGTTCCGGTTACGAAGCCCGACTGGAAAAACCGCCATTCCTCATCGTTCATTATTTGTTGCCATTCGGCTAATGTCCAAGAGTAAAATTTACCCTCAACCCCTTCACTATCGGCATCTAAGGCCGAAAAAAAACCACCTTCATCGTTAGAAAGTTCTCTTTCAACCCATTCAATGCTTTCTTCGGCAATTCTTAAAAACATCGGCGACTTGTATTTCCTGAAAGCTTTGCTGTAGAGAGAAATGAGCTGGGCATTGTCGTAAAGCATTTTTTCGAAATGGGGAACTTTCCAATTGGCATCAACCGAATAACGGGCAAAACCTCCGCCAATTTGATCGTAAATGCCTCCCATGGCCATTTGCTCCAAGGTTTTTTTTACATGCCTTTCGGTTGCCTCATCTTGTCGGTAATGGCCATAATCCATCAAAAAATTATAATTCGAGGGCAAAGGAAATTTTGGGGCTTTGTTAGGGCCTCCTTTAGCGGTATCCCAACGTCTTTTCCAATTGGTTACGGTGCTATCAAGCCATTCGGGCGTTTGATTTTCAGCCGGTTTTTGCTCTACTAAAGCTTCACTTTGGGCCATGCCTTCGGCCAATTTTTCGGCATACTCCAAAACCTTAGCCGGTTCATCACGGTACATTCTGGCAATTTGTTCCAAATAATCTATCCAATTGTCTTTCGAGAAATAGGTCCCTCCCCAGATAGGCCGTCCATCGGGCAAGGCCACACAATTTAGAGGCCAGCCTCCTCTTCCGCTCATTATTTGCACGGCGCTCATATATACATGGTCGATGTCAGGTCGTTCTTCGCGGTCAACTTTTATGCAGATGTAGTGGGCATTCATAACCCTTGCAACCGTGGTATCCTCAAAACTCTCACGTTCCATTACATGACACCAATGGCATGCACTATAACCGATGCTGATAATGAGGAGTTTGTTTTCGCGTTTAGCCTGCTCTATTGCAGCTTGGTCCCAAGGCTGCCAGTTTACCGGATTGTACTGATGTTGAAGTAAATAAGGGCTGGATGATTGGCTAAGACGGTTCATATGCAAATGGCTTTTATTGGATTGACAAGCCGATAACCACAAAATAACTGCAATCGAAGGGATTGAGAAGTGTTTAATATTCTTCATAATAAATTAATATGGGGCATTGGGCTTTGTCTAAATTCGCGGCAAACCTGCTAAAGTAAATAGAGCTTATGGAAGGCGCATACATTTGGATAATAGGTATTTTGTTTACGCTGGCAGTGTTGGATTTAATAGTAGGCGTAAGCAACGATGCCGCCAACTTTTTAAACTCCGCCTTAGGCAGCAAGGTAGCCAGCCGAAAGGTGATTTTCTTGGTGGCCTCTGTGGGTATTTTTTTGGGCGCCATTAGTTCCAGCGGCATGATGGAAATTGCCCGAAAAGGCATTTTCAATCCCTCAATGTTCAGTTTCGACGATGTTTTAATTTTGTTTATGGCGGTAATGATTACCGATATTATTTTATTAGACGTATTTAATTCGTTGGGTCTACCCACCTCTACCACGGTTTCAATTGTTTTTGAATTGTTGGGATCTGCTTTGGTGCTGGCATTAATTAAGTCGAGTCAAGATCCCAATCACGGCTTATTGGAGTACATCAATACCGAAAGTGCCGTAACCATTATTAGTGGCATTTTCTCTTCAGTCGTAATCGCTTTTACGGTAGGTGCTATAGCCCAATATTTAACCAGACTGTGGTTTAGCTTTGAAGTGGAGAAGCGATTGCCAAAATTTGGAGGCGTTTTTGGAGGAATGGCCATAGCAGCTATCGGTTATTTCGTTCTCATTAAAGGTCTTAAAGGAAGCCAATTGCTTAGTACCGATCAATTAGATTGGATTAAGCACAACACCTTGTTCTTGCTTCTTGGCATTTTTGGGGTATTTGCCGTTTTGCTACAAACTTTGTTTTGGTTCTTCAAACTTCATCCATTGCGGATAGTGGTATTAGCCGGCACTTTTGCCTTGGCCATGGCTTTCGCAGGCAACGATTTAGTGAATTTTATTGGCGTGCCCATTACCGGCTTCCAATCTTTTCTAGCCTATAAATCGCAGGCATTATCAGGATCGGAGTTGAATATGGTGATATTAACAGAACCCGTTAAAACACCTCCTTTCCTCTTGCTTTTGGCCGGATTAATTATGGTATTAACCCTTTGGTTTAGTGGAAAGGCAAGAAGGGTATCGGCTACAGAAATCAACTTAAGCCGACAAGATGCTGGAGAGGAGCGATTTATGCCAAATGCCATAAGCCGAGGACTGGTAGGTATTAGCATAGAATTAGGCAGACTTATTGGAAAGATTACACCTGACAAATTCAATAAATATGTTGAATCTCGGTTTTATAAAAAAGAACTGGAATTAGAACCTATACCTGCTGCCGGCGATGCGGCATACGATTTGGTTCGGGCGTCGGTTAACCTTATGATAGCCAGTATACTCATTGCGATGGCCTCATCACTAAAGTTGCCTTTAAGTACCACTTATGTAACCTTTATGGTCGCTATGGGCACTTCTTTGGCCGATAGAGCCTGGGGCCGCGAAAGTGCCGTTTATAGGGTTTCAGGCGTACTGAATGTGATTACAGGTTGGTTCTTTACCGCTCTTTTAGCACTGTTGGCGTCTGCCATTATGGCCTTGGTTTTTTATTATCTGGGTATGCCGGCCATGTTGGTTTTCTTTGGTTTGGCCCTTTTTATTTTGGTGAAGAGCCATTTGGCCTTCAAGAAAAAAGAGAAAGTGCAAGCCTTAGCCATAGTTGAGCAAAAGGAAGAAAACCTGGGCTTTTTGGCTGTACTTGAATCAAGCCGAAAGCAAAGCGTTCAGGCCCTTAATAATGTGCATAAATCATTAAGGGTAAGCACCCGTGAGTTGCGCACCGAAAATGGCGACTTGGTGGTTAAAATGCGCAAAAGCCTGAAAGACCAGCTTAACGAGGCCAGAGAAAAGCAAACCAAAAGTTTAAACTTACTTAAACGTTTAAAGGTTGAAGAATTACAAGCCGGTCGTTTGTTTTTACTTTTACAAGACCTGCTTCAAGACCTTAGCCAAAGTTCATATTTGTTAACTGAAACCAGCGCCGATTTTTTGGGCAATCATCACGATCCACCCGGCGCTGAATTGATGGATATTTTATTGAAGTCGGAACGCGATTTAGGCGAAATATTAAAGGCTGTTTCAAAAGCCATTGATTTAAAGCAGTTTGATGAATACGAGGCCATACAAAGTCAAAAGAAGAGTTACATTCTGCTCATAAACCAAGAACTTGATCGCGTTTTACAGATTGCCCAACAAAAACGGAGCGGAAAGCGATCTGCTCAATTGGCCATTAGCCTGCTAATGGAGTCGAAGGATATTGCCGCTATCAGTTTTAGACTATTGAGGCTTTACAAAGATTCGCAATAGCGTTTAAAGCAAATTCAAAGCTTTAAGATTTGGCAATCGCAACAATTTCCCTGACTCTGAAACTATAAATTTGGGTAAAGCATAAACGGCTTTTGGGAGTTGAATTTTATGAATGCCTTCTTTTATTTGTGTTTCAATCCAACTTTCGAAATGCCAGTACTCGGGCGGGTTTTCGGCAATCAAAACCAAGCGTTTACCAAGTACAACATCGTTTTCTCCTGCCAAAAAGAAAGGAAAAGGTAAGCTTGGGCCAAAAAGGATTTCGAGCGATTCCACTTGAAGCTTTATTCCACCGCTATTTACTATAAAATCGGCTCGGCCATGCCATTGCATTTGACCTTGATGATTGATTTCAACCAAATCGGTGGTTTCGAAATTGAGCTCAAGTAGTTTATCGTCAATATGCAAACAATCATTAGGTATTAAACGGAAGACAACTTTCTCCATTGGTTTATACCAATTACTAAACTCTGGATATAATGATCTTAAAGCTACGTGCGAATAGGTTTCGCTCATGCCGTAGCCAATCCAGATTTCTTTAGAAGGATTTTTCAATAGCAGTTCTAATTGCTGAACCTGAATGCCACTTCCACCCAAAAGTAAGGTTTTCAATTTGTGAAGATCTGCTACAGATTGAATGGCTTGCATGGGGGTCATGGCGGCAAAATCGATTAGCTGATTCAGGTTTTGAAGCACATTGCCCTGAGGGGCGCTAAGGAAAACATCAAGCTGACCTACCACCGCCCTCATCCATTGCATTTTTCCAGCAATGTAATTGGGCGATAAACAAATCAGTACGCTATTCCCGGGTTTGAGATTGAAAAAATCAACTGTACGTTTGGCCGATTGCCACATCTTATGTCGATCAAGTTCTAGCTTTTTTGGTGTTCCAGTAGAACCTGAACTGTATTGATGCAAAGGCAAATTGGTATACCAAGCTTTAATAAACTCTGCCCAATCTGGGAATTTAGACTGGCATGCCCGGACACAAGATTGCCATTCTTTAGGTAATTCGAAAGAATGATGTTCAAAATGAAAAAAAAATGGCTTTTCCTCCAACGCTTTGTGTGGTTTAGTCGTTTAACAGATGTACAAGTTTCGATTGTACACCCTTTATTGCTTGCTTGAAATGCCTCCGGCAAAGTTCGGGGGCATTTCTTTTTATAAAAAATCATTTTTACATTGGTTTTTTATCATTCTAAGCAAGAATTTATAATTGAAAATAAGTGACATACCATTATCGAGTAAAAATTTAACACACAGTTCACTCAATACTCTACAAATCGAATAGAATAATTGTACTTTCGCGGCCGATTTACAGATGGAAACCACCCACTACATTATAATTGGCGTTTTGATACTAATGCTCATTGCATTGGTATACGACAAGTTTAGGCCCAGCTATACGTTTTTATTAGCGGTATTTGTTTTGGTGGTGATGGGCATAGTACCAAGCAATCGTTTTTTAGAGAGTTTGAGCGATAAAGCCATAATATCTATTTTTCTGCTCATCATTATTACCGCAGGAATAGAAAACCACTTTCAGTTAGGCACTTATTTTCAAAAGGTTTTTGGCAAATCGAATAAACCTTGGGTGTTCATGCTCAGGTTCGGAAGTTTGGTTACCGGTCTCTCGTCGGTTATGAACAACACGCCGGTGGTGGCCATGTTTATTCCATACATACACGAATGGAGCAAGAAAAACCGCTTCAGCTCATCTAAGTTTTTGATGCCCTTGTCGTTTTTTGCCATTGCAGGCGGGATGATTACCGTTATAGGTACATCTACCAATTTGGTGCTCAAAGGTTTGGTTGAAAAAAATACCGAATACACCTTAAATTCTGTCGACTTTTTAATTCCAGGTTTGGGTGTGGCCCTTTTTACCTTGTTGTATGTAGCGTTTTTAGGCTATAAATGGTTACCTGCTCGCAAAGATTTAATGGAAATGTTTGCCGAAAACTCTAGAGAATATCTAATAGAAACAGCTATTTTAGAGGGCTCTCGATTAATAGGGAAAACAGTAGAAGAGGCGGGTCTTCGCAATTTACAAGGCGTTTTTTTGGCCGAGATTTTTAGAGATGGAAGACTTATTGCCCCTGTTAAACCCAATGAAGCTTTGCAAGTAAATGATTTGCTTTTTTTTGCAGGCGATACCGATCAAGTGCTCCACCTCTTGCGCGAATCTAATGGGTTAGAGATTTCTAAAAAAGTTAAACTCGATTTACACAACCATCAAGAATTGGTAGAAGCCGTTATTCCTTATAACTCACTTCTATCGGGATCTACGGTTAAAGAATTCGGATTTAGAGAACGTTATGACGCGGCTATTGTGGGCATTCACCGCCGTGGAGAAAAACTTTCTGGAAAAATTGGCGATCGTATACTCGAAACAGGCGACTTATTGCTTCTTACCGCCGGGCCTGATTTCAGAAAACTGGTTCAGCAAGACAGCAATCTTTACATTGTTTCATCCCATCCGGCTCCATCTACCACCCCAACTTGGAAAAAACGCACTTTTCTATTCGCCCTTCTGGCCATTGTCTTTTTGGCGGCATTACCTGCCACTTCTCTTGGCTTCGATCGAAATGGCGGATTGCTGCGTTTACATGAAGCTTTGTTTTTAATACTGGGCATGCAATTCGCCTTGGGAATGATGGATAGTGCTGTTGTTAAGCGCAATGTGAGCCTTGATTTACTCATTATTTTGGCTTCTGCCCTAACCATTGGGGCAGCCTTGGTAGAATCAGGCACATCTGTTTTACTTGCCGATGGTTTTATTCAATTAATGCAAGGAAA
Source organism: Chryseobacterium gleum (assembly GCA_945883565.1). Classification (GTDB taxonomy): domain Bacteria; phylum Bacteroidota; class Bacteroidia; order Flavobacteriales; family Schleiferiaceae; genus RFXV01. The sequence goes on from CAMCXO010000004.1 coordinate 46,849, forward strand.
GGGCAGTTTGACCATTGGAATCGGGTTGTTTGTTTTAACTGTAATTCTCACCCAATTTATTACCAATGTGGCAGCGGTTTCTATTGTTTTCCCAATAGCTTTGTCTTTAGGAGACAGTTTAGGAATTAACCCCGTTGCGTTTTTTATGATTGCTGCATTTGGTGCCAGCGCCAGCTTTATAACCCCTATGAGCTACCAAACAAACTTAATGGTTTACGGCCCCGGTGGCTATAAATTCAACGATTTTGTGAAACTTGGACTTCCTTTAACCTTATTCTACGGGCTTATCGCTCTCACTTACTTTGCAATTAAATACAACCTCAAATGGTAATGGACAAAGAAAAACTCCATATTATTCCGCATGACCACAAAATCGGAAGAGAAGACCGAGAAAGACTTCTTAACCAAAAGGCCCACATACTGTGGTTTACAGGCTTAAGTGGTTCCGGCAAATCTACCTTAGCCGGACGTGTAGAACAGGAACTTCACATGCAAGGTCGTTTGACTTTTTTGTTAGATGGAGATAATATAAGAGCGGGATTAAACAAAGACCTCGATTTTGGAGAAACCAGTCGAAAAGAGAATATCAGACGCATAGGCGAGGTAAGCAAACTTATGCTTGATGCTGGTTGTATAGTACTTACAGCTTTTATTTCCCCATTTAAGGAAGACCGCCAAACCGTCCGCGATTTGGTGGGCAGCGAGCGTTTTATAGAAGTTTTTGTAGACTGCCCCATAGAAGAATGCGAGCGCCGAGATGTAAAAGGACTTTATAAAAAAGCCAGAGCAGGTGAAATTTCGAATTTTACCGGCATAAGCTCGCCTTTCGAAACCCCCGAAAATCCTGAATTGCGCGTACAAACTCACCTCCACTCATTGGAAGCGTGCACCCAACAAGTATTGGACTATCTAAAAACCAAAATTCAAGCACATGAGTAACTATCTGTTAACCCACCTCAAAGAACTCGAGGCCGAATCGATTTATGTGATTCGCGAAGTATTCGCCCAGTTCGATCGCCCGGCCATTCTGTTCTCGGGTGGTAAAGACTCTATCGTTGTAACCCATTTGGCCCGAAAGGCTTTTTGGCCAGCACGCATACCTTTCCCCTTGGTGCACATCGATACGGGCCACAACTTTCCTGAAACCATGGAATATCGCGATTGGCTTATGGACAGCATAGGTGCCAATTTGGTTGTAGGATCTGTTCAAGATAGCATTGACAAGGGAAGGGTTCGCGAAGAATCCGGAAGAAACGCAAGCCGAAATGCTTTGCAAACCACCACCCTTCTCGATACCATAGAAGCCCACAAATTTGATGCAGCCATGGGCGGAGCCAGAAGAGATGAAGAAAAAGCCCGTGCCAAAGAACGCTTTTTTAGCCACCGCGACGATTTTGGCCAATGGGATCCTAAAAACCAACGTCCAGAATTGTGGAACATTTTTAATGGCCGTAAAAATATGGGCGAACACTTTAGAGTATTCCCTATATCGAACTGGACAGAAATGGATGTTTGGCAGTACATCATGCAAGAAAACATCAAAATTCCAAGTCTTTATTTAGCTCACGAACGCGATGTTATTTGGCGAGATGGTTCATGGTTGCCGGTTTCAGAATTCATCACCTTGCGAGAAGGCGAAGAAGTAGTTCGCAAACAGATAAGATTCCGTACCCTTGGCGATATAACCATCACAGGTGGTGTAGAATCAGATGCAGACACCGTTGAAAAAATTATTGAAGAGGTAGCCTCTTCTCGAAACACCGAACGGGGCATGCGTGCCGACGATAAGCGCAGCGAAACTTCGATGGAAGACCGCAAAAAACAAGGCTATTTCTAAAACATTTAAAAGAAAACAATATGTCATCAGGATACTTAGATATGGAACTGTTGCGCTTTACCACCGCTGGTAGCGTAGACGACGGCAAAAGCACCCTTATTGGACGCTTATTGTACGACAGCAAGTCGATTTTTGAAGACCAAATAGAGGCCGTTCGAGCCACTTCTGAACGTAAGGGTCTTCAACATGTAGATCTTTCGTTGCTTACCGATGGATTGCGCGACGAACGCGAACAAGGCATTACCATAGATGTTGCTTACCGCTATTTTGCTACCCCAAAACGCAAATTCATCATTGCCGATACCCCCGGCCACATCCAGTACACCCGAAACATGGTAACCGGAGCGTCTACGGCCAACTTAGCTCTTATATTGGTAGATGCACGCAATGGCGTTATAGAACAAACCCGCCGCCATAGTTACATTGCCAGCCTTTTGCAAATTCCACACCTTATAGTGTGCATCAACAAAATGGATTTGGTAGACTACAACGAAGAGCGATTCTACGAAATTGTGCGCGAATACGAACAATTTGCAGCCAAACTGGATGTTAACGATATTCGCTTCTTGCCCATTTCGGCCTTACATGGCGACAATGTGGTTGACCGCAGTGAAAACATGCCTTGGTACAAAGGATCAACTCTGTTGTACACTTTGGAAACCATTCATATTGGCTCAGACCAAAATCACATCGATGCACGCTTCCCGGTACAAACCGTGATTCGCCCTCATAGCGACGAACACCACGATTACCGTGGTTATGCCGGACGTGTAGCAGGTGGTATTTTCCGTCCTGGAGATGAGGTAATGGTAATGCCCAGTGGCTTCAAGTCAAAAATAAAGTCAATAGACCTTATGGGCGAACAAGTGCGCGAGGCTTTCCCTCCTATGTCGGTTAGCATCACTTTAGAAGATGATATCGATATAAGCCGTGGCGATATGCTGGTTCGCGAAAATTCTCAGCCTAAATCAAGCCAAGATCTTGAAGTGATGATGTGTTGGCTCAATGCGCGTCCTATGCAATTGGGTGGAAAGTATATTTTGCGCCAAACAACTAACGAGTCTAGGGTTATGGTTAAGGATGTGGTGTATAAAATGGATATCAACTCCTTGACCCGTAATGAAGGCGATAAGCAAATAGGAACAAATGACATCTTTAAGGTGCATTTGCGCTCTACCAAACCTATTGTTCACGATTCTTACCGCCGCAACCGCCAAACCGGTAGCATCATCTTGGTTGATGAAACCACCAACGAAACCGTGGCCGCCGGTATGATTGTGTAAGGCAAAAGCGCCTAACTGGTTTTCACAAACCGTCAACTCTGTTGGAGTTGGCGGTTTTTTTGTTTTCACACCAAATTGACAGATTCTTAATGTGAGAAATGTTAAAATACTTAAAACGTTTATGTATGTTTGACTGATTGTGTTAAAAACCTAAGACGAGAATGTTCTTACATACAAAGACTAATTCCGTTAAGGTGTATAACGAAAACATTTTAATTTATAAGTGGAGTCCAGATACCACCAAAAACGGGGCGATGCCGAAAAGCCTTACGAGTAGGCATAAATTTAAAGATTATGAAGAAGAATTTAGCGGAGTTTCTAGGTACTTTTTGGTTGGTTTTAGGTGGTTGTGGTAGCGCCGTTTTGGCCGCAGCCTTTCCCGAAGTTGGTATTGGGTTGTTAGGCGTTTCACTGGCATTTGGTTTAACTGTATTGAGTATTGCCTACTCTTTGGGTCATATCTCAGGTGCGCATCTTAATCCTGCTGTTACTGTAGGCTTGTGGGTTGGTGGCAGAATTCAAGCCAAAGAAGTGCTGCCTTATGTGGTTTCACAAATTTTGGGTGCCATAGCTGCAGCGGGTGTTCTCTATATAATAGCCACCGGAAATGGCAGCAGCATAGGCAATTTTGCGGCCAATGGATATGGCGAGTACTCTCCAGGTGGTTACAGCGTTATGGCCGCTATAGTAACAGAATTGGTAATGACCTTTATGTTCTTACTCATTATTTTGGGCTCAACCGACGAAAAAGCGCCAAAAGGCTTTGCCGGTTTGGCCATTGGTTTAAGTTTGACCCTTATTCACCTCATCAGCATTCCTGTTACCAACACATCTGTAAATCCCGCCCGTAGCATCAGTCAGGCTTTGTTTGTTGGCGACTGGGCTTTAAGCCAATTGTGGCTTTTTGTTTTGATTCCAATTTTGGGTGCGGCCTTGGCAGGTATGGTTTATAAGTACCTTCAGGCCAAATAAACCGAATCCATCTGGTTAATTAAAATTTCAAGGGACAGTTTTCTGTCCCTTTTTTTTTGAAATCTCAAATCCCTTTCACTTCATCAACATGTATAGTTAGAAAGCGGTATAAGCCTGTATTTCGCCCTAATGTGGCCTAGTTTACCTAAACTCAATTGTCATTAAACTTTGTTAGAAACTTTGCATCTTACACAAAACTAAAAGCTTATGAAAGCTAAAATGAGGTTGTTGACCATACTTTGTTTAATGCTGTTTGGAAAACATTCCTTCGCCCAACTTTATTTCCCGCCAAATGGTTCTAATGCTTGGGATAGTATTTCGCCTGTTACATTAGGTTGGTGTCCATCTAAAATAGATAGCCTATACGACCTGCTTGAAAGCGAAAATACCAAAGCTTTTATTTTGTTGAAAGATGGAAAAATTGTTTTAGAGAAATACTTTAATGGCCATACACCACAATCTTCTTGGTATTGGGCCTCTGCAGGAAAGGGGCTTACAGCCTTAATGGTGGGCATTGCGCAGGAAGAAGATTTTTTGAATATTAACGATACCGTTTCCAATTATTTAGGCTATGGTTGGACATCCTGTTCGGCTTTAAATGAAGAACGAATTAGCATAAAACATCAATTAAGCATGAGCAGCGGTTTGAATGATGCCGTTGCAGACCCATTTTGTATTAGCGTCAGCTGCTTGCAATGCATAGCCTTACCTGGAACACGATGGGCCTATCACAACGCGCCATACACTTTGTTGGATGGCGTACTTGAAAACGCCACCGGTAGAAATCTAAATGTTTATGTAGCCCAGAAACTCAAAACCCCTACCGGTATGGATGGCCTGTTTGTATCTCAAGGGTTTAATCAAGTATTTGTAAGCTCTGCCCGAAGCATGGCCCGTTTTGGGTTGTTGATTCTAAACCGAGGATTTTGGAACAACCAAGCCGTTTTAAGTGATTCTGTTTACTTCAATCAAATGGTTAACACATCGCAGAGTTTAAATGAAGCTTATGGCTATTTATGGTGGTTAAATGGTAAAAATTCCTTCCGCTTGCCTGAAACCCAATTCCTGTTTAACGGGAGTTTAATGCCTAATGCACCAGCGGATATGGTCTCGGCCATGGGTAAAAACGGTCAATTTATTAATGTGGTGCCCTCCCAAAACCTTGTTTGGATACGCATGGGCGATTCGCCTGATAACGCTTTGGTGCCTTTTGCTTTTAACAACCAAATTTGGTCTTATATAAATGCCTTGAACTGCAATGGCGTAGGATCTCCTGAAAACCAAATAAACCGGGAATGGTCAATTTATCCTAATCCGGTCAACCAGCGTTTATTTATTTCAACACCCAATAAAAACATAATAGGCACTTATGAAATTATAAAGGCAATGGGCATTTGTGTGGTACAGGGTGATTTTTCTGAATTTATTGATGTCACGCACCTAATCTCTGGTGTCTATTGGTTAAAGATTGTAACTGAAAATCAGGTCGGGTTTCAAAAATTCATAAAAAACGAATGAAATCAAATCAACCAGGCTTTATTCATCCACACCTAAAGCCAAAATGGCTTCCAAATTCTCAACCTGAATAAACTGACCATCGGCAGAGCCGAGTTGACCAGTATAAACGACCTTAAGTTTGCGGGTAGGTTCATTAACCCAATCATTCAAGTAAGCTTCCACCTCCAAAACCACAATGTTTTGATTGGCATTAGCGTAATACGAAGAAAAGGCCTTCCCATTTTCATCAAAATATATGAGCTCTCCTTTTCCGAATTGTTGCACATCGTAAACCAAATACGGTGAAATGGTATAATCAAAATCATCATTGCAATGGTTAATGGGCAACAATCCGGATTGGTCTAATTCGATTTCACGGCAACTTATGTAAATGCACCCATCGTTAAAAACAAACTCTGCACAAATCTCTTGTTTTCCCGCACCCACTCCATACAGAATGCCATTTAATCCACTGACCTGAGGAATTCCATTTAACCTCCAGTTCACTTGCTGTAAAGTACCTGACCTTACATACGACTGGGCGTTTAATTGAAAAGGTTGATTTTGACTAATATTGAAAGTAGCCTTACAGCCATTTTGAGAAAAGTCGAGGTAATGAGTAATCTCCGTCTCACATCCTCCACTTCGAAGGCTACTCATTTTAATGGGGTATTGCGCCTGGTTGTTTTCATTGTAGATCACCTCAGGCGACTGAGCCGATGAAAAAGACCCATTGCCCAAATTCCAAAGAATGGATTGGACGTTTGCAGGGTTTATCATCGCCAAATTAACCTTGTGTAAGTAAGGAATACTTTTACTGCCGCTTTGATGATAACTGCTGTGGGCTCCCGGCTTCAATAAACTGTCTACATGTGCTGTTGGGACTCCATTAGGAAAAGCCCTAAACCTAAGAGCAATAGCATTTTTCGGGTTTAAACTGTCAACCGCAAGCAAACCTTCCCAAATACGAACGCCATTTGTATCGTTATACCGCTTGGTATGCATATAATACCCCTCTTCTCCAGCAGATGCCCTTAAGTTTTGGCCATCGATTTGCATGTTTAATCCAAAAACCGGTTCAGATCGAAATACACCCGGACTAGAATCTTTCGTACATGCAGTGAGCCAAATGCCCAGAACAAAAGCAAAGCCTCTTAATATAAAAGACTTAGAAAAGCGCATAACTTAAATTTAGGCGAAATTGGCGGTTATAATGTTTCTCGTTTTGATTGAAATGTGCATCAAGACTTAAATCCTGTAAACCAAAAATATAATCAATACCTATTGAGATCCCCCTGTTAAATCGGTATGAATAGGCTAGACTCAACCCATGGTCATATGAAACAAAAGCATCTTCGAAACCATTTTCTTGCCATTGGGTGTGTTGCCAACTCGAACTGCCTTCTGGCATATGGCTATGCAAAACGTTGTTACCCAAATTATACATGTAAGAATAATAATAACCGGCTTTTATTTGATGATTTTGTTTGAATCGGTACGTTATTCTAAGAGGAACCTCAAGAAACTGGGCCGATTGGGCCGTAATCACGTAAGTTTCGCGTTCAGCTCCAAAACTATAGCGAACACCTTCTAATTTTCGTTCGAGATGCATGTCGCCTCGTTTCAACCAAGTTAAACCGCTTTCGACACCCAATTGGTTGTTGATGGCATAGTGGACCCAAGCCCCGAATCCATAATTTGAAAAGCCCGATTCCGGAGACTTACCATTTGAAATGCGGTTTGTAAGCCCTGCAAAAGCCTGAATGCCAAAGCCAAGCTGAGACCATGAGTTCCTGACTTTGGGATAAGGTGAATTTCTGGACCATTCATTTCGTTGAATCATTTCGGTGTTGTAAAACATCTTTTCATATCGAAAAACATCCTGAATTGGTCGTATATCAATAAAAACCAATTGCTTATTGTTAAAGTCCTCTACCCCACCCTGTTTAGAGCTTGCATTTATTGATTGCTTTTTTGAAGCTAAAACAGATTTAGTGCTTGAATTCAAGTCCTTTGGTAATGATGATTGCCTGCTTCTTTCTGGTTTTTTGAGTAACTCAAGATTGCCTACCGCATGAGACCCACTTTCGTTTTTAGAATCTCCTTTCGATGAAGGGTTTTCATCTTCCGATGGTGCTTCAGATTTTTTTATGTCAGTAGGAATGGCTGCTGAAGACCCTGCATCGACAGGCAGATTTTTGGTCTCAGCCTTATTGGATTGGTTGACGTTCCAAACCAATACAAAAATGCTGGTTAAGGCTGCTACTGCCAATGCCGAAGCTTTAGCCAAAACAGCCGGTTTTGAATACCATGGCATTTGAGCCTTGTCTAGCATAGATGAAAGCTTGTTCCATGCCTCTGCATTGTACGGCACTTCGCGTTCTGCGAATTTTTTTTGAAACAGCTTTTGCAACTCTTTTTCGGTCATAAGAAAATGGTTGCTACTTTGTTCATCATATTTTTAAGCATGTCTTTCACCGTTTTGCGGGCGGTTGAAAGGTGCCACTTCGAAGTTCCTTCTGAGATATTGAGCATCTCTCCAATTTCTTTGTGGTTGTAACCATCCACCACATAGAGATTAAACACTTTTTGGCTCATTGGAGGCAGCTTGCGAATCATGGCTTCTAAACCTTCGGCATCAAAACGAAGGTCGGCCTCGTTGTAGTCCATAGTATCGAGAGGCAAGCTGTGGTCGAAGCTTTCGTAAAAGCTGTGTTTATCGTTATTCCTTTTTCTAAATTCGTCGATAATGGTATTAATGGTTACCCTTTTGGCCCAAGCTTCAAAAGGAATATTGTCGGCGTATTTATCGAGTCTGGTTAAAATTTTAAAGAAGGCATTATTGAGGTGGATTTCAGCTTCTTCTTTGCTTTTTTCGTAGCGCAGGCAAACATTCATAAGCATGCTGTAGCATTGCTTGTAAAGTTCGTTTTGAGCCCTCCGGTCGTTTTGGCGGCAGCGCTCGATAAGAGAGGGGTCTATAGCCACTTTATGCACCTTGCTTTCGTGCAAGTTACGCAAAGTACCTTCATGCTTAACACCCTCTTCCATTTGAAAAATCCCGTGTTTTTTTGAGTTTTTTGCCATTAAAACGGCGGCCTTTTTTTAAGGCCGCCGCTTGTGCTTTGGTTTTTCCGGATTGCTCCTTTCTCAATGATTAATACGGCCGAAATGTTCGAATGGTTGGAATTATTCGAAAGGAATTTCGAATTGGGTGAGTTCTACAAACTGTCTGATGCGTTTGTTGATTTCATCTACATGTAAATTTTGAAGGCGTTCGGTTCCAAATCGCTCTACACAAAACGAAGCCATCACACTCCCATAAATCAAAGCGGTTTTCATGTTTTCGAAGCTCACATCGCCGGTTCGGGCTAAGTGTCCAATAAATCCACCTGCAAAAGAATCGCCTGCACCAGTGGGATCGAATACTTCTTCGAGTGGTAAAGCCGGTGCAAAAAACACCTTGTCTTCGCCAAACAATAAAGCACCATGCTCGCCTTTCTTAATTACCAAATACTTAGGACCCATTTGAAGAATTTTTTTCGCTGCCAATGGCAAGGCATACTCTCCACTTAAAAGCCTGGCTTCTTCATCGTTAATGGTTAATACATCGGTTAGTTGCAATCCTTCCATAAGACTGTCCCAATAATGTTCCATCCAAAAATTCATGGTATCCATTACCACCAACCGCGGACGTTTTGGCATTTGTTTTAAGACCTTCTTTTGAACATCGGGCAATAAATTGCCCAGCATCAGGAACTCCGAATGCTTTAAACGCTCGGGTACCTTTGGATCGAATGTGGCCAAAACATTTAACTGGGTATCTATAGTATCGCGGGTGTTAAGGTCGGTTCGGTATTTACCCGCCCAAAAAAAGGTTTTTTCGCCTTTCCGCACTTCAATGCCTTCTAAATCGAGTTTCCGGCTGCGCATCAAATCCAGATGCCTTGATTCAAAATCTTCACCGATAACCGATACTAATGATATAGGTTCATATAAATACGAGGCAGCCAGACCTATGTAAGTCCCGGCGCCTCCTAAAATGTGCTCGGCCTTGCCAAAAGGCGTTTCAATAGAATCGTAGGCCACTGTACCTACCACCAATAAGCTCATGTATTTTTAATTTGGTCAAATATAATCGGCCTTATGGCAAAAGAACTTGAATAATAATCCTTGATATTATAGGTTAAAAAGGGCAATTGTTAAATGCGTTATGGACGAGTCCAAAAAGTCTTAAAGCAAAAAAATAAGCCACTTATTATTTTTGCGGAGTTTGGTTCTACCTATACGGGATGTAGCGCAGGTGGTAGCGCACCACGTTCGGGACGTGGGGGTCGCTGGTTCGAGTCCAGTCATCCCGACTACAATTTTGGCTTAAACAATAAATTCATTAACAGTTTCAAAGCCAGCCATTCTCCATAGCTCTTTTCACCAATTCTGCTGAATTTTTTGCGCCCGTTTTTTGCAGCAAATGACGCCTGTGAGATTCGACCGTATTTTCGGAAATGTTTAATTTTTGTGCAATAAAGGCTGTATTCATACCTTGACCAATTAATTCTAAAACTTCACGCTCGCGCTGCGTAATCGCATTTAAACCAGTTTGATTTTCGCTTAACAAGGTTTGTTCAAAAATTATCTGTTGAATGCGAGGGTCAAAAAACCGTTCGCCCTTCATGGTGGCCTCTATGCAGCTTAAAAAACGCTCAGAACCACTGGTTTTTAGCAACAAACCCAAGCATCCCAATTTTATGGCCTCTCTAAAAATACCACTTTCCTCAAAACTGGTAATTAATATAACGGGTGTATTCAAACCCAACTGTTGTAAGTGCCTAAGAACATCCAAACCGCTGCCATCACCTAAGCGATAATCCACTATTACCAAATTGAAATGGGTGTTGTTAATTTCAAACTTGGCCGCTTTGGTAGAATTTTGAACCACCACCAAAAAATCTTCGGGCAAAACAGATCCTAATGCCTGGGCCATAATAGGATGATCATCTACAATGAGAACCTTTTTCTTTTTCATAAAATGACCAGTTTAATGCTTATTCGAAACCCTTTACCGGCTTGAGTTTCTATGCTGTAAACCCCATTTAATCGTTCAATCCTGTTCTTTATATTCATCAATCCCAAACCGCTCGAAACGGTTTTTAACTCAAAACCCAATCCATTGTCTTCATATTCCAGCATCCAATCCAATCCTTCAGTCCAAATGCTAAGATGGGCTTCGCTGGCCTTTGCATGCTTTTCGGTATTTCGAATTAATTCCTGAACTATTCGATACAATTGATGGTCGTACATTAAAACGCCAGTGCTTTGCACGCTTAAATGGTTATGAAATGTAATTTTAAGTTGGTTCTGCGAATGGCGAAGCACCATTTTTTCAATGGCCTGAACCAATGGAATGTTATAATTGGAAAAGGGCATAATATCTTGAGCAATTCGTCGGGTTTCTTGCATCAAGTTTTCCAAAGATTGAAGATGCGAGTCGTTTGCTCCGCTTTTACTCAAGTTTAAATGCAAAGCGCCAATACTACTTCCTAAACCATCGTGCAACTCTTCACTTAGTCTTTTGCGCTCCAACGTTTCACCATCAGACAAAGCCTGCATTACCGCCATTTTTTTATCTTGAAGGCTGCGTTTTAATGCCATTTTCTGAATTCGACTGTCGTAAACAAACCAAAAAAGCGATAATATCAACAAAACCAATCCGGCCACACTCCAAGCCAATCGTTTGTTTAGTTTCATTTTATCGTTTTCCATTTCAAGTCTTGCTATTTCGGCTGCATTTTGAATCCGCTCAATTTCAAAAGCATGTGCTATAGAGTCTATCCTGTTTTGAACACCTTGACCAAGTAAACTATCGTTTAAAACATAGGCCATTTTAATGTATTTATAAGCCCCTATGGTATCTTGCAACATAACACTTACCATTTCCAAATTGCGCAATAAGGTTAGTCGGAAATCAGGTAAACGACCAGCTTCTTTATATGCCAATTGATACAATTCGAAAGCCTTACGGTAGTTACCTTCATACCATTCTAAATTGGCCATAGCGTTTGTTAAAGACAATTGATTCTCCTTTAATTGAAGTTTTTCGAATAAAAAACGAGCCTTATCGTAGAACTCTCGGGCCAAATGGTATTGCTTTAAGACTACCAATAAATTGGCATAGTTGAAGCTTACGTTTGCTAATATGCGTTCTTGTTCAGGAAAGTTGGCTAAACATGACAAAGCTTCTTTAAAAAATTCAAGAGCTGCCAAAGAATCACCCAAACTTCTGTACGTGGTGGCTTTGCTCGACAAAGCGTTACAGTAAAAAACAGATTGCGCTTTAGAGTAAGCTATGGCCGTATCGAAATACGGAATGGATTCTTTAAGTCTGTTTAACGAGCTCAAAACATTGGCTAAGTTGTTGGCGGCTGCAGAAATCAACGCACTGTCTTTCACTTCGTGGGAGATGGCGTAAGATTCGATTAGGTATTGATAAGCTTTGGCATACCGCCCGGTTTCTTCGAACACCGCCCCCATATTCATCAGCAACTTGGCCCTTAATGGCTTGTTCTTTTTTTGAACAATACTCAAAGCTCTTTGGTAAAAAACCTGAGCACTGTCTAATTCACCTTTGAAGTAATAGTAAACCCCGATAATTTTTAAAGCTTCGGCATGGCCCAAAGGGTAGTTATGCCGGCGATTCTTTTCTATTAATTGCCTTAAAGGCAAATCTTGGGTTAGTTGATGACGTTTTACCTGATTAAACCAATGGATGTTTAAAGAGTCTAGATATTTGGTATTCTCTTCACCGGCATACAACCTGCAACTGCTTAGCAGAATGAAAATAAAGATGGCATTTTTTGGCGGTATCAAAGGGACTCAAATTTTCCCTCAATGTAAACTTAAATGAACAATTCAAAACAAAGACTGCCTAAAAAAGCATCCTTAAATATTGCTCAAAAATTATAAAGCAGTAACCTCAAGCTTACTTGAAGGCTTCACTTTCAAAACCCCTTCTTTCAAAACCTCCTCTATTTCTACCCACTCCAAGGTATTGATGCTGCTTAAGTCGAATGGTTTCCGAACCCTTAAATAGTTTCGGGTATAGCCTTCCATAAAACCTTCTTTGTTTTCAGTCTCCCACAAAACTTCTTGTAAAGAACCTTTTTGAGAGTCGTAAAATGCCATACGTTTTTTGGTAGATAAGATGCGAAGCCTGTGATTTCGCTTTTTGCGCTCGGCTACGGGCACCCTTTGATCAAAATTTATGGCTTCGGTATCCGGTCTTTCCGAATAGGTGAAAACATGCAAATATGATATGGGCAAATCGCGAATAAACGCGAAAGTTTCTTCAAAATGCAGTTCTGTTTCGCCCGGAAAACCCACAATAACATCGGCTCCAATACAAGCTCCGGGCATGAGGCTCTTAATGGTATTTACCCTCTGTTCGTAAAGCTCGCGCTTATAGCGACGCTTCATCCACCCTAAAACTTCGTTATTACCAGACTGCAACGGCATGTGAAAGTGGGGAGCAAACTTGGAAGATTGACTTATAAAAGAAATCAATTCGGGATGCATTAAGTTGGGTTCTACCGATGAAATGCGTATTCTATTTAAACCATCAACTTTTTCCAAGGCTTCAAGCAATTCCAGAAAAGTGTGCTGATGTTTTTTGTTTCCATACTCGCCTTTGCCGTAATCGCCTGTATTTACCCCCGTTAATACTATTTCTTTGATGCCTTTGCCCACAATGTCGTAAGCCTTTTCCAAGATATTTTCGAGAGAATCGCTTCTGCTTATTCCCCTGGCTTTAGGAATGGTGCAATAGGTACATTTATAATCACAACCATCTTGAACTTTTAAAAAAGCCCGGGTTCTATCGCCAAGCGCATACGAACTTACAAACTGGCTAACCTCCTCTATTTCGCAGCTGTGAACTTGGCCTTCAGGTCTTTTTTGAAGATCGTGTAAGTAGGCTTTAATATTGAATTTTTCACCGGCCCCTAACACCAAATCAACCCCTTCTATATTCACAATTTCTTCAGGGCGAAGCTGGGCATAACAGCCCGTTACCACCACGAAAGTGTTTGGATTGGCTTTTAGCGCCTGTTTTACAATGCTTTTCGTTTCTTTATCGGCTGCCTGCGTTACCGAACAGGTATTAATGACACAAACATCTGCCATTTCGCCAAATGGCACTTTGGCAAAACCCGAATCTTGCATTTGTCTGGCAATGGTAGAAGTTTCTGCGAAATTGAGCTTGCATCCTAAAGTGTGAAAGGCCACTTTTAAGCCATCGAAACGCTTTAACATGCCACAAAATTACAGCTTATGGATGTTTTGAGGCTATGCGCTTTTCTTTTAGACAGCATGAATTACTTCAAGGCGATTTGATGGCCTCTTTTTCGTTAAGTCAGAAATAGATTTCGTTAAAAGTATTGAGTTCATAAACCATAGTTTTTCTTAATTTGTTAAAGGAACTAAGAGAATCCATTTATGCTTTGGCGCAAAGGGGGGGTGCTGTTTTGTATGTGGCTGTTTTCGTTATTGCGCTTACAAGCCCAAGGGTGCTTGCCAACTGTGGTACTGGGGCAAAACCTCACCATTTGCAGTGGAACCACTTTAACGCTTAATGCTTCAAACCCAAATGCCACGTATTTGTGGCAAGACGGCAGCACCGACGCTTTTTTTACCGTTTCTGTTTCGGGCACCTATTGGGTGGTGGCGAGCAATGCTTGTGGCTCCGTATCCGATACTGTTCAAGTAAACGTTTTAGGATCGCCGGCCAAAGCCCTTGGCCCCGATACGGTTTTGTGCAATAACGGCAGCCTGGTATTGGGCAGTCAAATACCGGCCAACGTAGGGGTTCTGTGGAGCACCGGCAGCAGCAACCCTCAAATTACGGTGAACCAAGCCGGATTGTACTGGGTAACCCTCAGCAATTTGTGTGGCAGCAGTTCAGACACCATTGTGGTTACCCAACAGTTTACCCCCCAACTAAACCTTGGGCCCGATGTTTTGCTTTGCCAAAGCAATCCCCCTACCCTAACGGCTAATGCTGGCACGGGGTCTGAGGTTCTTTGGAGCACAGGCGATACCACTTCGAGCATTGTGGCCAACCAAAGCGGAACCTATTGGGCACAATTGAGTAACGCTTGCGGTACGGCTTACGACACCATAGTGGTTTTACCCTCACCGCTTACTCACTTTTTTCCCAATTTGATGTATTTGTGTGGAGGAAATCCTCTAACCTTGAACCCGGGAATTTCTGCCAATTCGTATTTATGGAGCACAGGCCAAAACTCCCCTACCATTACCATTACCCAGCCGGGTAGTTATTGGATGCAATACACCAACGTCTGTGGTACTTTTTCAGATACCGTTAACGTGTTAAGTGAACCGGCATTTTCGGTTGATCTTGGCCCTCAACAGCTTTTTGCGTGCGGCCCACAAACCTTCAGTTTGCAAGTGCCCGATGGGGCACAAATTATCTGGAGCAATGGCAGCAGCGACACCACTTTTACAGCCTTAAGTTCGCAAACCATTTGGGTAGAAGTGAGAACCAATTGCCGGGTATTAACTGATACTTTACAACTCACCTTGGTTAATATCCCGAATTTACCGAACCATATTGTTTTGCTGCGCTGCCCCGGTCAAAACTTAAATTACCAGTTGCCCAACCCTTTACCCGGAACAACCTACACTTGGTCTAATACCTCTCTCACAGGCACTTCGGTTACTTTTACCCAAGATGGCAATTTTACTTTATACGCCAGCAATGCTTGTGGAATAGATTCTACCCTTTACACCATTAGCGGTACTGCCACGGCTGTTCAGCCCAATTTAGGCCCCAATCGGGTGGTTTGCAGCCGGGTTTGGCTCAATCCCAGGGTCTCTAACTACAACAGTATTTTATGGAGCAACGGCAGTACAGCCGATAGCATAAGGATTCTTAACGGCACCTATTGGGTGCAGGTTAATACGGGCTGCGGGGTTTACAGCGATACAGTGGTTATTACTTCTCAAGCGCTTCCTGCCATAAACGTGCACGATACGTTGCGCCTTTGCAGCGGACAAGCGGCCACTGCTGCCATGCCTTTTCGCTCTTTTGCTTCTTACCTATGGTCGAATGGCGATACCAATTTTAGCACCAGCTTTAATGTTCAAGGCAGCCATTGGGCGCAAATGCAGGGACCATGCGATACCGTAACCGTAAACTTTTATGTTTTCGACGAAACCTTGCCCCAAAACCCACCCAATTTAGGACCTTTTAATATTTGTTTGGGAGATACGGCTGTTGCCCAACTTCAAATTAATTGGCCCGAAAGCCAAATAAGCTGGAGCAATGGGCAATTAGGGAGAAATTTCTCGACCACCCAAGCCGGAACTTACTCTTATACTTTAAACGGCATGTGCGGGAATTTGAATAGAACCTTTGTGGTTAATGTTGTTAACCCACCTGTTCAAGTTTTGGCCGATACGGTATTCTTTTGTCCGGGAAACCAAGCCACCTTAGATGCGTCCTCTTCAAATGCCAGCACCTATTTATGGAACAATGGAAGCACCCAAAGCACCTTAACCACCCAATCTAGCGGCTGGCATTGGGTAAGCATGACCAATAATTGTGGCAGCACCATAGATTCCGTTTTCGTGGAAACCGATGTGGCCTTAAGCCCCATTTTTTTGGGAAACGACACCATAGTTTGTGGAAATCCAAACCTTATGCTCCATTCTGGTTTGAATGGCCCCTTCCAATACCTCTGGAGCAATGGGGCCACCACACCTTCTATTCAAGTTCAACAAGGAGGCACCTATTGGGTGCAGGCCAGCAATTCTTGCGAAACAGTGGGCGATACCATTCAAATTAGCTTTCAAAATGCTCCTCAGCTTTTTTTGGCCAATGCCCTGCAGTTTTGTGTGGGCAGTACACTAAACGTAAGCGCCGCCTCGCCCGGAGCATCTTATTTATGGAGTACCGGCGATGTTAGCCCGGTGGTTTCTCTCAATACCCCAGGCACTTACTGGGTACAAGTTAGCAATGCCTGCGGCAGTTTGGTGGATACATTCAATTTAAACTTTGCCCCGCCTGTTATCATCAATTTGGGGCCCGATACTGCCATTTGCGAAGGCGATAGCCTGATAATAAACGCCGGAACCGGTTATGTAAGCCGTCAATGGTTCAATGGGCAAACCGGACAGTTCATAACAGTCAGAAATCCCGGTATATATTGGGTAGACGCCACCGGTTTTTGCAATACACGACGAGATAGCATAGTGGTAAGCCATATCGACACCCCCTTTTACAGCCTTGGGCACAACCAATTAATTTGCGCCCAAGGGGGGCAAACCGTTCTACATGGCCCTCCCGGCATGCGCAGCTATTTGTGGAGCGATGGTTCAACTGCCGACTCATTGGTGGTAAGTAACGGTGGAACCTATTGGCTCACCATAAGCAACCGCTGTTTTAGTTATACCGACACTTTGGAGGTTTTGGAAGAAGCCGTCCCCATAGTGTCTTTAGGCCGCGATACAACCCTTTGCCAAGGCGAAAGTCTTGAACTGGGCAGCAATAGCCATTTGCTTGATTGGGAAGATGGCAGTCAGCAAACCCTTAGGCTCATTAACCAACCTGGCACCTATTGGGCCAGTTTTGCCAATACCTGTGGATTGTTTTCCGACACCTTGGTTGTAGACTACGTAGAACCACTTCTCTTGAATCCGATTGATACAGTGGTTTGTTTAAACGATACCGTTTTTATTGGTCTACCCGAATTGGGAGATAGTACCTGGTGGGCCGATGGATTAACTGCAAACCCTAGGCGCTTTACATCGCCTACCGAATTAGATTTCATGGTCCAAAATACCTGTGGAATCGAAACCTCTGCCTTAACCATAAACATGGTGGATTGCGAATGCGAGGTATATATACCCAATGCCTTCACTCCCGACCAGGATGGCCTTAACGACCACTTTGAGGTTAAACAAGCTTGTGTTCTGGCCGCTTTTCACTTGTTCATTTACAACCGATGGGGACAATTGGTGTTCGAATCTTCCGATCCTGACTTTAAATGGGATGGCACTTTTCAAGGTCAACTGTTGCCCCAAGGGGTGTACCAAACCGTGGTTCAAGTGGAAATTGAAACAGGAAACCTGAGGCGATTCCGCGAATGGCAAAATTTACTGAACTTGCTGCGATGAATTCTAACCCTCTGCAACCCCTTAGTGACTTAGGTGAATTTGGTTTAATCGAGCGCCTGAGCAACAATTTTCCATTAACCAATAAAAGCAGCTTAATAGGAATTGGCGATGATGCAGCCTTGCTCGATTTCAAAAACAAGCAAGTTCTGGTCTCTACCGATATGCTGGTAGAAGGCATCCATTTCGACATCGCTTATACGCCTTTGAAATACTTGGGCTTCAAGGCCTGCACAGTAAATTTTAGCGACGTGGTGGCCATGGGCGGAAAACCCACCCAAATTCTGGTTAGCATGGCCTTAAGCAACCGATATACGGTACAAGCTATAGATGATTTGTATGAAGGAATTAAAAGAGCCTGCCTCGATTATGAGGTCGATCTTGTTGGTGGAGACACCACTTCATCTACCTCCGGACTCATACTAAACATCACCGTTTTGGGAGATGTTTACCTTGATCATGCCATTGGCCGGAATGGTGCCAAGCCAAACGAGCTCTTGGTGGTTAGTGGCGATTTGGGCTCTGCTTTTATGGGGCTTCAAGTACTTGAACGAGAAAAAATGGTGTTTAAATCAACCGAAAACCAACCCGACCTTAGCCATTATTCCTATATTCTAAACCGTTTGCTAAAGCCCGAGGCCCGATTTAATATTTTAGAAACTTTTAAAAAAATAGATTTACTGCCCACTTCCATGATTGATATCTCGGATGGTTTATCATCAGAAGCCTTGCACTTGTCTCAAAAATCTAATGTCGGCATGGTTATTTATGAAGAGAAATTGCCCATTGCCGAAGAAACTTTTATGGCTTGCGAAGAGTTTCGGTTAAATGCCAGTACCATTGCCTTAAACGGAGGTGAAGATTACGAACTCTTGTTTACCATCCCTTTAAGCGAAAAAGACAAAGTGAAAGACCACCCATTCTTCACCATTATTGGGCATACGAAAGAAGCCGAAAAGGGAAACATTTTCGTTACCAACGTTGGACAACAACTCGAGCTTATTGCTCAAGGCTGGAATTCGTTTCAAAACAAATAGCCATTTTTCAGGTTAAATACCTATGACCTTTCCCTTAAACATCCTTGTGGTTTCGGGCGCCAGCCGCAGCGGAAGCTACTCATTTAAAGTGGCCGAGTATTTAGAACAAGAACTCCGAAATACAGAAAATGTCGCCACCGACTTTATAAATGTGCACCTATTATCTCTCCCTCTTTACTGCCCTTCCAGCGAACGTTCCGACGATTTAAACAAATTGGTGGCTCAATTAAGCGAGAAATTTAATCAAGCACATGCCATCGTATTGGTAAGTCCCGAATACAATGGTGGTATAGCAGGATCGCTCAAAAATCTGCTCGACTACTTCAGAAAAGAATATGAACGCAAGCCAATTGGGGTAGTAAGCGTAAGCAGCGGAACCTTTGGCGGGTTAAATGCCCTGCATCAACTTATCGCCTTTACCAGTTATGTAGGCGCCTTCCTTTCCAATACACGCCTAACTGTAAGCGAGGTTGAAAAGGTGTTTCAAGCAGAAGACTCGGTGCCTGCCGAACGATTTGCCCGCAATGCCAAAAAGTTTTGCCAAGATTTGGTTTGGCTTACCCAAGCCATTCAAGCCAAAAAAACACAGGCTTAACCGCCATTTCCTTCCTTTATAATACCAAGCGAGGGTTCGTTTTTTTATGTATGCCTGCTCTAAGGCTTTGTTTACTTTTGGCCCACCATGATGCGCTGCCTGTTTCAAAAGAACAACGAACTCCTGCACACCAAAGATCCAGCAGAATTGTATGCCATTTCGAGCGACGATTTTGTTTGGATTGACCTTTACAATGCCGGTACCGAAGAGCAGCACATAATAGAAGAGAAATTCCAAATAGAACTCTTTACCAGGCAGGAAGCCGAAGAAATAGAAAGCTCTTCTAAATACGCCGAAATAGGAGGCGAAATAAACATCAACTCCAACTTTTTGGTCAAAACAGCCGATAGTTACCGAAACGAGCCTGTTTCCTTTATTCTGCGCGAAGACCTGCTGATTACCCAGCGAAATGTGGAGCTCAAAACCTTCGACGATATGCACCGAAGGCTAAAGCCAAAAGCGGCCAACGAAAACACAAACTACCAGATTTTCCTCGGTCTTTTCGAAACCCGAATTGATTTCGATGCCGACTTCCTTGAAAG
The DNA here is from genome assembly GCA_945883565.1 of Chryseobacterium gleum. Taxonomy (GTDB): domain Bacteria; phylum Bacteroidota; class Bacteroidia; order Flavobacteriales; family Schleiferiaceae; genus RFXV01. The sequence goes on from CAMCXO010000004.1 coordinate 66,801, forward strand.
CATAGCCCGGGATATTGCCGAAATTAGCCGCGAATTGGCCCTTGACCACAACCTCGACGAAGAAATGCTTATTCGCATAAACCGCTTGCAGGAAGTTACCATGCTTATTCGCGAAAACATTGTTGATAAACAACGCATTATTTCGAGCATATTAAAAAGCACTCTCTTTCCACAAAACGATTTCGCCAAACTGCGTGTTATGATGAAAGACGTGAGTTCGTTGCTTGAGCACACTCAATTCAATTTTGAACGTCTGGAATACCTCCAAAACACTTTTCTAGGCCTCCTCGATATTGAACAGAGTAAAATCATCAAAATATTTACGGTAGTTACTGTAGTATTCATGCCCCCGACGCTCATTGCCAGTTTATATGGCATGAATTTCAGGGTAATGCCTGAACTAAATTGGTCGCTTGGCTATCCTTTTGCCTTGATTTTAATGGTGCTGTCAAGTGGGCTAACTCTTCTGTATTTCAAACGCAATAAGTGGCTCTAGCCGAATCTTCTGCTGTTTTTTGGATTCGAATTTTGGGCGCCTCAATCGCTGGCGAGGGGCTCCCTACTTTTTGCAGTAAGGGATAAATTCCAATATGGTGAAAACCATCTAAATGCCTTTGAATTTGTTCATCAGTTAGTTTGAAATAAGATTTCTCGGTGAAATTCTGAAATGTACCTCCAATCATTTTATGTGCCCGAAGACGATACGGGTCATAAAAATAGGCTGGCATATAGCCCGATTTGCTTCCTTTCTCCCAACGAACTGCAAACACATCTTCACGCCCTTTGAAGAGGGAGCGGAGGATTTTAGCTTGTTCAGAATAAAAATAATTCATAAAATATCAAATACATTACTAATCTATAACCATTTGAAGTCAATTACATTATTTTTCAATTCTTTTTAGAGAATCTGTATAACATACAATTGCTAAACTTTCTTTTGCTCGGCTACAAGCGACATAAAACAACCTTATTGTTCTATCAATTCCAGTTTCTTTTCCCTTCGGGGCCATAAGGGGAAGCCCTGAAAGGGCTGCATATCTTAACATAGGGTGTAATAGCCCTATGAAGTGGCAAAGCCACGAAACACAAGACGTGAAAGGGCGAAATTGTGAATGGTGTTATCATTCATCTACATCGTACTTCAAAAACAGACGATCATCGAAGCAATTGGAGCAGTATTCTATAAGCTATCTAACGCTGCTTATGTTGTTTAAATAACCCACCAAAAGAATCTTAAAAAACACCACGGGGTCAATGCTCTTTTGCCCTTCCGACCCAAAGTAATGAGCGGTTTCTTTACGCAGGAAACCCCAGTCAAACAAGCCCGATAATCGTCTATAATAATTATCACTAGGCACCAAACTCTCTAACGAGATTTGATACATTAATTTAGGTACTAAATCCTTTTCTCCTTGCATACCCAAAGGTAGCAAAAAAGAATTAAAAACACAAATTAACTATTGATATACAAGCAATTAGACTCCATTTTTAGAAAACTGTACAATCAGAAATTATCTATTAAGCTTACACCATTCGAGTTGTGCAACAGGCACGGCTGTTATAAGTAGTGCGTTTCGTGTACTTTAAAAAACGTTCAATAACCTAATGGCTCTCTGCTTGTGTGTCGAACTCTTAATATTCGAATTTCCTGGGAATCATAATCTATCTGATATGTAACCCGATAACTAAATACAATAAATGCACGATAATCGTCGCTTATTGGCAATCTCAATTTATCCGCTTCACAAATCAGTGGATTCTTCTGTATGACTTTAATTCGATCCAATATTCCTTTCTTTACAATCTTTGGAGCTTGAACACTTTGCTCTTCGAGATAATTTAAAATGTCTTTGAATTGCTCAAAGGCAAGAATGTCCCAGACTACCTTGAGCTGAGAGGATTTCACCATTTTGATAATTCCTTGGTCACTTGTTCATTTGAAATTGAAGTTCCTTGTTCAATCCTTTGAATAGCGTCGTCAAGTTCTTTATTATATTCTTCAGCGGTAATTCTTAAACTCTGGGATTCCGTTTCCACATTTAGAAAACTCTTAATCATTTCCAATACAAGCGTCTGCTGTCTGGGTGAAAGCATTGGTAAATAATCAATTACCTGATTCTTTATTTTTGAAGTTCTCATATTATTATCATAAAACTTTACTACAAATTTACTAAATTCTGTCGTCTATTCATACTTTACTGAGCATTGAACGAGTCGGTCGCTTTATCAAATAATGGCTTTTGGTCGACTGAAGAGTAGTTATAAGTGTCCGAAGTTGCATTTGGATCAATTGGAATGGTTCACTTTCGTTCAGCTCATTGTATTCATACCTACAGAGATTCTTATCCCCGTTTTTCCTTATCGCTCACCACCCTGTGGTTTCCCAACAACGCAGCATGATGCGGTTTGCTCACTACGCTTGACCTTCGTAAGCGAGAGACCATTACAATTCCTCCTAAGAGATATTGACTCACATGTACTTTATAGCACTCCCTTTCATTGTTCCCTTGGAAAGAGATTCAAGACACACCACGGTTTGCAGCTACCCGAAGGTGGTGATTTAGAAGCACTTCACTGTCAACCTGCACAAAAGTTTGATAGGAGCACGCAGCTTCAATTTTGCACGTCACCGCCAATTGAGGCAACACGTTGTTGGCAGCTGGTGTTCTGTCTGTCCGTCCTTGTAAACCATTGTATGTGTAGGGTTTCCGTGTCATTCTCCGTTTACTTTTTTTGTCTTTCTGTGTCGGGTTGTGTGTTGCGTTTTTTATTTTTTTTGAAGGGTCGGGAAATTTTTTTAAAAACAATTTTGTACTGCGTTGGCTTTGCAAGCTCTTTGACAAAGCTTTGGTTGGGCGTAGGCTCGTGCGGCTTTTAAATGTGCTTGCAAATAGCGTGGGCTAATATTGTCCGTAAATACTCATTCCTCCTCTAAAATATTGATGTTTTAAATGTTCATATACCAAATTCGTTTTTAAGTCAATGTCGTCTGTCTGATAAGTCGGGTAAGGCAATGTTTCAAATAAGGTCTTACTAACCGTATTAAAAACTGCCGCTGCTGTTACTGATTTGTCTGCCCATTGCTCAACTTTCAATTTCTCTTGTTTGAGTTCTTCGAGTAACGCAACCGATATTTTTTTGATTTCATTTTTCTCTTTTTCCTCTAACTTCTTCCCATGTCTTAGAATATCGAATATGGCTTTTTGCTCGTCTGTCAGTCCTTCTCTTTTAGTGTCGGCTTCTTCTTCTGAATAGGAGTTTACGAGTTCAATTAGCTTTCTGAATGTTTCTTTGATAACTACTTCGTCTTTGCCTCTGTTGTACTCTTCAATGATTTCCTGATAGCGTTTGTAATAGTCAACCGTCAAAGGATTGCGTTCTACCATTCGTTTCAATTGCTTTTCAACTTTGTCTTTGAGTGACTGAACGGCAGCATTTTTATTTTTAGTCTTTAGGAAGTATTGCTCTAATAAGTCAAAATCCAGTCCGCTTAGGTCAATGATTTTTTCTTCATTGTGTCCGGGTTCAGCAACCATATGTTCTATGGATTCATCTACCACGTTTTGAATTTTTCGCATTATGTCGGCAACATCTGCACTTTCAATATTGTCCTCTATAGCTGTGTAGATTACATCAATGGCGTTCTTTTTCGGTGCATATTGATTTAATGCTTTGTCGGGTTGCAGGGCTTTGTATTTCTTAAAAACCTCTCTTGCCAAAACCTGAAATTTCCGTTTGGTCTCGTCATTGGTGTAAACAGCGTTCACAGCTTTTTCCATTGCAGCCAATTTGTGCAAGCCGTCTGCTTTGATGAGTTCCTGTAAATCGAAATTCACTTCATCTTGCAAAAATGTTTCGGTGGCTTCTAATGCTTCTTCCAATTGCTTGATGAGATCTTCTTTTGGCTTATCGGGTGGTTCAGGTTTTTCGCCTCCACCGCCTTCGCCATCTTCTCCACCTGAACCATAAATTGCCAAAGCATCCAGCAAGGCAGTGTAAGTTTCAATGTAGTCCACAATCAAACCGTTGTTTTTGCCTTCGCTTATTCGGTTGGCTCTTGCAATGGCTTGCATTAACGTATGGGATTTCAGTGGCTTGTCAATGTACAAGGTTGATAGCGTTGGCACATCAAAACCAGTAATCCACATTGCACAAACTATCACGAAGCGGAAAGGGTCATCTTCATCCTTAAACCTTGCTTCAAGGTCTCCTTTATTCATTTTCTCCCGGTGTGGTTCAATATCTAAATCCCATTTCTGAAACTTTTGTATTTCGTTTTGTTCAGAACTCACCACTACACATATTTCGGTTTCCTTTATCCATTGCAGTTCACGGCTTTTTTCCAACAATTCTTGGTCGCCATATTTTCCTTTGGAAACTTCTTTTTCTAGTTGGTCAACTGTCAGTTTCCAATGATGCGTAATTAAATCATACATTCTTACGGCTGTGAGTTTATCTAATGCGATAAACATTCCTTTGCCTTTATAGCCACGGTTACAAAAATGCCAAACGGCATCTTTGGCTATAGCATCTAATCGTTTCTTAGAAGTAAGTATCGGATATTCCCTTGCAAAAAGTTGTTCGACTCTACTGCGTTGGTCACTGTCTAAATCTTCGCTTTCAGCATCTATTACGGCTCTTATTTGGTCATTGATAACAGGGTTTTTCAATCCTAAATACTCGCCTCTGTTTTCGTAGTAAAGTGGAACGGTTGCTCCATCATCCACACTTCGTTTGAAATCGTAACGAGAAACATAATCACCAAAAATCCGCTTGGTAATTTCATCATCTTTGAAAAGCGGTGTTCCTGTAAATCCAATAAATGAAGCGTTCGGCAAGGCATTACGCAAATTCATTGCTAAATTTCCGCCTTGTGTTCTGTGTGCTTCGTCTGAAATGACAATTATATTATCCCGCTTGGTTATTTCTTCTTCAAAGTTGAATTTGTGAATGAGAGTAAACAAATAGCGGTGTTCCGAACTTAGCAACTCTTTCAAATGCTTTCCACTATTGGCTTTCAATGAATCTTTTGAGCCTGATTTTACTTGCGGCACAGCACCAATTCCGCTAAATGTGCCGTAAATCTGTGTATCTAATTCGTTGCGGTCGGTAACAATCAGAAAAGTATAGCTGCCTGTAAATTTGTGGTGGATTTTTTGGCAGAAGAAAACCATTGAGTATGATTTTCCGCTTCCCTGAGTATGCCAAAACACACCCAATTTTTGTTTCTCCTCTAAACTGATTTTGCCCAGTTTGTAGAGTTGTTCTTTGTGCTGTATGTTCTCGATGGCTTTGTTAACCCCAATAAACTGATGGTTTCGGGCAATGAGTTTTACCACCTTGCCTAATGAATTATCAAACAGAATGAAGTTCTCAAACAAATCTAAAAAGCGTTTCTTTTCGCAAACACCTACAATAATTCTATCTAAGGCAACAATGCCTTCGTCTTCTTCGGTGATACGTTTCCATTCGTGAAAGTGTTGATACTTGCCCGTAACACTACCAATGCGGCTTTCAATGCCGTTGCTCAACATTACAAAGGCGTTGTAATAAAAAAGTTTTGGAATTACGTCTTTGTAATCAGTGAAATTATCGTTGTAGGCGTTTTCTAATTTGCGATGGGCTGCTTTTAGTTCAATGAACAGCATCGGAATCCCATTTATAAAACCAATAATATCGGGTCTGCGTTCACGGTTGCTCTTGCCCTGAATCCACAGTTGGCGAACGGCTAAAAAGTTGTTGTTACCGGCATTGTCAAAATCAAAAACTTTGAGGGTTACTATCCTCACCCCCTGCCCCTCTCCAGATGGAGAGGGGAGCTGAACGGGAATACCATTGCGGAGCAATTGGTGTTTTTCATAGTTTATTTCAGCTAATGATTTGGTAATGCTTTCTTCAATCAGTTTTTCGTAGGCTTGGTTGTATGCTTGTTCGGGCAAGTTGGGATTGAACTGTATCAGCTTTTCAAAAAATATCTTTTTGAGCACGACTTCTTTTTTGTTCTGTCTGCCCAATGTGCTGCCTTCGCCAAAGCCTTCTTTGTTGTAAGCCACTAGCGTATCCCAATCCAACTGATTGAAAAATAAATCAATCGCTGTTTGTTCAACTAAATTATCTTATGAATATTCCCAAGTTATCCATTATTCTTATTATGAAGCAAATTGTTCGGATTGATAATGGGCAACATAAAATTTTGCAATGCCGTGCCTTGCAGTCGGGTTAAAAGAATGCCTCTTGATGTAGAATAGGTTACAGTTGAAAGTGCATTTGCCAATCCCGGATGCAGATTCAAACGCTTGTTTTTTTCGGGTGTGGCAAGCTCTTCTAAATTTTCAATTCGATAAATAAATATCAAATGAAAATTTCCCGTTGCTTCGACTTCGTTTTCGCCTTTGCTATCGGTTTTTATGCTAACAGTAAAATCGGCCTTAGCCAATTTATCGTCAAGGTTAAAGCCCAATTGTAAGGAGTTGTCTAATTGGTGTCCGACAACTTTGCTAATTTCAAAATTTTCAGGTGTGTCCACCTGTCCTTTAATCATTTTGAAATCAATCAAAGTAATCTTTTCCGGGTCGAAAACAATTTTATCCTGCATTGCTCCATTCATTGTAAGGTTCAGTTACTTCAGCAAATTGCCAAACCTTTCCACTCGTTTTTGTATCGAGATTTGTGTAACTCACATTGGTGTGCACCCTGCACATAAAACCGTCTACTACAAATGCTGTCTGTGCTTTTTTCTTCGGCACTTCTAATAATGGCTCACCCAGTTCAGCAGACAATTTTGCCAGCGAACGCAAGGTGAAATTGTGCTCACCGCTCAGCCATTTGGAAATTTCAGATGGTTTTTTATCCATTTTCTCTGCGAGTTTCTTTTTGCTGATGTTATTTTCAAGCAATAGCTGATTGATACGAACGACTAGGTCGGCATAAAGCCTCACGAAGATTTCTACATCTTCAGGGGTTTCATCCAATATTTCTTGAAAGATCTTACTTCTCATTTTGTTTGTCTTTTATATCATTATGTCATCGCTACCATCGTAATATCGAAATGATCTTTGGTCAGCGGTAATGAAAATGTCTTTGTCTCTCAATGCATCCAAAATGCGTTTGGCAAAAATGTTGGCTTCTTGAAATGCCATACTTGTTTTTCCTCCTTGTGCTGTATCGGCTGTTTTCTCACCTCCGTTAAACAGCACCACCAAGGTTTCTGAAATTCGCAAACAATATAATCGAAGCGGAAAATTGCCGAAACGGATGTAAAGGTCCTCCACTTGGTAAGTGCCTGAAGGGGGAAGTGCCTCTGCATTGTTTTCGAACCTGAAGAAGTCGGGCCGTGCTCCATATTCATCTCCGATGACCACTTCAAGAAAGCTTGCCAGTTCTCGTAAGGGATGTTTGAGTTGCTCATCGTATATGAATTTTTGAAAAAACTTATCCGTTTCCGAAAGGGCAGCATCTTCCCACCTTACGGTGTAAAAGGTGCAAACCTTCCCTTGGTCGTCAAATATTTTAAGTTCAAATGTATTCACTTATAACTGAATTACGCAAGCCTTTGTTTCACTTTTAAGTTAATTCACGTTTATACTATACCATATTTGTATACAAATTAATGTTATAATATTTAATTTTCTTGTCAATCGATGCTCTTTAATAAAAACCTTCTTTGTTGTAAGCCACTAGCGTATCCCAATCCAACTGATTGAAAAATAAATCAATCGCTGTTTGTTCAACCAAACAATCTTCTGACTATTCCCAAGTCATACTATCCGAATAAAGTAAGAGATATTACATCGGTTCTGGTAAATTTTGCAGGCTTTCCGGCTACTGTTTTTACGTTCGGATTCTTCTTTAAGAAACTGGTCAGTTTCCTGCTGTCCCAATCCAATTTCAAGCCGAGCAATATTTCCTTTGATGTATATGTTCCTTTATTTAAAAATTCTAATATTTCTTTCTCGATATTTCTTTTTCCGCTTTCCATGTCATTAGTAGGTTCATTTACTTCATTTTTTTGTACAAGTTCAAATAACTCGGATGGTGCTTTTATTTTTTTATCAACTACTTCACCGTACATGTTTACTGCTAAAGCACCCAATTCTACTAATTTAAGGTTGGCATTTTTCTCTTTGGGTTCAGGGTAACGAACATAGATTTTCCGACCTCGTTTTAATCCATCCATAGCTCCTTCCCATGTGCCGCCTTTGCTGTCTGATTCCGCCACATAAATTTCTTTAGCCAAACCATAGATGTATGCATTTCTGGCCATGGCCAAGCCGACATCCCAACCTGCTTTTGGAAAGAATGTGCTCAATACTAAAACATCCCCGTTTACAATAGGCTCATAGTATTTCTTAAAACCTGACTGAAAAGTCAAAATGCCTTGTGGTAAAACAATTATGCTCTTTCCATTGAATTCTATTGTGCTGTCTAAAGCCTGTTTATCCACTCCTTTTGCAAAACCACTCACCACAACTTTAAATTCTTTTACACTTTTCTTTGCTACATGGTCAGTAAACATTAATGCTTTATCTCCGGCATTTCTAGAACCAACAATCGCTACTGCATCCTCTTGTAGCAAACCTTTTCTGCCTTTGATGTAAAGGACAGGCGGAGAACTTTTAATTTTCAAATTCTCTTTTAAAACCACGGGGTAATCCGGAGAATTAATAGGAATAATTTGAAAACCTTCATTTTGCAATTGCTCGGCAATGAAAGCTAATTGAGGCATATCCGTTTTAGCATACTCCAAGTCAGCCAACTCCTTGTCGGTGAAGGCAAATAATTCTTTCCATCCCTTTTTATCTATGGCAAAGAAATCAGCCCACAACATTTTGTTTTCGTGAATGACTTGAATGATGAAGCGATTTGTCCTCTCAACCGACCATTTAGGCAAGTGAGCTATCGCAATCCAATAAGTTTTATCTATGTATTCGTTCATGTCAATGCTTCTTAAATGTCGCCTCCTACCGTTCTTGCAATTACAAGCGGTGCAATGGTGGTGGTTCCTATGTTTGTCAAATATTGTCCAATCTCTTTGATTGTATAACCGCTATCAAAGATGTCATCAATCAGTAAAATGCTTTTTCCCGCCATCTCATCAGGATTTTGGTATGCAAACTTCCCATGCACATTGTCCTTTTTAGAAATTCCGCTTTGAAATACTTTTTGAGGTGAAGTTGCTGCCGTTTTAATCAACTTATGTGAAATCGGGATGCTCAGTGTTCTTGAAATTTTCTCGGCAAAGTTCTTAACCAATTCACCTGATTCTGTTGGCGGAACATAAAGTATCATATCAAACGTGGTATTCCCGTAATACTTCTTGAATGCCATTAGCGTTAGACGAAGCAACCAGTCGGGGAAATCCCCACCGCCTTCGTATTTTGAATGTCTTAAGGCAGCACCCACATTTGAAACTCCGTAGTAAGATGCAGCCACGCCATTAACGATTTTGCTCTTAGTGGTTTCTACTTCCAACACCGGAAAAAAGGTTTCCCTGAATTCCTTCAATTGCTGTTTCATGGCTTCAGTAGCCATCACCCGCATATGTTGACGTGCATCATTATCACATACGCTACAAGCTCCCTGCCTTTCATCTCCCAAATAATTGCACAGGTATTGCATTCTGCATGTCGAAATACCTGTGTATTCCAACATCTTTTCCAATTCCTGTTTCTGGGCGTTTCTCAGAGTTTCAAAGGCAGTAAGGTCTAATGCCGGGGCATCAGGATTGAAAAAGTATTTTTTGCTTTTACCGCTTAACTGCTCATTGATAATTTTTTGGTCAATTAAGTCTGCAAGGATGACACTTACCTGCGTTTGTTTCAAATTGGTTGCTTTGATAATCTCGTTTCTGCCTAACAAAGCTTTTTTAGTCACAGCAATTACTTTTTCATACTTGGCAACAGCAGGTTTACTTCCATCAATAAACGCCCTTGGCAATTCCGAATCTTCATTGGGGTTATATAAGAGAATGGCAAATGCTTCCTCACCATCACGACCGGCGCGACCAATTTCCTGATAGTAATGAATAGGTGATTGCGGAACTTGTGTGTGAATGATAAACCGAATATCGGGCTTGTCAATACCCATACCCAATGCATTGGTGGAAACAACGCAATCGTATTTATTATTGATGAAGTCGGTTTCTACCCGCATACGACTTTCTGCATCTAGCCTTCCGCTGTAAGCTGCTGAGTTGAATTTTAAGAACTGCAACCAGTTGGAGAAAATATCCGTGTTGGCTTGCGTTCCGGTATAAACTATGCCAGTTTTTTTCAGTTTGGGAAAATATTCTGCCAACCAAAAGAATTTTTCATCTTCACTTTCCACATGTACCACAAACAAGCGAATGTTAGAACGCATCAATTGCCCACGAATGGGTATCAAATCGGTGCCAACTTGTTGAATAATATCTTCCTGCACCCGTGGGGTGGCTGTAGCGGTGGTTGCCAATACCGGGAAATTCTTGGGCAATAATCGAACAAGGTTTACAATCCTACGGTAATTAGGGCGGAAACTTTGTCCCCACATGGAAATACAATGTGCTTCGTCAATCACCACCATTGCCATTTTCATTTCCCTTGCGGCCATTATCCACGCAGCATTCTCCATGCGTTCAGGGGCTATATATAGAATATCTAACTGGTTATTTTGGGCTTTGGAAATGACATCGGCATTCTCTGTATCGTCCTGGTTGGAATTAATCGCTGCCGCACGGATACCCTTGGCTTGCATACTCCTCACCTGATCTCTCATCAAGGCTATAAGTGGAGAAAACACAATGGTAACACCTTGTAGTTGGGTGGCCGGAAACTGAAAGCACAATGATTTGCCAAATCCTGTTTTCTCAATGAACAGCACACGTCTGCCAGCCAACAGATTTTCAATAACCTGCCATTGCAAATCGTGAAACTGCTTGAATCCAAACAGTTTTTGTAATTGTACTTCGGCTTGTTGTCGCGTCATTTGTCTGAACTATGATTTTTAATGATTTTTGGATTACCTTGATTTCTTTGTTTGAACTAGCTTTTAAGTAATCATTTAAACTCTAAACTTTTAGCAACTAAATTAATTAACAGTCCCACCTCTAAGTCATACGCTTCCAAATAGTTGGTGGCTTGTGCCAGGTGCACTTCTTCTAGTATAATGAGTGCCTTCAGCTCCACATTACGACATCTTCCACAAAAAAAATCAACCCTGCGGGTGCCAATATCAATGACTTCGTAGCAAAAACACATTCCCATTTCACGCTGCTTGCCCAGCCACTGCCTTTCCATTTCTATAGCCAATGCTCGCTGATATATTACTTCCTGAAAACCATTGTCTAAGGCACTATGAACCTTCAAGGAACAGCCGACCATTATATGTTTCACTTCTTCGTATTTCATACTAATCCTATTATTAATGTATATGTTCTTCTGGACAAAAGGATTCAAAATAAATACGCTCAGCGCCTTGAATGTATTTCATGTGTTGAAAATACTGAATAACAAGGAATTATGCAACTTTTCGGCACATATATTATTAACAATCAATTAATTAAAGAAAGCAATAGGGCTTTTAGACAGATTGACGTCATGCAGCTACCCGAAGATGGCGATTTTCACCACAAATGCTGATGCGGAGAACCACACATTAATTAACCAGAAATGTGTCTGCGGAGCACTGAACCGCCATTTTTGCCAAACCGGTGTTAGCGGTTCGGGCTTTTTTCTCAATCGTCATTTTCCTTAGTTATTGAAAGTTTTGTGCTTCTTTTACTGTAAATGCTTTGATGTCATTTGTTGGTGCGAAATATATCTTTTTTGGTGCAGGTAAAAGTTGCTTTTCTTCTCCCATTGCAAAGCCGAGTTTATAGCCAACATTATCGTCTGTTGTCAAGAATACGTTGTCGTGTTCGGTATCGTCTTCTGGAATGAACAACATAACTTTTTTATTTGCTGACTTTTCAGTTATCCAACCTTTAGCTTGTCCAGTCGTTTCCCAAGCTGTAACATCAAATGACTTGTCAAAACCCATCGGACTATGAACATAGTTAACGAAGTAACAATAAATTTCAAATTCAATGTCATAGGGAAATGTTATAGCAAATTGTCTTTCGCTTAACATATAAAGTCGTGGTAGTGCCTGAAAACTTTTCTTGTTATACATATTACAAAAGCCAGTCAAAATACTGTCCATTTCTGACTTGGATATCTTGTCAACGATTACAAGTTTGTCATTTGGTTTTTCTTGTGTTGGCAAGTGTTTATTTGATGGTCTGGTTGTGTATCTGTCGGCTTCTGGTTTTTGTCCCGCTGGCATAAAAGCCTTAAATGCAAAAATTAAAACTGCCACACCGATTATTATTAAAACCATTATCATATTCTTTTCTTTATTTGGTTGTTCGTTGGATTGTATCGTCATAACCGGACCGCTAACGGTTCTTAATAAACATCAGTGCAGCTTCGCCCAACGTAGGTTAAAATTACGGAACATGTTTTTATTGACCGCGAGCACGAAACGAAGGAAGGTTAAAGCCGTATTGCGTTTATTTTGTGTTAGGCACACGTTTTTTTTAATTTTTCACGTCAATCGTAAACGATGTCTTCACTTTTTCTCCTTTGTGAACAGCGGGTCGCCAGCGAGGCATGTTTTTAATAATTCCAGCTGCTATTTTATTGAAGTCTGCATTCTTACCGTAGGATACTTCTACATTACTAACAGTTCCATCTTTCTCAATCACGAAGGTGATGAAAGATTTAAGTCCTTTCTCGAGATCTAGTGAATCAAGCTGTTCCTTGCAGTACTCATAAATCAGTTTTCTGTTTTCTTCCGAATCGGTCGCTTTATCAAATACTGGCTTTTGGTCGACTGAAGAGTAGTTATAAGTGTCCGAAGTTGCATTTGGATCAATTGGAACAACCTGGGAGTTCGCTGAAAATGTTATGAATATGATTGTCAATATTGTCAGTAAGTATTTCATAGTAATGTTTTTTCAAATGTTTGCCAACGGTTTGGCACTTCTTTTCTTCGTCCATTTGTTGGTCAGTCGTGCGTTGGGACAGACACACTTTTTGCCAAGTTTTGGCTTGCGTGTCGGCTTGATCAACTTGGCAATGTGTGTGGCTGTGAGGGGTTGGGTTATTCATTGTCAAAGTATTTGTTTACATAGTCTAATGGGATTTTTTCTTGTTCAAATCTCCAGTTGTTTGTTTTCAAAATCTCGTAAAGCTCTTGTTCTTCGTCTGACAAGTTAAGTTTTACGGAAATATTTGTTGGCGTTCCATTATCGTCTTCAAAAAAAGTGTCAAAGGCTTTCTTGTCCATTAAAACACTTCTTGTATGCGGAAAGTAAGTCCTGAATTGTGAAAGAATTTCAAAGCCTTGAACGTCTATGTCTCCCCAATAAAGTAATTTAAGATTGTCAAGCCAACGTACATTTTTAAGATTGAAAACACTAAATCCACTACCAAAAATTGCAATGGTGTCATTCATTTTTGGAAGTGTCAAAGTGGTGTAAAGTGTTGTCTTGTTCTCTACGACCAATACTTTTTTAATTGATAAGTTAAGCTTTTCAAATTGGCTAACTGGAACAGCAATATCATCAATTCCCGAAAAAAATCTTTCCGATATTGTTTTGTCAAGAACCTTAAACCGAATTTGAGGTTCAGCATATTTTAAATTAAACCTATTTTCAAATTCTTTTTCTTCACTTTTTACGTGTTCCGAGATTAGAACATCTAGCAGTTCCCTGATAATGCTTTTGTTTCTCTCGATAAATTTTGTGTGAACTTTTATCGGCAATTCTCTAATATATAAATTTGGTTTTGGATTTTGTTTAAAGTATTGACACACTTGCAAAATGTTTTTCCATTCGATCCCATTCTCAATAATCTTTCTAGGACTTTTAATTATCCAATCTTTGAGTTCAGGGAATTCCAGAAGGATTATCTCAACATTTGATTTGAAAGAATCTACTTCATTCTCTTTACCTAAAAATTTCAAAAAATCATTTTCATTATCAAAGTAAATTGAAATTGGCAAATCTTGAGTTCCTAAATGCTTGGTCTTTATTTTTTGAAATTCCAATGTATAGCCAAAACCCTTTTTCTCCTTTGAATGGCTATGAATTTGTTGAATTTCTCTTTCAAATTCCGACAGTGAAGATTTGGTGTACGACTTATCGCCACGAATAACCAATTTCTCAAAAGGTCGCTGTTCAACCAAAGATTGAAGAAATGAAATGTACTTTCTTTCTGTTTTATCCTTTATTTCCTTTGGTGTAATCATTGAGTCATACAATTCGCTTTTTCTTCTTTGAATTGTTCAATTGGCATATCATAGAGCCAAGATTGTTTTTCGTCTTTTATTTCAACATAATGAACATAGGAAATATTATCTTCAACGATATGTAAGTCATTCAAGGGGGTTACAACAAGTAGTTGAAGGTGCAGCTGCTTGCAAAGTGAAAGTAAATATTTGGCTTTCTCTTCATCTTGTGCCTTGAAGGCTTCATCAATAGCGACAAACCGAAAAGATTTAGACTCTAAACCCTGATTATATTTAGTTAAGCCAAATTGATAAGCTATGGCAGAACCTAATATTGTGTATGTCAACTGTGCTTTTTGTCCGCCAGATAATGCACCCATTCCTTCATAAGTTTTGAATTTGGCATTTGTTTCCTTGTAAAATTCTTCGGCTTTGTAACTAAACCAAGAACGAACGTCCATTACTTTTATACGCCATTCTATTTTGTCTAATTTCTCAATAAATGGTTGAACATGATTATTAAAATGATGCTTTCTGCCTTCATTGTTTTTCTCCATTTGGTAAACATTTGGTACGGCTTCTTCTAAAAGCTTTCTAAATTCCTTTACTTCATCATTAATCTTGTTAGGAGCAACAAGTTGGATATAGGTTTCGGGTTTACTTTTGAAGTCAATCTCTTTTAAAGATTCATTCAAATGTTTGATGTTTTCTTTGATTGAATCTGACCAGTTTTCAAAGAACATTCTGAAATCACCAACTTTGTTGGTAATTGTTTCTTGCAAATAATCGTTGAATTTCTTTTCAAACTTTGGAAGGTTATCATTCTCCAACTTAGCAAGGAAGTTTTGATATTCACTGATTAACTCTAAATGTGTTGAATCGGGTAGAGAATTAACATCAGAACGCCAATCCTTGAATTTGCTTAATATAGCTTCTGAAGGCTGTTTAAAATCGTTTATCTTGTTGATTACTTCTCTTTCTTTCCTTTGCTTCTGTTCTTCAAGTTCTCTTGTTTGTTTTGAATTTTCCATTTGGAATCTCTCACGACTTGATTCAAAGGTTGCGTATTCAATATTCAGCAAATCGGAATGTTGTTTTTCAAACATTGAAACATCAACAATTCCCAATGGCTCATAAATAGATTTGTTACTCCTGATTGATTTTTCAATAGAACCAACTTCATTTTTCTTGGTAAATATTTCTTGCTCCTTATCGGAAATTTGAACTTTTGAAAGTTGGTTTAAAGAGTCTTGAACCTTTTTTAAATCCTCTTGTAATTGCTTTAGACGATTGTTCGTTTTTTCTAATTTTTCTTTCTGTTCTGTTTTTTCTTGTATATCGTTCGCATACGATTGCCAGTTTATGTCATCATATTTTTCAAACTTTGAAAACAGGTTATGGCATTCATCCTTGAATATGCCTAAGTTTTTTATCTCGATATTTTTGTTTGCAATCGCTTTCTTCTTTTCTGTTTGTTGATTTTGAAGATTGATTAATTCTTTCTTTAGAGAGGAGAGTTTTTCTTTGTTATCCCATCCCAATACAAAATTTTCCTTTCGAGTTATATGAGGCCGGTCGTCTTTTTCGTGTTTGCCCCTTTTGAATTTTATCAATCCATTTTGAGTAATTGCCATTTCGTGGAATTGCTCAAATTCCGAAAGATTCTCTACGCAAACAAAATCAAATTGAGATTCCAAATAGTTCTCAATCCAATCGCAATATTGTGTTTTTGGCTTAATTTCAATTTTATTGATTAATGACTTTTCGTTAAGTATTTTGTTCTTGAAATTTTTAAGATAGTCTTGGTCTTCATATTTGTCGTAACGAATTCTACCTTTCAAATTATTGCTGTTCACATATTGATTCACTGATGAATAGTACTTTTGTGGAACAATCAATCGTAATGCAAAATTGTGAAGTACTTTCTCAATTGATGATTCCCACTTCATTTCATCATCCTTTACTTTAATCAATTCTCCAATAAATGGGATTTCTTCTCGATTTGCCCCAATGTGTGAAATGATTTCATCTCGTATTTCGGCTTCACGCCCTGCTATATTATTTTTGTTTTCTTGAAGAGTTTTTATAGTTTTTACTAAATCTTCGGTGTCTTGTTTTAGTTTATCTTCTTCATTCTTAAATGCACGGAGATTTTCAATTTCTATATCAATATTATTTTGCGTGATTTGTTTTAACTTCTTCGCACTTTCTCTGTTCGTGTTAAAAGTTTCTTCACTTGGGTTGGTGATGAAGTCGATGTTTTGGGCAATTTTATTGTAATCATCAAGTTTTCGACTTCTGTTGTCTTTAAGGGTTTGAAGATTTTTAATATCCTTCTCTAAATCTTTGATTTTACTTCCTACTTCATCTTTTTCAATCGAAATCGAGATAGTTCGTTCTTCTTGTTTTAGTTTTTCCTCCTTATCACGTAAATCAGTTAACTCATCATTTAATCTTTGCAACTCTTCTTTACATTTCTCCAGTTCTTTTTCACCCAACTCAACACCTTTAGTTGCAAACCAATAAACTGCCGTTTCTTTCGACTTTTCCAATCGAAATAAATCCGCTTTGATATTGGTCAGTTCTATTGCAATCTCATTAATTGGCCTTAGTTGTTCAATTTGTTCTTTAGCCTTTTCAATGTTGGTTTTAGCATCCATTAAAGTCAAGAAACTTTCTTTAAGTTGAATGAATTCTGCTTCCGCATCTTGTTCTTCCAACATATTGGTTCTTATGAAATCATCTAAGTCTTCCAATACTTTTACCCCAACAACTTGATTGAACAAAGTCAACGCTTT
Organism: Chryseobacterium gleum; assembly: GCA_945883565.1. Lineage (GTDB taxonomy): Bacteria > Bacteroidota > Bacteroidia > Flavobacteriales > Schleiferiaceae > RFXV01. The sequence continues at coordinate 83,846 of CAMCXO010000004.1, forward strand.
TGTTGAACGCATACCAAATAAGTCCGCCATTCTTTCTGCATAAGCAGTAGGTCCATCTATGAACTCAATTTTCTTCTTCGTGACATTCGAGTTGTACTTTTTATCTAAAACCTTTTTCCAATTTCCTTTTGAATCGAATTGATCAAAATCAGATTCTACTTCCAGAGGAACGTGAGCAATTCCGAATTGCCGCCTTAATTCATTATTCGAAAACCAACGTACTTGAAAAAGTGTAATTTGTTTTTGGTCTGCATTGGAGAATGAAGCAAGAATTACTGAATAGGTGTTTGTATCACGCAATTTTTGTGTAGAAGTAGAAGTTTTTCCTTCTTCTTGAATGTTTCCGTAATGCCCCAACACATAGGTTTCTTCGGTACGGTCGCCTTTCTTCTCAACACCCGAAGATTGATTGTAAAAACGGTCTTTCTTTGCAGGAACAATTAGAGTAAGCAATGCATCAATGTATGTGCTCTTTCCAGATGCGTTTGCACCAGTCAAAAGTGAATTATTCCCATTCGGATTTATTCTAAAAACCTTTTCATTAAATGTTCCCCAGTTGTAAACTTCCATATATTGAAGTCTGAACCCCGCTTTGTCGGAACTTGTACTAAACAGACTCAACATAATCTTTTAACTTATTTTCAAATTCTTGTAAAATATCAAGAGTGATTTTTTCTTTGATAATTCTATGTATTTGGTATTTCGTTTCATTGTCTTTCTTGTTTATTTCTTTTAAGTAGCCCAAATCAACAGCCGCATTGATATACTTATCAAGTTCTTTTATGAATTTGACTTTGTTATATTTTTCTGGAAGAAATAATTCTAACTCCTCGTTTATTTCTGTATTTGTGATAAATTTTTCGGTTGCCAATTGTGTAGGATTGCTGTCAAAATCTTCTAGGCTTTGTCTTAGAACAACAAGCACAATAGAGGTTTCAAAGCCGATTTGTCGTCTTTGTACTAATCCGAGAGTGTTACCTTCACTATCTTCAAGTTGCTTTACAAAAGCAAATCCTTCATCTTTTTTAACGATTAACTCTAAACCAATTTTACTAATGTAGTCCTGGATTTCAGTTTGATAATTTATTACATCATCCCATACATTGGAGTTTCGTTCTACGGTTGCTTTTAATAACCTTACAATGACTTTGCTATAAGGAGTAATATGCTTTTCTAAACTGCTCATTTGGTCAAAATAATTTCAGGGATTTTAATTTGTTTGCGGTTGTCCGCATCAAAAATGATACTTTGGGTTTTATCAGGATTGATAATGTGTTTGAATTCCTTCACAATGCCTATGTAACCGAACAACTCAGGCAACCCTTTTTCAAGACCACCATAATTTTCGACAATTTCTAAAAGTGTGGACTGCGACTTTTCTTTAAGTACATCTTTCACCCTTTTTCTCAACAATTCTTTATCAATATTAGACTGTGAAAACAGTCGTCCTAATTGATTAGATGATGTAATGTCTTCATTAGCAATTTTGGGTCTATTGGTGTATGTAACTTCTTCAGATTGCTCTTTCGTGAGTTTGCGTTCAAATGGAATATTTATATCTGTTGCTGTTTCTAATTCAAATGAAATATCAGGCTTGTTCTTGGATTTACTGATTTCTACAAGTTGCTTCTTAATGTCTTGAATTATTTTTTTCGTGGCTTCTGATTTAGAACTTTCATTCTCACGAATTATGCGGCTTAGTTTTTCAGCCATTTTATCATTGGCTTTGTAAACTTTTTGTCCTGAACTATGGAGATGTTTTTTCATTCCTATCAGGAATGTATCCCTTACTGAGATTGATTTTTCTTCTAAGGTTGTGTATAAATCTTTGGTCAGGCTTTCCCATTTGTGCTGTAAATCTGGATTCAATATGAATGACCAGAAGGCGTAAAAGCTTTTTCCTTGTTGGCTTTCTTTTAATGATTCAAGTGCATCAAAAGTAAATTCCAGTATGTCACTCTTGGATAAGCTTCCATCAGCGTGTTTTTGATAAATCCCTTTTGTAATTTCTTTAAAGTTGTCTTCAACTTCTTTAAAGTCGGATAATAATTCTTTAGCGGATTGATTGAGTTGATTAAAACGGGGTACGATTTCAAATTCTTCAAATACTTTTACGTCTTCTCCGATTTTTATTCGTTGAATTTGTTGTTCAATTTCTAATTTTTTCTCTTCCAACAACTCTATACGCTTTTCGGCATCTTCATTAGTGAACTCAACCAACTCTTTTAATTGATTCAGTATGTTGTTGAATTTGGATTCAGTACCAACAAACTCTTCCTTTTTTAAACTTGCCAACCAATCTATGGTTTTACTTGAATGTGAAGATAGTTCATAAAAAATTTCACCTTGTTCATCAGGATAATTCGTCAAAAAGCCATTGTTAGTCCAGTTTTGAATATACTTTTTGGCTTTATCTTCATAGGTGTCAAAAAAATTAATTTCATTTTCTTCATCGATTTCAATTCTCTGTCCTTCTAAAAAGTCCGCTAATTGAGAATGAATATTCTCAGATGAAATGGAGTTTTGTTTATTAACGAAAGTTCTTACTAGAAATTCAATAATCATTTCTCTGTTTCGTAAACGTAACAAACCAACACTTGGAGAAGTGTTTAGCGTGTTTAGTATTTGAGAAATGTCTGCCATTTATAATTACTTTCTGTGCGTTGGAAAAAATTCAGGCTCTTTTGCTTGCGAAGCGGTCGCCCGTGCGTTGGGGCAAGCAAATGCCTGAATGTGCGGTTGGCATTTTATTTCTGTCGTTCATTTTGTTCACTGTCGTTGTCTTTTTAGCATTGGTGGTAATCGGGTCATACAGGGGAATCTCACCACTACCTTCCCACAGAACCGTGCGTGAAAGTCTCCCTTCACACGGCTCTTCATGTTGTTAAGTCACTAAAGATATTCAGCTTCACGGACATACCAATAACCAAAGTGCAAATTAATTGGGTCGTTCCCTGTATTTCGTGCGCAGGTATTGTAAACCCGCTTTCTTATACAGCCCCTTTTCCCATTTTACCCATTTCAGTAGTCGTAAGTTCAGTTGCCACCATACTGCCAACTTAACCCCGGATGCCATGTGTTCAGTAATCAGGCTCCTAACACACTCTGTCATAGGCACAAACGTAACCACCTACTTTCGACATCGCTTTTTGCGCTTACGAGGCTTCTTCATTGGTTCACTTTCGTTCAGCTCATTGTATTCATACCGACAGAGATTCTTATCCCCGTTTTTCCTTATCGCTCACCACAAGTTTGTTTCCATATCAAGCAGCATAAGGTGGTTTGGCAACTACTCCTGGAAGTCGTCGCCGAGAGCCCTACTCTCATCTGTTCTAAAGCACCAACAATCCGCTGATTGTTGTTCAAGCCACACACGGTTCGCAGCTACCCGAAGGTGGCGATTTCGGAGCACTTCACTGTCAACCAAGCAGAAACTTTGATAGAAGCACAAAGCTTGATTTAACCACTGAACCGCCACTTTTGGGTAGGTGCTGTTATGGCTCGTTTTTCTTGTCATTCGTCTGTCATTAGTTGGTTTAAGTATTCTCCAAATTCACCTTTTATCTTTTTTGTCAATATCAATTCTCGGTTAAGAGTATCTTTTAAATAATAGTCTTTTAAAGTTTCTATTGATTGCTCGTGTCCCTTTATTGCACCCATAATTAAATATTCGATTGCTAAATTTCTTGTTTTTAAATCTATCCTGTCAAGCAGTTTGTCTGGCGAATAAACTCCATTGTAATCTAAAATAGCCATATAACAGTCAAAATATGCTTGTGTGTAGTCATACTTATTTGCCATTTTTAGAGCAATTGGAAAAAAGTCTCCGCTCGGATAATCTAAATAAGCAATTGATAAAGTTTCATAGGCATTTGTGTCGCCTTTTTCTAAAGCAAGTTCTTTCAGTTCGCTTATTGGTCTGCCTGGATCATTCATAGACCTTTCTGTATTGTCGCTTCTTTTTGAATTACAAGAAGAAACAACAAAAAGCAAGAATACAATTATGTGATTTATCTGCATCGTTTCATTGTTTCAAATTTTATACTGTCAACTTGTTTGTTGTAATTAAAGTAGTAATATTTTTCTAAACTGTCTTTTGAAGATACTATCATTTGTAAAAAATCATAGTCTCTAAGTCCCTCAGGCGGAAATTGTGCAGCCATACCCATACCTTCAAACCAAACGCCTATTTCAGAACTGATCGTTACTTTTTTAGCATCGTCCCAAAACATATAGTTTGCTCGTTCAGGAATTTTAATTCTGTCTCCCGTATTTGTTACATAAAAATATTGGTGATTTATGTAGCCGCTTTCTATTTTTCCCTTATATAATAAAATTCCGCTTTCAGGAAAGTTTAGTTGTTCTCTCCTGTCCTTTTTGATAATTTCTTGTCCACAGTCGATTTGTTGAACTACAATTGCCTTTCCCTTAAAATTATCAGGAAAGTTAAAGTCAAGTTTTTGAGCGGTCGCAGTCCCTATAGTGCCTATCAGATACATAAAAACATAAAAAGAAGGATACCAAAATATTACTGGTAAAACTGTCCAAAGTGTTTTGTTTAAAATCTTTGTCTTACTAAACCATAAAATTCCAACTCCGACAAGAAAAACAGGAACAGTAAAAATTAGCAAATACGGATTGAGTGAAACCAAAAAGGTTAGGATAATTATTCTCAGTCCTATTATGTATTTTTTATCTTTCAATTCAGTGTCGTTTTGTCGTTTCGTGTCGGTCTTTTAAAATGAGCCATAACTTATATATATACGAAAAAATACTGTACTTTCTCTAGCTTATTGTGGTTTGATGATTTGCGCAGCATATTCATTATTAGCGGTTTTATTGGCTTTGGTAAAATTAGCTGCATTTTGTGTCAATTGATCTAAGGTGCTGTTTATTTTATTTACTTTGACTTGGGTTAAGTGGGTATAAAGGGTAATGGTCTTGATGCTTTGGTGGCCTTAAAATCTGATGAATCCGGTTGCGAACCTTCACATTTTGAAAGGCCCTATAACACATGTGCGAAGCATTCCAATAGACTCCTTTTGCGTTTTTAAGTTCTTGTACCCATTTTTGTCGGTAATGAAGTTAAAAAACCCGGTACCGACCTTCTGCGAAGATATCAGGGCTGCGCTGGAAAAGCCTTCGGCAAATTGACGAAAACCAGCGTCAATAAAGGGTTTTAATACAAGCGTGATTTTGACAAAATTGGTGTTCTTTGATGGATTTTTTTGATTTGGCATTAAAACCGCCCTGCTCCTTGCTAGTTGTCTGCAATTGCCCAGAAGATTTTGCCTAATGGTTGTTGGTTTTTTTTGTGTCATTGAAAAAAGTTATCATTCTACGAATTGGCGGGGTTATTTATAATGTAATTGTAAATGGTTTGATATGATTTATAATTAGGAATGATGTGAAATCGGGATTGCCATTGAAAATCATGCCCTAGATGGTTGGCATGTTTTGTTACGTCAGATTTATAGGAATATATATTGGATGAAATGGGATTTTTGCCAATGTTTTGAAACCGTTGTTGTGCAATGGTTGGGGGTGGATTGGTGTTTTGTTGGATGATTGTATGGACGATTGTAGAGGCGATTGTAGAGACAGGGCATGCCCTGTCTCTACGTTATCGGTGTGGGGCGTTGAACATTCGAAGGTTGTAGATAATTTGAAAACTCCGGTAAAAAAATTGAAAATGCCTATTAATGAATGCTCGAAGCCAAATAATGGCTGTTTGATGCCGGCGCGGGAAGGTTTGAAGTCCATTGATAATTTGAAAACGCTGGTAAGAAAATTGAAAATGCCTATTAATGAATGCTCGAAGCCAAACAATGGCTGTTCGATGCCGGCGCGGGAAGGTTTGAAGTTTATTGATAATTTGAAAACTCCGGTAAAAAAATTGAAAATGCCTATTAATGAATGCTCGAAGCCAAACAATGGCTGTTTGATGCCGGCGCGGGAGGGTTTGAAGTCTGTCGAAAATTTGAAAACGCTGGTAAAAAAATTGAAAATGCCCATAAATGAATGCTCGAAGCCAAATAATGGGTGTTGGATGCCGGCGTGGGAAGGTTTGATGACTGTTGATAATTTGAAAACGCCGGTAAAAAAATTGAAAATGCCTATTAACGAATGCTCGAAGCCAAATAATGGCTGTTCGATGCCAGTGCGGGAAGGTTTGAAGTCTATTTATAATTTGAAAACTCCGGTAAAAAAATTGAAAATGCCTATTAATGAATGCTCGAAGCCAAACAATGACTGTTCGATGCCGGTGCGGGAAGGTTTGAAGTCTGTTGAAAATTTGGGAACGTTGGTAAAAAAATTGAAGAAGCCGACTGATTAATGCTCAAAGCGGGCGGTTGAACGTTTGAAGTCGGCGGTTGAACGTTGGAAGCGGGCGGTTGAACGTTTGAAGTCGACGGTTTAACGTTTGAAGTCAGCGGTTTAACGTTTGAAGCGGGCAGTTGAATGTTTGAAGCGGGCAGTTGAACGTTTGAAGCGGGCAGTTGAATGTTTGAAGCGGGCGGTTGAATGTTTGAAGCGGGCGGTTGAACGTATGACGCGGGCGGTTGAATGTTTGAAGCGGGCGGTTGAACGGTTGAAGCGGGCGGTTGAACGTTTGAAGCCGGCGGTTGAACGCTTGAAGCGGGCGGTTGAATGTTTGAAGCGGGCAGTTGAACGTTTGAAGCCGGCGGTTGAACGTTTGAAGCGGGCAGTTGAATGTTTGAAGCCGGCAGTTGAACGCTTGAAGTCGTCGGTTGAACGTTTGAAGCCGGCGGTTGAACGTTTGAAGCGGGTAGTTGAACGTTTGAAGCCGCGCCAGGGATTGCAGCGGAAAGCCCGCAGCCGCCATTACCATAGCCTTTTGAATTAATCATGCCCATCCTTAAATCCGGTAAATCATGGTTCAGACAATGGCGGCGAGGACTTGGAGCGCAAAGCCCGGCCCGCGTGGGGCAGGAAAATGTCTTGGCTATGCTAAAACCTTCTGCCCCGCTCGGGGGCGCCTAAATGGTTTGTATAAAAAAAAACCGCCCCAGGGGGCGGCTTCTTTTGGGTGTAACCCGGCTTAACGGTCCCACCATAAACGGTAAGTAGGATCTACACCAAATTTTTCTGAAGGTGAGGCAGTTAATGGCATAGGCACATTGCTGCTGTTATACAAATACTCGTTTTGTGGATAAGGCATTCTGCGAGGAATAGCCGATAGGTTGGCATTTGGATACACCGTAAGTGTGGGGTAATCGGTACGCCTCCAATCGGTCCAAGCTTCGGCCTGGGTAAACATGGCCACATATTTTTCATTCATTATGGTTTCAAGGTTAGCAGTGGTGATACCGGCTAAATACGCATCGCGGTCGCTGGCCGAAACACCTAGGAAATCCATATTGGCCCCTATGGCTTCTAAAAGGGTATTAAGGGCGTTTTGCCCGGCTCTTTGTTCGGCTTCTGCTTTAATGTAAAGCAGCTCGAAATGGGTAAGAACAGGCAGAGGTGAAGTGGCGCTTCCACCCCAAAAACCCATGAGTGAAGAATCGGCGGCATCGCGGTAAACATCTACCCGTGGATCGTTGGCGTCTTCCATCATGGTGTACATGGTTCCAAAGTTGGCCATGTAGCCATTTCGATCTACAGCGGTAAACTGGTACCAGGTATTGGCTTGGTTGGTGCTGCTTCCAAATGGGAAAAGGGCGTCTTCGCCTGCGGCTAATGCGGCGTTTACTTCGCTTATTACCTCAGTTGGGCTGTAGGTCGATTTCTTGCTCAGGTGATTCAGGTAACGGGCTTTCATGCCGTGGGCAAGTTTAACCCAAAGTGCCATATCGCCTCCATAAATAAGGTCATTGCTGCCGGGGCTGTCGTTGCTGTTCGCTTCGTTGCAGTTGGCAATACCTTCATCCAACAGACCAAAAATGGTATTGTAAATTTCCTGCTGAGAATCGAAAGCGGGTTTAAGGTTGGCTTCACCCTGAAAAGCCTGAGAGTATGGGATGTCTCCGAACAAATCGGTAAACATACCCAAGTACATGGCCATCATAATTTTGGCCACCCCGGCATAATGCGGCGAAGTGCCTTCGGTTTTGTCGATAACGAGCTTTAAATCGTACATACCACCCGCATAACCGGCCAGTCCGTAAGGTGAGTCGAAATCGGCTTCACCTATTTGAGCGTAGCGGTTATGTGCAAGACTTTGGCGGTCGGTGCCGGTCATTTGCTGAAGGAAGATGGTGGTTAAACGAGGCACCACATCGCCCGAGGCCATAGCAAAATAGGCTTGTGCTGAGGTTAACAGCACATCGGCGGTAACGTCTTGTGGACGAGTTGGATCGACTTTATAGTCTTCCAACCATTCTTTAGAACAGGCCAGGGCCATGAAAAGCACGAGGGCCCAAGCGCTAAGAACAGATAGTTTCTTCATTTTGGTATCGATTAAAAGTTAGCGCGCAAGCCGAAGATGTAACCTCGGGTATTGGGCATATTAAAGTAATCGGCGCCTTGGCTGTTGGTGGCACCGCTTAGGTTGGTTTCTGGGTCAATGCCGGTATAGTCGGTAAACAACAAAAGGTTACGCCCCTGAGCAAAAAGGCTAAGGCCTTTAACAAAGGTTTTTCCGAATAATTCGGGTTTGAAGGTATAGGTAATACCCACTTGACGTAAGCGCACCCAATTGCCTTCTTCTATAAACGGACGTGAAGCGCCGGTAAAGCCACTCAATGGTCCTACTACATAAGAATTTTCGTCGCGTGTAATGGGGGTAGTATTGGGTTGCCCGGAGATATCGTTGCCATTGGCATCCACCGTACCCGGCGCATAAACCCCACTATTGCCCATTACTTCGTCTTGCCAAACGAAGGTCTCACCTCGTCCCTCGGCCACGTCGGTGTGGGTTCCAAAGTAGTAAAGTGCACCACGTGTTCCATTCCAAATATTACCACCTTGACGAATGTCCCAAAGCATATCGAAACTCCAGTTCTTATAAGTCAGCGTATTGTTGATACCCATAAGCCAATCGGGGTTTGGATCGCCTACAACCACTTCAGTAGAACTGTAAACTGGGTAACCACTGGCATCAACCAAAGCATTTCCGCTTTCGTCGCGGGCCCAGTCGTCTCCATAAAGTGTTCCATAAGCTTGTCCGGCAACCAAGCGTTGGTTGGCACCAAAGAAACCCCAAGGAAGGTCTATTACATCTACACCAGGCGCAAGTTCAAGCACTTTGTTTCGGTTGCGGGTGAAGTTGGCAGAAAAATCCCAACGAAAATTGTCGTTTACAATTGGGGTTACATTCAATACCATTTCTATACCGCGGTTTTCCATGGTACCGGCGTTGCGCCATTGTTCTACATATCCGGTTGAGTTGGCAATGGGTACCCGTACCAAAAGATCCTGAGATTGTTGGTTGTAGTAAGTAAATTCAAAACCAATACGGTTTTTGAAGAAACCAAGGTCGAGTCCAAACTCGGTGGTGGTGGTAAACTCCGGACGCAAATCGGCAGAACCGATGGTATTGTCTTGGGTAAATCCGGCCTGACCTAAGAAAGGAAAATCGAGACCGTTGATCCAACCCGAAGTGGAACCACTGCCGGTAGCGGTTTGAGCAAAGTAGGTGGCGTTAGAACCAAAGGTAGGTTCGATGCCCACTTTGGCCCAGCTGGCGCGAACCTTACCCATGCTTAGCCATTCGTTGGCGCCATCTTTCTTCAGCAAATCGCTGAAAACGTAGCCCAAACTTACAGAAGGATAGAAAATGCCCTGTCCAACATCGCCAAAAGTAGAGGCTTGGTCGCGACGAGCGGTTAGGGTTAGAAACAGTTGGTTGTCGTAACCCACCGTAGCTTCTCCGTACATGCCCCAAATTCTTCTTTGATCGGCATCAACGGTTGAGGTAATGGTTGAAGCGTTAGACATATTGTAGAAACCCGAAAGCACCAAAGCATCACCTTGGGTATACAACTCGTTTAAATTGCGCTGATTGGCATTAAAGCCCAACAATAAGCTAATGTCGAGCTTATCGTATTTGCGGTTGGCTTGGGCTGTAAGATCGTGGTTGTATTCGGTGTAGTTAACGGTATGCTCAATTATTTGGCCGGCAGGCAAAGCGCGTGAACCAATGGCGTAAACCTGCTTGCGACGATCGCTGTAGCTGTCTACCCCACCCTTATAGTTAAACTTCAACCATTCGTAAGGCAAATAAGTAAGCTCTCCGTATCCGAAAACACGGTTCACCTCGTCGGTAAAAGGGTTTTGGTTAATGGTCCAGTAAGGGTTGTCGTAACCACCTCCACCACGATAGTTGCGCTGAGTGCCATCCGCGTTAAGGTATGCTTTAGGGTCGGTTGGGTCGCTTACGCCATTCGAATTGTCGAATGAAGCTGGTGTGCGCACCAAACCAAGCATTAAACCGCTTAGGTTAGAGCCTTGCTGAATACGCTGCCCCCCTGAACGGGTATAAGCCAAAGAACCCCCTACTTTAAATTTGTCGCTTACATTAGAAGTGGCACTTAAGCGGGCCGATGAACGGGCAAAATCGTTTAGAGGCACAATACCGGTTTCGCGTAAATCGCTGAAAGAAGCATAAAAATTACTTCTGGCATTTCCGCCCTGGAAAGAGATGTTGTTGTTTAAACGGGTTCCGTTTTGGAAGAAAATATCGGGGTTGTCGTATGAAGGCACCGTTCCGAGGGTTCCGGCACGCATTTGAGCAGGATCGTCGGTTATGTTATTAGCAGCATCATAGCCCAAAGCGCTAATTCTTGGTCCCCAGGAAAAAGGTGACCCGCTGCTTGGAGAGCTGTAAGCGCCAAAAAGACCTTGCGCATAAGTGGTTTGGTAACCGGGCAGTTTATTTACTTGGGTAATTTCGAGTGAAGAGTTGAAATTAACGCTGAAAGCCTGGTTGTTGCGCCCTTTTTTGGTGGTGATTAATATAACCCCATTGGCACCTCGTGTTCCGTAAAGCGCAGCAGCAGCTCCACCTTTTAAAACGGTAAGGCTTTCAATGTCGTCGGGGTTAATATCGATGGCACGGTTAGAGAGTGACACCCCATCGCGTAAGTCTTGGGACTCGGTTTGAGAGTTATCGATGGGTACTCCATCTACCACAAACAGGGGTTGGTTATTGCCCAGGAAAGTGGCATTACCCCGAATGCGGATAAACGAAGCCGCACCGGCTGCCCCGGAGGAATTGATAACCTGTACACCCGAAACTTTGGCACTTAGGCCCGAAACGAGGTTTACTTCGCCTGATTCTTTTAAGGCATCGCCACCCACTGTTTCTACCCCATAGCCAAGGGCCCTTTTGCTTCGCTCCTGCCCCAAGGCGGTTACCACCACCTCTTCGAGGGTTTCACTTGAAGGTTTAAGACCAATGTTCATGGAGGCTCCTGTCACGAGAATTTCGCGACTTACCATACCCATTCCGCTCACCACAAGAATCGGTTTTGCAGATTGCAAATTCAACCGATAATTGCCGTTCATGTCGGTAACAGTTCCGTTAGCTGTTCCCTTTTCAATTACAGCCACCCCGGGTAAAGGCTCTCCTTTTTCCGAAGTCACTGTTCCGCTTACTTGTTTTACCTGCGCAATGGCCCATTGGCAGCTAAACACGAGAAGCAGACTCAGCAGTAGTTTTCTAAGCATGCATTTTGGTTATTTGGTTAAACATGCGGCAAGTTTAACAAATTGTTAAGTGTTACGCCCATGTTTTGTAAAAGTTATTTAACTAATTGTTGTGCTTTTTTTAACAGGCACTGAGTTTGCAGCCTTTACAAGCGCCTTAGAGTGTTTGAACAATGGCCACTTATATTTGCTCTATGGAAATTTGGGCAGATAGCTCTGAAAAAATTGAACAGGTTAATTCAGGAAAATGGCTTCCGCTTATGGAAGCTTTTTATACCATACAAGGCGAAGGTGCATTTACTGGAACGCCCTCCTATTTTGTTCGCATTGGTGGCTGCGATGTGGGCTGCCATTGGTGCGATGTTAAAGAGAGTTGGAACGCCAAACTTCATCCGGTAACCCCCACCGAAAACATAGCCCAAATGGCTGCCGAAAAAGCCAAAATGGTAGTGGTTACAGGTGGTGAACCTCTAACCTGGAATATGCTGCCCCTTACACAGGCCCTAAAAAATTCCGGATTAAGCATACATTTAGAAACCAGTGGGGCTTATCCTCTAAGTGGTGTTTGGGATTGGATTTGTCTTTCGCCCAAAAAAACAGCCAAACCTCAGGCTGATATTTATCCGTTGGTAAACGAATTAAAAGTGATTGTTTACAACCACGACGACTTTAAGTGGGCCGAAATGCATGCCGACAAGGTTGGCCCCGATTGTAAGCTTTACCTTCAGCCAGAATGGAGTCGACGCGAAAAGATGATTCCGCTTATAACTGATTATGTAATGAATCATCCTAAATGGCGCATTTCGCTTCAAACCCATAAATACCTTGGAATACCTTGAAAAAAGCTCTAAAAACAAAGGGAATAGGATTGGCCTTGGTATTTCTTTTTTTGGCATTTAATGCTTGCGCTCAAAGCAAAAATGCCCTGAAACAATATGAAAAAGCCCGAGTAGCCATTTCGCAAAATCGTGACGATGACGCCCTTGTTTTGCTTGATAAAGCCTTAAAATCCAGTCCCGATTTTGCCGATGCGGCAGGACTTGCCGGAGAAATCATGGCAAAAAAAGGAAAAATGCCAGAAGCCAATTCCTATTTCAGAGCGGCTTACGAGGCCCAACAATCGCCCTTTATGGCGTTTAGATTTGGTAGTCTTAATTATCAAAAAGGCCTTTATTCTGAAGCCCTTTATTTTATAAACTTTTATTTAGAAAGCGATAAACAGAAAGAACCTTATACTTTAAAGGCTAAAAACATGCAACAAAGTTGTTTGTTTGCCATAGAAGCCATTAAGAATACCAAGCCTTTTAAAAGCTGGAATTTAGGACCGAACATAAACACCGAAGCCGCCGAATATTTTCCGGGTATTATGCCGGATAACCGGATGTTGGTATTTACCCGCAGGGCTTTTGAAGGACCTAGGCAGGATGAAAATTTTTTCTACTCATCCAAAGACGACCAACTTCAATGGGAAAGGGCCTTACCTCTGCCCGGTAAATTAAACTCGCCATTAAACGAGGGAGCTCAAACGGTAAGAGCCGATGGCAAAGAACTTATTTTCGTGGGATGCAACCGACAAGACAGTTATGGAAGCTGCGATTTATATGTTTCTAATTGGTTGGAAAATGAGGGGTGGTCTGTACCAAAAAATCTTGGCGACAGCCTCAACACCGCAAATTGGGAAACCCAACCATGTTTTTCGCCCGATGGCAATAGTCTGGTTTTTATAAGAGGCAAGAAGCTCGATGGCGATGGAGCCGACATTTACATCAGTCATAGAAAAAACAACGGCCAATGGTCAAAAGCCAGAAAATTACCCGGTTCTGTAAATTCTTCAGGGCGAGAATCTTCTCCATTTTGGCATTTCGATAACCAAACCTTGTATTTTAGTTCTGATGGCCATTTAGGTATGGGGGGGTACGATTTTTTTGTTTCCCGAAAAGACAGTGCAGGACATTGGGGAGAGCCAAAGAACTTGGGACATCCTATAAATTCATTTGCCGATGAAATTGGATTAAGTGTTGGACCTGATGGTAAAACGGCCTACTACAATACCAATTTGCCTGGGGGCTTTGGCGAACAGGATATTTATGGCTTCGAATTGCTTTCTGAATTCAGACCTATGGCCATAGCGTTTGTAAAAGGTCGAATTCGAGATGCCAAAACGGCTAAGCCTCTTCAAGCCAATTTGAAGTTTACCGATTTGGTGAATGGGGAAAGTTTTTTAAACACCCTTAGCGATGTTAACGGAGAGTTCTGGGCCATACTTCCTGCCAATCACCGCTATTCTCTCAATGTAGAAAGCCCAAATTACCTCTTTCACTCGGAATTGTTTGAATTAAAAAACCAAACTGCAGACAGTGCTTTAAGCCTTATTGTAAATCTTCAGGCGCTTGAAAGTGGCAGCGTTTTGGTTTTGAAGAACGTTTTTTTCGAAACCGCTTCTTTCGAACTTAAAAACGAATCAAGCATCGAGCTATTGCAGGTGGTAAGCATGATGAAATCGAACCCAAAAATTAGGATTTCGGTAGAGGGCCATACCGATTCTGAGGGCAATGCAGCCGACAACCAAAAACTGAGCGAAAACAGGGCTAAATCGGTTAGACAGTTTCTTATTAAACAAGGCATTGAGGCCACTCGTATTCAATGGAAGGGTTTTGGACAAGACCGACCTATAGATGATAATTCTACCGAACTGGGACGCAGTCGAAACCGTAGAACGGAGCTTCGTATTCTCTAATTTAATTTGTTTTAAAGCGAAAAGCCGACTCTAAAGTCTAGGAATTCAGCTACATGACCGTGTACGCGAATATTGGTACCAATGCTAAGGGGCCCCCAGACGTAGTAATGCAATCCATACCGTTGAAACCAATCAGGCGTATTGTTAAAATCGCGGTAAACGTAAATCCCGGCTTGTTGGCTAAAAACGAATTTGCCCAATGTAAAAGCATGTCCCAACAAAAGATTCAACTGTTGGTGCAATTGTTTTTCGGGAAGTAAAGCGATGCGTTGCCTGTTTGCGCCATGCCAAACGCCTTCTAAACCCACATCAAAAGCTGAAATGCGATTTAGTTGGTGTAGATAACCCAACTCCAATCCACTTATTAAATAGGTAACCCGGCTGTTGTCTATGGCTTTTCCTGCAAAAAATGCCTGGATTTCAAAATGTTTTCTGGACTCCGGACGGGCTTTTCGAAGAAGTTGGGTTTCAATATTAGGAATTCCTTTGGGCGAATAACTGCCACCAATTTGCCAAGTTGGATAGTTAAGCCCTTTATTTGGCTCTTGTAAGCCTCCATTTGAGGTATGGTTATACATAAAAGCCAAATTGGCTCGCCATTTATCCGATAATCGGTATTCGAACCCCAAACCCAACTGAATAAAAGTGTTGATATATAGACTGTACGACAAGTTCAGAGGGTTAGATTCAACATCGTATGGGCTGCTTTGATACGCCAAACCCATACCCCCTCTTAAGAAAAACGCAGTGCGCGAACCCAATTTATAGTGTGGCTCTAAAAATCCGTAAACAGGTAAAGCCATGCCCAATATACCAGGTTTATCAAGGTAATGGTAGTTAACGGAAAGTCCCAGTCTGGGTAGGCACAAACAATTCGCATAATGCTTAGCTGGATCTAGCAACACACTCCAATCTAAGCCTAAGCCCAAAGGTTGAGCAGAGCCAATGGGTGCAATGTCTTGAGAATGTAGGATTAAAAACCCTTGTTCGGCCTTAAATTGCCATAATGAGGTATTTTGGGCGGTAATGCTTTGGGCATTGAATAAATAAATCGAGCTCACCCAAATGCTTATGAACCATTTTCTTTTCATGCTGATGTGAAGTAAGGGCTAAAATACAGATTGAACTTCTCAAGCCTAAACTAAGCTTTACAACTTCAAAA
Organism: Chryseobacterium gleum; assembly: GCA_945883565.1. Classification (GTDB taxonomy): domain Bacteria; phylum Bacteroidota; class Bacteroidia; order Flavobacteriales; family Schleiferiaceae; genus RFXV01. The sequence goes on from CAMCXO010000004.1 coordinate 99,358, forward strand.
TTGTAATTTCGGCCCAATCAGAACCTGATTTATTGTTTTATGAAAACACGTTTTTTAAGCCTTCTATTTGTTGTGACTTTTACCCTCGGATTGGGGGAACTTCGAGGCCAAAACCACAAGAAGTTAATTAAAGTGCATCGTGCGGAGTTGAATGCCGAATTTGCCGATCCCAAGAAGAGTCCTTTAACTGCGGAAGACTTAAAATCATTTAAAGGCTTGCCTTTTTATCCGTTTTCGGAGGTTTTTAGGGTAGAAGCCCGGTTTATCAGATCTGATAGTGTTGTTAGTGTTGCCTTTGCCACAACCACAGCGCGAATGCCACTTTACGATGTTTATGGGTATTTGGAATTTGACTTAGGGGGGCTTAAACACCGGTTAACGGTATACCAAAGTCAAGACCTTCGCAACAAGCCTGAATATCAAGATTATTTGTTTCTTCCCTTTACAGATCAAACAAATGGAGATGAAACCTACGGAGGAGGACGTTACCTCGATTTGCGAATTTTTGAAGGAAATACGGTTTGGTTGGACTTCAATAAAGCTTATAGCCCCTATTGTGCTTTTAACAGCCGATATTCTTGCCCCTTGGTGCCCGCATCAAATCATTTAGCCTTGCCTATCAGGGCCGGAATGAAGAACTGGAAGTAAATCATATTAAATAAAGCAAAATGGCACTTGTAAAACCGGTAAATGGCTTAAGCCCTCGATTTGGTGAAAATATTTATTTAGCCGAAAACGCCACTGTGGTAGGTGACGTTGAAATGGGCAATGACTGCAGCGTTTGGTTTAATGCCGTTATTCGAGGCGATGTTAATTTTATTCGAATCGGCCATAAAGTAAATGTGCAAGACAATGCGGTTATTCACTGTACCTATCAAAAACACCCCACAATTATTGGCGATAATGTGTCTATCGGACACAATGCCATTGTTCATGGCTGCACTTTACAAAACAATATTTTGATAGGAATGGGGGCTATTGTAATGGATGGCTGTTTAATAGAATCTAACAGTTTAATAGCTGCGGGCTCAGTGGTTCTTGAAGGCACGCATGTTTTGTCGGGGAGCGTTTTTGCCGGAGTTCCTGCTCGCAAAGTAAAGGACTTAAATCCCGAACTTTTTGAAGGCGAAATAATGCGCATAGCCAACAACTACCTTAAGTATTCGTCGTGGTTTAAATAAGGTGGTTCTACCTTTGCGCCCTCAAATTTTACAGGCATGAATCCTTTATTAGAAGCTTTTGAAGTTCCTCCTTTCCATTTAATTAAAACCGGGCATTTTGAAGAGGCCATAAATGAGGCCTTGAATGAGGCCTACACCGAAATTGGAGCCATAGCCGATTTGCACGAAGAGGCAAACTTCGCCAACACAATTGAAGCTTTGGAGTTTGCCGGAATGGGGCTGAATAGAGTTTCTAACATTTTATTTAATCTGCATTCGGCTGAAACGAACGATGATTTAGAATTGGTGGTTCAGGAAGCATCGCCAAAATTGGCAAAATTTGGAAACGATGTTTTGTTGAATCCAAAATTGTTTAGTCGGGTTAAATCGGTTTACGATCGCCGGCATGAAGAATTATTAACCAATGAGCAGCTGCGACTTCTCGAAAAAACCTTTAAGTCATTTGTTAGAAACGGAGCACTTTTAAGTGAAGGTGACCAAGAGAAATTAAGAGAATTAGACCAGTTATTGTCTTTAGAAAGCGTGTACTTCGGTCAAGCGGTACTAAAGTCAACCAATGCTTTTCATTTGCATATTACTACAGATGAGCTCGCTGGCATGCCCGAATCCGCTATTAAAGCCGCCACCGAAGAAGCAAAGGCCCGAAACTATAAACATGGAGGTGTAATAACTCTCCAACAGCCGAGTTACGTTCCGGCTATGACCTATTTAAAAAACCGGGAGCTGCGAGAAAAACTGTTTTTGGCATTTAACAGCCGTGCTTACAACCAAGAGGATAACAACCAAGAAAGGGTTTTTAAAATTGCACAATATCGCCATCAAAGGGCGCAATTGCTGGGTTACCCATCGCACGCACACTTTGTTTTAGAAGAGCGTATGGCCGAAAAACCTGAAAAGGTGATGGAATTTATGCAAGATTTACTCCAAAAAGCAGGTCCGTTTGCCAAACAAGAACTGGCCGAACTCGAGCATCTGGCCCATGAAGATGGATTGGAAAGCTTGCAGAAATGGGATGTAGCCTATTATGCCGAAAAGCATAAGCAAGCCCGTTTTGCTTTGGAATCGGAAAAATTAAAGCCCTACTTCTTGCTTGAGAATGTAGTGGATGGCATTTTTAAGGTTGCCTATAATTTATACGGTTTGCAGTTTATAGAAAGGCCTGACATTCCGGTTTACCACAAAGATGTAAATGTATTTGAAGTGAAAGACGGGGATCGGCATATGGCACTGCTGTATCTTGATTTTTTTCCCAGACAGGGCAAACGCGCTGGCGCCTGGATGACTTCATTTAGGGAGCAACACATACTAAATGGGGAGGAAAAAAGACCTTTGGTATCTATCGTTTGTAACTTTACCCCACCTAGTCTTGAACACCCTTCCTTATTGGGATTTGAAGAAGTAACCACTTTGTTTCACGAATTTGGACATGCCTTGCATGGCATTCTGGCAGAAGGGTCGTATGCTTCCATTAATGGCACCAATGTTTTTTGGGATTTTGTCGAACTTCCATCCCAGATTTTGGAAAACTGGTGCTATGAAGCTGAATGTTTAAGCTTGTTTGCACGCCATTATAAAACAAGGGAGGCCTTGCCACAGTTGGAAGTTGAAAGAATTAAGGCGGCTTCGGCACATATGGAAGCTTTTCAAACCTTAAGACAATTGGGCTTTGCTTTTCTGGATATGGCATGGCATAACCAAGAACCAGTTGTTCAAGACCTTGAGTCCTTCGAAAATGGGATTTTAGGAAGTATAGACCCTCTTCCCAAACCTTCACAAACCTCTGTTTCATGTGCTTTCAGCCACATTTTCCAAGGTGGTTATTCAGCGGCCTATTACAGTTATAAATGGGCAGAGGTACTAGATGCCGATGCTTTTGAGCGTTTTAAAGAAGAAGGAATTTTCAATTCGCAAGTAGCAGCCGATTTTAGAAGACTATTAAGTCTTGGAGGGCAAGTACATCCAGCTGAGCTCTATAGAGCTTTCCGAGGACGCGATGCACAAAACTTGGCACTTTTAAAAAGAGCGAAACTTGTAGCGAGCCATTAATTATTGCTACACACAAACGTGAAATTGTAAACTCCCCTTTAGATTAGACATTAAAAAGGTTCAAAACCTGCCTATTATTTTAATGTAATTTAACAATTGACCATGTTTTTAATAGGGCATAGGCATTCACCTTTGCGCCTCTATTCTTCATGATGATAATGGTTATTTTGAAAACCTTAAGACACTTCGTTTTTTTACTTCTCGCCTTTCCTTTTTGGCTTGGAGCCCAAAATTCGTTTACGATAAGCGGAACCATTCGCGATGCGGCTACAGGCGAACAACTTATTGGGGTAAGCGTAGCTGAAGTTAATTTGAGAAAAGGCACTGTAACCAATGAATACGGTTACTATGCTTTAAACTTACCAGCTGGCAAACACACTATAAGTGTACGCTATTTAGGCTATGAAGATCGCAATCTGGAAATAGTACTCGATAAAAATGCTCGAATAGATCTTGAGCTTGCAGAGAGCAGTACGACTTTGAAAGAAGTGGTCGTTACAGAAAGTGCCCTCGATAATCCCGTAAGAAACACCGAGATGGGTGTAAATAAACTCCAAACCAAGGAGGTTAAAAAGATACCCCAGCTTATGGGCGAGGTGGATATTTTACGCACTCTCACTTTAATGCCTGGCATCAGCACGGTTGGTGAGGGTGCAAGTGGATTTAATGTTAGGGGAGGTAATGCCGATCAAAACCTTATTTTAGGTGATGAGGCTCCTGTTTACAACGCTTCGCATTTGGCCGGCTTTTTTTCAATATTTAATGCCGATGCAGTTAGAGAAATGAAAATCTTTAAAGGCGGGATTCCCGCCGAATATGGAGGAAGACTTTCATCGGTACTCGACATTAGGTTGAGAGAAGGCAATAATAAACGGTTTTCAGGTACAGGTGGAATTGGAACCATTTCGAGCAGATTGCTGCTTGAAGGACCTATCATTAAGGATCGATTATCGTGGCTGGTTTCGGCGAGAAGGTCATATGCCGATTTGTTTATAAGAATGAGCAGCGATCCTCAAATCAACACCAGTATTTTGTATTTCTACGATTTGAATTCAAAAATCAATTTCAAATTAAACGACAAAAACACGTTTTACTTAAGTGCTTATTTCGGACGCGATGTTTTTGGTATTCAGAATGCATTCGGTTTCGATTGGGGCAATTCTACAGCTACACTGCGATGGAACAGTATTTTAAATGCCAAGCACTTTGCAAATTTCACCTTGGTTTATAGCGACTATCGTTATAATCTTGGAACTCCAGAAAACAGCGATTTTAACTTCAATTGGCAATCGCGAATTCAGAATTACCTAAGCACTGCTGCTTTCACTTGGTATTTATCGCCTGAAACGCAAGTAAAGTATGGTATTACCAATACCTATTATCAATTCGATCCGGCGGTTATTACGGGCGATGTTCAAAATCAACTTGAACGGCAAATTGCCACTGAACCAGCGTTGTACATTGGTATAGATCAAAAATTAAGTACGAGATGGTCTGTGAACTACGGATTGAGGTACAGCAGTTTCTTCCGGTTTGGACCAGGCACCGAGTTTGACTACAGAACCGGTGAAACATTAAATGACAGCAGCATAATTGGAAGCCGTTCTTACTCAAATGGAGAGGTAATTAAAAGTTTTCTGGATGCCAATGGTTTCGAACCTCGCTTGGCTGCAACGTATTTATTAAATGAAGAGCAAAGCTTAAAATTAAGCTATAACCGTATGCGTCAATACATACATCTTATTTCGAATACCACATCGGCCACACCCATAGATGTTTGGCGCCCATCTGGCACTTATATAGAGCCGGCTACTTCTGACCAGGTTAGCATAGGGTATTTCAGAAAAATTGATATAGGTAAGTCCCAATTTGACTTTTCGTTGGAAACCTATTATAAAGACATGAGAAACATAGTCGAGTATAAAGATGGTGCGGAATTGATTTTCAAGGAAAATATAGAAACAGAACTCATTGCCGGTCTTGGAAGAGCCTATGGTTTAGAAGTTTTGTTCAGAAAAAACAATGGTAAGCTTACCGGTTGGATAGCCTACACCTGGGCAAGAACTGAAAGATTGATAAAAGGACAATTTGTTGGTGAACAAATTAACAGTGGAGAATGGTTTCCTTCTAATTACGATAAAACCCACGACATAAGTATTGTAGCTACTTTTCAAATAAATGAAAAATGGGATGTCGGTGCGGTTTGGGTTTTTCAAACCGGACGGCCGATTACACCTCCATCAGGAAGAGGCGAATTTGAAGGTATTGTTTACCCAATTTATTTCGACAGAAACAGCGCCAGAACGCCAAACTTTCATAGACTTGACTTAAGTGCCAATTATACACCCAATCCAAAACCCGATGGGAAATGGGAATCTTCCTGGGCATTTAGTATATACAACGCTTATAACCGCCGAAATCCGTATTCCGTGTTTTTCAGGCAAAATCAAGATTTAAGCTTTGTAACAGAAGCTATTCAGCTCAGCATTTTCGGGAGCATAGTACCAGCTGTAACCTATAACTTTAAATTCTAATGAAAGCCACTACCTGGACACTTGCCTTAATTATAGCAGGCTTGTTTACCGCTTGTGAGGATGTTATAGAATTAGAAGTTCCGGAAGGTGAACCACTTATTGTAATTAATGGGCGCATTACCGACAGCGATAGCACTGGAATTGTATTAATGGCTACCGCCCCTTATTTTTCTAATACGGCCTTACCTAAGATTTCGGGCGCTAATGTTAGATTGTTTGAAAACAATGAACTTGTAGACGAACTAAAAGAAGATTCGGCTGGATATTATCGTCTTGATTACAGAGGGGTAGTTGGAAACGTTTACCACATTCGAGTTGAAGTGCCGGATGGCAATCCTTGGTTACCTGGTGGAGTTTGGCAAAGTTTAGGTGAAGAGCTCCGTCGCATTCCAGAAATTGACTCTGTTTTTTCTCAGTACCGTGAAAATAGGCCTCCTTTTTTAGATGGCATTTATCCTTACTTTATGTTTAACGACCCAGTTGGAGAAGGAGATAGATACCGCTTGCGATTATGGCGAAATGATTCGCTTTTAACACGCCCGCAGGAACTTACAACTTACGAAGACCGGTTTTGGGATGGACGAAGTTTCGATAACATCGACTTGCCTGCCCCTCAAATTTCGGGCACTCCATTTCCGGCTGGAACCACATTCAGAATCGAAAAAAGTTCTATTTCCAAACGATACTTCGACTATTTGGAACTTTTATTTCAGCAAACAGTACAGGTTGGAAGTACATTCGACCCGCCCCCTGCCCCATTATTGGGCAACATTAAATGCGTATCAGACCCCAATCGCATTTCGATGGGTTACTTTAACGCCAGCGCCATCCGCATTGCCGGTTTGGAACTTAAAGAATAAGATAAAGCGGTTGTAAGGATTGCATTTTGATTTAAAGTCGTTAATTTAGGGTTAATGCGCACAAAATAGGTAGATTAGACGTTTAAGGGTACAAACTTTGAATGGTTACACCTGTCTAATTAAAAACAATCCTATGAAGCGAATTCTGAGCGTAATTGGCCTTGCCGTTTTGAGTTCTTTGATTACTCTCGCAGCCTATGTGTATTTTTTTCAACCAAAAAATCTTTCTCTTAATCAATCTGTTGGCACTTCAGTAAGCCATAACGGGCCAGAGTATAACCGTTTGGTAACTTATACCACGCCTTTTGAGGCCGACTTTACAAAGGCTGCCGAAATGACAGTTCATGCCGTTGTGCATGTCAAAACGGCCATGCAACGAACCGTTGCCAACAGTCCTTTTGAGTTTTTCTTTGGCATGCCTGGCGGAACTCAGCAACAAATTGTTGAAGGTACTGGTTCGGGCGTTATTATAAGTGGCGACGGCTTTATTTTAACGAATAACCATGTTATCGAAAATGCTCAAACCATTACCGTTAGTTTAAATGATGAGCGTGAATATGAAGCCGAACTAATTGGTCGTGATCCTGCTACTGATTTGGCGCTTTTAAAAATCAAGGCCGAAAGTTTGCCACATTTACAGTTTACAAATTCAGATGAGGTAAAAGTTGGCGAATGGGTATTGGCTGTAGGAAATCCATTTAATTTAACTTCAACGGTTACTGCCGGAATTGTAAGCGCTAAAGGAAGAAACATTGGCATTATTCCTGATCAGGCTGCCATTGAAAGCTTTATTCAAACCGATGCAGCTGTAAACCCTGGAAACAGTGGAGGCGCGTTGGTTAATATAGCTGGTGAGTTGATTGGTATTAACACGGCCATAAGTACGCGAACCGGAAGCTTTGAAGGGTATTCGTTTGCGGTACCCAGCAATATTGCGCGCAAAGTGGTAGAAGATTTGAAAAAATACGGAACAGTTCAGCGTGCATTTATTGGTGTAAACATTGGCGATGTTAACCCTAAAATGGCTGAAGAGTTGAAGTTAAGTGTAGAAAACGGTGTATATGTTGGCGGTGTAGTACCTAATGGTGCAGCGGCCGATGCTGGCTTACTAGAAGGCGATGTGATTATTTCGATTGATGGGAAAACTGTAAATAAAAGTTCTCAACTTCAAGAACTTATTGGTCGAAAACGTCCTGGTGACAAAGTGAATGTTACTGTAAACCGAAAAGGAGAGGAACGGATTTTTGATGTTGAGTTGCGCAATAGACAAGGTACAACTGAGCTTTTATCGGGCGAAGATTTAAAGTTTGGCGGTAGTCTAGGAGCCAAGTTGCAAAACATTGGCCGCGACGATATGCGGAAATTTGGTATTAACCGTGGATTGAAAGTGGTTGAATTGAAAGACGGTAAACTGAAAAAAGCCGGTATTCCACAAGGCTTTATTATTACTAAAGTAAACAACCGTGTGGTTAATAATGCTGAAGAATTTTTGGCCATGGTGGAACGTTTACAACCTGGCGATGGCGTGCTCATCCAGGGGTATCTGCCCAACGGCCGTCCCGATTATTTTGCCTTCGGATGGTAATTATATTTTTTTATTGACGTCTATTGGCTAATAAGGGCGGAGGTTCTCCATTAAAGGGGTTACTCCGCCCTATTGTTTTGGCATCCATACCCGAAGCCCGCACCACTGCACGGTCGCCATATCGAATTCTAATTCGGTCCATGGCTTGGTAAAGCCGAATGCGCTCTTCGGTGTCTTCGAAAAGATTAATTTGCTGAGCCCCGCCCACCAAATCGCTAAACCGCACACCAATAAGCCTTACCCTCAAGCGACGGTTATACAATTTGTTAAACATTTCGCGGATACGTGGTATAAGCAAGTGGTCGGCGGAAGTATACGGTATTTTGTTTTGAAGACTTTGGGTATCGAAATCAGAATAGCGGATTTTGACTGCTATACAAGCTGTAAGTTTTTTTGCGCGCCTTAGCTGAAAAGCCAGATTTTCTGTCATAGCCGTAAGAATACCTTCCAGCCTGTGAACATCTATGGTATCTTGGTCGAAAGTGCGTTCGGTCGAAATAGATTTTCGTTCATGAAAGGGGATGACAGGGCTTGGGTCGATGCCTTGTGCTTTCTCCCAAATTTGCCGACCATTTTTACCCATTACTTTTTCCACCAAATCCGGAGGCATTTCTTGCAGGGTTTGTATGCGTCTAACCCCCAAATCACAGAGCATCTGGTAAGTTTTCTCTCCCACCATGGGTATCTTTTGAACCGATAAAGGAGCGAGGAAAATTTTTTCTTTTCCAGACTCTATGCGCATTTGGTTGTTGGGTTTTGCTTCTCCTGTGGCTACTTTAGACACTGTTTTATTAACCGAAAGCCCAAAAGAAATGGGCAGGCCCGACTGGCTTATAATTTTTTGCCTCAACTCAGACGCGTATTGATAGGTTCCAAAGAATCGGTCCATGCCTGTAAAATCCATGTAAAATTCATCTACCGAAGTTTTTTCGAACAAGGGTACCGATTCGCGAATGATATCGGTAACCACTTGTGAATATTTGCTGTATGTAGCGGTATTTCCACGAAGTACAATAGCTTCTGGACATAATTGTCGGGCCATTTTCATGGGCATGGCCGAGTGTATGCCAAAGGCCCTTGCCTCGTAACTGCAAGCCGCTACCACTCCGCGGCTGCTCACCCCCCCAATAAGTATGGGTTTGCAATTGAGACGGCTGTCGAGCAAACGTTCTACCGAAACAAAGAAGCTATCGAGGTCCATATGCACAATTTGTCTTTCGTATGTATTCATGCAAAAGGCGTTTTATCGATCGGTTTTTTTCGTTTGATATCGGCGTAACGGGGGTCTGGTTTCATAGAAACCTTTTCCATCCAATCTACCTCTATGCTATAACAATCAAATTCTTCGGTAACCCTTCCGCTAAAGGCATATACCCCCTTTCCTCTAAAAGGATGTTTGGCAGCCACAGGCGGGAAATGAACCGTATCTATAAATTGGCCTTCCAAATCGAGAAAGGTACCAAACAGCATGGCCTGACCTTTGGTTGTACGGGTAGTTTTAACCGTAACCAAATAGCCAATGCAATGAACTCTTTTATTTCTATATTCGGGCAAGTCGGCCGCTTTTAATGAGCCTTCTTTGATATTATACAGAGCAAAAGGCGAGCAAAGCGGGAAACCCAAAAGCTCTATTTGATCGAAAGCGTCTTCCAAATCAACCTGATCCAGTTCGGGTAAATGGTATTTTTTTGGCTGTATTTGAAAGAGCTCGGGTAAGGGCGGGGCTTTTTGTGCCGGAGCCATCATAAGGTGTAAGTCCCATAAAAGCTGCTTTTTATTTCGTTGGCAAAATCGGAAAGCTCCTGCCCGTACCAACAAGCGGGTTTGTTCGATAGGCGCCCCACAACGCTTTACAAAGTTAGATAGCGATTTAAATGGACCATCGCTTCGGCGAACGTTCAACAGGTGTTCTACAAATCCTTGCTCAAGAGCCTGAATCATGCTTAAGCCCAAATACAGACGGTTATTAACAAGGTTGCACAGAGCCATACTGTTGTTCACACAGGGGGCTTCAACAATAGCCCCAAGCATTCGGGCTTCGTGCAAATACAGTTCGGGGCTGTAAAATCCTCCGCCATTATTTAGGGTAGCCGTCATGTACTCAAGTGGATAATGGGCCTTCAAAAACAAGCTTTGGTAGCTTTCTACGGCGTAAGAAGCTGAATGCCCTTTGGCAAAAGCATAACCGGCGAAGCTCTCAATTTGTCGCCAAACCTCACTGCTTAATTCGATGCTATAGCCCTTTAAATCACAACAATCAAAGAATCGCTTTCGTGCTTTTTCAAACTCTTCGCGCCCTCTAAACTTTCCCGACATACCCCTCCTTAAAACATCGGCCTCGGCCAAACTTAGGCCGGCAAAATAATGGGCTACTTTAATCACATCTTCCTGGTACACCATTACCCCGAAAGTTTCGGGCATAATATCCAGCATTTGAGGATGGGCATCGGCCCGTCGTTCAGGATAACGGTAGCGTAAAATGTACTGTCGCATCATCCCCGATTTGGCCACACCCGGACGAATAACCGAGCTGGCCGCCACCAAGCCAAGATAGTCGTCGACCCGGAGCTTTTTCATTAACATTCGCATAGCCGGCGATTCTACATAAAAACACCCTATGGCGCGAGCATTTCTCAACATATCCTGTATAAGCGGGTCGTTTTTAAATGGCCGTATATCGTGTATATCGGGCAATTTTACCTCGGGATAGCGGGCTTTAACCCAAACCAAAGCTTCGCGTATTTTACCCAATCCCCGTTGACTTAATATATCGAACTTATAAATGGAAGCATCTTCGGCCACTACCATATCAAATTGGGTTGTTGCGTAGCCTTTGGGTGGTAAAAACGTGGCTGTAAAATGCTGAATAGGCTTTTCGGTAATCAAAATGCCGCCAGCATGAACGCTTAAATAATTTGGAAAATCTTGAATATAGGCTCCATAGCGCAGAATGCTTTTACCTACATCATCAAGACTTTGAGGATCCACACGTCCTTCGGCAAGCCGGTCTATATCCAACTTAGGCAGTCCGAAAACCTTTCCCAACTCACGCACAACAGCCCGATACTGAAAGCTTACATATGTTCCCAGTAAACTCACATTCGGGAAACGAGAAAAAATAAAGCGCGTAATGTCGTCGCGGTCGGTCCACGAAAAGTCTATATCAAAATCGGGTGGGTTTACCCGGTAAAGATTAATGAATCGTTCAAAATACAAGTCGAGCTCTACGGGGTCTACATCTGTAATGCGCATCAAATAGGCCACAATGCTGTTGGCGCCGCTTCCTCTTCCTACATAAAAATAGCCCTTACTTCGTGCGTACTTCAATATGCGCCAATTAATAAGGAAATAAGAAACGAAACGCTTTTGACGAATAATTTCCAACTCCTTTTCGAGGCGCTTGCGCACCTCAACATCGGCTTGTGGATAGCGATACGGAAGGTTTTTTTGGCAGATGTAACGCATCAACCGGTAATCTAAATCTTCGTTTCCGGTATACTGTTTTAAATTGTGGTGCGCATCGGCACGCCCAAACTCGAAATAAATGCTGCAAAGGTTCAGTAAATCCAAACTTTGCTCAATTAAGTACGGAAAGTCTTCAAGCTGAAGAAACAGCGCATCGCGTTTTGGCAATATTTGGTTGATGTCGGCAATTTGATCGGAGGGCAATTTGCTAAGCAAACAATTTTGATTTATTGCCCGAAGTAAACGATGGGCGTTAAAATCTCGGCGACTTCTAAATGTTGCTGCATTTAGCCAAACCAACCGCTCTTTTGGCACATCTATGCGTTTTAAACCCAATCTAATTAAATCAGCCTGTCCAACCCCTATGTACTCGTTTTCGCGCAATGGCCTTAAGGGCCTATTAGCCAAAGGATAAACCCAATACACCTGCTCAAGCAGAGGCGGCTGTTCGGGCTCTATGCCCTCGTGCAAGCGTTCAGTAAGATGCTTGTTTAGCTCATACCATCCCTCATTGTTCTTGGCTAAGCCCACATATTGTTGCTTAATTCCCTCTCGGAAGTCGATACCCAACACTGGCTTTAATCCATAGCCGGGAGCCAAACGCACAAAATCGAGAGCCGCCGATGTGCTATTAATATCGGTAAGGGTTGCCGATTTCCAATTCCCATCGCGAAGCGACTTAAGCAGTTCTACAGGCGAAATCACGCCATAACGAAGGCTATAATAGCTGTGTACGTTTAAGAGCATGACTCTAAATATTAATGAACTATAAAAACCCTGTGTCCAACTGACTATAAAAGCTATTGTCTCTTCGTTTTAATTGGACTTTAGTACTCAATTCGCCTTAAAAACCGAAGTACCGCACTGCACACTAAAACACCCTTACAGAACCCAAGGCTCCCATATAATTTGGAAAACAGGGCCATTTGCAGTGACAGCTTTATAATTTAAAACTTCAACAGGCTTTGTTACAAAACACGGCAGGTTGTGAACGTTTTGTAGAATAGCCAAGGCCTTAATAAAAAAAGCCAAGGAGCGAGTCTAAATTGCCTAAAGCCTCTCTTATTTAAAGCATAAAAAGCCATAAATCCACACCTAAGTCTAATCCAAAGCAAACTGAAAAGCGCCTTACAACATAAATATTTCCTCAGGCATTCAAAGGAGCAAGCCTGGCTTCAGCTGCCATTCTATTCTTCCTCTTTCATTTTCCTGATTCTGGCCGAGGTATGGCCCATGCCCTGTAGTTTAAGATCTTCAAATACCCTAAACTGCACATCGCGGTAAACCGGATCACCTATTGGATTAAGAACCTGTACATCTTTAAAACCCGGCTTTTTAATATCGGCAGAAATGGGCCATGCATTAAGCTCAGACTCCGGATAGGGATTCAAAGCACCCAATACCTCGTTTAAATCGAGCCCATTATTTAGCCATGCGCGCTCCCATTCTGGTTTTAGAATTATTGGGCTTCGGTGATGGCCTATGCGCTGCATAAGCGCGTTGGCCACTGTGGTTAAAATGGCAAAGCTGTACACAATTTCACCTGTAGAAGGGTCTGTCCAATGATCCCATATGCCCGCCATGGCAAAAAGTTTTTTTTCGCCTCTAAGATGAACGTAGTAAGGCTTGCTAAGCTTCTCTTTTTCGGGACCTTCAATAAAACCATCGGCCAGTACCAGACAACGCTGGCTTCTAATTGGCTTGCGAAAAGCTGGTTTTTGAAGTATGCCCGGTGCCCCCCTGTAAGTGGGGTTATTGTCAAGATTGTGATCGCCTTCTAAGCGCGCATTAATTAAATACATTCGTTTCTTAGCCCAAAAAGGACTTAATCCAAAGCGAAAGAATTGTATGATGTTGGGTCTCTGATTTGTAATTACCGGCGCCCGTTCGCTCGGCGAAACATTGGGATTGGGCATATACAAACCCGGTTTTTCTACCTTGGCCCCAAAACGTTCTTCCACAACTTCAATTCGGCTTATGGTGGTATAGCGTCCGCACATAATGGTTCTCGAATTCCTATTTTTTGATTTTCATATTCTTTAAACAACTGCCTCGAAACCTAATCACCTACAATGCGTTGACGGATATCGCGAACATCTTCGCGTATTTCGCGCAATACCTCACTCACGTGCTTCACCTGACCTGCTCCCTCGCCTGCTTCCGGCAAGCGAAAACTCACAAACCCCTTAGCCCTCCAAACCTCTGAAATCTGATCGGCTAAAACAGCATACGGCTCATAAGCAGGGTTGTCTGACTTTAGTAAAAAAAAACCATCTTGCTGCAAGCGGTTAATCACCCTTTTGTACACCACCCCATCGTCTTTGGTAACTACCACATGGCATTCGTCGCTGTTTACTTCGCGCCAGTCGGTAATGTACTCGCACATAATATATGCGCCAGGTGGCACGGGCAGCATGCTATCGCCTTTAATTTGAAATACCCTATATGTGCGATTGGGCGATAACTCTATAAATGGCATCCGGAAATGGGGCAGGCGCCTTATAAAATCCACATCACCATAACCACGCGCATAACCCGCCGATGCTTTTATCGGAACCAATGTAAGCTGCTCTTGATTATCGGCATCTACAGCAACAGGCAATACCCTAAGCATTCTTCCCTGAAGATCGGCTTCGCCCAAGGCACCATCGCCCGCCAATGCATCGAGGCTACACCCGAAAATTTGCGCCATTAAACGCAAAATCGAAAGCCGGGGTTCCGCCCTCCCATCTTCATAAGCCCCAATAGCCGAACGGTTTACCCCAAGGCGCTCCGCCAATTCGCCCTGCGTTAAATCCAGGCGCTTACGAAATGTGCGTATATTGTTTGCTAGCATAAGTGATTTTTTACACTGCTAATATAATTAGAATGTGAATATAGTTGTCTTTTTAAGAAAACTTTTTTAACCCCTGAAAACCTTCAATAAACAACCATTACCCCCGGCAAACCCACACCAAAAACGGGCATTTTTGCGTCAACTCGCACAATATTGCCTTCTAAGAACGACCTTTGAAGCAACGCTAACTTTAATTCATTTCAAATGGACCGCAAACGCACCACCCTCATTCTGGCCCTTGCCATTTCTGTCCTTTTGGTTATTATTCTCTGGTCAAGCCTCACCTTTACCGTAAATACAGGCGAAAAAGCTGTAATCTTCCACACATTTGGAGGAGGATTAAACAAAGAAAAAGTATACGGACAAGGTTTTCACCTTAAGCTACCATGGGATAAAGTGTTTATTTACGATGTTAAACTAAAAGAAGCCAGTGGAAACATGCAGGTGCTCTCGCGCAATGGGCTTACCATAAATACAGATTTAAGCTACCGCTTTAAACCCATGGACAGCAGAATAGGCTATTTGCACGATGAAATAGGGCCAGGCTACCACGAACGTATTGTATTGCCGCAAGTACGTTCGGCAACTCGTGAGGTTATTGGCAAGTATTTGCCCGAAGAACTCTATTCAACCAAACGAGAGGCCATTCAAGAAGAAATATTTGAAAGCACCGCCAAAGCCTTAGCCGATAAAAACCTCTTACTAGATGCCGTACTTATACGCGAAGTAATCCTGCCTCAAAAGCTTCAGGCAGCCATAGAGCGAAAACTCGAGCAAGAACAATCGTCGCTCGAATACGAATTTAAACTCGAAAGTGCCCGACGGGAAGCAGACCGAATAAAAATTGAGGCCGAAGGCAAAGCCATGGCATTCAATATTATAAGCGCTTCATTGAACGATAAAATTCTGCGTGAAAAAGGAATAGAAGCCACCATGCAATTGGCAAAAAGCGAAAACGCCAAAGTGGTTATTATTGGCGCCGGAAAAGATGGCTTACCCTTAATTCTAGGCAATCAATAATTTATGAGCTTTAAATACCAATTCGACCTACCGCTCGACGATCCGAAGCGAACAGTTCAACATGGCGAAATAATTAGAAAAAAACGATTTACAAGAGAACTTTACACCAAATGGTACGCCTTTTTTGAGCGATGCTGGCAAAATTGCCCTAAAGGCCTTATGGTCGAATTGGGAGCCGGAGCCGGTTTCTTCAAAAACATAAAACCTGATGTTATCACATCCGACATCATGCCACTTCCGGGCAACGACATGGCCTTCTCGGCACTTGAAATGCCCTTCGAAGATCAATCTTTGGGCGGCATTTTTATGATTGATACCTTTCACCACATTCCAAATAGCCAAATATTTTTGCAAGAAGCCTCCCGCTGCCTCAAGCCTAAAGGCCGTGTTTGCATGGTTGAGCCCGCCAATAGCCTTTGGGGGCGCTTTGTTTACCAAAATTTTCACCACGAACCCTTTTTGCCAAACGCTCAAGATTGGACCATCCCTCCTTCAGGGCCGCTCTCTGGTGCCAATGGTGCACTGCCCTGGATAGTGTTTGAGCGCGATAAAACCACATTTAATCAACGTTTTCCAGAGTTCGAAATAAAGAAGGTAAGCTACATAAATCCAATTACTTACCTCATTAGTGGGGGGGTAAGCTATAGACAACTTTTGCCCGACTTTAGCTATCCGGTAGTAGCCGCTATTGATGGTATTTTACCCAAAATAAGTCCCCAATTTTCAATGTTTATGCATATTGAGCTGGTAAAAAACGCGTAAATAATTCATAACCTCATAACCATCAACCAAAATGCCTAGAATTAGCAAATACGCTTCAATTGCATTAGCCCAAGTGGTTTTAAAACAATTTACCCCATAAACGGAGTTAAAATAGAAGCCATTAACCGAAACTTCTAACAATATTCACCAAATGAATACTTCTCAAAGCGACTTAGCGGCTTTTAGAGCCGAAATCCTCGCAGGAATTCCTAACCCTTTGCCAGAGCCGAAACCTTTCGACACAATTGTAAACCACGCCCCGAAGCGTAAGCGCATTTTAAGTAAAGAAGAAACCATTCTGGCTCTGAAAAATGCTCTGCGATACTTCGAAAAAGATACCCACGAAGTTCTTATTCCAGAATTTTTAAACGAACTGGAAAAATACGGTCGAATTTATATGTACCGTCTACGCCCCAATTACGAAATGTATGCGCGCCCGATCGATCATTATCCGGCAAAATGCAATCAAGCCGCTGCCATTATGCTGATGATACAAAATAACCTCGATCCAAGAGTGGCCCAACACCCTCATGAGCTTATCACCTATGGCGGAAATGGCTCCGTTTTTCAAAATTGGGCTCAATACCGATTGTGCATGCAGTATTTGGCTACCATGACAGATGAACAAACCCTTCATATGTATAGCGGCCATCCTATGGGGCTGTTTCCGAGTAGTAAAGAAGCTCCTCGCGTGGTAGTTACCAATGGTATGATGATTCCTAACTATTCGAAACCCGACGATTGGGAAAGATATAATGCTTTAGGGGTTACTCAATACGGGCAAATGACGGCTGGTTCTTATATGTATATTGGCCCACAAGGCATTGTGCATGGCACTACCATTACCGTTCTCAACGCAGGTAGAATGATTTCAAAATCGGGTGAAGGATTAGAAGGTAAACTATTTGTTACCAGTGGATTGGGCGGAATGAGCGGTGCCCAGCCCAAAGCGGGCAATATTGCAGGTTGCATTAGTGTTACGGCCGAAATGAACCCAAAAGCCCTTCATACCCGACACAGCCAAGGTTGGGTAGATGAGGTTATTTTATCCTTGCCTGAACTGTCACAAAGGGTATTAAAAGCAAAGGCCTCTAAGGAGGTGATTTCTATCGCATTTCTTGGAAATATTGTGGATGTTTGGGAGCATTTCTTGAAAGAAAACATTTTTGTTGATTTAGGCTCAGACCAAACTTCCCTGCATAATCCATGGGCAGGTGGCTATTATCCAGTTGATTTAAGCTTTGAAGAGAGTAATCAACTCATGGCCGAAAATCCTGAGCGTTTTCACGAAGCTGTAGTAAAAAGCTTGAAGCGACACGCCAATGCCATCAATGCCCATACGGCTAATGGCACCTATTTTTTCGATTATGGCAATGCTTTTTTGCTAGAGGCATCGCGTGCCGGAGCTGATATATTGGCCGAAAACGGAATCGACTTTAAGTACCCATCCTATGTTCAGGATATTATGGGTCCAATGTGTTTCGATTATGGTTTTGGTCCATTTAGATGGGTTTGCGCTTCAGGCAAAGCAGATGATTTGCGTTTATCTGACCGAATTGCGGCCGAAGTGTTAAAAAAGCTATCTGAAAAAGCACCTCAAGAGATTAAACAGCAAATGGATGACAATTTGCGTTGGATTTTATCGGCTGAGCAAAATAATTTAGTGGTTGGGTCTCAAGCGCGTATTTTATACGCCGACTCTGAGGGCCGAATTGAAATTGCCAAAGCTTTCAACCGAGCAATCGCAGAGAATAAACTTGGCCCCGTTATTTTAGGCAGAGACCATCACGATGTTTCAGGTACCGATTCGCCTTATCGCGAAACCTCCAATATTTACGACGGAAGCCGATTTACCGCTGATATGGCCATACACAATGTAATTGGAGATGGGTTTAGAGGTGCCACTTGGGTTAGCATACACAATGGTGGTGGTGTTGGGTGGGGTGAAGTTATAAATGGTGGTTTTGGAATTCTGTTAGATGGCAGCTATGAAGCCGAAAAACGTCTTGAAAACATGTTGTTTTTTGATGTAAACAATGGCATTGCCCGACGAAACTGGGCAAGAAACCCAGCTGCCCGTTTTGCCATTGAGCGCGAAATGTTACGCAGCCCGAACCTGCGTATAACTTTGCCTAATGAAGCTGATGAGGCCTACCTTCGCCAATTCTTAAACCATTAAAACATGACACAAAAAATCGGCTTGATTTGGAGCGCCCTTCTCACTTTGGCACTTGCCTTTCTGCTATACAATCAGTTCAACAAAACAAAAGTAGGTGAAAGCCTTTCTAACCAAGCCATTCTCGATACTAACAGTCAGGTTTCGCCTTATCGTTTGGCATATGTCAATTCCGATAGTTTGGTGAAAGGCTATATGCAGCACAAAGGCATGCAAGAAAAGTTGGAAAAGAAAGCCATGGGTTTAGAAAAGGAGCTTGAGAGGCGAACACGTATTTTTCAAGAGAACTATGCCATTCTTGAAAAAGAGGCTCCAAATTTGAGCGAGGCCCAATTGCAATCGGCTCAAGCCGATTTAATGCAAAAGCAACAAGAACTCATACAATACCGCGATAGTAAAGCACAAGAATTAGCGCAAGAAGAAGCCGAACTTGTTCAAGTGCTTCAAAGTGAACTCGATTCTGTACTTACTGAAGTACGCGACGAACTAAAACTTGATTATGTTTTTTCACTTAACCCTTCTGGTGCTTTATTGAAAGCCGCACCGGCTCATGATATAACAAACTTGGTCCTTGACCGATTAAACAATCTTCATAAAAATGCTTCATCTACTAAAAAAGCCAAGAGCGACGATAAA
This sequence comes from Chryseobacterium gleum, assembly GCA_945883565.1. Taxonomy (GTDB): domain Bacteria; phylum Bacteroidota; class Bacteroidia; order Flavobacteriales; family Schleiferiaceae; genus RFXV01. Next base: position 118,459 of record CAMCXO010000004.1, read on the forward strand.
AAATAAAACTCTTTAGCTATTGAAATAAACCAAAAGCGCCTTAATACATGAAGACTAAGGCGCTTTTTTTAATGAATTTCAGCGCTTAATCCCCTTTCTAAAAGTGCTGAGCACATGGGTTCAAGTGTTTGATACTCTCCATTTTTCACACCGCATTTTCCTTTGGTGTGTACAATATAGGCACATTGTTCGGCTTGTAAAGGCTCATGCTGGCATATTTCAACCAAACACAAAATTACCCAATCGAAGGTATTAACGTCGTCGTTATACAAAACCAATTCACTAGATGGCGAATCTTCAACCATCCATTCGGTTTCGCTCTGTGTTTTTTCTTGAAACTTCACCATATTGCAAAAATACACCGAAGATTAACGGTTTAAAAAACGGTTCATTTTAGACTTTGATGCAATACTAATGTTGATAAACGTATTATTTGGACCATCTATGCGTTTCTTTTTTGGATCCATATCTCGAATAACCGCCAGCAATTCTTCATTGGTTGAGTAGAACTGCAATACATTACGCTTATATTCAAAGTAATATGAAATACCACCACTTCTGAAGAAAATGTACAGCTCATCTCCTCTTCGCTTGCGAACGAGTTCTATGGTCCCTTCCAATTTTTGATTAATTGGGTTTTTTAGAATGCTTCCCATTCCAATATTGCCTTCACTCAAAAATGAATTGCTCAAACTATTCCACACCATTTGCACATCGTTAAAAACAAAAGTGCTTTGGAGTTCTTTTGGTAAATCATCTGGAGCACCATACAACGCAATTTGCTCATCGAGTTTTGCCTTTTCTTTATCGCTCAGCAATTCATTTACTGCTACTCTGTATGCCCGACGTCCAATGTTGCTGGCAGCTCCACCTCCAGATGCCTTAACATCTTTGGCAATTCGATTAAGCACCTCTGCTTCAAATGGGAACTCTATTCCAAGGAGCATATCCAACTCCATCTTATCGTTGTTGAGGTTGTGCTTAGCCACTCCGTAAGCATCGAGTTTTAGCAAACCCGTATTCTGACCGAACCCCAATTTACCTTCACCTTCTGTAAAGCATTCGCGGTTATTTAAACGTAAATAATTGCCTTTTACATCGGGATTCTCAATACGCTCTTTTCTCGCTACAACATAACTAAAAAGATTCTCGTCGTAAAAAAGCTGGCCATCGGAACGAATTATTTCCACATCGGCCTTGGTACTGGCCCGACTTAAAAAAGCCGAATAACCACTAGTGCTATCGCTCGAAACAAAAATCCCATTATACAAACGTTCTGCTGCTTTATCCTCTCCAAAAATTGGGAGGTCAATAATAATTTTATAAGGATCAATCTCCATTCTAAATGGGAACCAAGTTGTTACAATATTATCGCAAGTATTTTGAATAAGTGTTTGCCCGTCAAATGTTAACGGTTTTTGATTGGCATTGAGCTCTACTTTGCCTTTAAAAGCAAAGAATGGACTCATAAAAAACCCATCTTCTTCTTCCACTTTGGCAAAGGCTACCGTGTTGCCTTCGCGGTTAACTTGGATAGTATGAAATTGAAGAGGCCAAGGGGTTTGATCTTTATCCAAATATTCTAACAAACCCGAACCACTGTAAGCCTTTCTCGAACGAATTTTAATCTCACTTTCATAAAACTCATGAAATTGGTTCATTCTGCTGGCTACCACTTTCGATTGGCTAAGTATCCTCATGTCGGCTGCTGTGTCTATGGTTACTCTGCCATCTTTAGGGAAAATACGGGCATCGGCTACATCAATTTCCGTCGCTTCGTAAACTTCTAAAACCGTATTAATTAAACTAAATTCGGCATTGCCGGCCATATATTGTAGAGAGTCTTGAGCTCTGTTTATAGAAACCATTAATGAGTTAATTCCCTCGGCATCTTTTCTAACCTTTATGCTTTTAGCTGTTATGTCCCAATTCGCACGGTCCATAAACGCGATGTATTGGTTTAGATCAAACTTAAAATACTGAGCCGGGTCGTTTAATAAAAATTGCCCTTTCATACTGTTAAAATCAACCTGTGATTTAGCGTTTTTCATGCTAAATCCCCAATTGGCATTGGCACTTGCACGCACTTTAAAGTCACTCGAATCTGCAAGAAAGTCGCGTTCCTTGAATGTAAAGTTTCGGGAGAACATTTGGGCATCTTGAAAGTCAATTTGGGCATTGCCTTTTAATCGTTTAGGACTTTGGGCCAAAGTGCCAATAGTTTGCATGCCAATTTCGTCGTACATAGCAAATGGGCTGTTTCCACTTTTCTGTTCCATCACATCTAGTTTAGGAAGCCAACGCATTTCACTTCCCTTAGCTACTACATGTGGATATTGGGTTGGAACCGTTTGCGCGGCAATTTCATATTCATCAGTAAGACCTCTTACCGAGTCGGGAAAAAAAGTAAAATCGCGACCTTGTGAAACCGATGTTAAATAATCAATTCTACCATCCCCCTTTAAACCTTTGTTGCTCAGGCTTATTTTATTCGTGAACCGACCTTTACCACCATAAGCGGATAGACCATCGGGTGCACTTACATCTTCAAATCCAAGAGAATAATCGCGTTGAACTTTTACAGTTTGAAGCATATCCGGAAAAATACCCGCACTTACAAATGTTCCATCGAAACGTAAACCTTCGGTGGTGGTATTGTCGAGGGAATCTATAGTAAACGGAATCAGTTCTACATAAAAACTGTTTCGTTCATAAACCTTATTGTAAATTTCATTGCGGTCGTAGTATACATAGCTTTCTTTTCCAGACACAAAAATTGGAAATTCAGGGAAAACTTTTTGACTCGATTTATTGTCGGATTTATCTATAAACAGCTCTCCATTTATATCTTGAAGCGTATTTTTAACGTCGACTAATTTTCGAGGACCTCCAAACGGATTTGGTTCGAAAGATTCTACTTTGAATTTCATAGAATCGATTCGGTTCATATTTACTTTAAATTGATCGTAGTTAAAAAAGTATTCATTTCCGTAATAACGAAAACGACCGGCTTGAATAAGCCCATCGAACTTGAAATTGAAATTTTCTTGCATGGTGATGCGATTCCCCTTTGGAAACATGGCCACTTTTTGGGAATCTGAAACCGCAATAAATTCTATGCCCTCAATTTCCAAGTCGAAATTTAATAAGCTTAATCGTGCATTCTCGTTACCGCCTGTTGAAGATTTAAATCGAATAACATCATAATCCCGCTTGCCTTCAATATCGAGAATGAATTCAAACGTTTTGTTTTTAATTCGGGCTCTTTGATTTACAACATCATAGTCCACAAAACCGGCTACCATCATTTGCATAAAAAAGCGTTCAGCCGAAGAATTTTCCATTCTTAAAAAACGGGCGGCTTCTTTTAACTCGAGATAGTCACTATTAAAATAATCGCGCATTTCTTGTAAGTAATACAATGGGTTGGTGGTATTCAAACCTTGCAAGGCCTGCATGCGTTCGGTTCTAAAATATTGCTCTGACTCTACAAAACCATCTTCTTGATTGCCTCCATAACTTCCAAAGGTTATTTGCGGGCCGCCCATTTTCCAGTTAAGACTTCCAAAATACATTTCTGCATCGTGATAAGAATTACTAATGGGGGTTAGAGCTAAGCCTTCATTACTTCTCAAAAGATTTAACATTCGATTGGAAATGATATATCGTGCTGCCATTTTAGGGTGAGATATAGAATCGCTCTTCAAATACAGGGTCATTCGAGCTTCTTCTGTGGAAATCAGGTTATTTAGTAGTCTGAATCGAGAAGAAACCACCTTAAAAAGACCTTTATTTTCGTGTTTAAAAATGAGCCTTGAGGGATGTGAAGACGAGCCGGCCCCAAAAAGCTTATTGCCCACCATGCTAAAGCCACCCAAATAGTCAACCCCTTCTACTATGTTGTCAATTTTTATTTGCTTATTATATGATTCAAATCTTGGAAAAGTAGCATTAGCTTCTTGAGTTTTAGAACTCATTTGCTCTTGTAACCTACCTTCAGTCGGGCCGGGCAAGTACAATAAACTGTGTAATACCACACTATCGGCCTGATAGCCTGGTTGAGAGAGATCTATGCTAACCCTTTTCAATTCAGCTCTAACCGAATCGCGTCCAAAGCCTGCTCTAGCAAAATATACTGATCCGCCTGTAATCTGTATCTTTTTTTGAATCGGATAAAAATTAGCACTTGTATTTTCAATCAGAGTACTATCGTCTTTGTAGTTTCCAATTAAATCAAACTCGGAATAAATAAAATGGGGTTCATTTTCCATAGAAAAGGTGCGAATCCCACCTGCAGCCTTCCAATTAATACTTCGATAATCTGAAATTAAACTGTCATTAAAATTCAAATAACAAGCTCTTAAATATTCTGCCGATTCACGGTTTGGCGAACTCTTGCTATAGGCCTTAAAGTGGCTAATCCAAGCTTTTCTGTTTTCAACATCTTCTTGAATTTGGAGAGACATTATAGAACTTAAAAGATGCTGCCACGATTCAAAGTCAACAACCCTTTTTTTCAACAGTTGGTTAGCAATATCAGACAATTGGCTCTGTTCTTCGGGATATAATTCAGTTTGAAAAACAGGTGCAAAAGCCAAAAACAAGGCTTCTCCCTGCGATTTGTCGGCTTCTTTCAAAAACCCTTGAAGCTCATTAATAAAAACTTCAGGATTGTTTGAGAATGACTTTATTTTTTGCGCAATGCCCAATAAGCTGCACAAAAGCAGTATGGATAAAATGGCAACTTTTCTAATCATCAGCGTTTAAAATGAAGGGCAAACCAGTTATTGCTTTGTGTTGAACGCATAAGTGTCCAATTGTATTTTACGACCTCAGCTATTAAAACATCACAATCTTCCCCATAAAATCCACTTATTAGCAAATGAGAATTCGAATCTTTAGTCACTTGATTGTAAACTGAAATTTGATCTAGTAAAATATTCCGGTTGATATTAGCCAATACTACATCGAATATGTTTTTTAATGACTCTAGTTTTTCTGCGCCTCCACATACCATTTCAATTTTTTGACAATGATTTAATTCTAGGTTTTCAAGAGCATTATTTACTGCCCATTCATCGCAATCAACCGCCAATACTTTATGAGCACCGAGTTTTTCTGCTAAAATGCCCAATACCCCACTGCCCGTGCCCATATCCAACACTTTTAACCCAACAAAACCAACATCTTTCATTAGTTTAATCATACCCGAAGTAGTGGCGTGGTGGCCTGTTCCAAAGGCCATTCCCGGTTTTATCAGGATTTCATAATCAAAACCTTCGGCAGAATTATGAAAAGGTGCTCTTATATTACAAAATTGGTCTACCACGACTGGTTCATAATGACGTTCCCATTCGGCGTTCCAGTTTTCGATAGGTACCAATTCACTGTAACAATTGAGTAAATTCAAATCTTTAAGTAACCTTTTTATATACTCAACTTCTGGTGCAGTATCGGGCATTTGCCAGAAGGCTTCTAATACATAATTTTCTTTTTCTTCAAAATATTCAAATCCTTCAGACAAAAGCCATGCATTAGCAATATCAAGACTTTCTTGATCTAAAAACTTCAGTTTAAAAACCCGCCATGGACTCATTGCGGCATAGCGTAAATAATATCAATAAAATCTTTGGCATTTAAGCTTGCACCCCCTACTAAACCACCATCAATTTCAGGATGCGCAAATAAACTGCCAGCATTATCAGGCTTCACACTTCCACCATAGAGAATGCTCACTTTAGTTGAAATATCTTCTCCAAACATTTGGCTTAATACTGCTCGTATATGCTTGTGCATTTCTCCTGCTTGTTCTACCGAAGCAGTTTCTCCTGTACCTATGGCCCATACTGGTTCATAAGCCACCACCACATTAGACATATCGGATGGCTTAATAGAGGCCAAAGCTTCTTTAATTTGATTTTCTACTACTTTCAGATGTTCACTGGCTTTTCGTTCACTTAAAGTTTCGCCACAACAGAATATACAGACTAATTCCGCCTTCAAAGCAGCATCTATTTTTTTGGCAATCAAAACATCCGTTTCACCAAAATATTGACGGCGCTCGCTGTGCCCCAAAATAACAGCGTCTGCATCAATCGATTTAATCATTGCCGCAGAAACTTCTCCTGTGAATGCACCTTGAACCGAATCGTGGCAATTTTGTGCTGCAACTGCAATGCCTTCGGTAAACATCAGCATTTCAGTAACAGTTTGCAGATGAACAAAAGGAGGGGCCAAAATGACATGGGTGCTTCCAATCCGCTCCATGTCTAACTCATCTAAAAGGTTTTCTACCAATGCAATGGCTTCGTCGTAAACCTTAAACATTTTCCAATTACCGGCCACAATTTTTTTTCTTGCCATGATGTGTAGTGTATTTGTTGAGGCTGAGTGGTAAAGTTAAGGTCCATAGCCTTAGCAAAATGGCTCTATATGGGTTTTTCAATCATTAATTGTCAACATGTGCATAAGTCTATTTATCTAAAGTTTGATTGAAATAGCGTCAGTTATCAACTCAAAGAGTATCTTCATCGGGTCAAACCAAACCATCATAAACCTCAAGAAAATGGAAGACATTATTTGGAAAAGTCAAGACGAATCGCTGACTTTTACAAAAGAGCGCATAGTGTACAATACCAAAACAGCCTATGCAACAGTGGCCATAGAGCAGGTGAGTTGTTTAAAAATTGAGAAACAAGACAATAGCAAATTTGGCTATATAGGTTTTGGAGTTACTTTAATCGGCCTTGTTCTATTAACCTTAAATCTTTCGCCTATTATGGTGTTTTCAACCATAGGTTTGGGCGTTGTTTTGTTTTTTGCGTCTTTTTTTATGAGCAAAACTATGATTTGCATTGGCGCTTCCGAAGGTGGTATTGTAGTACCCTTGGGCAAAGAAGACCGCACTACTCTCGAAAAAGCCTTTTCCGATTTGGAAGCTGCTCAGCGAGCAATGCGTCTCAGTCTTATTCCGAAAATCAATATTGATATTGAAGAGATTAAAAAGGTTTTGAACTCAGATATGGAAAACAATTCAGGTTACTAATTCGCGAAAGACGTATGGACGGTTTTATTTTTTCCAGAGCTTTTTGGGGAATTGTAGTTATCTTAATTGGCTTGAGTATAGTATTAAACGCCATTTTCAAAATCAACTTACCCATCTTTAAAATTCTGATTGCCTTGTTTTTCATATATATAGGCGTAAGAATGTTAATGGGCGTTGGTGGTGTTAATCAATCGATTAAAACCAAATCGGTTTTTTCTCAACAAAAAATAGAAATAAAAAATTTAGAAAATAAATCTTTTAAAGCCGTTTTTAGTGACCAAACCCTCGACCTCAGCCATATTAAATTATCGTCTTCAGATGCCATAGAAGTGGACGCTGTATTTTCGAGTGTAGAGCTTATTTTGCCAGCGGAAGCCAAGGTGGTTCTTATGCCTGAAAATGTGATGAGCAGTATTAAAACCATCCGCATTAACTCAAACGACTCTTCTTCTTACGAACTAAGAATAAAGGCCAAAGCCGTTTTTTCAGAAATTATAATCATTCAAGAGCGACTTTAGTCTTTCAATTCAGGAAACTTGAATTCAAACTAAAATGCCCATTAAAGCAGCAGGTTGACTCATTACCAAACATTTAACATCATGATAAGAAAACAGTTAAGTATCTTGACCTTAGGCCTTATAATGATTGCCTGGCAAGCTTGCGAATCGCCAAAAAAAGAAACTGAAGTGAATACCGAAATAGAAAAGGAGGAATTTCAATGGGAAACCGAACGATTTGCCGATATCCGCATTTTGCGTTACCAAGTAGAGGGTTTTGACCAGTTAACATTAAAGCAAAAAGAGCTGGTATTTTATCTTACCCAAGCTGGATTAAGCGGTCGGGATATTATTTATGACCAAAACCATCGCTACAATTTGGCGATACGAAAAACACTCGAACAAATCGTTCAGAATTATTCGGGCAATAAAGATTCTGAAAATTGGAAAGCTCTTTTAGTTTATGCTAAACGGGTTTGGTTTAGTAATGGCATTCATCATCACTATTCAAATCAAAAATTCCAGCCCGAATTCGATAGGGCTTTTTTAGAGGATATTCTTAAAACCAGCAAAATCACATTATCTAATGAGGTATTAGAGGTTATGTTTAACCCAAACCTAGATGCCAAAAAAGTAAGCAAAGATGACGGGGTGGATTTGTGTTTAAGCTCATCTGTTAACTTTTATGCGCCTGATATTACCCAGAAAGAAGTGGAATCCTTCTATCAACAAAGGCTCGACCCTAAAGATGAACAACCTATTTCTCATGGTTTAAATACCAGAGTATCGCGAAATGCCAATGGGCAGTTAATGGAAGAAATCTATAAAATAGGAGGTCTTTATTCGACTGCGATTGAGCAGATAGTGTATTGGCTCGACAAGGCCATATCTGTAGCTGAAAACGAAGTACAGGCCAAGGCATTAAAGCTATTGGTAGAATACTACAAAACCGGTGATTTAAATGTTTGGGATGCTTATAATGTGGCTTGGGTTGAAGCCACTGAAGGTGATATAGACTATATAAACGGATTTATAGAAGTTTATAACGATCCATTAAGCATGAAGGCCAACTACGAAAGCATCGTTCAAATAAAGGACTTCGACGCTTCGGCGCGAATGGCAGTTGTAAGCCAAAATGTGCAATGGTTTGAGGATCAATCGCCTATTATGGACAATCATAAAAAACTAGATGTGAAAGGCGTAACTTATAAAACAGTTGTTGTAGCCGGTGAAAGCGGCGATGCTGCGCCTTCAACACCCATTGGAGTTAATTTACCTAATGCCGATTGGATACGTGCCAAACATGGAAGCAAATCGGTGAGCTTGGCTAACATAGAACACGCTTATGATAAGGCTTCCGGAAAAGGCCTTTTAGAAGAATTTGCTTTCAGTAAAGCAGAACAAGAAAGAGCCGAGAAGCATGGAGAGTTGGCCTCGAAATTACATACTGCCCTGCACGAAGTCGTAGGTCACGCCAGCGGAAAAATAAACAAAGGCATTGGAAACCCTAAAGAAACACTTAAAAACTACGCTTCAACTTTAGAGGAGGCCAGAGCCGACTTGGTGGCTTTGTACTACATTATGGATCCAAAGTTAATTGAGTTAGGGCTTATGGAAAGCTTAGAAGTTGGCAAAACCGAGTACGAAGGGTATATCCGTAACGGTTTGATGCTACAGCTTAGACGTATACAACCTGGTGAAAACTTGGAAGAAGATCATATGCGAAACCGCCAGCTGGTTGCGGCATGGGTATTTCAGGCAGGCAAAAGTGAAAATGTAATTGAAAGAAAAACTGTTGAAGGTAAAACCTATTTCGTAGTGAACGATTTCGATAAATTAAGAAACCTATTTGGTCAACTTTTACGCGAAATTCAGCGCATTAAAAGCGAGGGCGATTTTGCAGCAGGCAAAGCATTGGTAGAAACTTATGGTGTTAAGGTAGATTCTTCCTTACATAAGGAAGTGATCGAACGTTCAGCCAAGCTCAATATTCCGCCTTATGCCGGCTTTATAAATGCGCAAATTGAGCCTATAATTGAAAACAACGACACGATTAATTTCAAAGTGGTTTACCCCAATGACTTTACCGAACAAATGTTGTTTTACGCCAAAAACTACAGCTTTTTGTAAAACCTAGAGCTTCAAAATTCTATTGTGCCATTTATTAACCAAACTGTCAAAAAAGCTGTGTACAACTCCGGATTAAAGCTGCTCTAAGCCGAAGTTAAGCCGTATTTTTGGCCGTTGATATTATTCAGAATCCACGGAATATATGAGTGAGGAATCCAAGGAGTACGGCGCAGGCAGTATTCAGATTTTAGAAGGTCTGGAAGCCGTGCGCAAGCGTCCTGCTATGTACATTGGCGACATTGGCGTTAAAGGCTTGCATCATTTGGTTTATGAAGTCGTAGACAACTCCATAGACGAGGCCCTGGCCGGGTATTGTAAAAATATAAGCGTAACCATAAACGTTGACAACAGCATTACGGTTAAAGACGATGGTAGAGGTATCCCAACCGATATCCACCCAAAAGAAAAGCGTTCGGCGTTGGAAGTGGTTATGACTGTGTTACACGCAGGCGGCAAATTTGATAAAGACAGCTATAAAGTATCGGGTGGATTGCATGGAGTTGGGGTGAGTTGTGTTAACGCCCTTTCAAATTATCTACATGTTGAGGTTCATCGCGATGGTAAAAAACACGAACAAGAGTACGCCAAAGGCGCGCCTCAATATTCAGTTAGAGAAGTAGGTACAACCGACTACCGCGGAACTATTGTAACCTTTAGGCCCGACGATACCATTTTCATGGATACTGTTTACCAATATGGCATTCTGGAAACGCGTATACGTGAATTATCGTTCTTAAATAAAGGCATAAGGATTTTACTCACCGACAAGCGTCAAACCGACGAAAACGGAGAATCAGTAACCAATGAGTTCTTTTCTGAAGGTGGCTTGCGTGAATTTGTTGAGTTTATAGATGAAACGAGAGAAAAACTTATTTCAAACGTTATTTATATGGAAGGTGAAAAAGCCGGAATTCCGGTTGAAGTAGCTATGCACTATAACACCACATATAATGAAAATATTCATTCATACGTTAACAACATTAATACTCATGAAGGGGGGACACACTTAGCCGGTTTCAGAAGGGCTTTAACGCGAACCTTAAAAAAATACGCCGATGAAAGTGGTCTACTAGCCAAAGAAAAAGTAGAAGTATCGGGTGATGACTTTAGAGAAGGACTTACCGCTGTTATTTCGGTTAAGGTGATGGAACCTCTTTTTGAAGGTCAAACTAAAACCAAATTAGGAAATTCTGAGGTGATGGGGGCCGTCGATCAATTAGTAGGGGAAATGCTGACCCACTATTTGGAAGAAAACCCCAACGAGGCTAAAATAATTGTTCAAAAGGTACTTTTAGCTGCCCGAGCTCGTATAGCAGCACGCAAAGCCCGCGAAATGGTTCAGCGTAAAAATGTTTTAACTGGAAGTGGATTGCCGGGTAAGTTGAGCGATTGCTCGGAAACCGACCCAAGCGTTTGCGAAATTTTTCTGGTAGAGGGCGATTCGGCAGGTGGAACTGCAAAACAAGGACGCGATCGAAACTTTCAGGCCATTTTGCCATTGCGTGGTAAAATCTTGAATGTAGAAAAAGCCATGCAGCATAAAGTTTACGAAAACGAAGAAATTCGAAACATTTATACGGCTTTGGGGGTAACCATTGGAACCGAAGAAGACAGTAAAGCTTTAAATATAAGCAAGCTGCGTTATCATAAAATTGTGATTATGTGCGATGCTGATGTAGACGGCAGTCACATTTCTACCCTAATTCTCACCTTTTTGTTCCGCTACATGAAGGAACTTATAGAAAACGGTCACGTTTACATTGCCCAACCACCACTTTACCTTGTAAAAAAAGGCCAGAAACAGGGTTATGCCTGGAGTGAAGTCCAACGCGACCAATTGATAAAACAAATAGGGGGTGAAAAAGAAACCGGAGTGAACATTCAACGGTACAAAGGTTTGGGTGAGATGAATGCAGAGCAACTTTGGGAAACCACTATGAACCCTGAAGAGCGTAGTTTACGCCGGGTAACCATTGACAGCGCCGCAGAAGCCGATAGAACTTTTAGCATGTTAATGGGTGATGACGTCCCCCCTCGCCGCGATTTTATTGAGAAAAACGCTAAATACGCCAAAATAGACGCTTAAGCCAAAACCAATTCCCAATACCAGATGAGCGAACGCATTGTTAAGGTAGGATCTATAAACTGTGGCAGCAAAGACCTTTTCTTGATTTCAGGTCCTTGTGTTATAGAAAAAGAGGCCATAATGTTTGAAGTGGCTGAAAAACTAAAACGGTTTTCTGAAAAAACGGGAGTTCAGGTAATTTATAAATCTTCTTTCCAAAAAGACAACCGCAGTTCAGTTGACTTTTACCAAGGTCCTGGTTTAGAAGCTGGTTTGCGTATTTTAGAACGCATTAAAACCGATTTTGGCTTTCCTGTTTTAAGCGATGTTCACTACCCTAGTCAGATTTCTGAAGCAGCCAAGGTTTTGGATGTCATTCAAATCCCAGCCTATTTGGTGATGCAAACTACTTTGGTGGTAGAAGCTGCCAAAACTCAAAAGGTGATAAACTTAAAGCATGGACAGTTTTTGGCTCCTGAGAATATGATTAAACCCACTCAAAAAGTGGAGTCGACGGGAAATCATCAAATTATTTTAACCGAAAGGGGATATACGTTTGGTTACAATGATTTGGTTGTTGATCCTCGTTCTTTTTATCATTTACAAAAAACCGGTTATCCGGTGGTTTTCGATGTAACCCATAGTATTCGTAAGTACGGAATTCCCAGTGCCGATCCTTCGGGGGGAGCGCGTCAGTATTTAGACGTTCTGGCGCGAGCTTCGGTGGCCGCCGGTATTGATGGTTTGTTCATAGAAACTCACCCCTGCCCTAGTGAAGCCCTTTGCGATGCAGCCAGTCAACTAAATATTAACCAGCTGGAAGATTTCATTAAACCCTTACTCGAAATTCACCAAATTGCGGGTCAATACCGCACGCTTTAATTTACAGGTTCTTTAATAATCACGACCATGGAACTATATCTCGACTCAGCCGACATTAAAGAAATAGAAGCCGCTTTTAAATTGGGTTTTTTGTCTGGCCTCACCACTACGCCTACATTTATGCATAGGCATGGTATTACCGATATTGATGGCACCATCATTAAACTGTCTCAAATCGTGCCTATTCTTCAAATTGAAGCACTTGGTAAAACTGCCGACGAAATTGTTTCTGAAGCTTACCGCCAAGATGCATTGGGCCTCGACCGGAATAAAACGGTTTACAAAATACCTATTTCTATGGAAGGGGTTAAGGCGTGTAAACGCTTAGTTGATGATGGTTTTATGGTTAACATCCATTTGGTTTACACCCTTCAACAAGCTTATATGGCTATGGCCGCCGGCGCCACTTATGTTTGCCCACTGGTAGGCCGGTTACAAGATCAAGGCCAAGATGCGCTTGGTCTGGTTCAGCAGTGTGTTGAAGCGGTGAATTATTATGGCTACAACACTAAAATCATGTTTTCAAGTGTTCGTAATGTAGAACATGTTAGAAATGCCATTAACATAGGGGTACACACTGTAACTGTGCCTTGGAAAATTATGCAACAGTTAACCGAAAACCATTTCACCTCTTTGGGAACCAATGAGTTTTTTGCTCACACCCGATTAATGACCGTTACGGTGAAAGAATTGGTTAGTGGTGTTAACCCCGTTGTTAAGCCCAATCAAACGGTGAGCGAAGCCTTGGTTGTTATGACAGAAGGTGGATTTGGGGCTGTTACTGTAGTAAATGACAATGGCCACCCCATAGGCATATTTACCGATGGTGATTTGCGTAGATTGGTTTCGACCGAAGGCGGTAAAGCCGTAGAAAAAAAGATTAGTGAACTCAAAATGCATTCACCTTTAGCCATAGAAGGACTCGAACTTCTTTATACAGCCGATGCTATTTTTCGCGAAAAACAAGTAGATACTTTGGTAGTAACCGAAGGTGGAAAAGCTATTGGCATGTTAGATATTCAAGACGTTTTACAAAACCAGTGAACAACGGTTTTGGACTAAATGCCTTTGTTGAAGCCGGCTTGCACCTCCATCTTAGTGCAGAATCCCTTCACTTAAAACTAAGTCGCATAAAACTTTTGCTCTTTGATTGGGATGGAGTTTTTAACAACGGTTCGAAAATTAGTGATAAGGGTAGTGGTTTTAGTGAAATCGATAGCCTTGGCCTTAATCTGCTTCGCTATGGTTTATGGCTTAGAAATCAAAAAATGCCATTGGCAGTAGTTTTAAGTGGTGCCAAGAACGATTTGGCCATACAATTTGCAGAACGTGAGCATTTTAATGCTGTTTATACCAACTACAAAGACAAAAGTGCAGCTCTAGACAGATTGCTAGATAATTATGGGATTTCAGAAGAGCATGTGGCCTTTTTTTTCGATGACGTTTTGGATTTAGGCGTAGCGGCTCGTTGCGGGATTAGAATATTCTTTGGTCGTCATCATTCACCGGCTCTAGCCGAGTTTGTAGAAAATGAAAATCTAGCCGATATCTTACCTGCCAAAACCGGGGGACAAAATGCGTTGAGAGAAATAGCCGATTTAATGCTCTGTTCACTAGAAAAGTACCCACAGGTTTTATCGGATCGAATGTCTCTTTCAACCTCATATTTAACCTATTGGGAAGAACGTCAGTTTTTGTCGACCATCGTGAACGAATTTCGCGAACGTCTTTAGATATGAAGGCCCGTTCTAAACAAACCATCGGTTTAACAGATAAAATCGACTTTGTTGAGTTTGGAATGGAAAACATTGATTGTAAAATTGATACGGGAGCCAATACCTCAGCTTTACATTGTCATAAAGTTCAACTAATCGAAACGGAAGAAAAACCTTTTGTTCAATTCTATTTACTTGATCCGGCCCATCCCGCTTATTGCCAGCAGGCATTTAGAGCGTACGATTTTAAAGAGCGAAAAGTAAAAAGCTCATTTGGAAATGCTCAAAATCGGTTTTCTATCAAAACCAAAATACAATTCATGGGCCGCACATTTAAAACAGAATTCACATTAAGCGACAGAGGTAAAATGCGATTTCCCATATTATTGGGGAAACGATTTCTTAAAGGAAGGTTCTTAGTTGATGTAACATTACATCATGTATCTTTCCATTCAAAGATTTCGAAAGAGGTATTATCCAAATGAATATTATAATTCTTTCTACCAACCCACAATTGTATTCTACACAAAGGCTTGTAGAAGCAGCTTTAAAAAGAGGGCATACAGCAAAAGTGATGAACCATACACGTGCTTATGTGGTAATGGAAAGCGGTCATAATAATGTTTACTATAAAGACCATGTGGTGAGCGAGGTAGATGCCATTATTCCGAGAATTGGAGCCAGTGTTACGTTTTATGGCAGCTCCATTATTCGGCAGTTCGAAATGAAAAAGGTGTTTACAACAGTTAGTTCTTTGGCTTTAGTACGTTCGCGCGATAAGCTTCGTGCGATGCAGATTTTGGCCCGCCATGGTGTTGGTATTCCAAAAACTGCATTTGCAAGAAACCCTAGCGATGTTAATCATCTCATTCAGCAAGTGGGTGGAGCACCTTTAATAGTGAAACTTCTAGAGGGTACTCAAGGCCTTGGGGTGGTATTGGCCGAAACCGACACGGCTGCCCGCAGTGTTATAGAAGCTTTTTATGGTATTTCGGCCAATATTTTGGTTCAAGAGTTTATAGAAGAAGCAAAAGGGGCTGATATTCGATGTATTGTAATAGATGGGAAAGTGGTTGCTGCCTACCAACGACAAAGCAAAGAGGGTGAGTTTAGAAGCAATTTACACCGCGGGGGCAGTGGTATTCCGGTTAAATTGAGTAAAACAGAAAAAGAAATGGCAGTAAAAGCGTCTAAGGCGTTAGGCTTAGACATGGCAGGAGTAGATATGCTGCGATCTAAACGTGGACCACTTATTTTGGAAGTGAACTCCTCTCCTGGATTAAAAGGTGTTGAAAAAGCTACCGGAATTGATGTGGCTGGCAAAATGATTGCCTATATCGAAAAGCAAAATCAAAAAACAGGCGGACCTACAAAACGCGATAAAATAGGTGCATGAACTTGTTCTACGCACCAAACTTCCCGAATGACCCTTTTTTACCTCTCGAAGAGGCCTTTCACGCCCTTAAAGTCTTGCGATTAAATCCTGGCGAGAGCATTCAAGTTACAAACGGACAAGGTTCTTTTTTCTCGGCTATATTGCTGAACAGCAACGAAAAAAAGTGCGGTCTTCAACTTCAATCTAGCTGGGAAGATGCTTATGGTTTTTCTCAAAATCCCGTTCATTTGGCCATAGCGCCAACCAAAAATGCCGATCGAATGGAATGGTTGGTAGAAAAAGCTGTGGAAATGGGCGTTGCACAAATCAGTCCCTTACATTGTACACGTAGCGAACGCCGGCATATTAGAACCGATCGATGGGAAAAAATTGCCGTTTCTGCTATGAAACAATCGTTACGTTCAAAACTACCCTTGATTAATAGTTTCCAAAGTTTAGAGAGGTTTATTAAGAATAATTCATTGAACAAAAACCCTTGTTTTATCGCTCACTGCATTCCCTCTACCAAACAAGATCTACATATTTTGCCTAAAACTGCTGTCACCATTCTTATAGGACCTGAAGGCGATTTCAGCCCTGAAGAGGTTGAATTGGCCGAAAATAATGGCTATGTTGGCTTATCGCTTGGGCATTACAGATTAAGAACCGAGACAGCGGCTTTAAAGGCCTTAGCCCATTTTCTTTAGGAAAAATGGCGAGGGGTTTTAAACCACCAGACCTACATAATCCGATAAATACTTGAAATCGTTGGTGAGCGTGCCTCCTTCAGTTTCCATGGCCTTGTTGAGAACACTTTCAGCATCTCCATTAAAGAAATGAGGCAGAATATTGAAGATGAACTCTTTGCCAAAATCTTCAGAGGCATCGCGCGGCAATTCACATGGCAAATTGTCAACTGCCATCACGCCAACTGAATTCGTGCTACCAAACTTTACTTCATCTCCGGTAAAACGGTTGTAACCGTACAATGGCTCAGCTATGGTTGAAGTACGCAAAGTAGTGGCTATTGGACCTTCTACATCGCAACTAACATCGGCTACGAGTTCTACGCTAAAATCAGGGGCCTGAACATCGTGTTTATCGAAAAAAATGGGGCTTCCTTTTTCCCAATAATGCCCGGATATATAAAGATGAGCCACTTTGGTAAAGGGAGTAAAAGCCGATTCGAATTGCTCCGGATTAGCATAAAAATCAGCATTTCTAAACACACGGCCATCTAAGCGCCTCACATAATCTTGAACCCCTAAGCTGGTAAACACAGGTTCGTTAAAGGTTTGCATCAAAAAATCGAAGGCGCGAACTTCACGCATTCCCAAATCGCGAAGCACTTCTAAAATACCACTTGCTACCCTACCTCTGCCAGTGGTAACCAATTTAAAGTTGTTTGGAAGCCTTACCTTTTTCAATTCTTTCCTCATTTCACTTCTATCAAATAGTTGATTGGCCGGTTTAAGACTAAAGCTATTTTTTAGAAGTCCCCAGGCCAACAAGCCATTATATGCCCCCACAATACCAGCATATTTTCCAAACCCAATGAGACGTCTTTCTGATTCGTCGGTAAGAAGTTCCCAGTCTATAAGCCGAATGTGTTTATCTAAAATAGCCCGAAGTAAAGCTTTGTTGGCTGCTTGTTTTTTAAAGGTATGCGAAAAAAACATATAAGTTTTGTTTGGAATCAAAGCATTTACAGCCACCTCCTTTACCCCAAGCAGTAGTTCACAATGGTTAAGATCATCCACTACCTGTATCCCTTCGTTCAGGTATTCTTGATTAGAAAATATTCTTATTTCACTCGATTGCACCCAAAATTTTAGCTCAGGGTGGGCTTGCTGAATGGCTGCACATTGCTTCGGACTAAGCACCACGCGCTTATCGGGTGGCAGCTTGGTTTCAGCAATAAGACCAATGTTGAGGGGGTATGTAAACATAGCCGCGAATATAGCTTATCTTTGCGGGCTCATTTGCCGGGGCTGACTGGTTTTGACAGCAGGCTGAGGCGAAATGTAAGCATGCCGGGCCATGGGGATGTAGCCCGTTAATATCATGCCTCAAACCATAACTGGCGATAACAACTACGCGCTTGCCGCCTAATCGAGCGATAGCCGATTAAGCTAATTGCATACAAGGTATGTGAGCAAGCCATTTCCCGAAAGCCCACGTCTGGTGGCGTTCGATTAGGAGGTGCAGCAAAACCGGACTGGACAATCTCTTGCTGTGCGGGTTTGTCGAGAAATAACAGCTAAGTATTTGTTAGGCTGGTTGTGGCCGGACACATACCGAAAACCAATTGCAACCTAAGCATGTAGAAAGCATTGCGTGTCCCTGTTTGGACGCGGGTTCGACTCCCGCCAGCTCCACAACCTAGAACCCTAAACCCTTGCAAGAAGGTTTAGGTTTTTTTTGTTATCAGCTTTCCTATAGCCAAACGGTTTCGCTTTTCATTCTTAGCCTTCATTTTTCCTTTTCAAGTTGTACAAATATGAATAGGCGTCGGGGCCTAGTTGACAAAGTAAGTCAAGGGTACTAAGGCCTTCTATAAATCCTATTTTATGTTCAAATACTTGATTGTAAGTTGGAAAACAGAAAAGTTCGGGCTTTTTAGGATGAATAGAATACCGGAAATCCCCTTCCGCTTCTGTACTTTCAGGTTTAAATACTTTACTTTGATGTATTTCAAGTTTAATATTCAACCACTTACATAACCATTGAATGGTATTAAAATTCCAAGACCACAAATATTCAGGTTTAAAATGCTTATACATATTTAACAATTCAGAATGTAATTCTTCAAAATACGGACTGTTAAAATAAGCTGACTCTAAAGCCCTAAGGTGAATTTGCTGCCAATTTTCTTTATACGATATCCGAATTTCGCCAATTGGCACTTTTCCATTGTGTTCTACCGGAATGCTTAGGGCCTGTAAACCTCCGGCATTGGTTAAATGGCAACGGTTTCTGTACGACTGTTTTAAAAAGTTTTCGCAAAATTCAAGCTCCACCTGACTTTTTAACGCCAGCGCAAACCAGCTAATAGGAGGAAAATAGGCCGTACTGAGCTTTACCAAATTCAGATATTAAGGGCTTCGGCTTTCTTTTTACGACGGCGATTCCATAAACTGTATAAAAGCGTTATGCCTACAATAGGCCAAAAATAACTTATTCGTTTGCCTTCACCATGAACCGTAGTAAACACCCTTTCGGTTCGAATTTTATTAAAACCATAGGCATACTTATCGAAGCTCATCCAAATAAATACCGGTTTGCCTACAATATGGTCTTCCGGAACAAAACCCCAGTATCGCGAATCGGAAGAGTTGTGGCGGTTATCGCCCATCATCCAGTAATAGTCCATACCGAAAGTATATGTTGTAGCGGGTTTGCCATCTATTAAAAATCCATTGTCTTCGGTTCGCTCCAGGGTGTGTCCCTCGTAAATTTCTATGCAACGCCCATACATTCGTAAGCTTTTATCGTTTAAATTAATGGTTTTGCCTTTTGCCGGAATGTAAAGAGGACCATAATTGTCGCGCGACCAATTGAAGTCCAATTCATCTGAATGAAAAGAATTCATAAAAAACTCCCTACCACCTGGTACTATTTCTGCGTAATAGCGCTTTAACAATTCAGGTGTTTCTGCCGGCAAATCGCTAAAGTTTTGAGGACTGTTTAATGGAATAACTTTAATCACATTGGGTAACTTTTTAAATGCCTCAATATGGTTGTTTGATATGCTTCCGATATATTCTGTTTGGCTGTATTGCAGAAAATCGCCATAATCGTTGTTTGCTTTTTGCTGCTTTTCATCCAAATAATTAATATCAAAATTCTCCTTAAGCTTTTTTCGATTAAAGCCTAAACCATTGGTTTGAATGTAATAACTGGTTTGAGGATTGGCTCTATCGGAGAATACCCAACGCTCTTGACCTATGAAAACCTCATTGTTTTTGATAAGAAGCGTATCGCCCGGTAAGCCTATACAGCGTTTCACGTAGTTGGCTCTCTTATCTACTGGTAAATTCGACTCCATCGGATAATTAAACACCACACTTTCACCTCGCTTTACAGAATGGATTTTGGGCAAACGGCTGTATGGAAACTTAACCCATTCTATAAATGAAGGCCAACCGGCCAAAGGAACATTGGCATGTAAAAGCGGCAACGTTAAAGGGGTAATGGGCATGCGGCTGCCGTAATGTAATTTGCTCACAAACAAAAAATCACCCACCATTAGGCTCTTTTCCATAGAACTGGTGGGGATGGTATAGGCTTCAAAGCTAAAAGTCCTGATAACGGTTGCTGCAACAATAGCGAATAAAGCAGATGGAACAAATTCGCCCAACTGTTTTCTCATGGTTTGCGGATCAACTCCGCTGTACTCCAGCTTTTCTTTCCAGGGCAATATGGCGAAATACAAGCCAAGAGTGCCAACCGAAATGCCTAAATCCATCCATTTCCGCTTTCCAAAAGCATGAAGCAGTTCATAGGCGGAAACCACCCACATAACATGATTTACAATTGGAATAAAATAAAATACCGTGTGCCAAGCTGGACGTTTGGTTAATTGCATCACCAACACGGTTTTGTAAACCGGAATAAAAGCCAGCCAAAGCGATTTATTGGCCGATTGAAAATATTTAAATAAGTAAACCGAAGATGCTAATTCGATGAGCAATAAATACTGCAAAAGGTTTAGACTCATGGTTATTTTTTAAGGTTTAACAGATCTTCCATGGCATAGATGCCGGTTTTATTCACCAACCACTCGGCGGCCATCAAGGCACCTAAGGCAAATCCGCGGCGCGAATGGGCCTTGTGGGTTATTTCTATTTCGTCGAATGGCCCTTTGTATCGCACAATATGGGTGCCAGTAATTTCACCAGAACGCAGTACTTCAACCCCTATTTCGTTGGCCTCAGGCTTGTTTAGCGACCAGTTAGAATACCCATTTAAAGCTCTAAGCAATTGATTCAAGAGGGCAACAGCTGTTCCGCTGGGTTTGTCGAGTTTTTGAATATGATGCGCCTCAAATACGCCAGGAACATATTCGGGGTATTGGCACATCCAATGGGCCAAAGTTTGGTTGAGGGCAAAAAAGAGGTTTACCCCTATCGAAAAATTGGGTGCGTAGAGCAAACTGCCTTCATTTTTATTGCAAAGTTCAACAGCTTCAGACCAATTTTCAAGCCAACCAGTGGTTCCGCACACCACGGGTACCCCATGCTCGAAGCAACGTTTCAGGTTTTCGAAAGCACTTTCAGGACGGCTAAATTCGATGGCCACTTCAGGTTTAGGATTGGTAAAAAGAGTCCATTGACTATTGGCTTTCATTACAATTTCATGCCCTTTGGCCAAGGCTTCTACCTCTATGGCTTTTCCCATTTTCCCATATCCAAGCAGCGCTATTTTCATTTTAATGCCAAACTAAGTTTTAGTCCACTACCGGTTTGTGCGGCGCCCGGAACCTGCCACCATGTGGGTTGAATTTGAAGACTTAAATCGTCGCTAACGTCAAAATAAAACAAATGCGCGTCTACATAGGCATCCAGTATATTAAGGGCATATACCCCAACCGTGAGAATTATAGAAAGATCGCGCCAACGCCTGTAGGTGTTTTCGAGAAGAATTAATTGGTTATTGTTGTACAGACCTTCAAATTCGTCTATGGTTTCTGAATTGCCATCTACCCTTAAATCAAGAGCATTTTGATAACGTTTAAACTCGCCATGGTTAAAAACTGCAAAACCAATGGTAGTGCCCATTGTGGCCCAAACTACCGGGGCTTTCCAGTACTTTTTGTTGTACAGTTGTCCCCATCCCGGAATCATTGTTGACCTCCATGTTGCCCTGGCTATACTGTGTTCATTGATTTTAAGAGAATCTTCGCGGCTAATTTTTTCTATTTCAGCCGCATAAGGCTGAGCCCATGCTCTAAGTGAAAAAGCCAGACCAATCAGAAAAAAAGCCGTTGATTTTTGCATTTACGGTTTAAATACAGATATAATGCGCTCTAGTTCGTCGTTATTGTGGTAACGAATAACAATTTCACCTTCACCTGAGGCTTTTTCTTTTAATTCTACTTTGGTATTGAGCAAATGGCTTAATTCGGTATTTAGGGCTTTCAAATGAGGCGATTGGGCTTTTGAAACCACTGCTTGTACAGAATCGGGCTTTTGAAGATTTTGAACTTTAGCTTCTACTTGTCTAACGCTAAGGCCTTTCGAAACTATTTCTTTATAAATATCCAGCTGCCATTCTTCTTTTTCAAGATTCACCAAGGCCCTGGCATGCCCCATGCTTAGCATGCGGTCTCGAATTCCCGCCTGAATAATAGGAGGCAACTTGAGTAAGCGCAGATAATTGGTAACAGTTGACCGCTTTTTTCCAACACGCTTGCTCATTTCATCTTGTGTTATTTGGCATTCATCAAGCAGACGCTGGTAACTTAGAGCTACCTCAATGGCATCGAGTTGCTCGCGCTGAATGTTTTCAACCAAGGCCATTTCGAGCATACCCTGATCATTGGCCAAACGAATGTAAGCCGGGATGCGATCGAGACCAGCCAATTTAGCCGCCCGTAAACGCCTTTCGCCTGAAATAAGTTCGTACTTTTTGTTTTTGGCCCGTCTAACTGTAATGGGCTGTATAACGCCCAATTCCAAAATAGAAGCTGCCAATTCGTTGAGGGCTTCCTGATCGAAAAAAGTACGAGGTTGCCAGCGGTTTGCTTCTACATCTTCTACCGGAATTTCGGCTATTGAGCCCACCAACTCTTCGGCCCCGCTGTCATCAGCGCTTTCAATTTCTACTCTTGGGTCTTTGAGCAAAGCCGATAGACCTTTACCAAGCGCCTTGCGTTTTTCTGCCATCACTTCTTGCTGGTTTCTTTCAAATTCTTCTCATTGTTACGCAAGAATTCTTGTGCCAAATTAAGATAATTCACGGCACCCGTGCTTGCAGCATCGTAGGTAATGATGTTTACCCCGTAGCTAGGGGCTTCGCTCAGTCTCACATTACGTTGTATAACCGTTTGAAACACCAATTGCTGAAAATGGGTTTTTACCTCGTCTACCACTTGATTTGAAAGCCTTAAACGGCTGTCGTACATAGTAAGCAAAAGGCCTTCTATTTCTAAATCGCTGTTGTGAATTTGCTGAACACTTTTAACTGTATTAAGCAATTTGCCTAAGCCTTCCAACGCAAAATATTCGCATTGAATTGGAATTAGAACCGAATTGGCTGCTGTTAAAGCGTTAAGGGTAATAAGTCCCAAAGAAGGGGCACAATCAATAATGATATAATCGTATGCTCCATCCAATGGTTTAAGAGCCGTTTTGAGCATGTATTCACGCTTTTTTCGGTCTACCAATTCTATTTCGGCCGCCACCAAATCTATTGAAGACGGCATGATGTCTACGTTAGGGGCCTGCGATTTTAAAATGGCTTTAGAGGCTTCTACTTGATGTTCTAGAACTTCATAGGTACCCTGTTCTACATTTTCTACATCAATGCCCAAATTGCTGGTAGCATTGGCTTGGGGGTCGGCATCCACCACCAATACCTTGCGCTCTAAAACGCCAAGTGCAGCAGCCAAATTTACGGCTGTTGTGGTTTTTCCCACGCCACCCTTTTGGTTGGCAATGGCGACTATTTTTGCCATAATAAGTATTTAACTATTTCTTTTTGAACAAAGTAAAGCCCCCGATAACCCAGAGTTTCGGGGGCTTAAAGGTAGCTTTTATTAAGGGGTAAACAGGCAATATGGGCCCTTATTTTAAAAAGTTAGCAGGTGTTACAAATCGTCGAAGCTCACATTTGTAAATCTGTCGCCCTCGTTGCTTTTGTTTTCTTTAGGCTCAAAATCTTCGTTGGTTTGAGGGTTATCTAAATCTTGGTTGTCATCGTAGCCTTCATAAGCTTCAGAGCCTGATGTTATATAATCTTCCCCCTTATTATCGGCTACAAATTGAATTACTTCCTGAAGTGTATCGAAAAACTCTATAAAATCTTCCTTGTAAAGGAAGATTTTATGCTTCTTATAGAATGCACTTCCATCATCGTTGCTTTGTTTCCGACTTTCGGTAATGGTGATGTAATAATCGTCGGCTCTTGTGGCCCGCACATCGAAGAAATACGTGCGTTTTCCGGCCCTCATCACTTTACTAAACACTTCTTCTTTGTCCTTTCGCCCTTTGTCGTTCATGGGTTTGAGTTTATTATCCCTCTCTAAATGTGTGATTTATACCGTGTGTTCGTGCTGTTCGCGCAGTTGTTTTTCGTAGAGACTAAAATACTCTCCTTTTCTTTCTAACAAATCTTCATGCGAGCCTTCTTCTAAAAGTTCGCCATTTCCAAGTACTAAAATATGGTCGGCATGCTTCACAGTCGATACTCTATGACTGATTATCAGCGTAGTGCGGTTTTTAGTGAGTTGCTTTAAATTTTGAAGAATTCTTTCTTCCGTTTCGGTATCAACCGCCGAAAGGCAATCGTCGAAAATTAATATTTCAGGCTGGTGAATTAACGCTCTAGCTATAGATACCCTCTGTTTTTGTCCACCACTTAGCGTTATGCCGCGCTCCCCTACTTTGGTTTCAAATTTTTGAGGAAACTCTTCAATATTGGTGTAAACCTCAGCTTGTTTGGCTGCTGTTTCAATCTCATTTTGGTCGAATGTTTGTCTTGAGAAGCCTATGTTGTTGGCAATGGTATCAGAAAACAAAAAGGCTTCTTGTGGCACATAACCAGTCTTTTGCCTTAATACATTTAGATCAACATTTTTAATATTGACCCCTCCTATTTGCACCTCGCCTTCTGTAGTATCCATTAATCTTAGCACCAAATTCGCCAAAGTGCTTTTGCCGCTGCCGGTTCGACCTACAATGGCAAGGGTTTGCCCCGAAGCTATTTCAAAGCTCAGGTTTTTAATGGCTGCTATTCCAGTATCGGGGTAGGTAAAGCTCACATTTCTGAAGGCAATGCTGTTGCCATAGTCTTTGACTGCGCCAGGTGAAGTCACTATTTCAGGAGGCGTTTTTAAGAATGCATTAATCCGTTCTTGCGAAGCTTCTGCTCTTTGCACAATACTAGTAACCCAACCAATAGAAGCCACAGGCCATGTAAGCATGTTAACATACAAAATAAATTCGGCAATGTTACCGGCACTTATTTCCCCATGAATAGATTCGAGTCCACCTACATAAACTGTGATAAGTGTACTTAATCCAATGAGAAGCATCATCATGGGGAAGAACAAAGCATTTACTTTAAACAAGCCCTCTTGAACATTTTTATAGTGGTTGGCCAGATCGTTAAAGGACTGAGAGCTCCTTTTTTCTTGAGTATAGGCCTTTACCACCCTTATGCCCGAAAAAGCTTCCTGAACAAAAGTAGAAATATCGCTTAACGTACTTTGAACCCGCTCGCTTCGGTGGTTAATGGTTTGGCTTATTCGATAAATAGCATAAGACAACAAAGGCAAGGGCAACAATACATAAAATGTTAGCGTAGGATTTATATCTATCATTATGGCAATTACGATAACCAAAGTGAAGAAAACGTTTACCGCATACATTACTGCCGGACCTATGTACATTCTGACACGGCTTACATCTTCACTAATTCGGTTCATTAAGTCGCCGGTACTGTTTCGTTTGTAGAAGCTAAGCGACAGCTTTTGGTAGTGTTCGTAGATTTCGTTTTTTAAGTCAAATTCAATATACCTCGATATCACTATAATGGTTTGGCGCATAAAAAACATGAACACCCCTGAGAGCAAGGCCGAGACGATGATTCCCAATCCGTATAAAAGCAAACTTTGGCGCAAATTGCCCATATCGTTTATTTCGCCTGCCCTGTATTGGGTTACTACCTGTTCTACAGAATCAAATGAGGTTCGAACCAATTGGGCCGGAAAAATTTTGAAAATCACCGAGATAACAACAAACAAAAAACCCAATAAAAGACGCCATTTGTATCGAATGAAGTATTTATTTAAATGCCATAGTGCTTTCATAATTCTTAGGTTTTCGGGTTTTGGCTAAGGCCTTTTTACGGTACCTTCGCCGCACCGCTCAACAGCTACAAAGGTAGTAATACCTAGGTTCACTGTTTAACCATCAATCAACTAATGAACGACCGTTCTTTGTTTGCGCAAACCATGGAGAATTCTGAAGCCGTTTTTGGCAATTTGTCATTTCAAAATCATGAACAAGTGGTGTTTTGCCACGATCCGGAAACCAATTTAAAAGCCATAATCGGAATTCACAGCACGGTTCTGGGCCCAGCCTTGGGTGGAACGCGTATGTGGGCCTATACAGACGAATCGGCCGCCCTGCGGGATGTTTTGCGCCTTAGCCGTGGTATGACTTTTAAAGCGGCCATATCAGGTCTTAATTTAGGAGGAGGAAAAGCCGTTATTATTGGGGATGCCCGCCAACACAAAACGCCTAAAATGATGGAAGCCTTTGGTCGATTTGTAGATAGCCTATCCGGCCGCTACATTACAGCCGAAGATGTGGGCATTAACACTTCCGATATGGTTTCGGTGCTCAAAAGTACCAAACATGTTACCGGTATTCCGGTAGAAATGGGTGGAAGTGGCGACCCTTCTCCAGTAACAGCCTATGGCGTTTTTGTTGGCATGCAAGCTGCTGCGGCCTTTAAATGGGGGAACGACAGTTTACAAGGAAAAAGGGTTTTGGTACAAGGCGTAGGCCATGTGGGCGAAACCTTGGTAAAACACCTTAGTGATGCCGGTGCTGACGTTTTTATAAGCGATATTTACGCTGACCGCATCGCCCAAGTATCAGAAACTTATCGTGCTAATGTGGTGGATGTAAACGCCGTTTACGATTTTGATATGGATATTTATGCCCCATGCGCTTTAGGTGCCACTTTAAATGATCAATCCATTGGCAGTTTAAAGGCCCAAATTGTAGCCGGTGCGGCCAACAACCAATTGGCGAACGAAGACAAACACGGGCAAATGCTTGTTGACAAAGGCATTTTGTATGCCCCCGATTTTTTAATAAACGCAGGCGGTTTGATTAATGTTTACTCTGAAATAGCCCATTACGACCGGGCCGAAGCCCTTCGCAAAACTGAAGGCATTCGCGAAACAGCCTTGCATATTTTCGAAACTGCTTCAAAAAACAAAATTACCCCCCATCAAGCTGCCCTTCAAGTAGCCGCTCAAAGGGTAGAAAATGCTCGCCTGGCCAAGAAGAATTAATCCCCCCACTCTGCTTTACTTGTTTTTCAACGCCAACGACGCCTTACATGCTCTCTAGACATCACATCCGAATTAAGGTCATGCAGGCCTTGTATGCTTATTTTCAAACAGACAAACCCGATAGCATTGCACTCGAAAAAAACCTCAATTTAAGTATTGAGCGTATTTACGATTTGTATTTGTACGAATTGCGCCTTCTGCATGAATTGCGCTTAGCAGCCGAGCATTATATAGAATTGGCCCTTAATAAAAAGCTGCCCACAGCCGAAGATCTTAACCCAAACAGGAAATTCGTTAACAACTTTTTTTTAACCACTTTAGGCGATAGCGATGCCTTCGTAAAGGCCTGCGAAGACCGCAAAATAAACTGGTCTGAAGAACGCAACATTATTCTTAAGCTATACCAAGACATTAAGAAAAGTGAGCTTTTTCAGGCCTATCTGCAATCGCCCGAAAATACCTGGGAAGAAGACAAACGCATTATTCGCAAAATTTATGACACTTTTATAGTACGCAACGAAACCTTTCACCAGATTTACGAAGACCGCAATATGCATTGGGCCGATGATTTGGATGCCGCCCAAATTATGATAGAAAAAACACTTCGTAAAACCAACAACAAAACAAGTGGCCATCAGTTTCTTTTGCCTCTGTACAAAGACGATGAAGACCGGAGTTTTGGGGGCATTTTGTTTAGAAAATGCTTGCAAATGAGCAAACAGGCCGACGAGCTTATTGCCGAAAAAGCGCAAAACTGGGAAATGGACCGCATTGCTCTTATTGATACCATCTTAATGAAAATGGCCTTAGCCGAGTTTCAACACTTTTCTACGGTACCCACCAAAGTGACTATGAACGAATACATCGAGCTATCAAAAGAATACAGCACCCCAAAAAGCAGCATCTTTATCAATGGTATTCTCGATAAACTCCTTAAAGAGCTCAAGGAAGCCGGAAAAATAAGTAAGGTTGGCAGAGGACTGCTCGAAAGCTAAATTTGCCCAAACAATAAACCTAAAATCAACCCAAAATGCGCAATACCCTGTTTTTAGCTTTGGCTTTGGCCGTGCTAACTGCCTGCAATGATGCCAGCAGCAAAATCAACAACTCCACCACCGAAAATGGATTAAACGCTGAATCGGTGGCCGCTGCCGGAACACCGGCATTTACTTTCGAAGAGGAAACCTGGAACTTTGGTCAAATTAAAGAGGGTGAAGTAGCCGAACACATTTTCAAGTTTAAAAACACCGGCAACGCCCCTCTTATTATTTCCAATGCCCAAGGCAGTTGCGGATGCACTGTGCCTCAGTTTCCACGCGAACCCATCGCCCCAGGTAACACAGGTGAAATCAAAGTTTCTTTCAACAGCCAGGGCCGCGCCGGGTCGCAAAACAAACGCGTAACCATTAACGCCAACACCATTCCCAATGTGTATACCCTCGAAATCAACGCTGAAGTACTTGCTGATCCGAATGCACCTAAAAAAGTTGAGTCAGCCGAAGTAACAGTTACCCCAAACTAATCCCCATATCCCAATAATGCTCGCAACCCTATTACAAGCCGCGCCCGGAGGTGGAGGCGCATCCTCTCTTATTATGTTTGGCCTTTTGTTATTGGTCATGTATTTCTTTTTTTTCCGTCCGCAGATTAAAAAGCAAAAAGAAGAGGGGAAGTTTCAATCCGAAATCAGCAAAGGCATGCGTATTGTGACCTCATCAGGCATACACGGCAAGGTGCTCGAAATACTCGATAAACAAGTGATTATAGAATGCGAAAACAGCCGACTTCGCATTGAAAAATCGGCCATATCTCGCGAGCTCAGCGCCCAGTATTTGCCCGCAAAAGAAAGCAGCAAATCCAAAGACAAAGACAAAGACAAAGAAGCCGACAAGGAGCAAACCTCCAAATAAAAAGTTTCTTTAAAATAAAAAGAGCGCTCCAAATTGGGGTGCTTTTTTTATTTGGAACCTCGTGGATTTCCTAAGGATATTTAAATACTATTAAAACCTGTACGCAATTCGAAGGCCAATTTGAGGGCCCACGCTTTGATACCCTAGCCAAATATTATAGCGTTGACCTAATAAGTTGTCGAGGTGGAGATGAGCGCTTAGGTAATCGTTGTATTTGTAGCCAAAATTCAGCGATAAATCGGCATAAGATGCTAATATGGCTTCAGCCTCGCGCTGTAAGCGGCTCGAAAAGGCCCTACGTTCGCCAACAAGCCAAAGCTGTGTGCCCACTTCCATTTTGGGGTGAAATTTATACGTTCCGGCAAATTGTGCTTGCAAAGGCGCAATATGATACGGGGCTTCAAGACTGTCCATACTGTAAGAAGTAAAGCTTAACGAAGCGCTAAGGTCTAATAGAGTGTTTGTATAGGCCAATTCGCCTTCGAAGGTGAGTAAATCGGCATGGTCGAACTTGGCGCTAAAGCCCGGGGCTCCGGTTTGGTTATAATCCGGATCGCGGTAAAAAACCAATAGATTATCAACTTGTTTGAATTCACCTAGTAAAGAAAATGCCAAGTTTTCGATGATGCGCCCTTTTAGACCTAATCCATAGTGGTCGGTACTGCTAATTTCTTGATTGATGGCCGGAAGCACAAAAGGGTTAATACTAACTATTCGGCTGTAGGACTGGTTGTTTAGCGTGCTGTAAATTTGTACGAAAGCACTGAAATAGGTAGGCACAAAGCTGTATTCTGCTCTTAATTCGGGCAAGAGATAAAAACCATTGCTACCTCCTTTAAAACTTGTTTCGTTGTAACCATTGTATCCTATTTCGGCCGCTAATAAGAAATTCAATCCAGCCCATTCTTTTTTAAGTCCGGGTTTGAGTCCAAATCGATAAAATCCGCGCTGAATCTGAGTTAAACTATCGAAAGTTGTATTGATGATTTCGGTATGGGCTTCCAGCTTAAGTGCCTGATCGTGTAACATAATTTGGCTGTTTTGCCCTGCCCAGAATCGGTTTTCGCTGTTTCCAAAAGCGTCTCGAAAATGCTGAAATTCGGCGTTTACACCATCAAAATGGGTCTTATTGTTTAAAAGGTGCGTACGAAAATAACCCGAAGACCACGTATAGCTTTGATAAGCTTGATTTTCGGCCTGCTCTCCCAGATTAAGGGCCAAGGCTTCGTTAGCATCGAAACCATAATACCGCAATCCATCAAATCGGGCTTCAAGCTTGTTTTGAAGGGTAAACTTGCCGAGAAAATTTTTAATATGCGCCTGAAAACGGCTTTGGTAAAAAGGGTTGTTTTCGAAGGGCGTGTTTTGCACCCCCGATTGTAAGCTGTTGTGCTCCCACTGAGCGCCCCATTGGTATTTAGAAGAACGCCCGCTGTTCGCTCCTAAATGGGCGGTAAACAAGCCGTAATTCCCAAACCCCAAATCGATGTGGTATTTAGGTAAAACCGAAACCGTTTGCTTCGAAATCAGCATAGGCTTTAGCGGTTTAGGTCTAAAGCTAAATTGCAAAGCGCTGCTTGGAACCTCGTATCGCATACTCAGTTTTTGGCTGAGTGTATCAACAAAATTGGCGTTTTGGGCTATTTTTACCGATTCGGCAATTTTGCCTTTATAACGTTCTATAACTGTAAGCTCTACATTGCCCAGATTTTCTTGTGCTCTTATGGTCTGCGAAAATAAAATGAAGGCAGATAGACAGATTAACTTATTCATTATCGGGTGCTTCATTCGGAATGCTTAATTCGGGCAGGTCGTTTTCTATGTTCAAAGTCGGCTGATTTTTGGAGGCCTCGGTTTGGGTTTCGCCTTTTTCGGCCTTTTGAAGTTTGGCCATCATAGCCGGAAGTCTATTGCGTACATCGGGTGTTGAAGCTGTTTTTTCTAAATGTTCGAGGGTATAACGTGCTTGAAAATAATCGTTAATAGCCAAGAAATTCTCAAACAAAAGGGCCAAGCCTTGTTCTCTCCATTGTACAAAGCCCGGGGTGCGCTCCATATAGGCATAAATTTGTTCGATGCTTTGAGCGAACTGCCCGGCCTCGAAGGCAATTTTAGCCAAGTTAAATCCTGCTTCGGCGGCAGAAACATCTTTAGGGTTTTGGTACAGAATCTCAAAATCGGCTTTTGCAGCAGCCCCGTTGTTTAGTACCATAAACGTTCTGGCTCTTTCCAAAAGGGCTTCGGTTTTATGTTCCGGGGCCGATTTATCGTCGAGTAAAATGGCCTCAGCTAAGCTTAAAATAAGGCTGTTATTCTGGGCTTGCTCGGCCATACGCAGCCTGTAAATTCGGCTGTCGCGAACCAAGCGTTCGTTATTCTGCATAGCCGGTGCATTGAAATAGTTCTTGGCAGCAGAAAAGTCGCTTTTGTTAAATGCCCATAATCCAAGTTTAAAAGCCGATTCGGCACTGTATTCGTGGTTGCCCAAATTGAAAAGTTGTTGCCAATGGGTTTGGGCAGCTTGTAAATCGCCCGATTTTTCGAGACAAGTGGCTCTGAAGTAATGCGCATTGAGTACAAACAACCCTTTAGGAAAACGCTTTAAGTAATGGCCAAATTCAGTGACCGATTTACTGCAATCGCCTAATGCATAATATTCATAACCACTGTTGTATAGAGTGCTATCTAATTGGGCCTCTTTTACATTCGCAAAGTCTATTTTCTGCACCCATTCTATATAGGCATCCAGCTGACCCATATCGGCATATACCAAACGAGCGAAACTGATGGCTTCTTTGGCTTCGCGGGTAGAAGGGTAATCTTCAACCACTTTTTTAAGTTTGCTTACCGCTTCGGCTTGCCGGTCGAGGTTCCGCAATACCAATCCTTCATTTAAAAGCGCTTGTCGGGCCAAAGGATGATTTTGATGCTTGATTCTGAACGCTTCGAACGCATTCAAAGCGTCTGTGTTTTTATCGAGGCGCAATAAACTGGAGGCTTTTTCAAAAGAAGCTTCGGCCAAATAATTTGAATTGGGGAAGTCTCGTTCCAATTTGCTCAAACTCGATATTTTGTCATCTTCTCGCCCCAGCAAACCTTCGCACATGCCTTTTTGAAGTAATGCATAGTCGCCTTCTTTAGAATTAAATCGAAGGGCTTCTTTGTATAATTCCAAAGCTTGGGCGTAGGCAGAACCCACAAAATGGGCATCGGCGGCTCTTAATCGGGCATCGCTTCTCCGTGCGTCTTCGGTTTTATAAGCAGCAATAAAATTTTTAAAATTGGTTATGCTGTTGGCATATTGTTTCAGCTTTAGCTGCACATGCCCCAAATCGTAAAGTACTTTAATGTATTGGTCGGTACCGGAAGCCCCCGATGAGGCTCTAAAGGTTTCGTAGTTTTCAAGGGCTTCTTTAAAAGCGCCCAGTCTATAATGCGCTTCACCGGTCCAATAGTAACTTAAGGCCAGCCATTGCGGATTGATGGCAAACTGCCGGGAATCGTTCCAAACCGCGATGGCCTCTTTGTATTTAGCCGCATTAAACAGTTCAATCCCTCTAAAATAGCTTACTTTTTGGTAAGCGCTTTTCATTTCGATGCTTTGAGTACCTGCTTCACGAATGGCCTCCAGGGCCCTTTCATAGTTTTTTTCGCGGATGTAGATATCGGCTAATAGCTTGTTTAGGTATTTGGTTTCCGGAGTATTGGGATAGTCTTTAGCAAACGCCACAATTACTTTGGCCGGTGGGTCGAAGGGGCCCTGTAGCTCATAGTTAAGTTTGGCATATAGATAACGTGACTGTTTTTTCATTTCGGGGGAGGCACCCAGGCGAGATGCCGCTTCAAAGGCAGTAAGGGCTTTGTTTTTATCGCCGGTTTTAAGGTAGCAATCACCCAAATGGTACCATGCATCCTGACTTAAAGGCCCATCGGCCTGAGTGATTCGGTTAAACGATTGTATGGCTTCGGCATAGCGCGCCGTTTGGTAATAGGCATAACCCAATTGGTAGTGGTCTTCGCGCCTAAAAGTGCCCCCATATTCTTTAAAACGCTCGAAATGAATGGCTGCTTCGGCATAATTGGCTTTCCGATAATAAGTATCAGCCAAAAGCCTTTCAACTTCGTCGCGTCTAACCACCTCATCTCGCTTTAAAATGCTGTTGGCCACCTCCAGCAGTTCGTTATACCGTTCGGTTTTGTAGTAAATCTGAGCTAAATAATACGGCACCACCTGACCAAACTGTGGGTCGTTTTTAAGCTTTTCGAAACCCGCTCCAGCCTGAACATAGTTGCTGTCGTTATAATCTATAAAAGATGTATAATAAATGGCCGAAGCCTTATAATTACCCGAACTGTTTTGAACCTTTTGAAAAAGGGGTTTGGCCTGGGCATAATGGCCTTCGGCAAAATGGCTGTAAGCCGTTTTAAAAGCAATTTCGTCTTGTGTTTGACCGCTATATCCTTCGGCATCTGCTTTTTCGAACCATTCGCGTGCCTTTGAAAATTTTCTGTTAATAAAAAAGTGATTGGCGGTATGCAATTGTAAAGGACGAAGCAAACGGCTCTCAGGAAATTGCGATTCAAAGTTCATGGCCATTCGTTCGGCATCGGGATTTAGCAATTCGAGGGCCGAACGAACGGCAGTGTAGGCCACAAACTCTGCTTGAAGCCCTTGGCTGCTTTCGAGTTGGTCGAGCAATAAACTTTGGGCATTGGCAAAAAGCTCTCGGTCAAATAGACCCTGGCCATTGGCAAAAGGCTGCCTAAAACGCTCGGCCGGTTGCGCTAAAAGCTTCGGGATAATGCCCAACAAAACGAGCAAAGTAGAAACGAAACGTATAAAATTCATGGGCTTAAAGTTAGAGGGCCTGTTGCTGCTCCAAAACCGTTCGGCTTTTTTTTCTTAACGCCTCAAAGTGAATAATCGCATATCGGAGGCCCATGACATTTTGAGAAAATGGAAAATAAAAAAGGCCGCCTATCGGCAGCCCTTAATTGGTGGTTAAACCACTCCCAGCGCCTTGCCCACTTTGGTAAAGGCTTCTAATGCGCGGTCGAGATGGTGCTGCTCGTGGGCGGCACTTAGTTGAACCCTTATACGGGCTTGGTTTTTTGGCACCACAGGGTAAAAGAAACCAATTACATAAATGCCTTCTTTAAGCAACTCGGTGGCAAAAGTTTGAGCCAATCGAGCATCATAAAGCATAACCGGGGTAATGGGGTGTATGCCAGGCTTAATGTCGAATCCGGCGGTCGACATTTTTGAACGGAAATAGGTGGCATTCTGCATCACCTTATCGCGCAAATCGGTGGTTTCGCTTAAAATATCGAATACAGCATTGCTGGCGCCTACAATGGCCGGAGCCAAAGAGTTACTGAATAAATATGGCCTGGAGCGCTGACGCAGCAATTCAATAATCTCTTTTTTGCCGCTGGTAAATCCACCCATTGCGCCTCCTAAAGCCTTACCCAGGGTTCCTGTAATAATGTCGACCCTGCCCATAACCTGGTGGTATTCGTGGGTGCCACGGCCAGTATTGCCAATAAAACCTGTGCTGTGGCATTCATCCATCATTACCAAAGCCCCGTATTTATCGGCCAAATCGCAAATTTTATCGAGCTGTGCTATATAGCCATCCATGCTAAAAACCCCATCGGTAACTATAATTTTAAACCTTTGGGCCGTTGCTTTTTTCAACTGCTCTTCCAAATCGTTCATGTCGTTGTTTTGGTAACGATAGCGAACGGCTTTGCACAAGCGTACCCCATCTATTATGGAGGCATGGTTAAGGCTGTCGGAGATAATCGCGTCATCTTCGGTAAACAAAGGCTCAAAAACACCCCCATTGGCATCAAAAGCAGCCGCATATAAAATGGTGTCTTCGGTGCCTAAAAAGCGGGCGATGTTTTCTTCCAACTGCTTGTGAATGTCTTGAGTGCCGCAAATAAACCGCACACTGCTCATGCCAAACCCATGGGTATCGAGGGCATTTTTGGCCGCTTCAATTACCCGAGGGTGACTGCTCAAACCCAAATAGTTGTTGGCGCAAAAGTTAATCACCTCGCTGCCATCGCTTAGTTTGATGTCGGCACCCTGAGGCGATGCTATTATTCTTTCGCGCTTAAATAGACCTTCTTCTTCTATATTCTTTAAAATATTCTGCAAATGTTGTTGGTAAGAACCGTACATAGAGCTGTGTTTTTAAGGGTTTAAATATACAGGAGGCTTATGGTATGAAGAGGCATGCCAGCCGAAGCACAAGCGGCTTCATAAAGAGCCATTTGCTCCTCATGCTCAGGCTTTGGCTGTCCGGTTTTGTAGTCAAATAAATGGTAGTGGCCTTTGTGGTCTTTTACCAGGCGATCGGGCCTTAGCATTTGGCCTAAATCGTTTAACAATGGCCTTTCGTTCCAAATGTGCTCGGCTTCAAAAAAAGCCCTGTGCTCTTCCGTTTTAATTTGGAACAACAGGCGTTCAAGTTGTGCCTTTATTTCTGTTTCGTTTTCGTTTTGAAGTGCCATTTCAAAATCTTTTTTAGAATAGCAATGCGCCACTACCTCGTGAAAGCGGTTACCCAATTGGGTATCGTTAACCAATGGATCGTTTATAGAAAGGGCAATGCGCGTTTGCCAGGCTTGCGAATGGCATTCAATAGGGTCGGGCCTATGTTCTTCATTGGCCGTTATTGTAAAGGGCTCCGATTCTCCAAAACACACTTTAAAACCATATTGGGTATCTTCGGTTGGGGCCTCATCAAAATACGCTTCAAAAAAATCGCGCATATAGAGTAATTTTGAACTGTTGGTGCGGCCCGTAAATGGACCAAGAAAAATGTGCAGCCTATCAACTGCCCTTGTCATTCCCACATACAATAAATTCATGTTATCAAGAAGGGTTTGGTCTTTGGCTTTGGCATATTGTTCGGCCAATTGATAATTGCCCCTTTCCTGCCAGTTTATACGGTCAGAGCGAAATGGAAATCTTTTATAATCGCCAAATTGTGCAGGCTCGAGGTCTTGCCATATATAGGCGTCGCCCACATCGTTCATTGGCATATTGCCTTGTGGCATAAGCACAACCGGAAACTCAAGGCCCTTTGATTTGTGAATGGTCATTATTTGAACGGCATCGGCATTTGGGGGGGCCTCAATGCTGGAGCCTTGGCCTTTCTCTTCGTACCAAATTAAAAAATCGGTTCGGCTGTTACCATTTCGAAGGGCCTGATTGCGTGCATGCTCTAAAAAACTTAGCACAAACACCGGATTCTTTTCAAGCAAACCAAACGACCTGCTAAAATGCATGAGCTCGTCGTAAAGGCCCAGCCCCAACGGCAATGGCCATAATCCGGGAAAAAATGCATCGAGCATGGGCCATGGCTGTGCAGTTTTGCTGAAACGCATCCCCCAGTTAAAAGGGTCTTCATTTGCGGGAAGCGCACTTTGTTCCAGCAAATACTGATAAATGGATTGCCTTGCTTCGGCTTTTTGTGGGATTATGTGCAGCTGTAGCAAGGCAACCAGCAGCCTCACTTCGGCTGAAGCCGAAAGGGTATGCGATTGTTCGCCTGAAACAAGTATTCCATTTTCGGTTAAAAACTCGGTTAAATCAGCCGCAAATTTGTTGCTTCTCACCAAAATGGCCACATCGCCCAATCGGTATTGCAAATTGATGCTGAGGTGTTTAATGCACTCCAAAACCTCTTGTTTAACCATACTCGGCGCTTTCTCCTTTTGCGCCACAATTTCTATATATCCCCCAGCTTGGCCTTGTGCACGCTGGGTGGCTTGTTCATAGAGCAATTGGTGGTCGGAACGGTTAAAAACCGCGGCGTGTCTCTTAAAAAAACCATTGTTAAAGTTCACTACATTTTGCTTGCTCCTAAAATTTTGATCGAGGGTTATGTAGTGGTACCCTACTTCTTTGGCCATTCCTTTTTGCATGAGGTTGAGAAACAAATCCACATCGCCATTGCGCCAGCGGTAAATTGCCTGTTTGGCATCGCCCACCAACATGGCGGCACCTCCTTCTGAACAGGCATTTTCGACCAAAACACTCAAATTTTGCCATTGCATTTGAGAGGTATCCTGAAACTCGTCAATGAAAATGTGCCTGTAACGCTCGCCCAAGCGCTCAAACAAATAGGCCGAAGGCTCTTTCCGCAACTCGTTATTTATTAGATGCACTACTTCTGAAAGAGGCAAAATATGGCGCTGTAACCACAGGTTTTTGTAAACCTTCATAATGCGTTGAAGCAGGGCGATGGTGAAGCTGTTTTCGGCCATATGTTGACGCATAGCCACCCTACCTGCGCATTCAAACCAAAGGCTGTGGCATTTTTTATAATGTTCGTATAAAACTGCATGGTACTGCCTTTCTTTCAGTAACAAACCGCCTTTAGCCTTGCCCTTAAAAAGTCCCCCATTTTCAAAAGTTTTAAGAAAGGTGGCATGAAGCAGCCTAAAATCACTGGCTTTAAGGGTTCGCATTTGGTCGAAATATTTATGCAAAGCCGCAAAGGGATATGCTGTCGCATCTTCGCCCACCTCCAAAAGCAAATTTTGCCCTTGTTCGCCCAAATCTGCCACTGTTTTGTTATCATCCGCGTTAAGCGCTTCCAGCTTTTTTCTGCCTACTCTGTGCTGCTCGGCGGTCCAGTTTTCAAATACCTGCAGTTCCAGCCTACTGCCCTCACCAAAGAGGGCATTCGCGGTCTCAATTAGCAAACGTTTCAAATTAGAAGAGCCACTCTTTTCTTCAAGCATATGCCTTAAAAACCCTCTTAGTCCCAGGGTTATTTCATCATCCTGTCCATACTCTTCAATTAAATCATCAACTGCCAAGCGCATGATGGCATCAGCATCCAGCTCGATATCAAAAGCTTGCGGAAGCTCCAAATCTTGGGCAAAGGTTCGTACAATGCGGTGCTGAAACGCATCAATGGTGCTTATAGAAAGGTGGCCGTAATGATGAATTATATGTCGAAGTAATTTTTGCGCCCGTTTTTTAACCTCTAATTCCGGAAGATTGGTTAAAGCCACTACTTGATTAAGTAAAGCCTGAGACTTTGAACCAGGAGGCGTTTGTTCCCAATCTTGAAGGGTTTCTACGACCCGGTTTTTCATTTCGGCAGTGGCCTTGTTGGTAAAGGTGATGGCCAGAATTTGAAAGTAGGAGGCTGGATTGGGCCATTGAAGGCTTAGGCTCAAAAAGTGGGCTACTAGGTTAAAGGTTTTCCCGGCTCCGGCAGAAGCTGAAAAGAGACTTAAAGTGGAAGGAGGCAACATAGTATGGGTGTTTTTCTTATATAATGGTATTCCTCAATAATACATGCTTTCTTTCAATTTTACGTTTGACTGTGAAGGTCTTTGGTTGTTTTGATTTT
>CAMCXO010000005.1 GCA_945883565.1 Chryseobacterium gleum
GTATGCGTCGAAAATAGCGATTATTCTCCGCACTACAAGATTATATCCGCAAATTTTGCAGTTAATGCCATGCTTATTCTCCGCAAAGTGGTCGTTAGCCCGTACCACTAATGGTTTGCGCGTTGCCGCAGTTGGCGGTTTCGGAGCACAAGACTGTTTGCCAGCACGAAACTTGATGCGAAGCACAAAGCTTCATTTAAGCGTTGAATCCGCCAATTCAGGCAACACGCTGTTGGCAGCTGGTGTTCTGTCTGCTCGTCTTTGTAAAACATTGTCATTATTGGGTTTTCGTGTCATTGTCTGTGTCGGCCGTGCGTTGCGTTTTTTTTTAGAAGGGTCGGGAAATTTTTTTAAAAACAATTTTGTACTGCGTTGGCTTTGCAAGCTCTTTGACAAAGCTTTGGTTGTAGCGTTGGCTTTTGGGGCTTTGGCAATGTGCTTGCAAAATGCGTGGGCTAAACTTTCTTCCTTTTTTTGGTTTTTCCTTTATACTCCTTATATAAAAATCTTTGATTATTTTTTGAATTTAATGTGTTGACTAAAATAGTAAAATGTCTTGAAAGTTGTTTGCGAATTGAAGGTGAATTCATTCCTTCCTTTTCCTCTCCTTTTGATTTGTTGTAGAATTCTTTAGAAGCATTGTAAGCATAAGTCAAAAAGTTTCTGTTGCCCAGATGTGAGTATCTCTCAAAAATTTGCTTCTTCCATATTTTGTTGTCTTTTCCATTATCGCTATATGCCATAACTACAGTTTTGATAATCCTTCCTTTCATTTTTCGGAAGTATCTTGACAAACTACTTGAACGGATATAGATATTCTGACCGTTGTATTCAAATCCTAAATATTGAAGTGGTTTGTAATACAATGATTCATTGTTTGCATTTGTAATCTGCAAGCCCGCTTTTGATTGTTTTTTCTTATTGAAGGCTCGAATTATTCCTTTTGAGTTTGGCCTAAACTCGGTTAATTCTACTTTCTTATCCTGAATTTCCAGATAATATTCGTCTTTAATTTTTGTAATGATTTCTTTCTGAATTGTTTCTGCTTTATCACTATCGCAAACAATCAAAATATCATCACAATACCTTCGGTAGAAAAAGCCTTCATTTTTTGCTCGTTCATTTAAGTCTTTATCAAAGTCAATTAGGTAGATGTTTGATAAAAGTGCACTCATTCCTGAACCTTGAGGAATTCCAAAAAGTCGTCCAGTTTCTTTATCTGGCTTGTTATTGGTTACAATTAACCTGTCATCACGCAACCTTTGATATTTTTCATAGTCCTTCTTACCAGGAACTAGGTCAAGCAAAGTTGACGGTGGATGAGCTAATTTTTTTAAATCAACATCATACTTTCGCAAAATGCTATTCTTGCTTACATAGCTGTATTCTGTAAGTGCTTTATAAAGTTTAAATTGGTCAGGTGGAAGTTTCTCACCAATTACTTGAATCCATTTTTCCTTTAACTTTTTATGGTCTATGTGGTCGAAATACCCTTTTATGTCTAAAGCTATTGCGGAACAATTCCCTCTTCGTTTGATTTCTTCAAAAACCTCTTTTGAGAATTGAATATTACACTTGCCAGCTAAATTTGAACGGTATGCAAGTGGACATTCTGAGAAACCCTCTTTGGCAATGTAGGCTTCATATTTTTTAGTAAGTGCATAGGCGTAAAACCCAAAAATCAATCCGTCAATATGTGATGCAAAGCATATAGGTCTGATTTTAGTTTCTAAATCATAATGACCTTCTGCTTGTTGATACTTGTATCTCGGTGTTTTCAGAAGAATTTTTAGAAATGGGCTGAACGGCCACCATTCTTCCGTTTGGTGCTTTTTATTGTAAAACCGAAGTCCGTTTTTAAGCAGTGCTTTGAGTTCGTCTTTTCTTTCAGGAAACCAAAAGCGAAGGTCGAAATGGGTGTAACCCTTTTTCAGGTATTTCTTGGAGTCTTTGCCTGATTTGTTTTTTACAACTTTATAGTTGGTTTCTTCTTGTTCTGACCAACCTTTCCAAAATTCTTCAAATTCTTCTTCATTAAACATAGGGCGGTTTTTAATGGGACACTGTCCAGCGAGCAATACCAGTCTTAACTCAACTGGACAGTGTGCACTTTTTTTCAAATGCGATGGCTATAAGTCTGCCTCCAACTCACAGAGGGTTTTCACCTCAAAAGCCTTTTTCCACCCTTGGCCAATCAAGAGCCGAATAAATCGGATTGTGGCACTTCAGATTGCAACCTTTTCACAACCTTTTCAGGATTACCGCCAAGATGACTGTATCTTGGTTTAGTTATATCCCCCGAAACCTTGAAGCTAAGCTTCTCGGGCATTCCCAGTTTTTACACTAGGGAGGTCTTTTTTAACATCAGTAAGATGAAAGTCATTAATATTATCATATTCAACCTTATAAGTGCTGTGCTATTCGCAGCAGGTGCTTATTCAGCGGAAACTTTGACAGATATTCTTGCGTTATTGGCAGGAATGGTTCAAAGTTTGATATATATTGTTAACTTAAACAACTATCCATCGGTCTATTTCAACCTTTGCACTTCTGGTAATTCATTAATTGTGCCATTACATTTCGACTGACAAATTGGCTGAATTTTCGATTTTTACATTTATACCTTTTCCATTTCCTTAACCTCAAACGCCTGATACAGCAATGCTTTTAGCAGTTGCTCGGTGGCTTGTTGGTTGGCAATAATGTGTTCTTTTAATTGTTTGGTTTTGGCTATTTGCTTTTCTATTTCCGACACTATGCGTTTTTGCTCGGACAGTGGTGGGATTGGTATTACCACTTCTCTTATCTGATTCAAGTGAAGATTTGGAACTCCTATCCCTCTCAATCTTTTATTAAACTGTTTTTTAGCGATTGATGAATTAATGAAATGCAAGAGATATAGGGGGTGAATTCCTTCATATGCTCGGAGTAACGCAAGGCTAACATAAATATCAAAAACAACGTCTCTGTCAACTAAAGCAGCCACACCTGTTGTTCCATTTTTTGCCAATAAAATATCATTAATTTTCGGTGAAACACGTTTTTGCATTTCTATGTGTTGCTTTTCATCTATGTATTTAATATTTGTCCAATCAATTTTTCCACTTGTAACATTTTTTGAAGACAGGAAAATAATTCCTTCTTTGAAATATGTTGGTGTATAATGTGTTCCGTCCGTTATGTAGTAGCAAATCTCATTAAGTTTAGTCCACACCCAATTTTCAGGAATCTCAAACGGAATTTCTTCGGGTTTGATGGGTGGCAAGGGTTTTTCTTTCTTGCCTGATTTTGCTTTCTCTGTTTTTATGCGTTTGAGCAATTCGGTTGCAGGTTCGTCTTTAGGGTCTTGCTTTACCAACTTACCCTGTACCGCTTCTTGTAAAATGGCTTGGTTTAGGGAGTCGAGGTGGGTGAGTTGGTAAGTGAGTTCGTCTTGAACTTCTCTTGCTTTAACCTGCTTTTCTTGAATGTCTTTTATTTCATTTTCAATTTCTTCATCAAAATAATTATGACCGTTTATATCCCCATTTCTTAAGTCATTCAGAAAACGAATGATATTTTTTTGAATATCCTTGCTCGGAATCGGAAAGTTTAATTCTTCGATTTGTTTAGGGCTTACATTAGGAATGGCAGCACCCCAAGCTAAATTCTTTACAATTCCTTCTACACCTCTTGCAATCCAATAGATGTATTCCTTTTCAAATTCATTTCGGTTCAGAATGTCAAACTTTCCAACTCGTTGATTCAAATAAAGCTTACCCAAACCTCCTTGAACGATTCCTAATTTCCCAATTGTTCCGCCTGTTAAAGCAATGATTATATCAGATTCTTTGAGTTCGTATTTTTCAAGCAATGGTAATTCTTCGTAGTAAACAACACTATCTAAAACGATTCTTTCATTGTTGAAATCAGAAATTCGGATTATTGGAACACCTGAACTTTTGTATTCAGAATTTTTAAACGCAAATCCTCCAACAATCTTAATGTGATTTGATAAAGGTTCACTTTTAAAACTTTTACTAAGCCCTTTATTGATTAGTGTTATGTAATGACCAATTGAATTGAAAAATGCTTTTTC
This sequence comes from Chryseobacterium gleum, assembly GCA_945883565.1. Classification (GTDB taxonomy): domain Bacteria; phylum Bacteroidota; class Bacteroidia; order Flavobacteriales; family Schleiferiaceae; genus RFXV01. Next base: position 4,079 of record CAMCXO010000005.1, read on the forward strand.
CCAATTATCTGTTATACTTGAGCTAAATGGTTTTCTTCCTCTACTCATATCTCCTCCCTTTTTTGATTATCCCATAACTCCACCAACTCATGTAACTTGGCTTGGAGTAATTTCTTGTCTGGCAGGGCCATTTGGTATTCGCTTACCAAGGCAGGAGAAAGGTTGCGGCTGAGCGCGTATTCTACGACTTCGCTGTCTTTGCCTTTGCAGAGTAAGATGCCAATGCTGGGGTTTTCGTGGGGCTTTTTTACGTCACGGTCGAGTGCTTCGAGGTAAAAATTCAATTGTCCCATGTGTTCGGGCGAAAAATCAACGGTTTTGAGTTCAAAGGCAACCAAACATTGCAATTGTCTATGGTAAAACAGCAGGTCTATAAAAAAATCTTTGTTGCCTACCTGCAAACGGTTTTGTTCACCAACAAAAAGGAAATCTTTGCCTAATTCAAGCAAAAAGGATTTGAGCTTTTGAATCAGACCTTTTTGAAGTTCGTTTTCCGTGAAGGTTTCGGGTAAGTTTAAAAACTCAAAGATGTATAAGTCTTTGAAATGAGGCTGTATCGAATCTATGCCTGATGAACTTGCTGGAATTTCTGTTTTTGCAGACAGCATGGTTCTTTCAAACACGGATGCAGAAATCTGCCGGTCGAGTTCTTTTACGGTATAGCGCTCTTTTTTAGTTAGGTACAAATAGAACAAACGCTCTTCTTCTGATTTGCATCGGCTCAACAACGTAAGATGTTGTGTCCAGCCAATTTCAGTAAGATCACTGCTTCTAACATCCCACATTCTAAATTGTGTCATTGCCGCTGACACAATTGTATCTTCATTATTTTCAACACTTTGTAAATGTGTCCTCGTTGATGACACCATTTCGGCATCCTTGTAAGTTTCAAAAAATTGACGCATTCGGTATAGGCCTCTGCGGTTGAAGCCCTTCATTTCGGGATGCTTAGTTTGAATGTAATTCGCCAGTTCTTCTACTGTTTTATCACCCCATTGTGCTGCGTTTACTTTAAGGGCAATGTAGTACCCTACATTCCAATAAAGGTTAATTAACTCTTTATTAACCGCTCTGTAAGCAGAAGCTTGTGCTGACCGTATCAGCGAAACGATTTCAGCAAAACGGTTATCCATGCTTTAATTCCTTTAAAAGTTGCAAGGAAGCCAGAAAAGACTCTTCCAGATTTTCAATAATGGCCTTTCTATCATAAACAACTTCTTCTACAACTTTATTTGGGTTCTTAATATCCAAATCATAGTTTCGGTCTATGATAGTCTGCATTGACACCTTCCAAGATGCTTCGCTTTCTTTACGATTTTTCCACCATTGTTTAATTGGTTCAAACTCTTCAATGCGAATAGGTTTGGTTTTGCTGTAGGCTTTTTGTCCGTCAGGCAAAGTGTGTTCGTAATACCAAATCTCTTTTGTTGCGTGCCTATTGTCTGAACCATGATTTTCAGGATTAAAGGATTGCCCTGATTTATCGAAGAAGATAAGATTGGTATTGACTGTTGCGTAAGGTGCAAAAACAGATTGCGGAAGTCTAACGATGGTGTGGACATTACAATCTCTGAGCAATTTTTCTCTTACCCGTTGTTTTACACCATCACCTGTTAAACTGCCATCTGGCAACACAATTCCTGCTCGTCCGCCATCTTTCAGCAATTGGATAAACAGTATCAAAAACAAATCAGCACTTTCCTTGGTGCGGTAATTCAAGGGGAAATTGGTTTCCATACCATCGCCCACCACACCACCAAAAGGCGGATTGGCAACAATGATGTCCACACGGTCTTTTTGTTTGATGGAGTTGTATTCACGGCTCAGCGAATCACTGTTTTCAATTTGTGGCACTTCAATGTCGTGGGTAATCAGGTTTACCACACTCAGCATAAAAGGCAGGGGTTTCAGTTCGCTGCCTGTTACGGTTTCCTGTAAGGTTTTGCGATCGTCAATGTTTTTTACCTGCTTTTTCAAGTGTTCAATGGCACACACCAAAAAGCCCGCAGTTCCGCAAGCAGGGTCGGTAATTTTCTCACCCAATTTGGGGTTTACCATATCCACAATAAACTGGGTTACGGCTCTTGGCGTATAAAATTCGCCCGTGTCTTTCTTGGTAGCCAAGCCCTGCAAAATCTCCTCATAAATCACATTAAAAACGTGATGCTCTTTGCTGCTGTTAAAGTCAATTTCGTTGAGTTTGTTAATGGCTTGGCGGAAAGTTGTTCCGCTTTTCATATAGTTGTTGGTTCCGTCAAAGATTTGGCGAATGGTAATACCCAATCTATCATCAGCCGAAACTGTCAGATTTTTCAGTGTCGGGAAAAGTTTGTTGTTCACAAAATTGATGAGTTCATCACCTGTGATGCCTTCGTCATCTTCTGCCCAATTACGCCACTGCAATTCAGCAGGAATATCTGATTTGTATTTGGGGTTCAGGATTTCTTTTTCCTTGTCTTTGTCGTCAAAAAGTTTCAGAAATATCATCCAACCCAATTGCTCAATGCGTTGTGCATCTCCACTTAAACCCGGGTCTTTGCGGAAAATATCTCTGATTGATTTTATAGTGCCTGCTATGTTGCTCATATTCCAATTTGTTTTCTGGCAATTTTTATAATTGCTGATAATGCAGTCTCTGCTATTTTATCGTAAGTTTTGTCTTTGAATGATTCTTTGAGTTCTTTGAATATGCTCTCTAATTTCTTGAACTCCTTTTTTACTTCAAGATCACTTTTATCCTTGTTTATAGCTTCAATTAAAGGTTGTTTTTTTGCTTGTCTTAAGATGCTGTCTAACAGATTTAAAAACTCAGTGTATTTTATCACAAGCTGGTTTTTATTTAATGTGTAATCAATTGAGGAACCACTTTCGACCACAAATCTTTCAATTAATCTGTGAACGTGCAGGTCATCAATATAAATTCGGACTTTACCGTTTTCTTTATCCTCTGTTTCTAATTTTTTACCATCTAATGCCTCAAATATTAATTTCCAATTATCTTCATTGGACAAATCTAGGTTAAGAAATTTTGCAGAACGTGTCATTTCCAAGCTTCTTAACTTGGTAGGAGTTATTTTTAAAACTCTCATCAAATCATAGCTGTTTTTAACCTTTGATTTATCTATATTCATCATTAAGTGATGAAACATAAAGGCTTCAAAGTCAGACTTAGACAAAACACCAAGCCCAAGTTCTTCGAAACTTTTTATTAAAGCCTCGCCAAATTTTTTACCACCTTCTTTTTGAAGTATCTGAGAAAGTTTTTCCATTATGCTACTTTATACAATTCGTTTTCTAATTCTTTGATGGCTTTTTCGTATTCTTCACGACTGCCAAATGCTTTGATGATTTCGGTTACCGAGCCAAATTCATTGATTGGTGGAACAGTCAGAATTTGAATGTTCTCAATGTTTTCAATGCCTTGGTCAGCGTATTTGTCGAGCAATGCTTCTAAAACTTTTCGGGCTTGTTCGCCATACTTGGTAAAGTAGTTGCGTTTCTTCACGTTGTTTGCTCGTTCTTTTCTTGTCATTGGTGGTTGGTCATAAGCAACGTGGCAGATTAAATCAAACAAATCCACTTGCTTGTCAACGGCTTCATATAATGCTTCCACCATTACGCCCTGTTCAATCAATTCTGCAATGATGGCTTCTTTGCGGTCAGAACCTTTCCACTTGTTTAGAAAATCATCTAAGGAAGCAAATTGCTCTTTGATAATATCTTTGGTGTGGTCTTTCAAACTGGTTGTGATGGGTCTGCCGTGTTGGTCGAAATGCAATTCACGACTTATCAAAACCGTAACGTCAACTCCGTTTACATAAACCTTTTCTCTTGGTTCGTTAAAAGTTTGTGGTGGAAATTCTGTTTCAGGATAACGGATTTCAGGGGACGTAATTTCAATTTCTTCTCCTGTTTCTATGTCAATGATGGGTTCTGTGTTTACTTCTTCTTCATCCACAATGCCGCTTAAGTCGGTTTCTTCTGCAACTGGTTTTATTCTTATCGGGTCACCGTCAAATTGTGGGTCTGCAAAAAGGTCTGTCGCATTTCTGAAATCCAAAATGGTAAAATACAGTTTGCCATATTCCTCATTGATTCGTGTTCCTCTTCCAATGATTTGCTTGAACTTGGTCATTGAATTGATGTTGCTGTCCAATACAATCACTTTGCAGGTTTGAGCATCCACACCTGTGGTCATCAATTCGGAAGTGGTGGCAATGACCGGGTATTTTTCTTCGGGATTGATGAAGTTGTCCAACTCTCGTTTGCCTTCGTCATTGTCGCCTGTAATCTGCATTATGTATTTGTGGTTCTCCGCAACCAAAACAGGATTGTGTTTGGCTAATGCGGTTCGCATTCTTTCTGCGTGGTCAATGTCCACACAAAACACAATGGTTTTAGCAAAGCGGTCGTAACCTTTTAAAAACTCAGTTAGCTTTTTGGCAACTGTATCAGTCCTTTCCTCAATAACCAAGTTTTTGTCAAAATCCTTGCGGTTATAAATGCGGTCTTCAATTTCGTTTCCGTCTTTGTCGGTTTTGCCTTGTTCGGGTCGCCAACCTTCAGCATCCACATTTAGGGCAACTCTCACCACACGGTAAGGAGCAAGAAAACCATCGTCAATTCCTTGTCGCAAAGAATAAGTGTAAACTGGGTCGCCAAAATATTCGGTGTTACTTGCTTCGTTGGTTTCTTTTGGCGTTGCAGTCAAACCAATATGCGTAGCATTTTGGAAGTAATTTAAAATCTCTCTCCAACTGCTATCGTCTTTTGCGCTTCCTCTGTGGCACTCGTCAATTACAATCAGGTCGAAAAAATCTCTTGAAAACTGTTTGTAAACATTGGCTGCTTCATCTGTTCCTGAAAGTCCTTGATACAATGCCAAATAAATTTCAAAGCTTTTGTCAATTTGCCTGTGTTTTACCACAGTCATTTTATCCTTGAAATGTTTGAAGTCGCCTCTGCGTGTTTGGTCAATTAAAGCGTTTCGGTCAGCTAAAAACAGAATGCGTTTTTTTGCTCCGCTTTTCCAAAGTCGGTGAATGATTTGAAAAGCCGTATATGTTTTTCCTGTTCCTGTTGCCATTACAAGCAGAATTCTGTTCTGTCCATTGGCAATAGCTTCAACTGTTCTATTTACTGCAATTTGTTGGTAGTATCTCGGTTTGCGGTTTGTTCCGTCAAAATAATAGTCTTGTGAAACGATTCTTTCCGCTTCGGGAGTTTCAATACCTTTGTATTTTTTGTATTTCTGCCACAGTTGTTCGGGAGTAGGGAAGTCGTCTAAACTGATTTCGGTTTCTATGTTTCCGTCTGTCGCAGTACGGTCGTGAAATAAAAATCCGTCACCATTGCTGCTGAACACACAAGGAATGTCCAATATTTGAGCATAGTCCAAGCCTTGTTGTATTCCTGCCCTGACTGAATGGTTGTTGTCTTTTGCTTCAATGATTGCAATGGGAATATTCGGCTTGTAGTATAGAATATAGTCGGCTCGTTTTCTTGTTCCTCTTGCTGTGATTTTTCCTCTAACGTAAATTTTACCATCAGTAAAAGAAACTTCCTCCAATATCTGCAATTGCTTGTCCCAACCTGCCTTTTCTAAAGCAGGAGTGATAAACTTGGTGCAAATATCTCTTTCTGAAAGTGTCTTTTTATTCATTCTTTAATTGTCAAAATATAGTTTACAAAATACGCTTGGTCGATTTGGTCTGTATGTCGAGTCCATTTTGAGTAAGTATCTTTCATGTCTGTAATTTTGCCTTGCAGCCCATTTATATATACACGAAAATATACTGTACTTTTTCTGGTATATTGTGGTTTGTTATTTTGCGTAGTGTATTCATTATTAGTGATTTTGTTGGATTTGGTAAAATTAGCTGCATTTTGGGTTAATTGATTTAGGGGGGCTGTTGGTTTTATTCTCCTTGGATTGGGTTATGTGATCGAAATGGTGGTGGTCTTCGTGGTGTTTGATGGCTCCAAAATTGTCTTCAATGAGTTCGTAAAAAGGGTTTTGAGATATCCCGATGAATCTAATTAGCCCACGGTTTAAACCGTGGGCTATGTGAAGGGTGTTGTTGGCTGTTTGAAGTTTGTGGTTTAAGGGTGAAAGGCTATGGTGCAAATGGACATGCTTTGGGTTTAGCAACTGCTTTTGTTGGTAGAATTGACAACGTTGGCGGTAAAATTGAAAATGCTGGCGGTGGAACCGCTAACGTTCGTGGTGGAAATGAAAATCTTGGTGGTTTGTTGTAAATGCGGGTAGTGCAGCGTTGAAATCTGTTGCTTAGTGTTGAAGCCGATGGTGGAAGTGAAGAAGTTGGCGGTAAAATTGAAAATGTTCGTCGCTTATTTGTAAAGGGCTTTGGTGCAGCGTTTGATGCCTGTGGTGCGGCGGATAATGCAGGTGGTAAAATTGAAAACGCCTGTGGTGCAATGGAAAATGCCTATAGTTTGCTGTTTGATGCCTGTAGTTCGATGGTTGATGTGGGTATACAAAGTTGAAGAGGCCGGCAGTTGAATTGCAAAAGCCAACACCTGAAAGAGATGAAGGCTTCCGCTTTTTTGAAAACGTCGGTCGCTTTTTTGCAGAAGCCTGTGGTGGATGGTTTGAAGCCATGTCGGGAATGTTGGATGTCGGCTGCATTTTTGAAAATGCCGGTTTCGTTTTTGAAAACGTCGACTGCTTTTTTGCAGATGTCTGGGGTTGATGGTTTGAAGCGGGCTTGGGAATTGAAAATGCGGGCTGCTTTTTTGCGGACGTTTGTGGTTTAGGGCGAGAAGCTAGGTTTTGATGGTTTGAAGTGGGAGGATTTTTTGAAATGCGGGCAGAAGATTTGAAGAAGGCCGTGTTTGATGGTTTGACGTGGGTGCGGGAATGTTTGACCACGGCGCGGGAGCGTTTGACCAGGATGTGGGAATGATTGACGTCGTCGCGGGAATGTTTGACCCTGATGCGGGAGCGATTGACGGCGGCGCGGGAATGTTTGACCCTGATGCGGGGGTGTTTGATGCCGGCGCAGGGGTGTTTGACCACGATGCGGAAGTGATTGACGGCGACGCGGGAATGAATGACTCCGGCGCGGGAGCGATTGACCGAGACGCGGGGGTGTTTGTCGGTGAAGTGGGAATGTTTGAGCCCGGCACGGGGGTGTTTGACCCTGATGCGGTAGCGTTTGACCGCGATGTGGGAATGTTTGAGCCCGGTTCGGGAGCGATTGACGCCGATGTGGGAATGTTTGAAGTGGGTAATTGAAATTTCGAAGTCATTTAATGATGGTTTGATGCTTTTTGACTTTCTTTATAAACGGGTTGGTTTTCTTGGCCTACGGCTATGGAATTTCTTCAATAGGTTGATCTTTTGGGCGCCTCAATCGCCGGCGCGGGGCTTGTTCCTTTTGGCTTGACCCAAAAGGAACCAAAAGGTCAAGGCCTGTTCTGCCTGTCGTCTGGTCTCCATTGAAGAGGCTAAGTGCGGCCGGGCTAAAAATCAGCCGCCGATTTGGTAAAACAAGATAACTATTGAATTAACTTGCATTGGCTCTATTGGTGGTCTTTTGTAATTCCAATAAAGCTTTTAACCCCAATCATGAAAACACTATGATACAGAAAATCAAACTTCTGCTTGTTGCTTTTGCCACTTTTCTGGCTTTATCGCCTTCTGCTGTGGCGCAGTCAAAATTCGATAAATGGCCCGAATTAATGGCTTTCCATGGCGTTATGTCCAGTACTTTTCACCCCAGCGAAGAGGGCAATTTAGAACCTATTAAAGCCAAAATAGGCGAAATGGTGAAATTGGCTGAAGACATGCAAAAAGCTGAAATTCCGGCCGAATTCAACAAAAAAGAAGTAAAAGATGCAGTGGGCAAATTAACGGCCGACAGCAAAACGCTTAAGAAAATGATTCAAAACAAGGAAAGCGACGAGGCCATTACCAAGGCCTTAAGTGCCTTGCACGACACCTTTCACACCATAGTTGAAAAGTGCTCGCATACTGAAGAACACCACTGAAAATTGGGGGCCCCTACCCCATTATATGATTTGAATTTAAAACGCCCCTCTTTTGATGGGGCGTTTTCAATTATTGGCATCCTTTAGCTCTTCAGTTTGTTGTAAGCCGCGCCAGTGATTGCAGCGAAAAGCCCACAGCCGCCCGCGTATGGCTCAATTAAAAAAACCTGTCCATTAGGCGGCGAGGACTTGCAGCGTAAAGCACGGCCCGGGAGGGGTGTGATGGATTTTATACGCTTTCGTTTGATTTTTGCCCCGAGCGGGGGCGCCCCAATGAAATGCGCTTATTCTACGAAAACGTCTAATCCGTCGTGAGCGGTTTCAACGGCTTCGAAAAGGGTTTTGGCTTCGGTTAAAAAATGGGTTTTATCGGCGTAGCGAACGGAATAATGCCCCAACAGCAACCGTTTTACCTGGGCCATTTGGGCTATTTTGGCGGCGTCGAGGGCGGTTGAATGTCCTGTTTTTTCGGCCAAATGCCGTTCGCTTTCTAAAAAGGTGCTTTCGTGGTACAATAAATCTATGTCTTTTAAGTAAATGGCCATTTGGGGGTTAAATGCGGTATCGCTGCAAAATGCATATGAAAGTGGTTTTGGGCCTTCTTCGGTATAATCGGCAAAATGCCAAATTTTACCGGATTCGTCTTGGTAATTTTCACCGCGTTTAAGGGCTTGAAGTGCGTAAAACGGCAATTTATGGCCTCGCAGCCGTTCGGGTAAAAGCCTGCGTTCTTTGGGCGCTTCGCGAAACACAAAGCCACAAGCGGGAATTGAATGGTTAAGGGGGATGCTGTCTACCCAAAACCTTTGGTGCCGGAGAATGGTTTCGGGATTTTGAAAATTCAATTCATGAAACACCAAGGGAAACTTTAACCAGGTATTAGACAAGCGGAACTGCAATTTGAGAATGCGTTCCAATCCGGGTGGGCCGTAAACGTAAAGCTCGCGCTGGCGTTCGAGCAAATGAAAAGACGAAATAAGGCCTGGCAGCCCGTAGCAGTGATCGCCATGCAGGTGGCTAATAAAAATATGGTCGATGCGCGACCATTTAAGTTGATGCCGGCGCAGTTCTACTTGGGTGCCTTCGCCACAATCTATTAAAAAATGTCGGTCGGCAAAATGCAAATACTGGGCTGTGGGCTTCGAATAAACCGTTGGGGTTGCGCTTCCGCAACCCAGTATTTTAAGCCAAAATGGCATTAGTGGGCAATAAGCAGTCGCTGCCCAACTGTATGGCCGCGGCTTTCAAGTTGAAGAAGGTAAAGTCCGTTGTTTAAATGGCCGGTTTTTAGGCGGTATTCGCCCAATTCAGGAATAAAACTGCCTGCTTCTACCAGCCTTCCGCTTAGGTCTTCTATTCGATAACCTACGTTTTCGTTCTGTCGGTTAATGGCAATGTTAACATATTGATGAGCCGGATTGGGCGAAAGACGGAAATCGAGTGATCTTTCTTCAAAAATAGAAACCCCTGAACTAACCTCAATTTCGAATACAAAAGGGGCTGGAGCAGAAGTATCGATTAAGCCCGGTACGTTTACGGTAAACAAAGTATTCACATTAACAGAAAAGGTGCCAATTTGAGTAGGCGTACCCTGCACTTCTATGCACCCTATATCACCCCCTTTCCATGCACAAGCCGTATTGTTGCAAACGTAGGTTAAACCGGGGGGCATGCCTACTACCGAAGTAATGATCATAGAATCGATGGGCACAGTAAAGGTAAGCCCGAAAAAAGACAAGGTGGTATCGGTTAAAACCTTGACATCGGTTCGCAGATTTGCCGGCTGATTAACGGTAATAGGTGGAAAGGTAAAGGTGGCACCGTTTACCACCGTTCCGGCAGGCGGGTACACACCTGGAGCCATGCTGGAGAGGTTGGCATCGGGCACGCATTGGGCATTGGCCACGGCCGATGCTAAAATGAGCATAAGGGTGATGTAAATGTGTTTCATTTTTGTGATTTAGGGGTTTTGCAAAGCACGTTCAATTCTTTCCATTTCCAATACATCGTAGGCTTCCTGCAGGCTGGGTGCAATGGGCCATTCGTCGTCGCCAAAAAGGGGCAATTGGTTTTCGTTTATCCGGAAAACCAAGCTTGAGCCTCGTTTCCTATTGCCTTCTAACAAGCCGAGCATCGATTCTATGTCGGTGGCATTGAGTTCACTTTCGGCCACATCCAAAATGAGGTCTTCTCCCAATTCGCAAGAATGCCAATCGGGGCCGGCATGGGCTTGCCAAACCAATAGCCCTACTTCGTGAAAACTGCTTCTTTTCCAAGCCATAATGCTATCTAATTTCTAAGCTGCGTTTGCTGGCCAAAAGGTACAACACCGCCATGCGCACCGCAACCCCGTTTTCTACTTGGTCTAGAATAATAGATTGGTGGCCATCGGCTACCTCGCTGCTTATTTCAACCCCTCGGTTTATTGGGCCCGGGTGCATAATGGTTATGGTTTTTTTTAACTGGTTGAGTTTTTCTTGTGTAATGCCATACCGCATGGTGTATTCGCGAATGGAGGGAAAAAATTTCATGTCCATTCGTTCGTGTTGAACGCGGAGCATATTGGCTACATCACACCAATTTAAAGCGCTCATAAGATTGGTTTCTACCTTAACCCCAAGAGCCGGTAAGTAGCGTGGAATTAAAGTGCTGGGACCACAAACCATGAGCTCGGCGCCCAGTTTTTGCAAACAGAGAATATTGCTTAACGCCACTCGCGAATGGGCAATATCGCCAACAATAACCACTTTTTTGCCTTCTACACTCCCTAGTTTTTTGCGAATACTAAAGGCATCGAGAAGGGCTTGGGTGGGATGTTCATGGGTACCATCACCCGCATTAACGATGATGCTGTTTACATGTTGAGCCAAAAAAACAGCAGCACCTGGATTTGGATGGCGCATCACCACCATATCCACTTTCATCGCCAAAATATTGTTTACCGTATCTATGAGTGTTTCGCCTTTGCTAACAGACGAGGAAGAAGCTGAAAAATTGATTACATCGGCTGAAAGGCGTTTTTCGGCCAATTCGAAAGAAAGACGGGTACGGGTTGAGTTCTCGAAAAACAGATTGGCCACCGTCATATCGCGCAGAGAAGGCACTTTTTTAATGGGGCGGTTAATTACACCGCTAAACTCATCGGCTGTATTTAAAATGAGTTGAATATCGGCTTGGTTGAGGTCTTTGATGCCCAGCAAATGGTTAACACTTAGTTCGGCCATATTACTTCTGCGCTCGGGTTAATGTTACTTTGTCTTCGCCTTGTAATTCTTTCCATTGCACCACTACCCTTTCGGCGTCGATGCTGTCAACCCTTCTACCAACGTAATCGGCTTGTATGGGCAAATGCCGGCTAAAACGGCGGTCTATTAAAACCAAAAGCTCGGCTTCTGCCGGACGACCAAAACTTAAAATAGCATCCATAGCGGCACGGGTACTGCGGCCGGTATAAAGCACGTCGTCAACAAAAACCACTTTAAGGTCTTCAACAATAAAGTCTATACGGGTTTGATTGGGTTGCAGTGGCGCGTCGCGTCGTCTAAAATCGTCTCTAAAAAAGGTGGTATCCAAATGGCCAAAACGCATGGTTTTTACGCCGTAATGGCTTTCGAGCATATATACCAAACGATTGGCAAAGGTTACCCCTCTAGGTTGAAGCCCAACAATGGCAGTTTTGGTAAAATCGCCATGTTTCTCTAACAACTGACAACACAGGCGGTGTAAAATCACCTCCATTTCGCCTGCGCTTAGCAAAACCCTGCTCATTTCCATACTTCGCAAATGTAAACGATGCTTAAGCTTGTAGCCACCAAAAATCGAGCACTATTTTCGGGGCTAAAGGGGCTTTAAACAACAAATAAATTATCTGATTTTCTTTAACTCAGCACCTTAACCCACAATCCCTTCAGATATTCACCTTCAGGATGCAGTAAGTTTTGAGGGTGGTCGGCAGGTTGCTGCAACTGCATGATAATTTGTACGCTTTTTTTGCTTTCTATGGCGGCTGCGCGAATGGTAGAAACAAAGAGTTCGCGAGAAATATGCTGACTGCAACTAAAGGTAAGCAAATCGCTGCCTTTTTGCATGTGTTTCATGGCCATGGCATTAATGCGTTTGTAGGCCTGAACAGCGTTGTGGGTTACTCTTTGGTTTTTAGCGAAAGCAGGCGGATCTAAAACCACCACATCGAAATCATCGGGCATGTTTTGTAAATATTCGAAGGCATCTACCGCCAAGGCATCATGGCTGCTCGGGTTTTTGCTTAGTTCCACATTATTATGGCAAAGCTCTATGGCTTTCTTAGAACTGTCAACACTTACCACCCATTTTGCATGGGCATTTAAGGCATACACCGAAAACCCACCCGAATAAGAAAAAACATTGAGAACTCTTCTATTGGCTGCCAAGCTGCCTAATAAACGGCGGTTTTCGCGTTGGTCGATAAAGAATCCGGTTTTCTGACCAGTTTCCCAATCAATTTTAAAGCGGTTTCCGTACTCCAGAAAAACCTCTTCATGTTTATGCCCTATCAAATATTCGTCTAATGCCAAGCCTTGCTGCAAGCTCTCTTTGCTTTTAGAGTAAACTGTCTTAAAACCGGCCTTTTGATAAATTTCAGCAATTTCATTTCGCATGTGATATAGGGCCAAAGCGTGAAATTGCAAAACAATGTGCTGGCCGTAACAGTCGGCAATTAAGCCCGGCAAACCGTCGCCTTCGGCAAAGAACGCCCTGAAGATATTGGTTTGGGCGTTGTTCAAAAGCCCTAAATGGGCACGAAGCTGCAACGCACGCTCAATGCGTTGCTCAATTAAAGCCATAGGATCAACGTCTTGATATCCGGCAATTTTAAAAGCTATGCTGCCCGCTTCGGTATAACCAATGGCCAAAAAACTACCGTTATGATCGCACAATTTGGCCCAAATTCCGGGTTTAGAAGGCACATTATAAAGAGCGCCTGAAAATACCCAAGGGTGTCCTCTTAATATAGATTTCTCTTTAGCCGGTAGAAGCCGTATTTCTTCTAGCATCACAATTCGGTATAAGCGGGTATTTGGTTCGAGAAAGTTGCACCGTTGGCGCTTAAATTGGCCAATAGGTGGTGAATTCCATTGGTAATTAAGATATAGGGGGCTGAAAGAACTTTGTTATAACGCTGTACCTGATCAAAAACATCTTGGCTTAGTGCTATTTGAGGTGCCTTACATTCTACCAACATGCGCAATACGCCTTTTTTATACACCCTTATATCGGTTCGTTTCTTCAGCTCACCTAATTGTAAACCGTTTTCGATGGCCAAGCAAGACACCGGGAAGCCCAATTGATGCTTTAGGTAGTAAATCAACGATTGGCGAACCCATTCTTCGGGTTGCAAAACAAGCCAGCGTTTTCTAAGCCCATCATAAATTTCTATTTTTTGGCCTGTTGAGCGCAATTTAACTGGCCAATCGGGAAAGCTCAATACGGGCAATTCAACACTTGTTTCCAAAAAGAATCTGCAATGCTTAGTTAAAAAAAAGGCCCTGCTTGGTGCAGGGCCCTCACCAATTGCAAGCGGTGAGTTGTTTTATTGAATTTTAACGGTTCTTCCCGGAAGCAAATCGCTGTCTTTCAGATCAGGGTTCAATTCTTTGATAACTTTCACGTCTACTCCTGCTTTTTTAGCCACTTCTTTTAACGATTTTTCCATATCAACCCTAAGGTTTGCTGCATCGTATTCGCTGTAATCGCCTTCAGGCGTTACTTTAAGTTGAAGTCCTTCAAAAGGTCTAACGCCTCTTAAACCGCCGTTTAATTTTTTGAGGTCGATTATGGTGATATTGAATTTTTTAGCAATCACCCCAAAATTTTCTTTCGCGTTTTCTACCACATAGATTTCACCCTTTACTTTAGGCTTCTCGTCGGCTTTGTTATCGGTGCTTCCTTCTGTTGTCTGGCCCGGTACCGTTTCTTTAACCTGATTAGGCACATAATCGTCTCTCAACACTTTAAAGTCGGTACGTCTGTTAATTTGATTGGCCACTTCTTGTTGGTTGGCAGGTAATCGTTTAATGAATTCTTCGGTGAGAACTGCGCCGGCTTTAAACAAATCTTTGCCTAACCCTTTATAGGCTTCCGGAATGGTAAGAGGTTCGGTTTCGCCTTTACCCACCGCCACAAGCCTGTCGCCCGCTACACCTTTTGAAATTAGATACTTTACGCAGGTATCGGCTCGGTTTTGCGAGAGGATTCGGTTTTTCTCGTCGGTATCGCGATAGTCGGTATGCGAGCGCAATTCAATAACCACATTTGGGTTGTTTTGAAGAATGGCCACCACCGAGTCGAGTGCCAGCATGCTTTCTGGCCTTAAATCCCACTTACCCAAATCAAAAAGAACATTGGGCAGTACAATGGGCACTTCTATGGGCTCTATGCCCTTGTCGAGTTTAAGTGTATGCAAAAAGAAGCGCTCGCCTGCATTGTATTCAAATGCCGAAAACGGAACGCCAACTGTTGTGGCATCGCTAAAGCCATTTAAGTACTTTTTCTTTTCAAAACTAAGTCGGTAAGTGGTGTTTTCAGCCAATTTGTCTTTTTCGAATACATACCGTCCATTTCCATCTGTATTGGCTACAATAGACGTTCCGTCCGATCCATCCAATCTTACAGTTACTTGAGGAATTGGCTTTTTGTCTTTGGTACTGCTAACCACCCCTTCCAATTGGAACAACAGTGGCACTTCGAAAATGGAGAAAATATCGTCGTTTCCTTTGTTTCGGTTAGACGAGATAAATCCTTTTTTGGCCCCACCGGCTTCCAGAATAATTCCAAAATCTTCGAACTCAGTATTAATGGGGTATTTCAAGTTTTCGGCTTTACCGGTTGGCATTCCGTCCTCGGTAAGTTTTATGCGAAAAATGTCTAAGCCCCCCATGCCGGGCTGCCCATTCGATGAAAAGTACAAATACCCATCATCGTGGGCAAACGGAAATAATTCATCGCCTTCGGTATTCACCAAAGGACCTAAATTAATGGGGTCGGCCCATTTTTTTGTTCTGCGGTCAAAGGTGGTCATCCAAATGTCTTTGCTATCACCTAAGGCACCCGGTAAGTTTCCTGCGAAGTATAAAATTTTATCGTCTGGAGAAAGAGATGGATGTCCAACAGAATAGGTGCTGTCGGGAGCAAGAACCACCAATTCCGGAGCATCCCAGGTTTGCCCTCTTTTTTCGGTTGTATAGATAGAACAACCCAAAACTTGAAATTTCTCGGTTCTGCAGCGGGTAAAGAACATTTGTTTGCGTCGGCTGTCAAAAGCCATTGGTCCTTCGTGTTCTTTAGAATTAATAGATTCATCAAGAGGCACCGGAACCGAGAACTTAGCCAAAGGCTCACTTCCTTTACTGCGGCCTTTTCCTGGTTTCCCGGCTTTTCTTTCGCGTGCCGCCATCCAAATATCCATAAACGATTCACCGGTCCATCCATCTTCTTTGTTGCCAATAGCACCTTCACGTGAAGAAATGATGTATACCTCATCGTAAGTACCAGGTCTGCCCGAATAAATGGGCGTCATATCGCGCAATTTGCTGTTTAATTCAGCTTCGGGTTCTACGATATAGCGACTTGGGTTATTCTTCCATTCTGCCGACATTTTGCAGGTTTCGATGCCCATTTCGGCGCGTTTGTCGCCGGGTTTCATCGCTTTTAAAGCCTCAAATTCTACCAAGGCTTCTTCGTATTGACCTTGAGATTTAAGCATTTCCGCATACCAATACTGGGCATCGGGACCATATTCGAGCTTAACCGCTTTTTTGTATTGATTAGCGGCTTGTTTATAATCGAGCATAAACCGATAGCAATCGCCCAACATAAAGGTAAGTTCTTTCTTAACCTCACGGCTTTTTTCTTTGCTAAACGCGCCTTTTATGGCTTCTTCGGCTAAGGCATACTCTTTGGCTTTGAAATAATCTTCTGCTTTTTGAGTGGCTTTGCTTTTTTTAGTGTCGCCTTCTTCTTCTTTATTTTTTTCATTTTGAGCACTTAAGCTCGAAATAGACCAAATGAATACTCCCAACCAAAGGAGGAAATTACCATTGCGCATGCTTAAAGATGGGTTTGTCCTATAACGTGCTAAAATATAACTTTAGGCTTACTGCGCTTGCTTTTAGGCGTAAATCCTATAAAAACTAGCTAATACAAAGCATATTTAACTAAAATACAACAGTTTGCATCTTAAAAAAGACGTAAATAGTTTATTTACTAAGGTTTTAAAATAAGATTATACGCAAAAGCATTTGTTTTTACCCACCTTTTGGAAATTTGACAAAAGAAAAAGCCGCTTTGATAAGCGGCTTTTTATGTAAGCATTGTGTGTTTTAGCGAATAAACAACAATTCGCGGTATTTGGGTAAGGTCCAAACTTCATCGTCTATTAGCATTTCCAATTTATCGCTGTTGTAACGAATGGTTTGCATAAATGGAAGTACTTTCTCGCAATACTCTATAGCCCTTTCGCGCATGTCTTCTATTTTATTGGCCTGTTTGCGCGTTTCAACCATGGCATCGCGCTGACTTAGAATAGTGGCTACTCTTGTAGAAATTTCTTCGGCAATTTGTCGAGGCGCTTCGAGCATTTTTTCGAGGGTTTCGCCTGAAAATACTTTCATTAGGTTGGTCATATTTTCAAGGATCAAACTTTGGTATCTCAGGGCTGTTGGCACTATGTGGTTACCGGCCATATCGCCTAACACCCTGCTTTCTATTTGAATCTTCTTGAAATAGTCTTCAAGCATAATTTCATGGCGAGCGTGTAGTTCTTTGTGATTGAGAATTCCCAAAGAGTCGAACAACTTGACAGAAGAATCACTAATAAGAAAATCTAAGGCCTGAGGTGTTGTTTTTACATTGCTTAAACCCCTTCGTGCGGCTTCATTTTCCCATTCTTGACTATAGCCATCGCCTTCAAAGCGAATGTTTTTCGAAGCCTTAATGTAGTCTTTCAATACGTTGAAAATGGCATCGTCTTTTTTCATGCCTTTTTTATCAATCAACGAATCTACTTCTACTTTGAATTCACGCAATTGGGCCGCCATAATGGCATTTAGAACGGTCATGGGGCCGGCACAATTGGCAATTGATCCCACTGCACGGAATTCAAACTTATTGCCAGTAAAGGCAAATGGAGAGGTTCTGTTCCGGTCGGTATTATCGAGAAGAATTTCGGGAATTTTACCTACTACATTAAGCTTAAGCTCAGTTTTTTTCTCTGCGCTTAATTTACCTCCCTCAATTTTTTCCAGTTCGTCGAGTACCTGACTCAGCTGGGTACCAATAAACACCGAAATAATAGCGGGCGGGGCTTCATTTGCGCCTAAACGGTGGTCGTTACTGGCCGATGCAATGCTGGCTCGAAGTAAATCGGCGTGGGTATGAACCGCTTTTATAATATTGATGAAGAAGGTAAGGAATTGCAAATTGCCTTTAGGATTTTTACCAGGGCTCAACAAGTTAACCCCCGTATCGGTGGCCAACGACCAATTGTTGTGTTTGCCGCTTCCGTTCACCCCTGCAAAAGGCTTTTCGTGCAAAAGCACACGGAAACCATGGCGTCGGGCTACCTTCTCCATAACATCCATTATTAATGAGTTATGGTCAACAGCCAAATTGGCTTCTTCGTAAATAGGCGCCATTTCATATTGCCCCGGAGCTACTTCATTGTGACGAGTTTTGATGGGTATACCCAATAAATGTGCCTCATACTCCAATTCGCGCATATATGACATTACACGCTCCGGAATAGAACCAAAATAATGGTCTTCCAATTGCTGACCTTTAGCCGGTGCATGGCCTACCAAGGTGCGTCCGGTTAACATCAAATCTGTACGAACATTGAAAAGAGCACTGTCTACCAAAAAGTATTCTTGTTCCCAACCTAAGGTAGAAGTGACTTTCGAAACATTCTTATCGAAGTATTGGCAAACGTCTGTAGCGGCTTGATCTACAGCTTGCAAAGCTCTTAATAGCGGTGTTTTATAATCGAGCGCCTCGCCTGTATAACTAACAAAAATGGTTGGAATGCATAAAGTGCGCCCAATAATAAAGGCTGGAGAAGTCGGGTCCCAAGCTGTATATCCTCTTGCTTCGAAGGTGTTTCGAATGCCGCCTGAAGGAAATGAAGAGGCATCGGGTTCTTGCTGAACCAGGAGGCTTCCATCAAAGCGTTCTATAGCCTGTCCGTCGGAAGTGGGTTCAAAAAAGCCATCGTGTTTTTCGGCTGTTGCGCCGGTTAATGGCTGAAACCAATGCGTGTAATGGGTAGCGCCTTTACTTAAAGCCCAAGCTTTCATAGCCGAAGCCACCTGATCGGCCATATTGCGGTCTATTTTGGTGCCGTATTGCATGGCACTCATCACCGACTTGTAAGCCTCAGCACTTAAAAAAGCGCGCATGGCTTTTTGATTAAACACATTGGCTCCGAAATAGGAGGTTACTCCACCTTCGGGATTTTTAAATTCAACGGCGGTGCGTTTAGACGCCATATCAACGCCTTGAAAGCGAATATTGGGCATAGGGGTAAAATTTTGCGCAAAAGTATACTCTTTTATGTTAATTTAAAAACAATTTAAACACAACCCCTATTTTTTAAGGGGTATTTTTCAAAAAAGAATGATTATATACATAATGTACCCCGCTAAAAGGATGGAGGCCTTCCATAAATTTAAGCTTCCTTTTTTACCAATTAAAATAAGAAAAGGCAAAATCAAAGTAAAAAGCATCATTGCCGGAAAATCAACCTGTACCATCTGACTAGAGCTGGCTTTCAAAGGGGTGATCATGGAACTTACGCCAATAACCGATCCAATATTGAAAATATTGCTGCCTACGATATTGCCAAGAGACATCTCGCGTTGCCCGCGATAAGCCGAAACCAAAGAGGCAGCTAATTCGGGTAAACTGGTGCCTATGGCCACAATGGTAAGGCCTATAACCCTTTCGGAGATTCCTATGCCGCTAGCCAAGGCAACAGCACCTTCTACCAAAAATGATGCACCGTATTTCAACAATAACAAACCTACCAATAGCAGAAGTGTAGATTTTACCCAATGCATTTTAGCGGCCTCAAATTCGTGGCCGGCTTCAAACTTGATTTTATTGTCTTTTCTGGAAGTGTGAACCAGAAAGCCTACGTATATCACTATTAGGCTAAATAAAACTACTCCATCCAACCAGCCCGTTTCTCCATCGGCGGCTATTAAAATATAATAAACCAAGGTAAAGAAAATCAATATCGGCATATCAAACTTTAGTGCTTTTGGCTCTACATCAAATTTGAAAAACATAGCCGTAAGGGCTAAAATGAAACCAATGTTAACTATATTACTTCCCACCACATTGCCAATGGCAACATCTGGAAATCCTTTTATGGCGGCGTCTATACTCACCAGCAACTCCGGAGCAGATGTAGAGAAACTTACAATGGTTAAACCAATAATCCACGGACTTATTTTAAACCTAAGTGCTAAATCGGCTGCTCCACGAACCAACAATTCGCCTCCGCCCAGCAAAAGTGCAAGGCCAAGCAAAATCCAAATCACATTCATAATGTTTTCGGCTATTAAAGATTACTGCCCCGTTTTATGGTATCTTGAGCTTGTTCTACCAACTTCTTGCCTTGCTCAACTTCTTTCTTCAAATCAACAATTTCATCAACATTTAAATCTGCAGAATTTTGAATTTCCTGTTTAATAGATTCGGTAGCGTGCTTAACCTCTTTTATGCCCTTAGCCAATCCCCTTGCAATTTCCGGTATCCTGTTTGAACCGAAAAAGAGAAGCACTACGAGTAAAATTAGAAAAATTTCACCTCCACCGATAGAGAAAAACATGAATATATTGAAAATGGTATTCATATTAACTAAGGCGTTCATGGCGTTTATAAGCCTGTAAAGTATTCAACAAAAGAGCTGTTCGCGTCATCGGTCCAACACCTCCTGGAACTGGACTTATCAGATGGCATTTTGGAGCAACTTCATCGAACTTCACATCGCCTACTAAAGAATACCCTTTACTGGAATGGGCGTTTTCTACTCTATTAATGCCTACGTCTATAACCACAGCTCCCTCTTTTACCATTTCACCCGTTACAAATTCTGGCTTGCCAATTGCAGCTATTACGATGTCGGCTTGTTTACATAGTTCCGCCAAATTTGGGGTTCTGCTATGGGCAACCGTTACAGTACAATTCCCGGGCTCTGCATTGCGTCCCATTAACAACCCTATGGGCATGCCTACAATATTGCTCCTACCTATTACAAGACAGCTTTTACCGGTTGTTTTAAAGCCCGAACGTTTTATCATTTCGATTATGCCAGCGGGAGTGGCAGGAAGAAAGGCTGGCAACCCCAAAGCCATTCGTCCTATATTTTCAGGATGAAACCCATCAACATCTTTGTTCGGATTAATGGCTTCTAAAACCTTGTGCTCATCTATTTCTTTGGGAAGAGGCAATTGAACAATAAAGCCATCAATCTTTTGGTCAGTATTGAGTTCATGTACAATGGCCAAAAGTTCACTTTGAGAGGTATTTTCTGGGAGTTTGATGGCATTTGAATAAAAGCCAACTTCAAAACAATCACGCACTTTGGCCTCTACATAACTTTGACTAGCCGGATTTGAACCTACAAGAACCGCCACCAAACCGGGTTTTCTGTGTCCTTTGTCTATGTAGGCACCTACAGCTTGGGCAATTTCTTGCCTTATGGTTGCGGCCAAACTTTTACCGTCAAGTATAGGCATCAGCGGGTTTTTAAAGATCTTGCCATCTGCCGCATACCCCCACTGCTCTGCATAACCCGCATCATTTTATTCATTTCTTCAAATTGCTTCATTAGCTGATTAATTTCCTGAACACTGGTACCGGATCCCATGGCAATACGTTTTTTTCGACTGCCATTTATAATCGCTGGATTGCTTCTTTCTTGGGGGGTCATCGATTTTATCATAGCTTCAATAGGCTTGAATGCATTATCATCGATATCCAGGTTTTTAACGGCTTTTCCCATACCGGGTATCATGCCCATGAGGTCTTTGATGTTGCCCATTTTTTTTATTTGCTGGATCTGATTTAAAAAATCATCAAATCCAAATTTATTCTGGGCTATTTTCTTTTGAACCTTGCGCGCTTCTTCTTCATTAAACTGTTCCTGAGCCCTCTCTACCAGCGAAACCACATCACCCATACCCAATATTCGATCGGCCATTCGGCTTGGATAGAATATATCAAGGGCATCGAGTTTCTCGCCGGTTCCCACAAATTTGATGGGTTTATCAACCACCGACCGAATGGTTAAAGCCGCACCTCCTCGTGTATCACCATCTAATTTGGTAAGCACCACCCCATTATAATTCAGCACATCATGAAAAGCCTTAGCGGTATTAACAGCATCTTGACCCGTCATGCTGTCTACCACAAATAAAGTTTCACTTGGTTTTACCGCTTGGTGGATGCGTTTAATTTCATCCATCATTTCTACATCAACGGCTAATCGGCCAGCGGTATCAATAATAACGGCATTAAACCCATTTTTCTGGGCATACTGGATTCCAGCTTGGGCAATTGCCACTGGGTCTTTACTGTTTTCATCAAAAAACACCTCTACCCCAACTTGCCCCCCCAATATTTGTAATTGTTGAACGGCAGCTGGTCGATACACGTCGCAGGCTACCAAAAGAGGCCTCTTCGATTTTTTACGCTTTAAATAGGAAGCCAATTTGCCCGAAAAAGTGGTTTTGCCCGAGCCTTGTAATCCACTTATAAGTATGGTAGACGGATTGTCTTTTAGTTGAATATCGTGTGCTTCGCCTCCCATGAGCTCGGCCATTTCATCGCGCACAATTTTCACCATTAGCTGCCCAGGCTGCAAGCTGCTCAACACTTTTTGTCCTAAGGCTTTGTCTTTTACCCTTTGGGTGAAATCTTTGGCTACTTTAAAGCTAACGTCTGCATCAACCAATGCCCGTCTCACTTCTTTAAGCGATTCAGCTACGTTAATTTCTGTAATCTTATCGCGGCCTTTAAGAATATGAAACGCTTTGTCGAGTTTCTCGCTTAAATTTTCAAACATGCATTCAAGAAATTCTGGTTCCGCAAAGGTAACGATCGTGAATCGGTACAAAACCCTTTAACCAATTGCGTTGGAAAATAATCTGTAAAGAAGTTATCGGTAATGTTAGAAAAGAATCTATTTCGAATTTTTATGCAACAGTTACTCTTAAATTTGATAATGTCTGAGCTCTCTCTCGTTGAGAATTGCCCAACGAACACATCTTTTTAGCTTGAAAAACTTATAAAACGACGTATATCCTAATACCTTTGCCCAAAATGAGTGATCCACAAAACCAAGTTATCGAATTGCGCAACATCCGTCGCGATTTTCCATTAGGCACCGAAGTGGTTAAAGTACTAAAAGGCATTGATTTAGATATAAAAAAGAACGAGTATGTGGCTTTAATGGGGCCATCAGGAAGTGGTAAAAGTACCTTGATGAATCTTATTGGTTGTCTCGACACCCCTTCTTTAGGTACTTATGTATTAAATCGGCGAGATGTTAGTAAAATGGGCGACAACGAATTGGCCGAAATTCGAAATGCCGAAATTGGCTTTGTTTTTCAAACTTTCAACCTTCTTCCTCGGTCTACTGCACTCGAAAATGTAGCGCTTCCATTGGTTTATGCCGGCTTAAAAAAGAGCGACCGACTCGAAAAAGCCAGTGAAATGTTGAAGCAAGTGGGTCTTTCTGATAGAATGGACCACCGCCCAAATCAACTGTCGGGTGGACAGAGGCAAAGGGTAGCTGTGGCTCGGGCATTGGTTAACAAACCAAGTATAATTTTAGCAGATGAGCCAACCGGCAACCTCGATACCAAAACTTCTCTTGAAATAATGGCCCTTTTTCAAGAGATTCACAATGCTGGTAACACCATTATTCTGGTAACGCACGAAGAAGAAATAGCGGCTCAAGCACATCGCGTGGTGCGCTTGCGAGATGGGCTCATTGAAAGCGACTCGCCTCAAACCCCTAAAAAACCATGAAATACAGTTTAAACTATGTACTTGGCCAATGGCTGGCCGGAACAGGTAAAGAAATAGAACATTATAATGCCATTACTGGCGAAAGCTTAAGTTTCGCCTCTTCTAAAGACCTCGACTTTAAAGCCATCTTACAATATGGTCGCGAAAAAGGAGGTCCTGCTCTTCGAAAAATGACCTTTCCACAGAGAGGCCAAATGCTTAAAAATTTGGCCCTTCATTTAAGCGCAAAAAAAGAAACATTTTACGAAGTGAGTGCGGCTACCGGGGCAACTCGACTCGATAGTTGGATAGATATTGAAGGAGGTATAGGAAATCTTTTTGCTTATGCCTCATTGAGAAGAAAATTTCCTGATTTGCCTTACCATGTGGACGGAGACACTGTTGGGTTGTCTAAAAAAGGAAGTTTTATTGGGCACCATATTATGGTACCTAAACGTGGTGTAGCTGTACACATTAATGCCTTCAACTTTCCGGTTTGGGGAATGTTAGAGAAAATTGCAGTGAATCTCTTAGCAGGAATGCCCGCCGTCGTAAAACCTTCTGAATATACCAGCTTTCTTACGGAAGCGGTAGTACGCGAAATTGTGTCGAGCCAAATCCTACCTGAAGGGAGCTTGCAATTAATAAATGGTTTAGGAAGAGGTATTATTGATTTTTGCGAAAATCAAGATGTAATAACGTTTACTGGATCGGCCGAAACAGGAAAAAAACTAAAAAGCCATCCTCAAATATTATCAGAATCGGTACCTTTTAATATGGAAGCCGACTCCTTAAACGCTTGCGTTCTTGGACCCGATGTTACAATATCAAGCCCTGAATTTGAAATTTTCACCAAAGAAGTTCTAAAAGAAATAACGGTAAAGGCCGGACAAAAATGTACGGCAGTAAGGCGCATTTTGGTTCCTAGAAACATGATGGAACCAGTTAGAGAAGCCTTAGTAGAACGTCTGAAAAAAGTAACCATTGGCAATCCGGCTATGGAAGGTGTGAAAATGGGGTCTTTGGCAACCAAAACGCAGTTAGAACGTGTTCAAGAAAAAGTTAACTATTTAAAGAAGAATCAAGAAGTTGTTTTTGGAAACGAGGCTGATTTTGAACTTACCGGTGGCAATCGAACGGACGGGGCCTTTATCCAACCTGTTTTGTTTCAAAATCTAAATCCATTTGCGGTCACCGATGCGCATAACATTGAGGCTTTTGGTCCGGTGGCCACCCTCATGCCTTATTCTACTTTAGATGAAGCTGCCGCCATCGTGGCTTTAGGCAAAGGCAGTTTGGTGAGTAGTATTGTTACAGCCAATCAACAATATGCACGAGAATTTGCACTAGAAACTGCTCATACCAATGGACGCATATTGGTTTTAAACGAAAAGTGTGTTCGAGAAAGCACCGGTCATGGTTCACCCATGCCAATGCTTACTCATGGAGGCCCAGGTCGGGCAGGAGGAGGAGAGGAAATGGGCGGTATGAGGGGTGTAATGCATTATTTGCAACGTACTGCCATTCAAGGTCACCCCGACGATATTCGGAATATTACGCAACAACACCAAGCCGGAGCCAGCCGTCCGGAAGCAGAACCGCACTTGTTTAGACAGTATTTCGAAGACCTTAAAGTAGGTGACACGGTTACAACTCATAACCATACGGTAACCGAAGCCGACATTGTAAATTTTGCTAATGTAAGTGGTGATAATTTCTATGCCCATATGGATGCCACTTCGTTAGATGGAACTTTATTCACTGGCAGAGTAGCTCATGGGTATTTTGTACTGAGTAAAGCAGCCGGTTTGTTTGTAGACCCTAAAAAAGGCCCTGTTTTACTTAACTATGGCATAGACGAAGCCCGCTTTACCAAGCCGGTTTACCCAGGAATGACCATAGGCGTGAAGCTAACTGTGAAGGAAAAAATAGCTCAAGAAAAACGAGCAGAGGACGACATTAAAAAAGGAATTGTTAAATTCTATGTGGATGTTTACGACGAAACGGGCGAAACTGTGGCGCTTGCCACCATATTAACGATGGTAAAAATGCGAGAACAATGATATTTCCAGCTTTTCCCACACTAAAAAACCTTCCGGAGCCTCCATATTTTGCGGCCATATTTATTTCCGAAAGAAGTGATAACTTGGATGGTTATGACGAAATGGATCAGGCTACTCTGGAAGCTGTTCAGGATATTCCGGGTTATTTGGGTTTTGTGAGTTTAAAAGAAGGCAATAAAGGCGTTTTCATTTCTTATTGGAACAGCCCGGCCGCCATTGAATTATGGCGAAAAAATGCTATGCACCGATCAGCCAAAGAAATGGGAAAGAAACAATGGTATAGCCGATACATTAGCCAACTTTGTGAAATTGTTCAACATGGTACAAAGCTATAATTAATGGAAAATTCCTACGTTAAAACCCATATTGAAAGTGGCATTGCCACTGTAGAGTTTTACCACGAAAAACAGAATGCAATGCCCTCGAGCCAATTAATAAAACTGGCAGAAAGCATTAATGCATGTGGTCTTAATCAAGAGGTATTGGTGGTAATTTTAAAATCGGTCGGTGATAAAACATTTTGCGCAGGTGCTTCTTTTGACGAGTTATTGCAGATTTCCAATGCCGAAATGGGCCTAGAATTTTTTAGCGGTTTTGCGCGTGTTATCAATGCCATGAGAACCTGTCCAAAATTTATCGTTGCACGTATTCAAGGCAAAACGGTAGGCGGAGGTGTCGGCTTGGCTGCTTCTGCCGATTACGCCTTTGCCCATACTTCAGCCAGTGTTAAGCTTTCTGAACTCGCGGTTGGAATTGGGCCATTTGTGGTGGGGCCTGCAGTTGAGCGCAAAATGGGCCTTGCAGGTATGAGCGAATTGGCAATAGACGCCAGTTCGTGGCGCAGTGCTGAATGGGCCATGCAGAAAGGCTTATTCAATCAGGTTTTTGATTGCCATGAGGCTCTTGATGAAGCTGTTTCTGCACTGGCGCACCGCCTTGCCCATTCAAGCCCAGATGCCATGCGTCAATTAAAACGTATTTTTTGGGAGGGTACTGAAAAATGGGATCAGCTATTAAGCGAAAGAGCAGCTATAAGCGGAGAATTGGTACTTTCGAATTTTACCAAGAATGCCATTTCTGCATTCAAGCAGAAATAATTTCACCCAGCTTTTATGGTGCAAAAAAAAGAGTCGTTGTTTAGCAAACTCAAATTCAAATACCGCCTGGTAGTTTTAAATGACGATACTTTTGAAGAGAAACTTAGTTTTAAGTTAAGTCGTCTCAATGTTTTCATTGTAATTGGCCTTGCCGTAATTGTGCTTATTTCAAGTACCACTTTACTCATTGCTTACACCCCGCTTCGCGAATACATTCCGGGTTATTCCAGCACCAAGTTACGTAAACAGGCACTCGAATTGGTTCGCAAGACGGATTCTTTAGATGTTCATCTCGTTTATCAAAAGCAATACCTTCAAAACATAAAAAACATTGTAGAAGGTCGCGATACCGGAAAACTGCCAGAGCCAAGTCGGAATCAAATTGAAGTACCTAAAGATGACGCACTTAAACCGGGCGAAACAGAGCTGGAATTACGGAAAAAAGTAGAAGAAGAAGAACGGTTTACCATAGAACCCGGAAATTCGGGCAACCGCTTGGGCGAACTGGAGGGTATGACCTTTTTCAGTCCAATAAAAGGCGTGGTTTCCAACGGCTTCGATATAAGAAAAAAACATCCCGGAATTGACATTTTAGCACCAGAAAACACTCCCATTAAAGCTTGTTTGGAAGGTATTGTGGTTTTTGCCGAATGGACTGTTGAAACGGGCCATGTTATGGTTGTTCAGCACAAAGGCAATGTAATATCGGTTTACAAGCACAACTCAGCACGACTTAAAGAACAAGGCGATCTAGTAAAAGCCGGCGAAGCCATTGCCATTATTGGAAACTCAGGCGAATACAGTACCGGAACCCACTTGCACTTCGAACTTTGGCATTTAGGGAATGCCGTAGACCCAGAAAAATTTATGCGATTCTAATTATGGCCGTCAAAGAGCTTATTGCCAAATCTTATGCGTGGTTTTCTCATCAAAAATTAGAGCTTTGGAAACATCGTGCACACGAAGCCCAAAATATTTGGATGCAAAAACTTTGCAGAGAAGCAGCCCAAACAAAATTTGGGAAAGACCATAAATTCGAACAGATACGCACAGCTGAAGACTTTAAGCAAGCAGTACCTATAAGAAGTTATGAAGATCTTAGGAGTTATATTGACCCAATGGTGGCCGGTGAAGCCGATATGCTTTGGCCTGGTAGGCCCTTGTACTATGCCAAAACAAGCGGTACCACTTCGGGCACTAAATTCATTCCAATTAGCAGGCAATCCATGCCTTACCACATTCAAAGTGCAAAAGAAGCCCTGTTAGAATATATCTACCATAGCAAAAAGAGCGCATTCACTGTAGGTAAAATGATTTTTTTGCAAGGAAGTCCACAAATGGGCTTAACCAATGGGGTAAAAACCGGCCGTTTAAGTGGAATTGTGGCCCACTATGTGCCAACTTATTTACAAGCCAACCGCTTACCCTCTTATGCCACCAATTGTATTGAAGACTGGGAAAATAAGCTTAGCGCCATTGTAGATGAAACCCATAAAACCGATATGCGCCTTATTAGCGGAATACCGCCTTGGGTTCAGATGTATTTCGAATATCTTTTGAAAAAAACTGGAAAATCGGCTATCAAAGAAATATTCCCGAACTTTAGTTTGTTTGTTACAGGAGGTGTTAACTACGAGCCTTATAGAGCGGTTATAGACCAATTAGTAGGCAAAAAAGTAGACATGCTGGAAACATATCCTGCCAGCGAGGGATTTATTGCATTCAACGATTTTAGTGGCGAAGACGGTTTACTATTATTAGCCGATCATGGTGTTTATTATGAGTTTATTCCGCTTGAAGAATTTGGACAGCCAAATGCCTCAAGATTGAATTTGGCTCAAATAGAATTGGGCAAGAAATATGCCCTCATAATGAGTACAAATGCAGGACTGTGGGGGTATAGCATTGGCGATACGGTAGAATTTGTAAGTAAACGTCCTTACCGATTAAAAGTGAGCGGCAGAGTGTCTCATTACATTTCGGCTTTTGGAGAACATGTTATTGGAAGTGAAGTGGATTGGGCTATGGAAAAAGCTTGTGCCGCAACAGGAGCTTCGGTTATCGAGTTTACGGTAGCCCCACAAGTAAAGCCAAATTTTGGTCTGCCTTATCACGAGTGGTTTATAGCCTTCGATAAAGAACCCATAGATGAGGATTTTTTTGCGCTCATGTTAGACGAGGCTATGTGTAAAAAAAATGTTTACTATCAAGATCTTATAAAAGGTAAAATTTTACGTCCGGCTGTTGTACGATTGGCTAAAAGAGACGCTTTTCAACAGTACATGAAATCTCAAGGGAAATTAGGAGGACAGAATAAACTACCTAGATTGTCAAATGACAGAAAAATTGCCGATTCTTTAGAGAAATTTTTAGACTAACTATATAAAAATCAAACAACTTGAACAAAGAAAAGATATTATATACCTTAAATCATTGGGGACATGAAACCCTGATGCAAACTTTGGAAATCAAGTATACTGATTTTGGGGAAGACTGGCTTGAGGCCGAAATGCCCGTTAATCCAAAAGTGCACCAACCTCTTGGATTGTTGCATGGGGGTGCCACGGCGGCCTTAGCTGAAAGTGTAGGTAGTGCAGGCTCAGCACTACACATTAACCGCGAAAAACAAGCGGCTTTGGGTATAGAAATTCAAGCTACCCATTTGAAAAGCATGAAAAGTGGAATGTTAAAAGCACGAGCAACCCTCATCCATAAAGGAAAATCGCTTCATTTATGGGACATTGACGTTAGAAATAGTGAGAATCAAAGAGTAGCTCATTGTAAACTTACATGCCTAATTGTTCCATTACGTTCGAAAACAGCTTCATCTGAAGATTAATGGACAAGCGCGTTTTTGGATTAGACGTCATGCGCGCATTAGCCATTTCAGCTGTAGTTTGGGTCCATAGCCTAAAATCTTTGCGTTTAGCATTTGATCCGCCTAAAGCACTTTTGCCTGTTGATGGTGTTAGTTTATTTTTTGTTTTGAGTGGATTTCTTGTAGGGAAAATTATCTTCGATACCATTCATGGAGAAAATTGGCGAGAATTGCCATTTTTCTTGAAAAGACGTTGGTGGCGAACCCTTCCTAACTACTACCTTTTCTTTTTCTTGCATGTGTTGGTTTATTTCGCTTTTGGAATACAAGATCAAATCGATTGGCAGGGTCTGCTTTTTTTACAAAACTTAAATCAACCAAATTCTCTGTTTTTTCTAGAATCGTGGAGCCTGGCGGTTGAGGAATGGTTTTATTTTTTAATCCCAACCATTTGGTGGTCTCTTAAGCGTTGGCTAAAACCATGCGATATCAAGCATTTTTTAATTTTTATAGTGCTTTTCATTTTTGCCTCTTTGTGCTATAAGTATTGGTTTTTCAGCAACTTGAAATTAGACATTCATGTTCTTCATACCTATGTTCGAAGGCCAGTATTGATGCGCTTAAGCTCAATTGGTTATGGTCTTCTAATGGCAGCCATTGCTATTAATTCCAGGAGTCTATTTAAAAAATGGTGGATTTGGGCCTTTGTGGGGCTTGCACTTTATTCGCTTTTCGAATTTTACATAGCCAAACTTAACACCCAATGGAAGGTGATTTATATGTTCGAATTTAGATCTGCCATAATAATGTGTTTTTTGCCTGCTTTTTATCATTTTCCTAGATTAAATCATTTTTTAAGCATTATAATTAATAGAATTAGCTTGTTTAGTTATTCAATATATTTAATTAATCTTCCTGCCTTAAGTATTTTATTTTGGTTTTTATCAAAATGGAACATTATTCAACCTTTTTTGGTTTTAGGTGGAGTGGCTTTAACTTGGATGTGTATTTTTTTTGCTTCACAATTTATTTACTACAAGTTTGAATGGCCGATAACCCAACTGCGGGAGCGACGATGATGGAAGAACTGCGTTCGTTATGCACAAAATCTGATTTTTTGCTACTAAGTGTTTTACCTAAAAGCAAAAAACTTAAAGTTTGGTTTCTTGATTCAAACTCTTTGACAGAATTTTGGTTTGTCGACTTCCTAGGTAGGCAATCTTTTCGATTTAAAGTTTCTTGTCACGAAATGAATTTACCTTCATTCTTATCGGAACAAGTTACTATTTGGCCATACACCAATTCAGATGCACAATATGCCGCGGCATTTGAGCAAATCCAAACCATAATTCTCAATGGTAAAATCGAAAAACTGGTACTTAGCCGAATTTGGGAAGAAGCTTTTAATTCTGTCGATGCTCTAAATCTGTTCTTAGAACTTAGTCAAGTTTATAAAAACCACGCCCTTTACTGGTTAAGACACTCTGAAATTGGCGAATGGATGGGTGCAAGCCCTGAACTTTTGCTGAAGAAAGATGGCAAACGAATTTTTACCCATGCTTTGGCCGGAACACTTGGTTTACAAAATGGGCCCTTTGGGGCTAAAGAAAAAGAAGAACATTTAATGGTTTCGCGGTTTATTAAAGAAACCTTTTTAAACTGGGGTGCAAGTCAAATCGAATTGGTTGGACCTTATGAATGGGAAACCGGTAAAATTAAACATTTAAAAACAGATATATCTGCAGATTATGCTGGAAATGAACTGGATATTCTACTAGCCCTACACCCTAGCCCAGCTGTTTCGGGACTCCCAAAACAAGAAGCCATATCTGCTATTCAAAACATAGAAAAACATAATAGGGCTTTTTACACGGGTTTTTTTGGATGGAAACAACCTGAACATTCTGAGTTCTTTGTGAACTTGCGTTGTCTTGAAATGCACCAGAACAAAGTGCGGTTTTATGTGGGTGGTGGAATAACAGCTCAAAGCCAATTACACAGAGAATTTGAAGAAACTGAAGAGAAAAGAATGGCCCTTTACCCCTATTGGAAAAAGCATGCGTATTAGCACCGATAAACATTTGGTAGACTTAGCCATTGGGCTGTTGGCAAAAAGTGGTGTAAAAGATGTAATATTCTCGCCGGGAAGTCGGAATGCTCCAATGGTTTTGGCGTTTAACTCTTTTGAACAATTTAAAATAAGGGTAATTGTCGATGAAAGAACCGCCGGCTTTACCGCTCTCGGCATGGCTACTGCCAGCCGCACTCCAACCGTTTTGTGCTGTACCTCTGGCAGTGCCTTGTTAAACTACTATCCAGCTATTGTGGAGGCGTTCTACAAGCGCATACCACTTTTTGTGCTAAGTGCAGACCGTCCATCAACGCGAATTGATCAACAAGAAGGCCAGAGCATCAGGCAAATAGGGGTCTTCTCAAACCATATTGTTCACCAACTTCATCTGCCTGAAAAAACAGACAACGAAAAACATGAAAGGGCCATATGGCGACAAATGAATGAATCATTCAACCTTTTACAAAATCATTCAGGACCAATACACTGGAATTTTTCTCTCGATGAGCCACTTTATCAAAGCTCGCCTTCAATGGATTTGCCAAAGCCAATTGAAGTTTGGAAGCCTAAACCCAAAATAAATTTGGATTTAAGTGTATTTTCTACTTTTAGAAATGCCGACAAAGTGTTGATTTTGGTGGGGTATATCGAAGAAACAGAGCGTGCCAAAGAAATTCAACATTGGCTCAATATCGCAACCCAAAGGCTTCCGCAATTGGCGGTTTTTTACGAAACCTTAAGTAATGTGCATATTGATGGAGGCGAAAGTGGCATTGACAGTTTGGTTTTAAGCCTTAACGAACAAGAAAACTTCGAATTACTTCCAAACTGTGTTATTAGTTTTGGAGGAGAAACGGTTAGCAGGAAGGTTAAAGTTTGGTTGAAACAAGCCAAAAACCTCCAACATATGCATATCGACCCAGTTTTGCCACATCCCGATATTCTAGATTGTTTAACACTTTCTGTTCAGGTTTTACCAGAAGATTTTCTGCCAGAGTGGATTAAAATGGTTGAACCCATTGAATCGAACTATCAAAATACCATCAAAAAAGCTTCTAAAAAAAGAGTAATGGCCGCTCAAATGTTTTTGAAATCGGCTGCTTTCAGCGATTTAACAGTGTGGTGGAAAATTTGGGAAGCTTTGCCAGAAAAGACCTTGTTATTTAACGGAAATAGCAGTGTGGTTCGATATTTCCAATTGTATGCCGAGCGAAAAGATATGTTCCATATTGGTAATCGTGGTGTAAGTGGAATAGATGGAACCACCTCAAGCGCCATAGGTTATGCACTAAATGTTAAAAATTTATGCGTTTTAGCAACAGGCGATTTGGCTTTTTTTTATGATAGCAATGCATTTTGGCAATCTCCACTTCCTAAAAACCTTAAAATAATACTGCTTAACAATGGCGGGGGAGGGATTTTCAGAATTATTGATGGACCTTCTCAAACCCAATACCTGGAAAAACACTTTGAAACCCATCATCATAAAACAGCCGAGTTATTGGCGGCGCATTATGGGCTGCCCTATTTTAGCGCAAACAGCCAAGCTACACTAAGCCATTCAATTAATAACTGGTTAACTGTAGAAGGTCTTGCTATTTTGGAGGTGTTTACGCCTAGGAATTCGAACGACATTTGGTTAAAAAACTACTTTAAATCTTTGAAAGATGAGTCATTACAACTGGATACCCCTTGAGCAATTCGAAGATATTCGTTTCGAATGGTTCGAAGGTATCGCCAAAATCACCATAAACCGCCCTCACGTTTACAACGCCTTTAGTCCGGAAACCAACATAGAAATGATTAGGGCCATGGATATTGCCCGTGAACGTCAGGATATAGCGGTTGTGGTTCTTACTGGCGAAGGCGACAAAGCTTTTTGTTCAGGAGGCGATCAAAATGTGAAGGGTGTGGGCGGTTATGTGGGCAACGATGGGGTCCCTCGGTTAAATGTTCTCGATTTACACAAGCGCATTCGCTCTTTGCCAAAGCCCGTTATAGCCATGGTAAATGGATATGCTATAGGCGGAGGTCACGTTTTGCATGTGGTTTGTGATTTAAGTATTGCAAGTGAAAACGCGCGTTTTGGTCAAACTGGACCCAAAGTCGGAAGCTTCGATGCAGGATTCGGCTCCTCCTATCTTGCGCGTCATGTAGGCCAGAAAAAAGCTCGAGAAATTTGGTTTTTGTGCAAGCAGTATTCTGCTCAAGAAGCATTGGATATGGGCTTAGTGAACAAAGTAGTTCCTTTTGAGGCTTTAGAAGATGAAGTTATTGATTGGTGTAAAACCATAATGAAGAGAAGTCCATTGGCCATTCGAATGATTAAGCGCGGATTAAATGCTGAATTGGATGGTCAGATGGGTATTATGGAATTGGCTGGCGATGCCACTCTTTTATACTACTTAACAGAAGAAGCTCAGGAAGGAAAAAATGCATTTCTAGAAAAGCGCCAACCTGATTTTCAGAAATACCCTAAGTTTCCTTGAACTAAGGCAAATGGCTGTTTTGCATTTAATTAGGATTTTACTTTTGCCTTAACGACACGTAACTGGGGTACCAATAACTTCTTCAAAATGACTTTTGGCCCAATAGTAGTGGTAATAAAGTCTCTTTCGGCTTTCCATCCACGAGCTGGAGAATACTCTCTTCCATAAAAAATAATTTGTAGATGTAACTTGTTCCACAGTTCTTTAGGAAATAGTTTTTTGGCATCAGCTTCGGTTTGCTCAACGTTTTTACCGCTGCTAAAGCCCCAGCGGTACATCAACCTGTGAATATGGGTATCGACAGGAAATGCCGGATGTCCAAATGCTTGGCTCATCACAACGGAGGCGGTTTTGTGACCAACCGCGGGTAATGTTTCAAGGGCTTCAAAACTGTCAGGAACCCTTCCTTCGTACTTTTCTATAATAATTTTTGATAAGCCGAAAATTCCCTTAGACTTCATCGGACTCAATCCACAAGGCCTTATTATCCTGGCTATTTCATCCAATCCCAATTCCAACATAGCTTGTGGACTTTTGGCTCTTTCAAACAGTACTGGAGTTATTTCATTTACCCGCTTATCGGTACACTGTGCCGAAAGCAACACGGCAATCAACAAAGTGAATGGATCTTCATGATTTAACGGAACAGGTGTTTGTGGATATAAGCGCTCCAAAGCTTCTATTACAAAATTAACTTTTTGCTTTATGGTCATATTGTTCAAAATTAATTCAGCATTTTAAGAGAGAGGTCTCCGGTCCAAAAAGTCTATCCATTTATTTTATAAGTGTTAAAATTACACTAAACAATTTCTTATAATTGGCCTTCTAAATGCCTGCACATGAAGAAAATTTACTGCCTCGTACTTTGCCTCATAAGTTCATTACAATTTTTAAAAGGCCAAGTTACCGCCGACCCTCGATTAGTTGGAACCGACGATACAGTTACAATCTATTTTAATGCCCAGGCAGGTAATGCCGGCTTAGCAGGTTTTACGGGAAACATTTATGCACATACTGGGGTAATCACCCAGAACAGCGCCCATCCTGGAGATTGGAAACATGTGAAAGCCGGTTGGGGTTCTACCGATACCAGTATTTTAATGACCCCTTTAGGCAATGACATGTACAGCATTCGCTTTCATATTAGATCTTATTATAACATTCCGGTTAGCGATACTGTTTATCAGTTGGCTTTTGTATTTAGAAATGCTAATGGAAGTATTTCAGGTAGAAGCAGTTCGAATGGAGACATTTTTTACGCTATAAATGTGGCCGCTCCTCGCGATTATCTCGGATTTCAAATGGTTGGTGATGAAGTGCATATTTACACAGATCAAGGCCATTTCAGAGCTTTTACCCCCGATGCCGGAATGTTGGGTTTGGTATATGAACCAGATAGCAACCAAACATACCAAAGTCAAATTGTGGTCGACAGCTTACGGGTATCGCTTGCTGTTAGCGATGCGCCCGACTACTTGCGCTTAAGTTCAGGTACTATGCAAGCCTTTTTAAGAAAATCCGACCTGTTAATAGGATTTAAAAATGACAATGACACCATTTTAAACAATGGTTATGTTTATGGAGGAAATGGACAGTTAGGCATTAGTTTCGATTGGCGAAATGGGCAAGTTATTCATGGTACCGGTTCGAGAGCCATTGATCAAAATCGATTTGGGCGTGTTCTCGAAAATTATAATCGGGCCAGTTTTGGTTATGGAGCACCAAACGATCAACTGAACATCACTATTCCAGCGTTTGTTTCTAACGATGGATGGGGTGCATATTTCGATAATTACCATAGATCTTGGAGCGATTTGGGCGGAAGTGATCCAAATCGTTTAGAATTTAGAGCCAAAGGAGGTGATCTTGCATTTTACGTTTATGGAGGACAAAATGCCGATGAGGTATTGAACCACTTTACACGATTAACCGGTAGGCCTTACTTGCCTCCTCGTTGGGCTTTTGGCTACATTCAATCTAAATATGGGTATCAAAACGACGCTGCCACTCGGACCATGGTAAACACCATGAATAGCCAAAACTTTCCTATAGATGCGGTAATTCTGGACTTGTATTGGTTTGGAAGTCCTGCCACTATGGGTAATTTAAATTGGGACAACAGTCGTTTCAACCCTAATCTTGGATTAATTAATTGGTTACACCAACAAGACATTCGTTTGGTTCTGATATATGAAACCTATTTTACTCAAAATTCAACGAATTATTCAGCCCTCAACCAATTGGGTTATTTTGCTAAAAATCAAGCTGGAAACACTTATGTTTTAAATGGATTTTGGGCTGGAAGTTCTGGTTTACTCGATCTGTTTCATCCTAATGCCTGGAACTGGTTTTGGCCTTTTTATAACGCTAAGTTGCAAGAAGGCGTTGATGGCTTTTGGAATGATTTGGGCGAACCCGAAGACCACCCCCTTAACATGGTCCATTATGGGGGAAGAACAGCCGAAGAAGTTCACAATTTATATAGTTACGAATGGGCTAAAGGCTTGTACAATTCATACCAATCGAATTGGCCTAATAAACGCATTTTCAATTTAATAAGATCGGGATTTGCAGGAATGCAACGCTTAGGAGCCATACCATGGTCAGGCGACATCCAACGAAGCTTCAATGGACTTCAAGCTCAAATTCCGAATATGTTAGGCATGAGTATGAGCGGGGTCCCTTATATGCACTCTGATTTGGGTGGTTTTACAGGTGGTGGACAAGATAATGAATTATATACCAAGTGGATGGCATTAGGAGCATTTTCTCCAATAATGCGCGCTCATGGTCAAGAAGCTGTTCCTACAGAGCCTTACGCTTACCCAGAGCCCTTTAAAACCCAATTGCGAAACATCATCAAATTGCGGCATAAATGGTTCCCATATAACTACAGCATCGCCGAAGAAAACACTAGAACCGGTAGGCCAATGGCTTTGCCTATGGACTACTTCAATCCACAACAAACAAACCTGATTAACAAAAACGATCAATTTTTATGGGGAAAAGATGTTGTAGTTGCACCCTATTTGCAGCAAGGAAGCACCAACCGTTCTATTGTACTTCCAAGTGGCGAATGGATTGATTATTGGACCAATGCGCGCATAACAGGAGGTGGAAGTATTAATAAAAGTGGAAGCATTGATCAAATTCCCTTGTATTTGAGGGCAGGCTCACTTATTCCACTTATGAATCGCGAAATAACCCGTCTTGAAAAATATCGCTACAATCACATTCGTTGGGTTCACCCTTATTCAAATAGCGGTCAAGCGCGTGGTGTGGTTTACGCCGACGATGGATTAACCCCTAATAGCCGACTAAATAACAATTTTGAAGAATATGTGATGACATGTAGACAAGGATCTCAATATTCTCGCTATGTTTTGAACAAGCAAGGCGGAACTTTCACGGATGCTCCAGACACAATAGCAACTGAAATTCAATCTATTGGATTTTCTTCACCTGTTAATTTTGTTAAAATTAATGGCAATAATATTCCTTTGGTTGGCAATGTAAGTACATACAACGCTGCAACTACAGCTGCATTTTATCAATCGTCTAACCAAACTTTACGCATAAAATTAAATTGGTTGAAAAGTCAAACCGTTATCGAAGTTAATAATGTTCCTCTAGATCCTTTAGAAGATACCGTTTACACATGTTCATTACAAGGGGTTACTTTAAATCCTGGTTTAGGATATTTGTCTTATTTGTGGAGTAATGGCGCTCAATCACAAAATTTAAATGTTTCTAACCCCGGTCAATACTGGGTTAGAATTGAAGAAGCTCCTGGGAATTATTTTTACGATACAACCCAAGTGGTGTTTTTAGAAGCCGGCTTGCCCGATAGCATCAATGTTTGTTCAGGAGGTTCATTTTCACTACAAGCCAATGATGCAATGCCTTACGCTTACTTATGGAGTAATGGACAAACTTCTTCAAATGCCAATTTCAGTGCTAGCATCAGCGGAACCGTTTGGGTAAGAATAAGCCTAGGTAATGTGCAATGTTATGACACCACATTCATTGAGGTGAATACTTCTTCAAATGCAGTTAATCTTGGTAGTGATACAACTTTTCAATGCCTTCTTGATGCCGGAGGCACCTATGCATCTTACTTATGGAGCACAGGACAAACAAGTCGAAGTATAAATTTATCTCAACCTGGATATTATTGGGTTCAGGTAACTGAAAATATCAGTGGCTGCGTTTCATATGACACTATTTACGCTATACCTACATGTGGCAACTTCTTTAGTGGAAGAAATAGTGGCGATAAACTTGGACATTCTGTTGATTTTGATGGGCACTACGGAATTGCAGGTGCACCAATGCGAGACGGCTCCTACATAGAAGGATTTGACACAATAAGTACAAATGCGTTTAGTGAAATGGGCACGGCTTACATTTATGCATATGATGGCTATAATTGGCTAGAACATCAAGAACTAGTAGCTCACGATCGCGATGAAGATGATGAGTTTGGAACTGCTGTTGCAATAAGCCAGTATTTTGCAGCTGTTGGTGCACCAAAAGAAAAGAACGACATTCAGAACCAATTGCCATTAAACCAAGCAGGCTCGGTATATTTATATAACAAACAAGGCGCGATTTGGACTCAAGTACAGAAAATCTGCCCTCCAGACCGACAGGCTGGCGATATGTTTGGAGCGTTTCTTAAAATTCATGGAGATTGGCTGTTTATTGGCTCTCCTGGAAACAGTACAGATAGTGCTGGTAACCAAATTATAACTGGGTCAGGGGCAGTTTATGTGTATAAAAAAGATATTTCTAACTTCTATGTGTTTGTTCAAAAGATTACTGCACCCGATCGTACAGCCGGAGATAGATTCGGTGAAGCATTTAGTGTTTCGACAGGGAAAATAATAATTGGTGCGCCAAATCAAGACACTGATTTTGATCAACTCAACAACATGAGCAACTCGGGGGCAGCTTATGTTTATAAGCAGAATGCCAATGGTCAATACCTCTTTGAACAAAAGTTAGTTGCTCTAGACCGTGGTTCGAACGACAATTTTGGACATTCTCTTGCTATTGATGACACAGATGCCTTTGTAGGCGTTCCTAATGAAGACCATAATTTAGTTGGCCTCTCAACCCGAACAAACGCGGGAGCGCTTTATCATTTTAACTGGAATGGTACAGAATGGGTTCAAATTCAAAAAATAGTGGCTCATGATAGGCAGAGTTATGATCAATTTGCCTACAGTTTGGCCATTAATACCGAAAGGGTTTTGGTTGGCGCTCCTCACGAAGATTATGGCAGTGATGGTACTTTTGTAGGAAACTCGGGGTCGATTTACTCATATTTGCGAAATCCATCAAATGTACTGACCTACGATCAGAAATTCGTTCCAAGCGACAGAGTGTCGCAGTCTGGTTTTGGCGAAAGCATAGCGTTAAATCGAAATTGGTTAATGGTTGGGGCTCCAAAACAGCGTCACAGCATTCAAAATGAAAGTCAAGCAGGTTGGGTTGGATTTTACAGCGCCCAACTACCCGTAGTAAGCGTTTTGAATACACATACGCAAAAAGAGATTACTGAAAATTCTGAAGCTGAATTATCAAACCCAAATGCTGAAATCATAATATTTAAAGGTTCTTTGGTATACCCCAATCCCAGTTCAGGTGAGGTAAATGTTAAAACAGAGCTTAATAATTATGAGCTCATTTTGAATGACTTAAATGGAAGAACCATATTTAAAATGAGCCAGCTTCACGAATCCTCAAAGTTTGACTTAAGTGAAATGCCAAAAGGGGTTTACATCTTAACTATATCAGATGAAAGTGGCTTTAGGCAATTCGAACGACTTATACATTTCTAAATAACTCTATATAACGTAAAATGCCCCAGTAGGGGCATTTTTTTTGCGAATTTTCTCATTTCAATCTTGCAATAGTCTTCGATAAATGTTGTTTAATTTTCATGCATACTTCTAAAAACCGCAGTATCTAGGTCAAGTCTGGCTTTCAACCAGTTTTCCAATCTCTTACTATCATTAGAAATCTCCAGATTGTTCATAGTTTTAGGCCAATAAAATGTGAAGCTTGGAATGGTATCGATTGTACTAAAATTTGAATGCCAAATAAAAGCAATATCAAATTTTTGTAATTCAGGATAATTTGCCTTTACTTCCTCTGTTAATTTAATATGTCCCATATGCATTTTTTCCATGGTTGAAATGCGCTCTTTCAAACTTAATATTTCCTGATCTTTTGTATGTATACCAAATTGAGAGTTAGAATAAAGCTCGACTAATTTCTGATAGTCACCACTTTCTTGATTATCGCCTGTATTCCCTTGAACAATTTTAAGTTTAGTTCCTAACAATTGATAATTCAGCATTTTTCGTTCCCAATCTTCTAAGACTTCATTTGGTACAAAATTTCCAATTAAAGTAACTTTAATGGTTTGAATACTATCGTAGTTCAGGATTTCTTTCTTTACAATTTCAGTTCCTTCATAGGAGATAATTTCTTTAACAAAAAGTTCAGCTCTTCTTTTGTATAGAGAATCAGTAACCGTATTAAAAAAAACCCATATTGCAGGAAGTGCTGTTACAATAGCAAACCAACTTACCAATCTTCTGGTTTTTCTTTCAGTTCTTTTATCTGGAAGTTCAGTAAGTGGAAATTTCAAATATCTAACAACCAATGAAGTTGCAATCGCTATAAAAATACTATTAATTAAAAAGAGGTAGAAAGCGCCTAAGAAATAGTTCCATTGGCCAGTACCAATGCCATATCCAGCGGTACACAATGGTGGCATAAGAGCTGTGGCAATCGCAACACCAGGTACGACATTATTCTTTTCTTTTCGAGACCCAGCCAAAATACCTGCCAATCCACCGAAAAACGCTATAAAAACATCTAATAAATTTGGTTGCGTTCGAGCTAATAGTTCAGATTGGGCATCAGATAATGGTGTTATACTGAAATACAAAGTTGAAGTCACTAAACTCACGATTACTGCAATTCCAAACGACCGTAAGCTTCGTTTTAAAGTAAATAAATCATTAATACCAATAGATAGTCCAACCCCCATAATTGGACCCATCAAAGGCGAAATTAACATAGCACCTATAATGACAGCAGTACTATTTACATTTAATCCGATACTTGCTATAAAAATAGCCAAGATTAAAATCCATACATTAAATCCTTTAAAGTCAATATCGCGTTTAATGCCCTTTATAGTAATTTCTGGCTGGGCATTATCAGTAATATTTAATATTTCACTTAAAGAACTTAAAAAGGATTTAAATGAAGAACCCAAACTATTTTCCGAATCTTCCTTAGCCATATTTACTCTTCGTTTAATTGAATTCGTAAATCGTTCACAAAGTTTTTAATAAGTTGTTCGTTGTCTTTTTTACAAATAAGCAATCTGTTGTTTTCATTCACCACAATATAACCATTCAAGCCTTCAACTACTGCTACTTTATTTTTTCCAATTCGAATCATGTTGTTTGATGAATTGTATAATAGCGTTTTATTGGCCAGAACTGCATTGTCATTTTCATCTAAAATGCTGTGTTCATAAAGTGAACCCCAAGTTCCTAAATCGCTCCATCCAAAATCACTTGGTAAAACATATACATTCTTTGCTTTTTCCATTATGCCATAATCTATACTTTCGCTTGCACAGGAGGCATATATTTCGTCAATAAATTGAATTTCTTTAACCGTATCATAAGCAGAAGTATTCACAAAAAAGGCCTCAGTAAGTTCAGGCATAAAAGAATCCATGGCTTTTATAATACTTGAAACTGACCAAATAAATATGCCTGCATTCCATAAAAAGTCACCGCTGGCCAAAAATGCTTTGGCTGTTTCTAAATCAGGCTTTTCTGTAAAAGTTTTAACTTGATGAATTTCTGGGTGACCATCTAAATGGTGATCTGTAAATTGAATATAACCATACCCTGTATCAGGGCGGTGTGGCCGAATACCTAAAGTGATTAGCTTTTCTCCTTCATTGGCAGCCAAAAGGGCTTTTCTAACAACCCTTTCATATTCGTCTTCTTTGGTTACAATAGAATCAGATGGGGTAACCAACATTAGGGCATCGGGCATCCGGTTTTGGATTTTAGCTGTTGCATAAGCCAAACAAGGGGCTGTATTTCGGCGAGAAGGCTCGGCCAATATGTTCTGAATTGGTAATTCGGGGAGCTGCTCAGTCACCAAATCCACATATTGTAAACTGGTAACAATCAAAATATTATCCACTGGGCATACTCTGCTCACCCGTCTGTAGGTTTGTTGCAAAAGGGTTTCTCCGCTTCCTAAAACATCGTGAAACTGCTTCGGATTAGCGGCTGTGCTCATTGGCCAAAATCGACTTCCAATTCCACCAGCCATAATAACGGCAAATGCTTGTTTCATAAATTTAATTTGTGCCAAAACTACTCAAAAGCCAATGCTTTTGAGTAGTGTACAACCCCACCATTTGCAGTAATTTAGCCCCCTAGACCACAATCAAACCTTAAACAAAATGATGCACCTTATTCTTTTTGGCCCTCCTGGTGCCGGAAAGGGCACACAATCGGCCTTTTTGGTAAAACAATACGATTTGGTACACCTTTCCACTGGCGACATTTTTAGAGCCAACATTAAAAATGAAACCGAATTGGGTAAGAAAGCCAAGGGTTTCATGGATCAAGGCCAATTGGTGCCTGATGTAATTACCGTCGGTATGCTGCGCGATGAAGTCCTTAATCACCCACACTCAAGTGGCTTCATTTACGATGGCTTTCCAAGAACTGTGGCACAAGCTCAAGCCCTAGATGGTTTTTTAAGCGAACTTGGAAGCAGCATAACCGCATTAGCCGCCCTCGAAGTTCCAGAAGATGAGCTAAGAATTCGATTGGCAGAGAGAGCGAAATCAAGCGGTCGCAGCGACGATGCAAATCCGGAAGTTATTCAAAAGCGCATTGATGTTTACAATTATGAAACACGTCCGGTAATGGAGCACTACAAGGGGCAAAACAAATACTCGGGTGTAAATGGCGTAGGTAAAATTCATGAAATCACTGAAAGACTTATTGCCGCTATTGACAAATTGGCCGCCAAATAATGTCGAACAGCAACTTTGTTGATTACGTAAAAATCTATTGTGCATCGGGCAAAGGTGGAGCAGGTTCTGCACACCTTCGCCGCGAAAAATACATCCCAAAAGGAGGACCCGATGGAGGCGATGGTGGAAAGGGTGGAGATGTTATTTTAATTGGAAACCGCAATATGTGGACCTTGCTTCACCTTCGCTATACAAGGCATATAAAAGCCGAAAATGGTGAAAACGGAGGAAAACAAGAAAGTTTTGGCAAATCGGGAAAAGATGCCATTATTGAGGTACCACTGGGAACTGTGGCACGCGACGCTGAAACAGGAGAAAT
Source organism: Chryseobacterium gleum (assembly GCA_945883565.1). Classification (GTDB taxonomy): domain Bacteria; phylum Bacteroidota; class Bacteroidia; order Flavobacteriales; family Schleiferiaceae; genus RFXV01. The sequence continues at coordinate 47,097 of CAMCXO010000005.1, forward strand.
TATTTCTGAAATAACAGAAAATAATGAGCGCTGTATTCTTATTCCTGGAGGGAGAGGGGGATTAGGCAATACCCATTTTAAATCATCAACATTCCAAACACCTCGATTTGCTCAACCCGGCGAATCGGGCCAAGAGCGTGAAATCATTTTAGAATTAAAGGTTCTAGCTGATGTTGGTCTTGTCGGTTTTCCTAATGCCGGGAAAAGCACTTTATTGTCTGTACTTTCCGCAGCCAAGCCCGAGATTGCAGACTACCCTTTCACCACATTAGTTCCAAACTTGGGAATCGTATCTTACAGAGATTACCGCTCTTTTGTATTGGCAGACATTCCGGGAATTATTGAAGGTGCAAGTGAGGGCAAAGGACTAGGAACTAGATTTTTAAAACACATAGAGCGCAATTCTGTATTGTTATTTCTTATCCCGGCAGATACCCAAAATATAAATGAAGATTATCGAATTCTCATTAATGAATTGGAAAATTACGATCCTGATTTATTGCTAAAAGAACGCATTTTGGCCATTTCTAAAAGCGATTTACTCGATGACGAACTGCAAAAAGAGTTGTCCACCCAAATAAAATTTCCACATTTGTTCTTTTCTGCCATAAGCGGTAAAGGCATTTCTGAACTTAAAGACCATATTTGGAAAGTGCTAAATGGATAACATATTGAGTTATTTGAACCATTTTGATCACGAGCTTATGATAAAGCTCAACAACTGGGGCTTCCTAAAACTTGATGCGTTGATGCTTTTTATATCGGGAACCGGCAGCTGGATACCCCTTTACTTGTTATTAATAGTCCTTTTGTTTCGTACTTTTCCGATAAAAACTGCCTTAGGTTTCCTTGTTTTAGCTGCGTTTTGTGTAACAGTTACCGATCAAATTTCTGTTAAACTTTTTAAAGATGTTTTTGAGCGCTTAAGGCCATGTCATGAACCTATTTTCAACGAACAAATCAGATTGGTCAAATCTTGCGGAGGCAAATTCGGTTTTGTTTCGTCCCATGCCGCGAATACTATGGGCATAGCGGTGCTTTTGGGAAGTATACTTAAAAACCAAATTCTATTGTCAACCTTAATTTTATGGTCTTTAACTGTTGGATTCTCAAGAATCTACTTGGGTGTTCATTTCCCCGGTGATGTTTTAGGTGGATGGTTACTTGGCGCATTTGTAGGCTATGGAATTTTGAAAATAAATTTGATTATCATTAAAAAATGGCTCAGTGTCAGAAACATTTATTCTTCAATACAAAATAATTCATGAACTAACTTTTTTAAATTTCAAGCTGCAGGTTTATTCCTTTGCTTTGTAACATGAGTAAAACGTTACTTTTCGATTTTGGCAATGTACTAATTAACATAGATGTTTCTAAAACCCGTCAAGCATTTGAACATCTCGGTGCTTCACAAGAGTTAGAGTTTACTTCGGCTTTTGAAGATTTCGATAGAGGAATTATATCTGAAGATGCCTTTTTAATCGAGTTAAAGTCCTTTTTTCCGAAACGAATACTTAAAACCGAAATAAAAAATGCTTGGAATGCCTTATTGCTGGAATTACCCGACTCTAGTATAAAACTCCTTAAGATGTTAAAGAGAGATGGGCACAAATTGTACTTGCTTAGTAATACATGTTCTACACATATAAAATGTATTGAGCAAAACACCGGATTATTCAAATTCAAAGTATTTAGCCAATTATTTGAACATATGTTTTATTCTTTTCATTTAAGAGTTAGAAAACCAGAGCCAGAAATTTTTCTTCAGGTTATGAAATTTATCAATGAAAAGCCTCAAAATTGTATTTTGATAGACGATTTGTTGCCAAATTTAGAACAAGCTAAAGCTTTAGGCATTCAAACTATACATTTTGCACTCGATAAAAATCAAAAACATTCCGAATTAATTAGGACCATTACGAATATTTCGTAATATTGAAGCTACATGAATTACCATTGGAAAATTAAACCTGATCCAGAACAGGATGATTTTATTCTGCTTCAAAAAGAACTAAACATTCATCCGGTTATAACAAAATTGCTTATTCAAAGAGGAATAAAAACTTATGAATCGGCAAAGTCATTCTTTAATCCCCTAAGTCAGGATTGGCACGACCCTTATTTAATGGCCGACATGAATAAGGCCGTTTTTAGATTGGAAAGCGCCATAACCTTGAACGAAAAAATAATGGTTTATGGTGATTATGATGTAGATGGAACTACCTCTGTTGCCATGATGTTTAGCTTTCTTCTGCAGTACACAAAAAATATAATAACTTATATACCTGATCGTTACAAAGAAGGATATGGCATTTCAGAAACCGGTATTCAACTCGCTTATGAAGAAGGTTGTAAATTAATAATAGCACTCGATTGTGGTATAAAATCTATTGATAAAGTAACTTTTGCAAAAAATTTGGGTATTGACTTCATAATATGTGATCATCACCAACCAGGTGACCAGATTCCGGAGGCTGTTGCGGTGTTGGATCCAAAACGCAAAAACTGTAATTATCCGTTTAAAGAACTAAGCGGTTGTGGTGTTGGTTTTAAATTGATTCAAGCCTTCCATCAGAAACAAGGTGGACAAAAAGAGGAACTGATCGTATACACTGATTTATTAGCCGTAAGTATTTCTGCCGACATTGTTAATGTAACAGGTGAAAACCGTTTGTTTTTAGCTCAAGGTTTAAAACAATTAAACACTTGGAATAGACATGGTTTTCGAGCTCTTCTAGAAGAGAGCGGTGGTCGTGTAAATCAGGTTTACGACGTAGAAAAGGTGGTATTTCAGCTCGCACCCCGAATAAATGCTGCCGGAAGAATAAAACATGGTCTACTGGCTGTGAACTTATTAAATGCTGATAACTTGGAATCTGCCCGCAGTTTGGCATTTGAGGTTAATAAACTAAATATTCAAAGAAGAGCTTATGATGAGACTATTACCGAGGAGGCATTGAAACAACTTGAAACGAGCAAACATACATCTAGCAATGTAGTCTTCTCCCCAAAATGGCATAAGGGTGTTATTGGTATTGCAGCATCACGTTTAATTGAAAAGCACTACAAACCAACAGTGGTACTTACCCAAAGTGGCGAAACCTTAGCAGGTTCTGCTCGTTCGGTGCATGGCTTTAACTTATACGATGCATTGGAAGCTTGTTCTGACACATTAATTCAATTTGGTGGACATGCTTTCGCAGCTGGTATGACAATGAAACCAGAAAACCTTGAAGCTTTTAGAAATCGATTTGAAAAAGTAGTGTCCGAGTCCATCACCACGGAACAGAGACAACCAAGTCTGAATATTGATAGCGAATTGGATTTTTCAGAAATTAATGAGAGGTTCTTTCGAACTTTGGTTAGAATGGGACCATTTGGGCCTGGTAATATGGCTCCAGTTTTTATAAGTATGGGACTTAACGAATGTGGAATAAAAGAAGTTGGCCGAAACGGGGACCATTTAAGAGTATGTTTAGCTAATCAACACGGAGTGGTATTGAACGGCATTGCTTTCAAACAAGGAAAAAAAGCATCTGAACTTCGCGAATCACGTGTAGATGTTGCTTACGAACTTCAAATGAACGAGTTCAACGGGAAGTCAGAAATTCAATTAGGCGTTAAAGATATTCGGCAAAGTATTTTGTAATTTGAACCAAAAATATATTTATCAAAACTTGTGCATTTAACGCATTTTTAACAAAGTGCCCACTTTTGGTTGACTGCCATATGGCATTTTGTTTCGCTTGTACAGTTTATGAAGCTTAACTCCATGCAAATGGGCAATACTTCGCATATTCTCCTTTTCTAAAACTTTATGCACTTTTACTTTAGCTTTGTTTCTTTTCTTTTGAATGAATACTTTGTCTCCTTTTGCCAAAGGAGAATCGTAAGTTAATTCATTCCATTCAAGCAAATTTTCCGTTTTTATTCCAAATGAATCCGCCAAATCCTCCCAATTGGTTTCATCTTCAATGATAACAAAAGAGACTCCATTTTCAGTCTGTTTTACTTGACTTAAAACCAAATTGTTACTTAAATCTTTCAAATCAAAATGATGCAGATTGTTTTCTTCAATTATATTAATTAACAATTCCGGATATTTGGGGTTAGTAGCGTATCCAGCTTTTTTCAAGCCATATGCCCAAGCTTTGTAATCGGTACGCTTTAGTTTGAATAATTCTTGATATCGTTCCCGTTCTACTAAAAATAAACTGTGATCACGCCACGAATCTTCTGCTTTTTTATATTTTCTGAAACATTCATTTTTTTGGTCATCATCGTGATAAACCCTTCCCCCCTGCCAATCTCGGTGGCATTTTATGCCAAAATGATTATTGGCTTCTTTGGCCAATTTGCTAGTCCCATCTGCCGATTCTAAAATACCTTGAGCCAATTTAATACTAGCCGGAATGCCATAAGTTTCCATTTCAGTAATTGCAACCAAGCTGTACTTTTCAATAAAGTCCTCACGGATTTGGCTAATTTGAGCCACTACTTGTATTGGCAAAAAAATGATTGTCAACACGAAAAAGCAAATTCTATAGAAGTAAGTCCTCATTCATCGAAAATAAAAACCTCAAACTTAAAAAAAAACACATTGTTGCAAAAGTTATTCAGTTAACTAAACATTTAAATTATACTATCAATTAAAAAACTTATCAAAATCTAAACAAGTAAATAAAGCCACCTTTGCAGATGGCTTTATTTTCATTTAAAACAATTACTTTGTATTGAACAATTTACTTTCATCTGTATTTCCAGGTAGCTTTAAATACCAGTCCTTATTTAACTGACCGCCAGATTGTGCCCAATTGGCGAAGTTTAGATAAGCTCCTAGAATGTCTTCTTGTTCTTTTGGGTATTCGAATCTCGACGGAATATTTAAAGCCCAAGGTAAATTATTGCTGGTTCTATAATAACGTGAAGGATCTATTTGACTCTTATCAGCCTTATCAGTTGGAGACATACTTGGTAAATGAATTTCCATACTCCTTACGCGATTTCTGATCAGGAATGGATTAAAAGAAGTTTGGTTCAATTGCTCTACAGTAATTACACCAGTAAATATTAAATCCATTACAACTGTATCGCTATTCGCAACTGCATCATTTGGACTGGTATTGTAAAACCATGTACCTTGACGGTTGATAACATTTTCGTAATTATCAAAAGGGATTATTACAGTGTGGGTTTGACCTAATTCTGTACCATTGGGGGCTATATTTATGTAACCTTCTTTTAACACATGACCTGAAACACTTGCAATGTTACCAGGATTTAATCCAGTGATTTCTATTCCAAATCCACTTCTCATTTCTGCACCTGCTGCTCGAACATATAGTTTAATTTGGGCTCGCTGAACACGGTTATCAGCTTTTGCCAGTACCACTGCCTGATAGTCTACAACTAAATCATTAAAGTCATAATCACCCATGAAAGGCCACATGTCTTCAAAAGCAAGGGTACCATAAGTGTTTTTATCTCCTGGAAAATAATTCGCAAATGCCAAATTGGGATCATTTGGAAAATCATCTTCACCATCGGCCACACCATCTCCGTCAGCATCCGCAATTGGTGGAACACCTGTTGGAAGCGGAACGCAATTATTGCTAGGATCAGCCCAATAAGTTGCTGGAAAAACGTAATTATCTGTTACAGCTCGGTTATTTCCGCCGGTTCCACCAAAGCTAACCATGAGCTTGTAGGGCTTTCCATCAACAACAGCAGCAGGAACTGGGACTGAAATATTATTCACCGATGTGGAAAACTTTCCCGCAATTTGCACGAAATCATAAATATAAAATGCCCCTAATGAAGTCCCTTCGTTATGAGCGGGAACATCAGCATCATAAGGCAAAAAACTTAAAGCAATAAATTTGGTAGAACCCGTATTGTTAATTAATCTGGCATCAAAACTAATGTTTCCGTTTTGCCAAATCATCCATGGAGTTTTAATCCATGAAGAGGAAAGCGCCGGATTTGACATTGAATTTGATCTTGCAGACCAACCACCTGAAATCCTTTCTGAATTGTTAATGTAGCCCACTGCTCCAAAAACCCAGCAATTTCCTTGTTCAATGCCTCGATTACCGGATTCAAAATCCATTGAATATTGTGCTCGAATTGAGGCAGGTAGAGCTAGGATTAAGATGACTAAAAGTTTGTTTTTCATGGCTTTTAAGGACGTGTTTAGGATTAAGACTTATTCTACAGGACTTACTTCTGGTAAAAATGAAAAGCTTGCTTTTCCATCAGATCCAATTCTTACACTTTGATATATAGCTCCAAAACGGATATTCACTTGGCTGTAGCGGCTAGGCAATTCGAAGCTCAACTGTCCGTCGTTACTCATATCCCAAATCTGTTTAAAAAATACATTGCCCTTTTCATCCTCTACAAAAATCATCCTTTTTACAGGATGAACAGTAGGTAAACCAGTTACATTAATTTCAACTTTGAGCGAGCTGCTCCAATCAAAATTCGCTGGTACCTGAAGTTCTGAAAACTGAGAAGCTTCATTTTGGGTATATTGAGTTCCTTCGGACATAATATCAGTGTCTTTGGTGCATGAAACCAATGAAAGCCCTAAAGCGAAGAAAGCGAAAATGTAATTTGAAGTTTTCATATTGCTGTGCGTTTGTCAGTCTATATGAAAGCTCGTGCCAAAATACTATCTTATTGAAATTGATACAAATAAGTATTATATAAAATAAATAATTTGTTCTGTATTGGGATTACATTCCAATTATTGGAATTTTCTTCAATTGAACATTGACTTAGTGATTAGCATCACCTCCAATCCCAATTAAAGCCCATATGTTTGTTAACAAGTTTATTATGAACGTAATTCATGTTAAACTTAGTTTTCTATTTCATCCAAAACAAACACAATGTCCAAGCTTATTGTAGGAGGTGCCATAGTTCTAGCGGCATTTGCGATTCAATGCCAACCGCAATTGCCAATAGACAAAAACCAAACATCTGCCGTTTCAAATGGAGATGGCCTAATAGCCATGGAAAGCCTATGCATCAGCTGCCACAATTCAACGGCAACTAAAGAAAACAGACTGGCGCCTCCAATGGCAGCGGTTAAAATACACTACTTAGAAAAGCATCCTCAAAAACAAGACTTTATCAATGCCGTAATATCTTTTGTTAATGCTCCTGAAAAAAATAAAGCCTTAATGAAAGGGGCTGTTAAAAAATTTGGCATCATGCCGAAATTAAATTATGAGCACAAAAAACTCGAAGAAATAGCTGAATATTTATACCATCATGATCCTCCAAAACCTGATTGGTTTGATGAGCACCATAACAATGAAACGAAGACTTCACAAAACAGCTTGAATTTAGATTCCGGAAATGTAACCACAGAAGATCCATATTTAAAAATGGCTATGCAAGCCAAAAAAGCATTGGGCTCAAAATTGATACAAGCCATTCAAAATAAGGGCACTGCAAATGCTATAGATTTTTGCAGTATGAGAGCAATTGCCATTACAGACAGCGTTTCCAAAGCTCAAGGAGCCATAATAAGAAGAGTTAGTGATAAAGCTAGAAATCCGATTAATCAGGCAAATACTTCTGAAAAAATGGTGTTGGCAGAGTTCAAAAGGCAATTAAAATCAAATGGCAGCACGAAAAGTATACATGTTGAAATGGATGGTCGTAAATATTTCTATTACAGCATAGAAACCAATAAAATGTGTTTGCAGTGCCATGGCCAAAAAGACCATGACATTTCAGCGAAAACAATAGAAGCCATTCAAGCCAAATACCCAAATGATAAAGCTATAGGTTATTCTGAAAATATGGTTAGAGGTATGTTTGTTGTTGAAGTTTCTCCAACGCCTTAGCAGGAAAATCGTTTATAATCCTCTTAAAATAGTTATGGCACCCTTGTAAACGTACTCACCTTCAATACGTAATGTGAAATAATAGGTTCCATCTGGAAGAGGGTCCCCCCCTTTGTTGTCTCCTTTCCAATTGTTTAAATAAGGAGAAACCGAATACACTTCAGCGCCCCAACGATTAAAAATTTGCAATGAACCGTTTCGATCTTTTAACAAATTGGTTAGATCTAAAAAATCGTTTCTTCCATCGCTATTAGGAGATATAAAATTTATTACCAACGGAGATTCGATTTGATCGCGCAACATAAACACTCTAACCGAATCAATTCCTTTACAGCCCAAAGCATCAGTAGCTTCCACATAATAAATGGTTGTATCCCCCTGTGGCCATGTAAAAATTTGGGAACTATACCTATCATTGTAGCGTGCAGGTAAATTACTGTACCAATAATACGAGACCCCTCCAGAAGCGTTCAAAATGGCGGTATCGCCAAATTCTATAGTTTGATCGGGACCAGCGTCTACACTTAAGCTCAAACTGCTAATTTCTATGCTGTCCACTACATTAAAAGAGCATCCAGTTGGCCAAAATGCTGTAAAACTTACGGTTTTCCAACCAGGACTAGACCAACTCACTGGTGGCGGAATCTCCCCAACCCATCCTGCCGGACTTGCCCCTCCTCCAAAATTCCATTGAAATGTGGTACTATCTGGCCAAGTACCCGTTGACTTCCAATCTATTCCCTGAACCTCAAAACACGGTATTCCCGACCAGTCAATAGTTCCTGAAACGTTTGGCCTTATCTTGAAGTCATAAAAAGTTGTATCCGTACAAGGGCTTCCCGGATTCAGAACCAAACTCACTCTATAAACACCTGTATCTGGAAAAGTAAAAATAGGGTTAGGTAATCGAGAAGTATCACTCGAAATACCTTGGACACCAAAATCCCAAAATAGTGTATTAAAATTGCTACTTAAATTTTGGAATTGAACGGTTAATCCATCGCACAATATTGTTGGATCAACATCTGGGGTAAGCATTTCTGCAACTAAATTGCTTATACAATTCACAATATTGAACTGGTAGTCAAGGCGTGCCGTACTCATAAGCAGACCATTTCGCCACTCACTCACGCAAACGCCTACTGAAAATTGACCCGTTAAATTTGGCATACCAGTCAATGTTCCATTCAAAGGATTTAGGGTTATACCCGAAGTACTTGGCAAAGGTTGACTAAAAGTATAAGGTGATATAAGATTGATGGGGGTAAATGGCGGTGGGCATGTTGGTATCGGTATTACAGAATTACAACCCGCCCCGCCCATTTGTCCTCCACCTGTATACACCTCACATAATTCGTAATAGAGGCTATCTCCATCGCTTTCCTGTGCCTGAATTTGTAAATTTAAAGCTTCATTTGCGCAGATAACTGGCGGTATAAGGGGCGCAAATTCAGGAGTTGAATTGCATACTGAATCCAAAGACGGTATAGTAACAAAATAAGTGTTACCTAAACTTGAAGAATTAGCAACATTGCTAATGGTTCCATTTCTACAGCATCGTTGGTGTGCAATGGTGTACCCTCCTAAAATAGGTGGAAGCACCATAGTAGTAACGTATTCAGTATATTCAGAACACAACCCAGCCGGTGTAACAAGGCAAGGATTGTTAGTACTGTTTAGAGGGACAGAGATACTTGGGCCACGTGCAGGGCTTTGGGTTAAAACTAAATTGTTCCCTATGTCGTACACGGCCAAATTTGCAGTTTGATCAAACGCGGCTCCTCCACCTGCACAATCTCTATAAATCCGTAGGGTAAATCTGTATTCATTATTTCCTAAGCACTGATAACTTAAACTTCCGCCTATTAAGTGTGCCCCTTTTATTAATAATGGCATTAAGGTTATGCACATCCACAAAATAGAGTTCGCCAAGATTCTAAACATACGCTGTTTACGGTACATCTTTAGCAACAGTTTGTTTGATAATATAAAAATGCATTTTTAAAAAGTATGGCACCATAGTTATGAAGCATATTGTTTCCTTTTATCTTCCGACATACTAAGAACTTTATTATAAAGAGCAACATACTGAGGAATTATTTTTTGGATATCAAAAGTTCTTGCCTGATCAAATGCTCTTGATTTGAAACCTTCATGAACACTTTCGTTCTGTAAGATTTCAATAGCTTTTTGAGCCATAAAGTTCACATCTCCCACATCTGCTGTAAATCCGGTTAAACCATTTAAGTTAACTTCAGGCAAGCCGCCAGTATTGGTAGAAATTACAGGTACTTTTGCTGCCATAGCCTCTAAAGCTGCAAGACCAAAACTCTCTTTTTCTGATGGAAGTAAAAATAAATCACTCATACATAAAACCCGCTCGACTTCTGTGGTTTTACCCAAAAATATCAGTTTTTCTAAAATCCCTAATTCTCTAGCTTGTTCTTCGGCGCGTTCTCGCTCAGGTCCATCACCAATCAAAATTAGACGACTTGGGATAACCATTTGTATTTTGTTGAAAATGCCTATAACATCCGGAATACGTTTGACTTTTCTAAAGTTAGAAACATGGGTTACAAGTTTTTCACCATTTGGGGCTAAATTGGCTTTTGCACAATTTCGATCACCTGAATAAAGGCTTAAATCTATAAAGTTAGGCACAACTTCAATGTCTTTCCTTACAGGAAAAAACTTTAACGTTTCATACTTAAGACTCTCGGAAACAGAAGTTACTAAGTCGCTATGATTTATACTAAAAGTGACAGCCGGTTTGTATGACGGATTCTTGCCTACCAAAGTAATATCAGTTCCATGTAGAGTCGTTACAACAGGAATGTAAATCCCTTTTTCTTTTAAAATTTCACGAGCCATATATGCTGCGTAAGCATGTGGAATGGCATAATGTACGTGCAATAAATCAAGCCCCTCATTTAGAACTGTATCCACCATTTTGCTAGAGAGTGCCAATTCGTAAGGCTGATATTGAAATAGTGGATAATCAGCAACATTCACTTCGTGATAATATATATTCTCTTCCAGAATATCAAGTCTAACAGGCTGATTATACGTTATGAAATGGACTTTATGTCCCATTTTGCCTAAATACTTACCGAGCTCAGTAGCCACCACTCCACTGCCTCCAAAGGTTGGATAGCAAACAATTCCAATTTTCATTCTATTCTTTTTTTGATCCTTTCTTGTACTTTTCAGTGCGCTCTAAGGTAGCATTTTCCGAAAAATACAACCACTTCCCTTCCTTTTTGTCTTCTTTAAACTTTCCTTGAACCTTTAGCACGCCATTACTATAATACTCAAAATAATTACCATGTCTTAGATTATTTACATAAGTCATTCTAGACTTCATTTGAATGCCATCTTCATGATAATACAAAACATCCCCTTCAATTTTTCCATTTTTATAAATGTATTCTGTTGCCAATTTTCCATTAGAGAAATACCAAGCAAACAAACCATCTTTTATCCCATTTACATAGTATCCACTTTCTAAAATTTTTTCATTTGAATCAAATACCAGTTGAAGACCTTCCAATACTCCCATTTTATAATTATATACCTTTAAGCGATTTCCATTTCCAGCAAAATTAGTTTGAAGTCCATTGAGAGTATCATTCACATACTGATGACGCAACACAAGTCGACCTTGAGTGTTCCACTCTAAATAATTACCGTGGCGCTTGCCATTTTTATATTGAATTACTGATTTTGGAACTTGATTACTTTGAAACAAAATCCAAGTTCCATGGGGTCGGTCAAACTCATTTGTTGGACGAATGTCCTCTTCTGTTTGGGCTAAAAGCATATAGCTCAAGAATAAGTTACAAAAGATGTAGATAAAGTTCTTTTTCATGGTTGAACAATAGATTGGTAAATAACTTCTTGAATTTTAGTTCTTAAGCCACTCTGCACCAATTTTGGATTTTGGGCATCAGGAAATACGCGGTTTGATAAAAATATATATACCAAGTCCTGCTCTGGGTCTACCCATGCCATGGTTCCAGTGAACCCCGTGTGTCCATAGCTTAACATACTAACACATTCACATGCCGGCCCATCGCCTGCCAATTGTGGCTTATCAAAACCTACTCCTCTTCTATTATTTGTTTCGCAATACTGGCACCGGGTAAATTCACTTAAAGTACTACTCTCCAAATATTTTCGATCTCCATAAACACCTTGATTCAAATACATTTGCATGAGCTTAGCTAAATCATATGCATTTGAAAACAAACCAGCATGTCCAGAAATTCCCCCTATCATGGCTGCACCTTGATCATGAACGTAACCATGTATCACTTGATTGCGGAAATAGATATCATTTTCTGTAGGCACAATACGACTCTTCTCATAACGGTTAAGAGGTAAAAAAGTTAAGTTAGTTAGTCCCATTGGTTTATAAAAATGCTCCTCTAAATACACATCAAACGCAATTTCAGTCTCCTTTTCAATTAACCTTTTCATTATATAATAACCTAAATCGCTATATTTATAATCATGTTGTGACCTAAGTTTACTCGAAACAATTGTCGCCCAAATGGTATCAGCATAATCATTTCTAATGAATAAACTATCTGCTATTTGAATTGAAAATTCCTCAGTAAACTCTTTTCGATACAGCCGAGGATTGAGCCTTCCATTGAGCAAAGTTCTTTGATAAAAAGGAATCCATGCCTGAAGACCAGCTTGATGGGCCATTATTTCTCTTAAAGTTAAATTCTCTTTATTTGAACCCTTTAGTTCATGTAGGTACTTTTTTATCGGTTTATCTAAATCCAACTTCCCCTTTTCGTACAAGTGCATTATAGCTAAAGTACTAGCAGCTATTTTAGTAATAGAGGCCAGATCATACAAATGATACTCATTTATTATTGAATTCGATTCATATGTAGGATTTCCAAATGATTTATCGTATACTATTTTTCCTTTTCGTGCAACCAGAACCTGTGCCCCAGGAAAACTTCCATTTAGTATGGCATTCTCTACCATTTCATCAATTTTGCTCAAGCTACTTGAATTCATGCCCACTTCTTCAGCCTGTCCAAAAGATAACATTTTTAAGCCTTTCATTTGGATTCCAGAACCAGCGGTTAGATTTAAACCAGTTCGCACAGGTAAACGTCCTTTAGCCTGAATTGCTCCAAAAATCAACTCAGCTGCTTTTTGTTCAAAATCAGGAGAATTCTGGTAAGCACAAATCATATTTTCGGCTCTCGCTGATTCGGGCAAACTCAAAAATGAATAAGGATTTGCGAACGAGATAAATGTGAATGGTTGTTGCTGATTCAATATAGACAGAAACTGTATTTCTTCGGTTTCCATTTTATAAGACTTCCAAGGATTTCTGCCATTGGTATAATATGTAACTATTACCCTATCATAAACTGAAAGTTTATACAAGAGATTAACCATTTCTAATTCACCAAAGTCGAATAAATCAAAATCCGAATAAAACCGCAATATTTTGGCGAAATTATCGCTTTTTGACTTTCCTATCCTAATATATGCCGTCTTTATACCTTTTTGTGTTGAAAATGGTAGGCTTTTTTTGGTCAGTACGGTAATGGCGCTTTCTGCTAATCTTTTATTCAATAAAATAGACTCTTTGGAATTGAGTTTCTCTATTAAACTCGATGTTTTAAGTGGTTCTACTTTCGATAATCCAGCCCAATATTTCGCAATTAAAATCCGCAAGACACTTTGATCTAATTGCTCCATTCTCAATGAATCAGTTTCTACCAACTCTCTAATTCGCCTGGCACCATCATGTATATTTTTAGGAAAAAGCAGTACATCGTTGCCGGCTTTAAAAGCATTGAGTTCTGTTAAACCTGAATCCGATTTTCCGACGCCTGCCATGTTGAGAGCATCTGTTACAATGAGTCCATTGAATTTCATTTGCGCCCTCAGTACCCTACTTACTAAGACTTCACTAAGAGAAGTAGGTGTACTATCGCCAGTTAGGGATGGAACATGTAAATGTCCAACCATAACAGATGCCAATGGCCTTTTGAATGCAAGTTCAAAAGCCTTTAATTCATACTTATAAAGCTCATCGACTGATTTAGAAATTCTTGGGAGTGTTACATGTGAATCTGAATCTGTGTCTCCATGACCTGGGAAGTGTTTTCCACAAGACAGTACACCCTCACTTTGCATTCCTAAAGACAAGGCCAATGCTTTGTTAACCACTGTATTGGCATTCTCCCCAAAACTCCTTGCGTTAATTATAGGATTGTTTGGATTGCTATTTAAATCAAGTACTGGTGCAAAATTCCAATTCACCCCAATGGCCTTGCATTGTAATGCTATTTCTTTTCCAAGTTGGTACAATAGAGTGGAGTCTTGAACAGCACCTAAAGTCATAGCCCATGGGAAAGTAGTGCAACTATCTAACCTCATACTTGGCCCCCATTCGGCATCCATGGCAATAAACAATGGCACTTTCGTTATTTCTTGCAGGGAATTAACCAATTGCACTTGTTTATGAGGGTTTCCTTGAAAAAAAATAAGACCACCAATATGATTTACCCTTACCAAGGAATCGAGCAGTTTTTGGTGCTCGTTGCCTCTATTGGAATAAGCATCTAACATAAAAAGTTGACCAATTTTTTCCTCTATTGTCAAATCTGCTATTTTACTTTTTGCCCATTCCAAAGCTTGAAAATCATTTTGCCATGGCTGTGCACATAAGTAAACTGGCATCAAGAGAAATAAACTAATAAGTAGTAAAGTGTTTCTAACCTGTCGCATTAATGTGGCAATTCCATTTGGTTAATGAAATCAATAATTAAACGAATTGTTTGCAGGTATTCGTTTTGACTCATGGATTTTAAAAAGTATGCATTAACTCCTAGTGACCAAGCTTCTTGTTTATCGCGGTTGACATCACTCGAAGTCAATACAAAGATAGGTGTACCTAAGAATCTTTCTGAATGCCTTATCTCTTCTATCAACTGATGCCCTCCAACTTTAGGCATATTGAGGTCTAAAATTAAAGCTAAAGGCTTTGTTAAGTTATTGCTATCTTTACCAAATAGCAGATTTCTTGCTTCTACACCATTTCTGGCAAACTTTATATTATTAACAAAACCTAATTTTCTTAGTGCTCTTTCAAAATTCATTATATCTACCTCATCGTCTTCTATTAAAAGAATATTTGGCAGGCTTTTAATGTTTGACATCATCTTTTCCTTTTTCAATTAGAGGCCAAGTAAAACTAAAACAACTCCCCCGCCCCACATCCGATTTCAAATGAACTTCACCGCCTTTTTCGCTAACAATTTTTTTAATTAAAGCAAGGCCAATACCTGTTCCTCTTTGCTGATCTTGATTATCCAAAGTTTGAAATAACTCGAAGATGCGACCATGAAACTCAGGAGAAATACCTGGTCCGTTATCACAAATCTCAATTGCAAAATATCCAAACTTTGCTGCAGAATAACATTTAAGCTCTAGCACGAGAATTTCTTTATCACAATACTTAACTGAATTTCCTATCAAATTCGTTATTACCTGAATCAGAGGAATCTCCTCACTAATAATAACAGGCCAAGTTCCATAAAATGAAATATTCTTTTCTATAGGACAATACAAGGCATCCACCAATTCTTTAACTAGTTTCAATGTATCTATTTCCTTCAACTCATAACGCAACCTTCCAGCCCTTGAGAAACTAAGAATTCCATTAATTAACATTTCCATAAACTTAGCCCTTTCCACAATTTTATTTATATTATCAATGGAATGTACGCGACCCTCGGCTAAGTCTTCTATAACAAAATTTGCTAAATTATACATTGCCCTCACAGGCGCTTTCAAATCATGAGAAACGACATAGGCAAAACGGTCTAATTCTTCGTTAATACTTTCTAATCGTGTTCGAATTTCTTTTTGTTCTGTAATATCTAAACTAATACCACGAATATGACCTCTTCTACTTTCAACATCTTCTACCTTTCGAAAAGTAGAAAGCAATTCAATTTTTTTTCCATTTTCTTGAATAAATGAGTGCTCAATTCGCTCGTCAAACAAATGATCAACTGTTTCTAATTTAACAGCCAATTGTAGTTCATTATTAGGATCTAATTTATTCAAGAAATCTTGATAAATGATTAGCTCATTATCAAATCCGAACATTAAACGCATTTGTGTTGAACATAAAAAGAGTCCTTTTCCGTTATAAATCCAAGAGCCCATTTTACCTAATTCCTGCGCTTTTATAAGCTGATCACTTTTCTCTTCTAGCTCAAATTTGGCCATAACTTCTGTACTAATGTCTCTAATAAAAATAACTGTTCCTGTATGTAATGAATTTTCAACAACTGGACTGAAAGAAACATCAAAAAAACGTTTTTCCTTATTTAGCCATCTATAGATTCGTTCTCGAACTGGCTTTCCTTCAAGCGCTACAGATAAGAAGCTTTCCCAAGCAGGTAGTTCATCTTCCGGAAAAGCCTCTCTAATATCTTGACCACTTTGGATATTTACACCATAAATTTTATTTAAATCCTTCAATGTTCTATCATTGGCAAATGTTACACGAAAATTGTTATCAATACTCCATAAATAATCTGGAATACTATTTAATATTGCCTTTAACCAAGCTTCACTTCTTTCTAATCTTTGTTGTTGATTCACTTCTGAACTCACATCTGATTGAAGAATGACGAATCCCTCCAAATCACCATTCTCATAAAAAATAGGGTCTATTGCCAGCTTAACCCAATAGGAGTTATACGCTCTTTTATATTTTAAAATAGTGCTGTTATAAGATTGTTTAGCATTCAACGCATTTAATACTTCATTTAATGCTTCAATAGAAGTTTCAGGACCTTGAAGAAAAAATTTATATGGAAGTCCGATTACTTCCTCGGCTAAATAATCGCTTTGAACTTCAAATCCCTTATTAACCCAGACTATTTCTTGATTTGAGTTCAATAGCAAAACTGCATTTCCCGTTTTTTGTGCAACAATTGCCAATTTTCTCGCATTCTCTTCCGCTTCATACTGTTCAGTAATATCTGTCAATGTACCCGCCAATCCTTGAATCCAGCCTTTATAATCTTTTATTGCTCTTGCCCTAACTTGAATACAACGTGTTTCACCTGTAATATTTTGGTAATGAAATGTGGTTTCATAGGCCAACTTATTCCCTCGAACTACATCTGAAAATAAGTTAAAGAGTTTTTCTTTGTTTTCTTGGTTTAACCAATCTAGGGCACTCTTTCCTATGCTACTTTGAACATCAAATCCTGTAATTTTTGCCCAAGCCTTATTGAGATAAACCCATCGGCCCTCAATATCAGTTCTAAATACAACTTCATTAATGTTGTCTACTACATTTTGAAGTTCGTCGCGAATAGTTTCAGTTTGTCGTTCACTTTCTTCTGCCCTTTGAAGCAAGCTTTCGTTTGCACTATAAAGCTCCTGTAAGCTTTTTTCAAGTACCCCTTCTAAATGTGTAAAATCTCGGTCAAACTCGAAGTAAGTTTCATCGATTACTTCAAGAAACTTCTGTAATCTATTATCTTGATGAAGTTCTAAAGGCAAATATTTTTTTAACTGCCTTTGTAACAACCGATGTTTGAGCGCATTCAGCATTTTTCGCGAATGGTGGTGATGGTCATGGTTTGATTATGAAGTTCGCAAAATAAACCTTTCGAAAAAGGCGCTAATTCTCCGTAAGAGTAAAAACCAATGGAATTTTTAGCTTTAAGAATAGACTGAACTGTTTCTACCTCTTCCTCAACCATTTGCTTTAAAACAAGCTTACGACCAACACAACTTACCATTAGACATATATCAGGTTCCTCATTAATTTGGCTCTGTGCAATTATTGCGGCTCCTTCAGCACCTTGAATGAGTCGGTTGTTATTGGCTTTCATTAATCGAACCCATGAACCCTGCGGAATATCGCCTGCAAAGGTTAAACTCTGTTGACTTTCATTAACTTGTAAAATAGTCCTCACCACCGATGGTGAATTAATGTGCGAGCGCATGCTAAGCGGAAAAAGAAGTCCAGAAGCCGGTAATTCAATGCTTCTTTCTCCCAAATAACTTTTGTAAAGCTTTAAAGCCGGTTCATTGTCTATTTCATAAACAACATTGCCTTCTGAATAGGTAACTCTGCGTTCAAGCCCAAATGAGTCCCATCCACCCTTAGATCCAAATCCGAATTCCCAATTTTCCCCATAAAAACCCAAAGCAGAAACAATGCCTAGTTGTGGAATGCCCTCTGAATTTAATACCCAAGTTTTTTCAAACTTATTTCCATCTCCGGCTAATCCTCCAGTCACCGAAATAGAATTACCCAAGATTTTTCGAATACCTTCTGCTAACTCGGTTCCATTTACTTGTAACCCTTCAGAAAGAACTAAAATATGTTTTAATTCTGGATTCCATAGGGATTTACCAATTAACTCGCCAATTTCGGCCGACTTGCCTGAACTCATTGAATGGTAAGTTGCTTGAATTTTACCCACTTCTATTTTCACCGCCAATACCACTAAGCTGACATCTTTTACCTCAGATTCCGCTATTTCACCCGCAGTGCTGCAACCCAACCAAATGGCTGAAGGATACAAGCTGCGCCATGACTTACAAGTATTTTCCACCGTTTCAAGTGGCCAACTTGAAAATAACAGGAATAAACTGGGCTCAAAAGTCAATTCAGGAATCTGAATATCAGGTGTTTCAAAAATAAACGATTGTGTAAGCATACCATTTAGAATTATTTAAATCACTTGCCTAAATATGCATCCTATTTTTGTGAAATGGAAGCACCCCGTTTGCCTTCTTTATTTAGGTCGAAAGGGCCTAAAAGTTTTGAATACCGTCCTCGTTATTACGACGCATTTGCCGAAAAACATCGACAATTGGCTGAACAATACTCAGAGTCAAATAAAGTAAGGCGCATAAAACCCGGAGACCTACGAGGTAAGTGGGAACGCAATCGAACTTCGGGTATTTCGAAAAGTTCAATATCTCGTATTATTCTGATTTTGATGGTATTAATGGCTCTAGCTTGGTGGTTGATTTGGACTTAAAATGAATCAAACAGATTTAAGTGGCATAATTGAACTATTGCCTGAAAATGTTGCTAATCAAATTGCTGCTGGAGAAGTAGTTCAAAGACCTGCCTCTGTTGTGAAAGAATTACTTGAAAACTCAATAGATGCAGGCGCCAGCCAGCTTCACCTTATTGTAGAAGACGCTGGTAAAACCCTTATTCAATTGGTTGACAACGGTATTGGCATGAATGGCCGAGATCTACAATTGGCTTTCGAACGTCATGCTACGTCCAAAATTAAGAAAACAGAAGATTTATTTGCGTTAACCACTATGGGTTTTAGGGGCGAAGCTCTAGCTTCAATAGCAGCAGTTTCTCAAGTAGAGGCTATTGCCAAAAGAGCATCGGATGAAATGGGATGGAAGATTAGGGTTGAAGGCGGTAAACGTTTGGGAACAGAAATCTGTCAAGCTCAAAATGGTCTTAACATTGCTGTAAGAAATTTATTCTACAATATTCCAGCTAGGCGAAATTTCCTTAAATCCGATGCCATTGAGTATCGGCATATATGCGATGAATTCCAGCGAATAGCATTGGCGCACCCTTCTTTACAGTTTAAAATGACCCATAATGGAAGTCTTATTTACCTATTGCCCGAGTCAAACTTTAGAAAACGTGTAGTTGGAATTATGGGGCATGCTTTTGACCAACGGTTAGTGCCTGCCGAAGAAGTGACAAGTATGTTAAAAATTAGTGGTTTTGTTGGGAAACCTGAATTTGCAAAAAAACAAAGAGGTGAGCAATTTTTATTCGTAAACAATCGCTACGTCAAAAGCCTTCACATACACCAAGCTATTCTTGTGGCTTATGATGGTTTACTAGCGGATGGAAAACAACCCGCTTATTTTTTAAAATTAGAAATCAATCCTAAACATATAGATATAAATATACATCCTACAAAAACAGAAATTAAGTTTGACGACGACAAATCGGTATTTACACTTGTACGAGTAGCGGTAAAGCACGCATTAGGCCAATTTAGCGTTTCGCCCAGTCTTGATTTTGATCGAGAGCCTGGAATGGATGTTATGCCTGATCCAAATAAACCTTTGCGAATTCCAACCATTCAAATTAATCCAAATTATAATCCATTTAATCAAAATCAAGGGCCTAATCCATTAGCTAAAAAAGCACAAAACTTTCAGAACCAACCTTCTTCCAGCGTTAATTGGCTTCAATTTGAAAAAAGTACAGAAAGTCAAGAAGATTCAAATTCCCTCCAATGGGTAAAACAAATTAGTAGCCATTTGTTGTTAAGTTTCATAAATCAAAGCCTTACTTGGATTCACTTTCCAAGAGCCCATCGCGAAATATTATATAGAAAATCAATTCGAAACGAGCAGAGAGGGGCCGCTGTTTCTCAACAATTGATTTTTCCGCTAAAACTTGAATTTGATCTTTCCAAACAGTTATTACTTCAACAAATTGCCCCTGATTTACGTTCTTTAGGATTCGACATAGAGTTTGCTGAAAATTATGGCCCTCGACTTTTGGGATTGCCTTTTGGCTTGAATGAAAACATAGTGCTGGAAGCCTTAGAAGAAACTTTAGGATTATCGGAAATGGAACTAAAACCTGAGCGATCGAGAATTGTTGAATTGTGGTCGAAATCTTCGGCTCGAAAACAAAGTATTAAAGCCGGTAAATGGTTAAAAAACGAAGAAATAAACAGTTTAATGGAAGATCTTAACGATTTTGGCCATCCAGAATACACCTTCGATGGAAAAAAAATATGGGTTCAAACAGCTCCTGATGAAATGCTTAAAAAAGAATTTTAATGAATTACAGACCAAACAGTTTTAGTGTTCTTCCGGAGGTCATTAAGAATTTATTGATTATTAATGGGCTTTTCTTTGTTGCCACACTAAGCCTCGGGCAAGCATTTGGCATAGATTTGAGTAAGATTTTGGGCTTGTATTTGCCTGGTAGCCCATTTTTCAAACCTTACCAACTTGTTAGCCATATGTTTATGCATGGCGGCTTTACCCATCTATTCTTTAACATGTTCGCTTTGTGGATGTTTGGTACTAGTTTAGAAAATTTCTGGGGTCCCAAAAAATTTCTGATGTATTACATGATAACAGGACTCGGAGCTGCTTGCCTACATCTTGGAGTAAATTATTGGGAGGCCCTTCAACTTAAAGCAATTTTGACTGAAAGTCAAAACTATATCAGTCAAAGCGCGGCAGAATCGGCCTACAATCTAAAATACACCATTCCAACTGTTGGAGCTTCCGGAGCTGTTTTTGGCGTTCTATTGGCCTTTGGAATGACTTTTCCAAACCAAAGAATTTACCTCTATTTCGCTATACCTATTAAAGCCAAGTATTTTGTAATGGCATATGGCGCATTAGAACTTTATAACGGATTACAAAACGATCCAAGCAGTAATATCGCCCATTTTGCCCATTTGGGAGGTATGCTTTTTGGCTATTTGCTAATAAAACTTTGGGATAAAAAACACTACACTGGTTATTGATGTCAGATTTAGGTAACGAGCTGAAAAGTATTTATAGGGAAGGGGATGCACTAACTAAGCTTATTGCTTCACTGATAATTGTTTTCTTATTGGTTTTGTTCTTAAACATTTATAGTGCCCTTTTCAAAAACAATTTATACGATGCTATTCTTGGTTTATTCGTTCTGCCAAGTAATGCAACGGAATTATTGATAAAACCTTGGACCCTTTTTAGCTACATGTTTATCCATCAAAACTTTTTACATATTCTCTTCAATCTACTTTATTTATATTTTGCAGGCAGGATATTTTCAGAATTTCTTGGCTCCGAAAAACTTATACATACATTTATAATTGGTGGTTTCGCTGGTGGAATTCTTTATGTTCTTAGCTACAATATCTTCCCACTATTTAATGATATCGTAAATACATCAAGCAACCGAGGTGCATCAGCTGGGGTAATGTCTATTCTCGTTGCATCGGCCACCATGGCACCTAATTTAAGAATTAAGCTTTTCATGTTATTCGATGTTAAATTATGGATTGTTGTTTTATTGCTTATAATTGTTGATTTGGCTTATTTACCTATAGAAAATGCAGGTGGTCATATTGCCCATTTGGGTGGCGCTATTTACGGCTATTTCATGGCTAGTTATTGGAAAAAAAATATGATAGATATTGGTGGATTTCTACCAAATTTAATTTCGAATGTAAATAGCTTATTTACCCGAAGATCAAGCCTGAAAATTGTTCATAGGAAAAAACAAGCTACTCAAATGACAATAACACCAAAAAACAATAGATTAGAAAGCGAAAAAGAACTCGATAGAATTTTAGAGAAAATATCACAATCTGGATATGCAAGTTTAAATAAAGAAGAAAAAGATTTTTTATTTAGAATGAGTAACAAATGAAACCTCAAAAACCTAAATTAAATTGGCAAGGTAAAGTTATTTGGTACTCCAATTGGTTATTTACTACAATTCTCTTTTTAAGCTTCTCTGCCCAATACATTGACCCACGAGAAGGAATTTACTTAGCATTAATGGGGCTTAGCTTTCCAATATGGCTTTTGTTTAATTTGGCATTTATGACCTATTGGATGGTGAAAATTCGTGTGCATTTTTTATTATCATTTTTGGGCATCATTTTGGTTCTACCTCACATTAAATCTTTGTACAGACTTCAATCAAAACAAAAAGTAGAAAATGGTGATCGAAATATTAAAATAATGACATACAATGTCAGAATGTTTAATTCATATGAGTGGTTGAAAGAAACGAACATAACCGATAGCATTTTCAACCTTATAGAAATTATACAAGCGGATGTGCTTTGTATCCAAGAATTTCATGCAACTAAAAAAAATCAGCCTCGTATACAGTTTCCTTACTCCTATATACGCTATACCAATTCAAGCAAAAGTTATGGATTGGCTCTTTACAGTCGTTTTGAGATTATTGATACCGGTTTTGTTTCATATCCAGATTTTATTGATTTGGGAACAAATACAGGTTTCATGTGGGCAGATTTAATTATTGAGAAAGACACTGTCAGGATAGTGAATGTTCACCTAGCAAGTTTAAAACTTCAAAAATCTGATTTTGACTTAGTTGAAGACCCAAAATTAGATGATTCTGAAACCCTCAAAAAATCGGTTAAAGCCATGGGGGGGAGAATTGGTAGCGCATTTGAAAAAAGAGGTTATCAACTTTTTTCGATCAAGAAAATACTGGAAAATAGTCCACACCCGATTATTTTATGTGGCGATTTTAACGACACCCATAGTTCTTATGCCTATAAAACGGTTAAAAAGAGGTTAAACGATACTTATACAGAAGCTGGCAAAGGCTTCTCGGCAACTTACAGCGAATTTGCCTATCCTTTGCGAATAGATTATATATTCACAGATGTCAAATTTCAGGTTATGAGTCACCATGCTTTAAGAAAACATTACAGCGATCACTTTCCTGTTATCGCTGAAATAAAAATGCCGGATTAATTAAAATCCGGCATTTTAAAAAGACGAGTATTCAAATTAATTTCTTTCTACAACAAAATCTTCAGTAATGGTTTCAAGAATACTTGCACCCGGTACGTCAATAATCTCAATATGCCTTAATTTCAGCCTGTTTTGACCTACTTCAATCGCCTCTAAATCGTAAACTACGGAATCGTTGATGTTTATATTTAGCTTTTGACCTATAATCTCGTACGACCCTACATAACTCTTATTTCCGCTGCTGTAAATGGTGTTATCTGCTGCGCTACCACGGTAGTTATAGTCAAAACTCGCAGTATTCGATGAATCATTAATATCTAAACTTCCCGCCAAAGTTAGTATTTCATATTCTAAATAAAAAGGAGCTCCTTGAATTACACCATCTTGAGTGCGTTTCACCTCTATTAAGTTCCAGTTACCCACGGCCACATCGGCTAATGCTGTGGTTGGTGTGTTGTTGTTTTTGTCGTTTTCTTTACGGCATGAAACTAAGCTCATTGCCCCTAGGAACAAGACAGCCAAAAATCGTTTTTTCATTATGAAGGATTTAATTTGCGAAGTAATTGCAGTTAGGTTAAGTGAATGTTATGAGATTTAATTGAAAGAATGTTGTTGGAATCACTTTATGTTCATGTCCCCTTTTGCAAAAAAGCTTGCCATTACTGCAATTTTCACTTTAGCACTTCTCTTAAAACACAAACTTCTCTGTTAACCGCTCTAGGTGTTGAATTGGGATTATGGAACGAGCAATATTCAGTTAATCAATGGAATAGTGTTTATTTTGGAGGTGGGAGCCCGAGTATACTCGATGATAGCTTACTCACTTTTTTGCATAAAAATATAATAAAAATGGCTCCTTTAGCTTTAAATGCTGAATACACACTTGAGGCCAATCCTGATGATGTAACATTAGAAAAAGCTATGTTTTGGGCGGATTTGGGCATAAACCGAATTAGCTTAGGAATTCAGTCGTTTCTCGATAGAGATTTAAGTTTTATGAATAGGGCTCACAACTCCCAACAGGCTTCTCATGCAATAAAGATTTTAAAAGAAACAAATTTTAGGAATTTTAACATTGACTTAATATATGGCATCCCTGGTCAAGGCTTAAATGAGTGGGAAGCTAATCTTTTATTGGCCATTCAAAGTCAAGCCACACATATTTCTGCTTATGCTTTAACGATTGAAGAAAAAACCGTTTTTGGTCGAAAACTTCAAAAAAATCAGATTCAAGAAAGCCCAGAAGAGCTTATTGATGAACAATACCAACTAATGTGCGAGATTTTAAAACAAAGTGGTTACGAACACTATGAGATTTCAAATTTTGCACTTCAAGGTAAAAGAGCTATTCACAACAGTTCTTACTGGAAAGGCCAAGCCTATTTAGGCATTGGACCTTCTGCAAATAGTTTTGATGGCTCCAAACGTTGGTGGAATATCTCAAATAACCCAGAATATATCAAAAATGTTAACAAAAATGAACGTTGGTTTGATAGTGAAACATTAAGCCCTGAAAACATTTTCAACGAAAAATTAATGTTAGGTCTTAGAACGTCGACAGGCATAGAGATGGCCTTTTTAAACTACTTTAACTCGAAGGAGAAAAAGATTCTAAATAAATTAATAAACAAAGGCTGGATTGAAATGGATGATGATTATTTTAGAATTGCCGAAAAACATTGGTTATTAACCGATGAAATCTTAAAACAATTAATGCGATGAATACCACGATAGTTTGGAGCAATAAAAAATACCAATTCGATTTAAACAAAGGCATTGATCTCTCTTTGCCTTATGGTGGAGAGAAATCGGCTTTTGCCTGGGGTTCAAAAGCTGTTAAATTTACTCCAGTTCAATATGGCGACTGGGTAGGCGCAGTGGAACAAGGTGCATCTGTGAACTTTTTCGACATTCAATTTAATCCTCATGGAAATGGAACCCACACCGAATGGGCTGGTCATTTGTTAACAACTAGAGGTTCCATAAACAGCGTGTTAAAACGCTATTGGTTTAAGTCTATGTTGATTGATGCCCAAGTAGTTAATGGGGGATACTTAGACTTACCTTTAACAGCTATTTCCCTCGAAAAGCCAGAAGCATTGATTATTAGGAGTTTTCAAAATGACTTGGGACCACAAAGAATCGACTTTTGGCAAACCAACCCTCCTTTTCTGCTTCCAGATCAGTGTGCGTATTTGGCTGACATTGGAATAAATCACTTATTAATTGATTTACCTTCCATTGATCCTGAACAAGATAATGGTGCTTTAGCTGCGCATAAAGCATTTTGGCAATTTGACCGCGAAATTCGTGAACATGCCACCATTACAGAACTTATTTGTGTGCCTTCACATCTTGCTTCAGGGGTGTATTTACTTAATCTACAAGTTGCACCTTTTGAAAATGATGCGAGCCCAAGTAGGCCTTTGTTGTATGAATTAGTTGAAGTAGAACAATAAAAACCACCAAACATTGTGAATATAGAAACTTTACGCAGCGTTTGTTTGGCTTATGAAAATACCTCAGAAGAGTTGCCTTTTGGCCCAGATACTTTGGTTTTCAAAGTATTTGGAAAAATGTTTGTCGCTGTTGGCTTAAATTCTCATCCATTGAGTATAAACTTAAAATGCGATCCCGAGTACGCTTTAGAGCTTCGAGCGACTCATTCAAGCATTACCCCTGGCTACCACATGAATAAAATGCACTGGAATACAATAGTATTAGACAATAGCCTAAACCAAAAATTAATTCTCGAGCTCATTAAACACTCGTATGAAATAGTGTTGAAAGGCGTTCCAAAAAGCAAAAGGCATTAAGCCATAATTACTGACGTTCTTCTACTATTTCGTTGGCTTTTGCGATGGCTCTTTTAAGCTTGAAATCGCTCCATGTGCTTTTGTAATATTTGTTTAGAAAATAATCGAGCTTTCTTATAACAAATACGTTGTATGCTCCTTTTATTCGATATAAATTCGATTCGCTCAATGCCCTTAAACTCAGTGAAAAACTTCCATCTAAGTACTCAATATAATGCCAAATACCGCTTGGCATAAACAAAGTTTCTCCATGCTTAAGCTCATGCTGATAACCCTGAGCAAACTTCAACGCCGGATATTTACTATAATCGATATTACTAAAATCTACAGCACTATGGGTAGTAAACGGAAGTTTATATAAAAATCGTGTTTGATTTTGATCGAAAAGAGTGATTCGTTTTGTACCCCAAAATTGAGTTATAAATACATGACTAAGATCTATGTCGTAATGTAAGCGAACATCACTTCCTGCACAACCAAAAAATAAATAGGGAAAGTCTTTTAGCCAACCGTCGGTGACGTCGGGAAAACTAAAATCACTTAAAAGTTCTGGCTTCAATTTGAATAAATTGAACAAAAATATCCGCAAATCGCTAACTTCACCACTGCTAAGCATTTCTAAATAATCGCCAAAAGCCATTTCTTTTGCCGGAGGCATTTCTATTGCAGTTGGATCATTATCAAGCCATTTACCATAAAGCTTAACCCTCTCATCACCTGCCACTTTCTTCAAATTATTATAACTCCAATTTATTTTGGCCGTCCATGATTTTGAGAAATTCCGAATTACAAGTGGTTTTAACGGCTTCTGATAGTGGTTTATAAAGTCTTCTTTGCTTATCTCGTCTACAACATCAATAGCCGAGAGATTTAGCTCATTCATGCAAATTTGGTTTTAGCCTAAAAGGCTGTCAAAAATATTAATATAGCTGAGTCAAGAAAATGACTTCAACCACAAATATTGCGTTAAAGAATCAACTCATGCAGCTTCTTCAAAGGGTATATTTGTGGCCCTCAGAATAAACCCATTACAGATGATAGCTATTACCCTTCCCGATGGTTCGGTTCGCGAATTTGCAGAAGGTTCGACAGCATACGAAGTGGCCAACAGCATTAGCTCTGGCTTGGCCAGAAATGTTTTGTCTGCAAGCATTAATGGCCAAATAATTGAAATACATGATCCTTTACCAGGCAGTGGGCATTTAGTTTTGTACACATGGGAAAGCGCCGAAGGTAAAAAAGCCTTTTGGCATTCTTCTGCCCACGTATTGGCACAAGCCATACTGAAATTGTATCCTAATGTCCTTTTGACAATTGGACCTGCCATAGAACAGGGGTTTTATTATGATGTAGATTTTGGTGATTACAGCCTTCAAGAAAAAGATTTCGCCGCAATTGAAGACAAATTTTTGGAATTGGCTCGTGAAAAAGCCAATTTTAAAATGCGTTCGGTGAGCAAAAAAGAGGCTTTGGAGGTTTATGCCAAAAACCCATATAAAACCGAACTAATTCAAAATCTAGAAGATGGCTCTATAACCTTTTGCGATCACAGCGATTTTACTGATTTATGTCGTGGAGGACATATTCCAAATACCGGTTTGATTAAAGCCATCAAGGTAATGAATGTTGCCGGTGCATATTGGCGCGGCGACGAAAAAAACAAGCAGTTAACCCGGGTTTATGGTATTTCATTTCCAAAGAAAACTGAACTAGATGCCTATTTGGTTTTGCTTGAAGAGGCCAAAAAACGCGACCATCGAAAATTAGGGAAAGAATTGGAATTGTTTACTTTTTCTCAACGGGTTGGACAAGGTTTGCCACTATGGCTGCCTAAAGGAGCTCATTTGCGAGAAAGATTAGAGCAATTTTTAAAGAAAGCCCAGAAAAAAGCAGGCTATGAGCCAGTAATTAGCCCACATATTGGCAGCAAAGAGCTTTATGTTACTTCGGGTCATTACGCCAAATACGGAGCCGATTCTTTTCAACCAATTCGCACGCCGGAAGAAGGAGAAGAGTACTTATTAAAACCTATGAACTGCCCTCATCACTGCGAAATATATAAAAGTAAGCCCAGATCTTATCGAGATTTACCCATTAGATTTGCTGAATTTGGAACCGTTTACAGATATGAACAAAGTGGTGAGTTACATGGATTAACCAGAGTACGTGGTTTTACTCAAGACGATGCGCATTTATTTTGTACACCTGATCAACTAAAAGATGAGTTCAAAAAAGTCATTGATTTAGTTTTATACATCTTTAAAACGCTTGACTTTCAAAATTATACAGCTCAAATTAGTCTTAGAGATTCTGAGAAACCGGAAAAATACATTGGCAGCAACGAGAATTGGGAGAAAGCTGAGGCAGCGATAATTGAAGCGACGGCAGAAAAAGGTCTAAATACCAGTGTGGCTTACGGAGAAGCTGCATTTTATGGTCCAAAGCTTGATTTTATGGTGAAAGATGCTTTGAACAGAAGTTGGCAGTTGGGCACCATTCAAGTAGACTACAACTTGCCCGAGCGTTTCGAATTAGAATATAAAGGCGCAGACAATCAGATTCATAGGCCAATAATGATTCATAGAGCTCCCTTTGGCAGTATGGAACGTTTTGTAGCTGTACTTCTGGAACACTGTGCCGGTAATTTCCCATTGTGGCTTACACCTGAACAGTTCATTGTGTTGCCCATAAGTGAGAAGTTTTTAGACTATGCATTTGAGGTTTCACAATTGCTCGACAATTACGATATTCGCGGCCTCGTTGACGTAAGGAACGAGAAAGCCGGTCGTAAAATTCGCGATGCTGAAATTCAAAAGATTCCTTTCATGCTTGTAGTAGGTGAAAAGGAACTTGAAACCAACAGTGTAGCTGTTCGAAAACATGGCCATGGCGACTTGGGTAGCATGAGCATTGAGGCATTTGCCGAATTGGTTAAGCAAACCATAGCCGAAGAATTAAGCAGAAATTAAAAAACAGATACACTGAGTAAAGACATCAAAGCTCCGCGCCAAACTAGGCAGGAAGAAGAAAAACACCGCATCAATGAACGCATAGGCGTTCCTAAGTTGCGCTTGGTAGGTGAGAATATCGAAAACCCGGGGGTTTATAATACCGTTGAAGCCTTGCGCATGGCACGTGACATGGAACTTGATTTGGTAGAGATATCGCCTCAAGCAGATCCACCGGTTGCAAAAATTATTGATTACAGAAAATTTCTGTATGACCAAAAAAAGAAGCAAAAAGAACTGGCTTCGAAAAACGTCAAAGTAGTCGTGAAGGAAATCCGTTTTGGGCCCAATACGGATGAACATGACTATGAATTTAAACGCAAGCATGCGCTAAAGTTTTTAGAAGATGGCTTTAAAATTAAAGCATTCGTGTTTTTTAGAGGCCGGAGTATAGTTTTTAAAGACAAAGGTGAAATTCTATTGCTTCAATTGGCACAAGATGTTGAACAAATTGGAAAAGTAGAAAGCATGCCAAAACTAGAAGGTAAGCGCATGATTATGATGTTAGCCCCTAAAACTCAAAAGAAAAAGAACTAAAATATCAGTCCCTAAATACCTTGCATTATGCCCAAAATGAAAACAAAATCCAGTGCCAAAAAGCGCTTTAAGCTAACTGGTACCGGAAAAATAAAGCGGAAACACGCTTTCAAAAGCCATATCCTTACCAAAAAGGAAACCCAACGTAAACGCCGCTTAACGCATAGCACATTGGTTGATAAAGCCGATATGAATAGCGTTAAAGACATGTTGGTAATGTAATTATTTGGTTTAATAACCCTGCTTGTAGGCCTTAAAAGTCCGGTAAGCTGCCGGCGCCTCAATCAAAACAACTTAACAAAATGCCAAGAAGTGTAAGTTCAGTAGCCTCAAGGGCACGAAGAAAAAAAATCATGAAACTTGCTAAGGGTTCTTTCGGTAGAAGAAAGAATGTTTGGACAGTTGCTAAAAACTCAGTTGAAAAGGGACTCAGTTATGCCTATCGCGATAGAAGAAACAAAAAGCGCAGCTTTAGAGCCCTTTGGATCCAACGCATTAATGCAGGTTCTCGTCAATACGGAATGTCGTATTCGGTATTTATGGGTAAGTTAAAGCATTCCGGTATAGAACTCAACCGTAAAGTTTTAGCTGATTTGGCCATGAACCACCCCGACGCTTTCAAACGTGTTATTGAAATGGTTCAAGCTTAAATTCTAATAACAGGACTGATGTAAGAGCTGTCGCGTTAAACCGACAGCTTTTTTTTTGCTTTCATTCGGCTCTCTTAATAGATTTATGCCATGAGACTAACCTTAAAATACTTAAAAGCAATTCATCATAAACTATGATTTTAGTAACTGGAGGAACAGGTTTATTAGGCGCTCATTTGCTTTACAAATTAACCTCATCGGGAATAGAGGTTCGGGCCACTTATAGGGATATTAAAAGGCTAAACATTACTGAGAAAATTTTTTCTTATTACCATTCTTCGCTAGAAGAACTGATGCGGAAAATAGACTGGGTTAAATGTGATTTGCTGGATATAGAAAATGTTAAGGATACCTTTGAAGGCATTCGTTCGGTTTATCATTGTGCCGCTAAGGTATCATTCCACTCAAAAGATGCTCAAGAGTTGATGCAGAATAATGCAACTGCAACAAACATTTTAGTAAACCAATGTTTGGTTTCAGGAATTGAGCACTTGGTTTATGTAAGTTCGGTGGCCGCTTTAGGCCGAGAAGCCAATAAGTCTTTTTACAATGAAAATAGCCATTGGAAGGATAGTCCTGAGAATTCGGTTTATGGACTTTCGAAGTACAAAGCCGAAATGGAGGTTTGGAGAGGCATTGAAGAAGGTTTAAATGCAGCCATTGTAAATCCAGTGATTATTTTGGGCCCAGGAGCATGGAAAGAAAGCAGTTCTACCATTTTTGAAACCATAGAAAAAGGATTCAACTTTTATACACCTGGTGCAAATGGCTTTGTGGATGTTCGCGATGTAGTTGAGGCGATGGTTACAATTGCCAATAAAAAAATAAATCGCGAACGATTCGTGTTGGTATCTGAGAATATGTTTTACAAGGACTTATTTTCACTAATCGCCAAAGGACTAAATAAAAAAAAACCTCGTATAGAAGCTAAGCGATGGATGCTATGGCTTTTGTTGTACTTTCAAAGAACTCGCGAGTTGTTAGGTGGTCCAAAGGCCCAAATAACTTCAGAAACTGCCGCGAGCGCTTTTCGAATTTCAAATTATAGCGCTGATAAAGCCATCAATCAACTTGGAATTAAATTTATTCCTATTGAACATTCAGTTCGGGATATTTGTAAGTTAAAACTATCCGATAGTAAGGCATAAGTCATGTCGACTTAATACCGTTTTCTTCATTCAAACTTCTAAGCTTTGGATGCAAAAAAACTATCCTCCGGTAAAACAAGAAAGGAAGTTGGTAACAATTCTAGCTTTTGAATTGAGCATTGAAAAATGTGCGTTCCGCTGTCTAGTTTCTTTTCTTTAACGGCTTTTCTCATTTCCCCAAAGGGTAGGCTTAATATTTTACCGTTAGAAAGACGATATGGCACATTAGCATAATTGAGTAAATCGAGTTTTACAGATTCTCCCAAAGCCCTTACAAAGCGAGTTAGGGCATCAGTTGAGCAGCCACTTGGTGCTAAATAACTTTCATCGGCCACCACTATCCAAAACTGATCAAAAAGCCAAACAGCATTGGAGCGCATTGCTTCTCCGTGGGTCTTCCAATTCTCAAGAAATTTATTTAACTCTTCATTTAAATAGGACATTTCATTTTTTGATAAAGTCCTGTTTGAAGGGAAGATCCACACCCTTGAAGAGGGGTGATAATCATTGAAAATTAATAAGTCGTTTAATAGTATATTCTCCATATTAGAAAGTAGCTTCATCGAGAAGTTCGCTAATATCATAGATTTTCACTTGAGCTTCTTTATTGTGGGCTTTTACCCCATCCGTCATCATAGTACTGCAAAACGGACATGACACTGCAATAATTTCAGCCCCTGTTTCAAGTGCTTCAGAAGTACGCTCAATGTTTACATCCTTATTGCCTTTTTCGGGTTCTTTAAACATTTGTGCACCACCTGCACCGCAGCAAAATCCTTTGCTTTTACAACGCTTCATTTCCGAAAGTTCAGCTTCGAGGGCTTCGAGAACACTTCTAGGCGCTTCGTATTCGTTGTTAGCCCTACCAAGATAGCAAGGATCGTGAAAAGTAATTTTCTTACCTTTATACGAACCCCCTTCTACTTTTAATTTGCCTTGATTTAAAAGCGTTTGCAGAAATTGAGTATGATGCATAACCTCATACTTGCCTCCTAATTCCGGGTATTCATTTTTAAGCGTATTGAAGCAATGAGGACATGCCGTAACTATTTTTTGGACCCCGTAACCATTCAGAACTTCGATATTCATCATGGCTTGCATTTGAAACAGAAATTCATTTCCAGCTCTTTTAGCCGGGTCGCCTGTACAACTTTCTTCGGGGCCTAGGACTGCAAAACGCACTTGCGATTTTTGAAGTAGTCTAACAAAAGAACGGGTTACTTTTTTTGCTCTATCGTCGAAACTGCCAGCGCATCCAACCCAAAATAGAATTTCGGGCTGTTCGTTCATTGCAGCATAATCGGCCATGGTTTTTACCTCTAACATGTTAACCAGTTTAGTTTAATACAGTGAATACTTTTCCATTGGGTACTCGAAAAGCCAAAAGTTGTCCTTGCGAATTACAAATGGCTTCAAAGGTGCTTAGCGATGCTGATTTCAATATAAACACTTGTGAAAATGTTTGTCCAAACCAGCTTATCGTGTCGTTTATGTAAATACTTTGCCCTAAACTATTAGTACTATCTTTAAAATCAGGAAATATACCAATATAGGAATCTAAATAGGCATCTAGACCATTTTGCTTTTTTGAAAATCGAATTCGAATTATATCTCTTTTAGCTTTTAAAGAATTGTCGGCTCCCGTTTGGGCATAAGCTTCGACGAAGGTGTATACCGAATCGAAAACCAATTGATTGCCCCAACTCAAAATTTGTGCATTATTTACAATTTCTGCTTTTTCTTGAACGCGTAGAACCTCAATTGTATCTGAAAACTGATCTGTAAAAGAGCGCACATCAGAGAACTGGCTTCCAAATTTTCGAGCATCATTGCCTAATGGAACGAAGTATTCGGAGCTTTCAGGTGCACAAGCGAACAAAGTGGAAATCAAAATGCCTTTTAACAAATTTCCCACAACATTTAATCTTCAACCCAGTTCAAGCGATCGGCTTGCGCAAATTGCCAAGGTGCTGCATTGTTTTCTATATTTTGCATCATAAGATTCAATTCTTGAGGAGCGGCGGATTCTTCCATAACCAAATATCTGCGCATTTCCATTATAATACTTAGCGGATCTATATTTACCGGACAAGCTTCTACACAGGCATTACAAGTTGTACAAGCCCAAAGTTCTTCTCTGCTTATATATCCATCAAGCAGAAATTTCCCGTCCTCTTCAAACTTCCCTTTTGTATCGATAATCCTGCCAACTTCTTCTAGACGGTCTCTGACATCCATCATGATTTTTCTTGGAGACAATTTTTTTCCGGTTTGATTAGCAGGACATACTGAAGTGCATCTGCCGCATTCGGTGCAGGTGTAAGCGTTGAGTAGTTGCACCCAGTTTAAATCGAATACGTCTTTGGCACCAAAGCGAGAGGGCACTTCTGTTGATGTATTAGAAGAATCGTATGGATTTGAATTTGGGTCGATCATCTTCTTAACTTCTTCAGTAACAGCGCTCATATTTTCAAACTTACCTTTTTGATTTAAATTTGAAAACCAAACATTGGGGAAGCTTAGAACAATATGGAAGTGTTTAGAGAATGGCAAGTAATTTAAAAACGCCAAAATTCCTATGATATGGAACCACCAAAATACCCTTTCAGCAAAGTGTAAACGGCTTTGGCTCCAAGACTCGAAAATTCCTGAAAAAAAACCACTTACAACGAAAGGACCCATATGATTATCTTCAAAATTGGCTTCAACTGCGTTCATTAGCAATAAAGCAAACATGAGTACCAACTCTATGTATAAAATAAGATTGGCATCCCGGGTTGGCCATCCCACCATTTCAGGCTTATGAAATCGTGAAACTTTAGCCAAATTGCGCCTAACCAGAAACACAATACATGCTATTATAACTCCTAAAGCCAGTATTTCAAAAAAGTTAATTGCAAAGTGGTATAGTTGCCCTAAAGGTTTAGAGAAAATTCGGTGGGTACCAAAAATGCCATCTATTAAAATTTCCAGCACTTCAATATTTATTAGTACAAAACCCAAATAAATTAATATATGAAAAAATCCTGCAATAGGTCTAGAAACCATTTTCGATTGACCCAAAGCTACTTTTGCCATGACTTTCCAGCGTTGACCAGGATTGTCGGATCTATTTAGTGGTATCCCCAACGCAATGTTGCGTTTAATTCTAACAATACTTTTCGAAAAAAAGTATATCGCTAAAGATAAAATCGCCAGAAATATCATGTTATCTATCCACTGCATAAGCTTTTTATCTAAGGGGTAAGGGGTTTTTCTTTTATTTCGGTTTCTTTCTCCACTTTTGGGTCGAATGGCTTGTTCTTACCAAAAACAGAAAAATGTACGTATCGGTTCGGATTAAGCTTCATATCCGTTAAAAGAATTTTTAATTCCGAAGCTGATGCCTCAAGTTGTTGATACAACTTAGGATTGTTAAGCAATTGGCCTGCCGTTCCTTCGCCCGAATTTAGTTTAGATAAAATGGACTCTGTTTCGTATACAGATTTTCTTAATGACGCCAAAGTTTTGGACATTTGGGCTGAATTTAGAGTGTCGCTTATGGACTTGGTGTTTGCAATAATTGATGATATATTTTTTTCATTTGCCTTAAGCGTTTCAGTTAAATCAGAAACATCCGCAACAATATTTTCTATTCCCGGCCTGGTTTGCGTAACCATTATGTCAAATTCTTGGGTGGTATGCTCTAAATTATCAAAACTTCGCCTTACACTTTCAAAACTCGCCATAAAGTTATTGCGTGTGCTTTCGGTTAAGAAGCCCGATATAAGCGTTATGGCAGTATCGAGACTACCTAATAAATTTTCGGTCTTTTGCTTTAATGGAAGCACCTGTTTATTAACCTCTTCTGTTAAACTCAATGCCAAATCAGATAATAGTGTATCACCTGCTGATAATGCATTGGGCAGATTGCCTAGTATCAACTCCACATTTTTATCGCCCATTATTCCAGCACTACTAATTCTAGCTATCGAATTTTTAGGAATTTCAAATTCGGTAGTCAGAGCCATTTCAACAATCAATCGACCGTCTAGGTTTGGATGAAAATACACTCTACTTACTTGACCAATTTGAAATCCATTCAGCATGAGAGGTCTTGCTGGTGTTAAACCATCTACATCTTTATATACAGCGTATACAAGTTTGCGATTGTCAAAAAGGTTAATGCCTTTAAGAAAATTAAAACCCCAATACATCAGGCCTAGAGCCAAAAAGGCCACAATACCGGCTTTAAGTTCTTTTGTTATTTTCAAAGTCATCTTTTTAAACTCGAAACATTCATAACACAAATTTAAGGGTTCGACTGTTTGCGTGCTTCATTAATATCAATGCGCTTGTTGTTTTTAAATGCCACCACAAACGCATCCTTGTAACCACTTTTACGCAATGTATTAGCCTGTTTTTGAGCCTCTGCATAAGAATTATACCTTCCAACCGTATACTTGTAATTGCCCTTTTCACCATACATCTCCAATTCATCTTTAACCCATTTGAAAAAAGGATCTGTTACTTTCAGCTCGTTAGCAGAAGATTTAATTTGAATTTTATATACCACTTCATTTTCCAAAGAATTTGATAATTCAACCTTTTCTTTATTTATATTTTCAGAAGCTACTTCATTTGAATCCTTAACAGGTTTTGAAATAATGAGTTTATCAGACTCTTTTTTAAATTTCACTATAGCCTTTGCCAAGCCTTTAGCCATCTTAGTTTTACCTACTTCACTTT
Organism: Chryseobacterium gleum; assembly: GCA_945883565.1. Lineage (GTDB taxonomy): Bacteria > Bacteroidota > Bacteroidia > Flavobacteriales > Schleiferiaceae > RFXV01. The sequence goes on from CAMCXO010000005.1 coordinate 83,389, forward strand.
GCAAAAAATCTTCTTCACTCGCAGTAGTCAAAAACCCCAGCTCTACTAAAACAGCAGGCATGGCAGAACGGCTTGTAACCCATAAAGGCTGTTGTTTTACTCCCCTGTCTTTCCTACCGGTTTCATTTTTTATTTCATTTTGAATGAACTGAGCCAGCATAATACTTTGATGTTGAAAATGATTTTGATATAGTGTTAAGGCAATATAAGTTTCGGGCTTTGAAGGATCAAATCCCTCATAATTTTGATCATAATTATCTTCCAGAAAAATAACGGAATTTTCTCTTTGAGCTACACGTAAATTTTCATCACTGTGATCTTTACCCATAACGTAACTTGAAGATCCCAGGGCGTTACTTCCAACTAAAGCATCACAGTGAATAGATACAAAAAGGTCGGCCTTTTCTCGATTCGCAAGTGAAGTTCTTTCATGCAATTCTACCGACTTATCGCTGTTACGGGTATATACTATTTGAACATCCGGTAATTCCTGCTTTAATAAATTACCTATTTGCAAAGCCACGTCTAAAGCAATGTCTTTTTCGTGTTTTTTATAGCGTCCGGTTCCTAAATTACCGGGATCTCTACCACCATGTCCGGCATCAATAACAATTTTTCGTATTCCTTGAGAAGCTTTAATAGCCCCCAAATGCCAATTTTCAGTGATTCCTAGAATCATGGCCATTGCTATAAAAAGCAGCCTTTTTGGTTCGACCAATGAAAATTTGTTAAAATTAGTTAGCACTTTGTAAGTGTGATTTTGAATAGTTTTGCCAATGCTCTTTCCTCTATTCATGTTCAAGCTAAATTAAACAGCATTGTTGTATTATTCGTCCAAAATATCGGCGTTGATGCTGTTTTTTGCCTGTAATTTAAATGCTCAAACGGATAATGAGGCCAATTTGTTGGCTCCAATAGATACCAATTTGGCCAATAGACCAAAATCTGGTAGTCTGTTGGATATTGTAGACTGCACAGCCGAGGACAGTACTGTTTTACGGCCTGAATTGGCCAAAGCTTTTTTATACAATGCAGCGGTGGTGAATTATCAGGATATTTCATTGAAGGCTGGCTTTATTGAGTTAGACTGGGCCAAAAATGTGGCATTTGCAGCGGGTATTCGTGATAGTACTGGAAAAGTTGTTCAACGTCCTGTTTTTACTGAAGGTGACAAAGAATACATAACCGATACTATTTATTACAATTTTGATACCAAAAAAGCCCGAATTAAAAAAGTTATAACACAAGAAGGAGATGGATTTCTACATGGTGATCAGGTTAAAAAAATAAATGACAAAGTTTTTTTTATTAAGGGAGGTGCCTATACCACTTGCTCACATGAGCACCCTCACTTTAGAATTAAAACCAATAGAACCAAAGTTATTTCTGGAGACCGAATAGTTACAGGTCCGGCCTATTTAGAAGTTCTAGATGTACCCACCCCATTGCTTCTACCCTTTGGTTTCTTTCCTACTCAAGATAGGAGAAGATCGGGAATAATTATTCCTGTTTATGGCAATAATTTTGAGCGCGGTTATTTCTTAAAAGAAGGTGGTTACTATTGGGCAGCAAGTGAATACTTTGATTTAACAATAAGAGGCGAAATTTTTTCGATGGGCGGTTGGGGACTAAATGCCAGCAGTTCTTATAACCAACGCTATAAGTATTCAGGTAATTTTTTCGCCAGTTATAATAATATTGTTATTGGAAGGCCTGAGTTTTTGGAAGCCGGGGGAATTTACCGAAATTCGAGAGATTTCAATATTAGATGGTCTCACAATCAAGACCCCAAAGCCAGGCCTGATTTGCGTTTTAGTTCGAGTGTAAACATAGCTACCGGTACTTTTTTTCAAAACACCCAACAACAGGCCAATCAAGTTCTTACAAATCAATTGAATTCAAATATTTCTCTACAAAAGAATTGGATTGGAAAGCCCTATACCCTTTCTGTAAATCTTCGGCATAATCAAAATAATGCAAGTAAAAATCTAAATCTCACTTTGCCTCAATTGGCCTTTAATGTTAATAGATTCTTCCCATTTGCATCCTCAAAAAATATAGGTAAAAAGAAATGGTATGAAGAAATTCAAATGAATTATTCGTTCCAAGCTGAAAACCGTATAAATACTAGCCTTGATGAGCCGTTGTTTAATTCTGAAACATTAAGAAAAAAAGCAAGTTATGGAGCGCAACATAGCAGCAGTATTCAATCCAATTTTAAAGTTTTGAAATATTGGACCTTGAATCCATCTATCAGAATGGCTTCTCGATGGTATGGCGCCAGGCTTCAATATAAACTTGATTCTGCCAGCAATCGGGTTATTACAGATACCCTTAGAGGATTTAACAATGCTTTTGATTTTTCTGCAAATGCTAATTTGTCTACCAAAGTATACGGTCAATTTAATTACAGGGGCAAAATTCAATCAATTCGTCATGTACTTACGCCAAATATAGGATTCTCTTATACGCCTGATTTTAGTGACCCAGTTTGGGGGTATTATAGCACATTTATAGCTGATACTCTTGGAAATTCTCGTACACAAAGTAATTTCAATGGCTTTATTTATGGAGCCCCAGGAAAAGGCGTTCAAGCTAATGCGGTTTTCGGCTTGCAGAACACTTTAGAAATGAAGATTAGAAGCAAAAATGACTCTACAGGTTTAACTAAAGTGAAGGTTTTGGAAGGTCTGTCTTTAAATACAAGTTATAATGCGGCTGCAGAAGAATTTAGGTGGAGTCCTTTAAGGTTCGGAGCACGAACCAGTGCTTTTCAAGGTATGTTTCAATTTAATTATAATACGACTTATGATTTTTATGGAATAGATGAACAAGGAAATCGCGTAAACGAAAGCGCATTTAAACTAAACGGGCAATGGCTAAGAAGAACTCAAAGTAATTTCACCACGGGTATACAGTTAAGTGCCGATCGGTTTAAAAGAAAATCTTCCAATGATTCGAAGGAATCAACAAATCAAACTACAAAAGAATCTGGACTTAGTATAACCAACGGAGATCCTCATTATTATGGAATGAGTGAGGGTTTTATAGATTTCAATGTACCTTGGAATTTATCCTTTAATTATAACATTACCTATAACAAACCACGTTTAACAGCAACAACTACACAATCTTTTGATGTAGGGGGCGATGTTCAGCTTACACAATCGTGGCGAATTGGTTTTAGAACCGGTTACGATTTTCAAAGAAAAGACATCACCTACACTACATTCAATTTTGCCCGAGATTTGCATTGTTGGCAAATAGATGTGTTTTGGGTGCCATTTGGATTTCAACGTAGTTATAATATTGGACTAAGAGCCAAAGCGAACATATTACAGGATTTAAAGCTTGAAAGAAAGCGTGGCATTGGTGATTTTTAGAAATATATAATTCGAATTTCAAGTCTTCAAAAAAAAAACTCCGCCAAAGCGGAGTCATCAACTTTTTAATTAGAAAAACTACTTCTTGTGAACCTCGTAGCCCATTTCTTCCAACTTACGGCGAAGCACTTCAACTTCAGCCTCTTTACGGCTTTCTATTTCTCTCTCGATGCTTTTTATCATACCTTGTAATTCGCTCATTTCGAATTTTGGTAGCAACTGACTAGAGAAAAGAGATTTCAAAGTACCATTGTTGTTCATGTTTTCGCGGAATTTTTTCACGAGAACGGTAGGCGTTAAATTTTCAGCCATTTAGGATTAGAATTTAGGATTAATGATATGGCGAAAATATGTTTTTTTCTTTAAAACACAAATCTTTTTTCTTTTGATTTTATAGGCATTTTCTCAGCAATTTCTTGTCGATTTTAATCCAATTAATAACAGCTTAATTTAGGTAACCGAATTTTAATGAAGCTCGAGGCACTCAAAAAACCCATGGCTTGTATACATTTGTCGTAAACGAATCAAAAATGCTTAAGCGGATTGTTGATGCCTACTCTGAACGATTTCTGAGCCGGTGGATAGTTTTGGGTTTCGATTTTGCCACCGTCATAATCAGCTTTGTTTTAGCCAACCTCCTTTCAAACAACTTTGAATTTAGCAGGATAGACCCTACCACTGTGCAGCAACAGTCAATTGTGGTTGGGGTCGCTTATTTAGTGGGTTTTTTGGTAGTTGGCTCATATACCGGCATAATTCGACACACCAGCATTGAAGATGGACAACGGCTTATTAAAGCCAGCTCAATAGCTTTGGTTTTGCTGCTTTTTACATCAGCACTTGTGTTTTTAACCGAACGACAACACTTGCCCTTATATTTTCAACGCTCCATTATTCTTATTCATTTTCTTTTGGTTTTGTTTTTTTTGATTGGGAGCCGATTTCTAATCAAAGGTGCTTTTACGAGAGTTAGACAAAGTAGCTTCAGCGGAAGACAAAGAATTTTGATTTATGGCGCTGGCACAAGTGGCCTTATCACTAAGCAAACCCTAGAGAAAGAACAAGAAGGCATGTTTATGCTGGTTGGTTTTCTTGACGATAACCCAAGTAAAATTGGCAAAACCCTTGAAGGTTATCCCGTACTATCTCCAGAAAAAAGTCTATCGGAAGAATTTATTGCTAAACACAATATTGCTCAAGTTATTTTATCTATTCAAAAACTTAGCCCGTCGCGCAAAAAAGAAATCATTGAACGATGTTTGGAGCTTGATTTGAATGTTAAAGTGGTCCCTCCAATCGAAAAGTGGATTCATGGAGAATTAAGTACTAAACAAATTAAGTCGGTTAAAATTGAGGATCTCCTTGAGAGGGAACCCATTAGGCTAGATAGCGAAAACGTTAGGCGAGAATTAAAAGGGAAAATTATTCTGGTGAGTGGAGCTGCGGGATCTATCGGAAGCGAGATAGCCAGACAGGTATTGCATTATGAGCCAAAGAAAGTAATTCTTCTTGATCAGGCCGAAAGCCCTCTTTATGAACTGGAAATGGAGATGAGAAGCAATATGCCTCGTCTGTTTCAGAATGCCGAATTGGTTATTGGAAGTGTAGCTGACCCCGTTAGAATGAGGAAGTTGTTTTCAATTCTCAATCCTGAGGTTGTTTTTCATGCAGCGGCATACAAACATGTGCCCATGATGGAAAATAACCCATACGAAGCGGTTAAGGTTAATGTTTTGGGCACTAAAGTCCTTGCAGATTTATCCATTGAATTCGGAGTGGAAAAATTTGTTATGGTTTCCACAGACAAAGCCGTAAATCCCACCAATGTTATGGGCGCTACCAAGCGTGTAGCTGAACTGTATACACAAAGCCGAATGCTTCGCAATAGAGTTAAAACGCAGTTCATTACAACCCGCTTTGGAAATGTTTTGGGTTCCAATGGCTCTGTTATTCCTTTGTTCAAAAAACAAATTGAAAAAGGTGGCCCTATTACCATTACCCATGAGAATATAACCCGATACTTTATGACCATTCCAGAAGCATGTAATCTTGTTTTGGAAGCCGGTGCAATGGGTAAAGGGGGTGAAATATTTGTTTTTGATATGGGTGAGAGTGTCAAAATCATTGATTTGGCCAAAAAAATGATTAAATTGTCGGGACTTGAAGTAGGTAAGGATATAGAAATAGCTGTAACGGGATTAAGACCAGGAGAAAAGTTATACGAAGAATTATTGGCTTCTAAAGAAAACACTAAGGAAACCCACCATCCTAAAATAATGATTGCAAACGTTGGTGAAGTTTCTCCTGATCAAGTTGAATTGAGTATTAATGATATTTTGGCTACTCTTACCGCTACCGAAGACAATTACGTTTTGGTTGGTGCCATAAAACGATTAGTGCCAGAATTTGTGAGCAACAATTCGGTATACGCTGTGCTCGACATGAAAAAAGCGGTTTCTAATGCCTAAATCAGGCTATTTCATCATTTTTCTGTTTATTATTCCGCGGTCAGCTTTTGGTCAGTTCGAATATCTTCAGTTTAACCATAGTGAGTACCGGAGTATAGAAAGACTTGCACATAAAACGGGAAATGAAAGGCCACATACATCGGTAAGGCCTTTTCGCTCAAAGGACTTTGCTAGTATTGATTCGCTTAATTCCGTTTATGCTATAAAAGGGAAATTTGAGAATAAATGGCTTTGGAAAAAAGCATTCAATGAACGACTGGTTGTTGTAGATGTTCCTGGGTTTAGTTGGCGACTAGATCCAATTGTGGATTTTGCGGTTGGAAATGAATCGGGCAGTACCGAAGATAAAACGCTGTACACAAATACCAGAGGCTTCTTTATGGAAGGACGCATTGGTGAACAGATTAGTTTCGTAAGCAGTTTCAGAGAAAATCAAGCATTACTGCCTTTTTGGGTAAGAGATTTTTATTCTAAAAACCGCGTAATACCAGGGCAAGGAATATCTCGAAAATACTCAGGTCCTGGACGCGATTTTTATACGGCTACAGGCATGTTGAGTTACACCCCCAGTAATTACTTCAATTTCACTTTTGGTTTTGGAAACAATTTCTTTGGCGAAGGGCATCGTTCGATGCTTTTAAGTGATGTGGCCTTTCCAAATACGTTTTTAAAAATAGAAACCACCGTTTGGCGCATTAAATACATCAATTTATACAATTGGATGAGCGACATTAGGTCAGATGTAATGAATGTCAACGTTTTCGCTCCTAAATTTAATACAATGCATTATTTAAGCATCAATTTAGGCAAACGTTGGAATTTAAACTTTTTTGAAGCCATCGTTTGGGGCGATAGTTTAGGTAACAGAGGTTTTGATGTCAACTTTTTAAATCCAATTATTTTCTACAGACCTATAGAATTTGCAGTAGGCTCTTCTGGAGGTAATGCTTTGATGGGCTTTGGTCTTTCTTACCTTTTAGAGGATAAATGGATGGTTTACGGACAGTTTGCGCTTGATGAGTTTAACTCTAAAGCCATTACCGGTGGCGGAGGAAATTGGACAAATAAATTTGCATGGCAACTTGGAACGAAAATGTATGACGCTTTTGGAGTTGAAAAGCTTTTTTTACGCGGAGAATACAATGCAGCACGACCTTATACTTTTTCGCATAAAGATGTGCTAACCAATTATGGACATTATAATCAACCTTTAGGACACTTGTGGGGAGCCAATTTTCATGAAGCCATAGTGCAAGTAGCTTATGATTATAAGCGGTATGGAGCTGAATGGCAATTTATTTATGGTTTACAGGGGAACGATGACCGAGATAATTATTATGGCAGAGGAATTTATACCTCGTATGATGAGCGACCATTTGATTTGGGGCACAACATTGCACAATTTAATAGAAGTACGTTGTTATTAAACGAATTCAGGGTTTACTATATGATTAATCCCGCCATACGATTAAGGGCCGAGCTTGGTTATACCCACAGACAGCTTCGATTTAATAAAGAAATTATTGGCCAATTAGAGAATCAAAATCATTCGGTTATAAGCTTTGCTGTAAGAACACAGTTGTTTAACCGTTATTACGACTTCTAATAAAAGATATGTGGCAAGAATTTAAACCAACTCTATACTTTTTATTGCGATTTTTTGGAACCTACATCATTCTTAGTTTAGCATATGGCTTGTACATAAAACATTACGATGAGCAAAGCCCTGCCCTACTCGACCCTTTTACACGGATAATTATAAACCAAGTAGGCAAGATTTCAAGTTCGTTGGGTTACAAGTCTGAAACCATTCAAAACGACCACTTAAATTATCCAAAATCAGGCTACGAACAAACTTTTGATTCACTTTTATTAAACGACAAACGGGCCATTGCCGTGGAGGAAGGTTGTAATGGGCTGAATGTGATGATAATGTTTGTGGCCTTTATATTCGCATTTGGAGGATGGAAGAGTAGAAACAGTTTATGGTTCCTGCCTTTAGGTTTAATTTTTATCCATTTCAGTAATCTTCTGAGATTGTTTTTGTTGGCATGGCTCAATGTTGACCATGATGGACGAATGTTTCATTTCTTTCATAAATACGGGTTTACGGCTGTTATTTATGCATCAGTTTTTCTTTTGTGGTTTGTTTGGGTGAGAAACTATGCGAAAAGCCCGAAAGTTGATGTTATCAAATAAAGTTCTTCGTTTTTTATTTATGACAATAGGTGTCATAGGTTTATTCTTGACTTATTTTTTTCAAGATTATCTCAATATTTACGAGGGACTTTTGGGCACAGGACACTGGAAAATGCCCTATACCGGCACCGATTATTTAGATAAAGGCCACGAAAAGGCCTTTGTGTTTAACAAGATTCTGCGATACTTACTTAATGACCTGTTTTCCATTTCTTTAATACATGGATTCTTCTTGAACAAGTCTTATACTAAGATGGCATTTGCCTTAATGGGTATTGGTTTGTTTTTCCTTTTACCCATATATTTATACTTATACCTTAGTGCTTTGCCGGGCTTAAGCTCCTTACTTAGCCATTTACATCGATTAATACTAAATCCAGTGCTTATGATGTTATTAATACCAGCATTGTACTATCAGAATAAATTAAGTGACAAAAAAAGCGAGTGATTCTGTTAGCAACATAGAAAAGTGTTATTATCTGGTTTGGATGGTTAAATGTTTTACGTTTTATTGCTGCTAATTTTTGGTGGTGGGTTAAATTGGTCTACATGTTTTTTTTCAAGCTTGGGCTATTGTATTTCTTCAATTGGTTAGTCTTTAGGGCGCCTCAATCGCCAGCGCCGGTTTTACTACTTTTGGCTTGATTCAAAAAGAACCACCCGAAACGCGAAGCGTTCAGAACGCGAATACCGCTCAAAAAATAAACACAGTCTTCGCAACTTCTAGGCCTGTTCATCATGTCGTCTGGTCTCCATTGAAGAATTGTGGACGAGCGATCTCCTTTGTGCGGTCTTACTAAGCCTCTTCTGCTCTTTACAAACCGCCATGCTGATAGGGCCAGAAGTTTTTCTTTTTAATGTTGTTATGGCTGTAAGGGATGTATATTTGGTTTACAATTCATTTAAGGCCAATCTTTTATGTTTTACGTTAGCGCGGGAATGTTTGACCTCGGTACGGGAAAGTTTGACCACTGCACGGGAATACTTGACCAAAGCGCGGGAATGTTTAACCTCGGCGCGGGAACGTTTGTCTTCGGCACGGGAATACTTGACCAAAGCGCGGGAATGTTTAACCTCGGCTCGGGAACATTTGACCACGGCGCGGGAATACTTGACCACGGCGAGGGAATACCTGACCACGGCGAGGGAATACCTGACCACGGCGAGGGAATGCCTGACCACGGCGAGGGAATACCTGACCACGGCGAGGGAATACCTGACCACGGCGAGGGAATGTTAAACCCCGTCGCGGGAATACTTGACCACGGCCCGGGAATGTTGGAAGTCGGTGGTTGAAACGCACAACAAAACAGTAAACAAATACCAATGTAAGGATTGCAATTAGCAAACTAACCTGAGAAGTGGTAAACAAGCATTTACCGACAACATTACCCCCGAAAATGGCAGATAACATACTGCTTTTGGCTCACACATCGATTTCCAACTCTTAAATTAAATTGCTTGGAATATAGTGGAGTAAAACATGCTTTTCTTCAAAACTATTTAAATGGGTACATTTACAAGACAGAAAGAAGAAATTATGGACTTAATATTTTTGAACGGTTCATGAACGATGCAGTAGAAAATACCTGGTTCAAAATGTCAATTTTATGAAAACGTATCCTTATTTCAACTAATATTCTTATGCTCAATTATAAAATCTGCGGGGAAGATAAACAGCCGATGGTTCTGGTACATGGCTTCGTAGGAAGTTTAGATATATGGGATGGCCTTGTCCCATCGCTAACAAGTGCATTTAAACTGATTTGTGTTGACTTACCCGGACATGGTAAAAGTCCAGTTTACAGCGATATTCATAGTATGGAATTTATGGCCGCGGAAATCTTAAAAATATTAGACCAACATTCCATTGAAAAAATAGTTTTTAGTGGTCATAGTATGGGGGGCTATGTTGGTTTGGCATTCGCCGAGTTATTTCCTGAGAGATTATTAAAGTTGAATTTAATCAATTCTACTTGCTTAAGTGATAGTCCTGAGAAGAGAATTAACAGACTTAAAAGTATTTCAATTTTAGAGAGAAATAAAGAAATATATTTAAAAGCTTTGATAAATGAACTTTTTTCCAAAACAAATCAAGCAGAAGAATCAGCAATAAATTTGGCTTTGCAGATGGCTTTAAACACGTCAAGTTTAGGCATAGCAGCCGCATTGAGAGGAATGGCAGAACGATCAAATAGAAAACACCTTTTAAAAGGTAAATTGAATTGGAAATGGTTTGCGTCTGAAAACGACCCCGTTTTAGATCGAGGAGCCCATCAGGAACTTTGGGAAGAAATAGGTACTGATAATGTTTATTTTAGTCGCTATGGACATATGGGACCTTTAGAAGATAAAGGTGAATTACTGAAATTTTTACTTAGTTAAATTTTAGGATATAATCAATCTATTTCTCAAAATGACTTAACGAAGAGGTATTATTGCGATTTGACATTAATTTTTAAATTAACATTTACTTATCAGGTTTTTATCTTTTTTTTGCGACCTTAATTTCGTACCATGTATACACTAATGATTGTGGTTTTTGTGCTGGGTTATTTGGCCATTGCTTTTGAGCACACTATTCATGTAGACAAAGCTGCCTCAGCCTTAATAACAGGTGTACTTTGCTGGACGCTTTATGTTGTGGGAATGTACGATATAGTTGATTTGAATTCTATTGACTCTTGGTTTTTAGAAAATCACCACGGCGACACTTCACATACTGTTTTAGAATGGGTTACTCATCATCAACTGTTAGAACATGTTTCTGAAATAGCCAGTATACTTTTTTTCTTAATTGGGGCTATGACCATTGTTGAACTTGTGGATTTGAACGGTGGTTTTCGAGTTATTACAGAAAGAATTACGACAACCAACAAAGTAAAATTGCTTTGGATAATTGGATTATTAACCTTTTTTCTTTCCGCATTGCTTGACAATTTAACTACCGCCATCGTTATGGTTTCCCTTTTGCGAAAACTCATAGGCGATAAAAACGATCGTTGGTTTTTTGCCGGAATGGTTGTAATTGCTGCTAATGCTGGCGGGGCATGGTCGCCCATTGGCGACGTTACTACCACCATGCTGTGGATAGGTGGGCAGGTTACTACGGCCGCCATCGTTCTCAAAGTTCTTCTGCCTAGTATCGCCTGTTTAGTTGTTCCAATGGTATATGCAAGCTATAAAATGCGTGGAGGTGAAATTTCTAAACCCACCAAAGTTGTTGGTGGAGGACATGGAGAAGAAGTGAGTGAAAGTGAAAGGAAAACCCTGTTTTACACTGGTATTTTGGGCTTGTTATTTGTACCAATATTTAAAACCATTACCCATTTACCGCCATTTATGGGCATGATGTTAAGCTTGGGCGCCATTTGGATTATTTCTGAACGCATTCACAAAAACAAAGAAACTCAGTTAAAGCGCAATTTAACGGTTATTGGAGCGCTTCGTAAAATCGACATGTCTTCTGTTTTGTTTTTTTTGGGAATCCTGTTGGCAGTAGGCAGTATGCAAAGCGCAGGACAACTTCAAGAATTATCTAAAGGATTGGATGCTACTTTTAATACTGAAACAACTTCTGGGGTTTATATTGTTAGTTTAATTATTGGTTTGCTATCGGCGATTGTTGATAATGTGCCTTTAGTGGCGGCTGCGATGGGCATGTATCCTATTGAGGCTTCCGGATTTTTTGCAACAGATGGTTTATTTTGGGAATTTCTGGCCTATTGTGCCGGTACAGGTGGAAGCGCCCTTATCATTGGTTCAGCTGCTGGAGTAGCTGTTATGGGCATAGAAGGGATTGACTTTATGTGGTATTTAAAACGTATTAGTTTGCTGGCCATTTTGGGCTATTTAAGCGGTGCAGCGGTTTATATTGTACAAGCTACTTTAATGCATTAAGAGTCTTGCGATTGTCAATATCTTCTAATTTAGGCGCATACTTGTTGGAAAAAATAGCCGTTAAATTGTAAGTCAAATACAGCCAAATCTCATGTTGTTACAAATAGAGCAAATGCCGATTGCAAACCCTTCAGAAGCAGTAATGGTTCAAGAAAAAACCTTGAGTATTTGGAGTCTAATTAGCAGTGGAGGCATAGGCGGGAACATTATAATGCTTTCACTATTCTTGCTTTCGGTTTTGGCTATCTATCTTATAGTAGAGCGGTATTTACTAATAAAAAAAGCTTCGAGACTAGACGAAAATTTTATGAACCGCATAAAAGAGTGTGTTTTAGAAGGTCGTTTGGACTCTGCAAAATCGCTATGCCAAGGCAATGAAAGTCCTGTGGCTCGAATGATTGAAAAAGGTATTAATCGGATAGGAAAACCATTGAAAGATATATCGACAGCCATTGAAAATACGGGAAAACTAGAGATTTATAAGTTAGAGCAGAATTTAGCCACTTTAGCCACTATTTCCGGTGCAGCTCCTATGATTGGCTTTTTGGGTACGGTTATCGGCATGATTTTAGCGTTTCACGAAATGGCCAACGCTGGTGGACAAATTGATGTTGAAATGCTGGCCCAAGGCATATATACCGCCATGACAACAACAGTGGCAGGCCTTATTGTTGGAATTGTGGCCTATGTAGGTTACAACTTTTTAGTTAATAAAGTAGATAAGGTTGTATACAGTATGGAAGCCAACGCCACTGAATTTTTGGACCTTTTGAATCAACCCCACTAATGGAACTGCGAGGTCGAAATAAGGTTAAGGCCGAATTCAGCATGGCGAGCATGACTGATATAGTGTTCTTATTGCTGATATTCTTCATGCTTACCTCCACTTTGGTAACTACCAATGCCTTAGATATTGTTTTGCCTAAAAGCAAAGCCCAAAGTGTAAAAAAACAAGATGTTACTATTACCATTGACAAAGATTTAAGGTTTTTAATCAACAATGTTGAAGTAGATGAAGAGGACATAGAGCGAAGTTTGCTTCGTGAATCGGCAAATTTTGAAGACGCTGTTATTGTACTTCGAACTGATGAAACTGTGCCAACCGGTTTAACCGTTAAGGTTATGGACATAGCTTATAGAAATCGACTAAAAATGGTTTTGGCAACTAAACCCAAATGAAGAAATCAGAAAAACAGAATAAACATAAAGCACTGGCTACCACCATTGTGGTTCATGCTTTATTAATAATTCTATTTACTTTTTTGGGGTTAACTTATTTAGATCCGAAGCCCGAAGAAGGCATCGCCATTAATTTTGGTCAAGTTTCGAACGCAAGCGGTGATGAATTCATCGAAAGCCAAGAAAATGATCAGAATGACGTAAATAATCAAGCTGTTGAGAGCTCAACTGAAACCTTAGAATCAGAAATTGCAACTCAGGAAACTCAGGAAGCTGTAACAGTTAATAATAAACCTAAGGATAAAACCAAGAATACAGAGAGCGATAATAAACCTAAAGACCCTGAACGATCTGTAGACTCTCGTTTAAACAACTTAATTAAAAATAGTGGGCAATCTGGCAATAGCGAAGGAAATACCCAAGGTGGAGGAGATATGGGAAATCCAAAGGGAGACAATAATGCGCCCCATAACGGAAATGGAGGCTCCGGTAGTGATGGGAATTACATTTTGGGTTCAAGAAAGGCCTTAGAAAAACCTCTGCCAAACTACGATTGTGATGAAGAAGGGCGAGTAGTGGTTCACATTTTGGTTAATCGAAGTGGAACGGTTATAAAAGCAGAAGCGGGACGAAACATTCCACAAGGAGCAAAAACCAATACCACAAGTTCTTGCTTAAAAGAAAGGGCTCGAGTAGCCGCATTGCAAACCAAATGGCAAGCTGATTCTCAGGCTTCTGATTTGCAAGAGGGTTACATTGTTTACAATTTTCAAAAACGCTAATGACCTACAATGAAACGGTAGAATGGTTATTTACCCGTTTACCCATGTTTCAAAGAATTGGAGCGGCAGCCTATAAAGCCGATTTAGACAACACCATCAAATTCTGTCACTATTTAGGGAACCCACAAAATAGCTTTCCCTGTTTTCATATTGGGGGAACCAATGGGAAAGGCAGTACCTCCCACATGCTCGCAGCCATTCTGCAAAAGCACAATTTTAAAACAGGTCTATTTACGTCTCCCCATTTAAAAGATTTCAGAGAGCGCATGCGTGTTCAAGGAATACAAGCAAGTGAAGAATTTGTTGTTCAATTTGTGTCAAAGCATTTCGATTACTTGCAAAATAACACTCTGTCTTTTTTTGAAATGGCTTTTGGAATGTCAATGACCTATTTTAAAGAAATGGGCGTAGACGTTGCCGTTATTGAAGTCGGAATGGGTGGCCGATTGGATTCTACGAATATTGTAAAACCGGAAATTTCGGTTATTACCAATGTTTCACTAGATCATGTACAGTTTCTAGGCAATTCTAGGGAGGCTATTGCCAAAGAAAAAGCGGGAATAATTAAATCGAAAGTACCTATTGTAATTGGTCAGCGCCATTTCGAAACAGATTTCGTTTTTATGGAATTCGCGAAACGCCTTGGTTCGCCGATTTACTTTGCGGATGACGAAAATTACCTTGAAGTTTTTTCTGATTTAAAAGGTGCTTATCAAAAGAAAAACATAAGAACTGTTCTGACTACCTTAAAACATCAATCCTTTTTTGTACCCGATGATAATATTGTTTTATACGCCCTAACACAGGTGGGTTCATTAACTGGACTCAGAGGAAGATGGGAAACATTAAGCAAAGACCCATTGGTAATTTGCGATACAGCGCATAATGAAGACGGCATACTGAATATTTTGCCACAGCTAATTGGACTGAATGCGGAAAAAATTCACTTCGTTTTAGGCATGGTGGATGATAAAGACAGCACTCAAATTTTAGCTCATCTACCCAAAGATGCTGAATATTATTTCGCTAGTCCTAATATTCCAAGAGGAAAGCCTGCTGAAAAACTCCGAAATGAAGCATTAAAAATGGGGCTAATAGGCGAAAAATATGATAATGTATCGGCTGCGATACATGCAGCAAAAACGAATTGTACTGAAAATCAAATAGTCTTTATAGGTGGTAGTACTTTTGTGGTGGCAGAGGCTATTTAACATTTGGAAAATACAGAAGTCATAGTATATTTGCACTCCCATTACGGGCGCATAGCTCAGCTGGTTCAGAGCATCTGCCTTACAAGCAGAGGGTCCGCGGTTCGAACCCGTGTGCGCCCACTTCAAAACCTCTAAAGTGAACACTTTAGAGGTTTTTTTTTAGCTTAATTATCAATAAAAAAAGGCCACTTACACAAGTAAGTGGCCCTCCTATCGTCATTCATTCAATACTACCTTACTATAAGCTTGGTGGTTTTCTTGGTTCCTGAATACTCTGTGCCTATGATATAGATTCCTGGTTTTAGACCTTCTAAAGAAAGAAGCAATTCGTGTTTTCCAGATTCCAATGACTGGAATTTGGCACGCTTAACTTCACGACCATTGATATCTATAAGATTTATTAACACACTGCCTCGAGAATCAAGGTCGATGGCTATTTTGGTTGACAAACTAGCAGGATTAGGATAAACGTGTAAACTAGAATTCAAAATTTGAGACTTTGGATTCAATTCTTCGTTTATGCCTATTGGATTCTGCTGAACCAAGTTGCTCGAGCGCAAAAACCCATAACCATGTGTTGCCAAATCAATATGACCTTGGAAAACCAAATCACCATCAACACTTCCGCGGGTATTACGTAATTGTTCGACCATGAAAACCGGAACTGTAGGAATACCATTATTCTCGGAGTTCCAAACAACAGAAGAGGCATTTATATTATCTGTAGAATAAACGCCATATTCGGTTCCAATTACTACTTGTTGACCATCAAAAATATTGAAAGTAGAACCATAAACTGGCATAGCCGGTAGACCTGATCCTTGTTTTGGTACAAAACTGGGTGAAGCTGCTGTGGCATTATTCGATAAAAACACATATGTGTTATTACCATAATTTCCCAAAGTTACAATTACCCTATCGTTGTCATTAGGATCAATTTTTACACTGGTGATGCTTCTGCCCGAATAGTTTGCCACAACCTGTCTTGTAGTTAACACCGCCGTGTTCTGATTATCAATATCAGCTGTGGTACGGGATCTAGCGTTTTTAAGATTGGCAACCCTCCACAATCTGCCATCAGATCCTCCTACAAATAAAACATCACCATCTGCGCTCACGTCCATACAAGTGGCAGCATTTCCATTGCCCAAGTCTAAAATATGCCACCATTCAGGCTGTTCTGTGGTAAAATCAAATACTTTACGCGTCATCCACACTCCACCGAAAGTATTGCCAACCAAACCAGGGCGTGTTCTGAGCCCCATAAAAAATGCACCTTGAATAATGTCCTGAACCCTAATGCTATCTCCAGATGAAACTACTCTAGGCAAAGTATAATCGAAAGGAACTCCTTTTGAAGCACTTTCGACGTAAACCATTGAACCAGTATTATAACGGATATCGCAGAAAGCACTGACTTCCAAACCGAAATACCTAGGGAACCTTGCAACAAATTGACCAGTTTGAGCATTAAAGAAACCTGATCCGCCATCAGGGCTGCTTAAGTTTCCATTTGCATCAGAGCGTAATGTGTATGGACCATGAACCACCCTAAAGCTATCTGGAATGAACACTGCCGCCGCTTGTGGCAATCTGAGTTCGCCTCGTGATGCCGTATCGCTTGATGACGCAAATCCAAGACTTGTTTGAACATCAAGTACCCTGAATGTAACAGAATCTGTAGATAATCGGTCATCATTTGATTCCCATAATTCAAAAGGAGCTACAAACTCAGCGAAAGTACCAGTCATGGTTCCGCTTATGTATTGTGGATCCATTCTGTTAAACTGATAAAACGACTCAAAAGATTGACCATCATTTTGGCTCCTCCCCATTATACCATACTGCATTTCTTTAAATAATACCCCAGAAACTATTTGCGATGCAGCAACATAACCACCATCGCCATCCATAACCCGTCTTACACCAGATGCCACAAAATAGTTTATACCCGGTGTTCTTACGCCAGAACGACTGGTATTTCCAAAACCGGTAATTGCTATTGTTCCATTGTCTTGAGTTCCGCCCAAGAATCGACCATTTTGATCGCCAATAACCGAATAAAGTTGAAGAGTGGTGTAGTTGTTGTTAATGGGCGTCCATGTAAATCCATTATTAGCAGATCTAAAAATGCCTCCATCGTTTACAACATATAGAATATCAGGATTTGTTGGATGAAATACAGCGTCGTGTTGGTCAACATGAACATAAAAAGGATTTGTTGGTGAGAAAAAGCTTGAGTGAATTTGATTCCAACCAGTAGTTTCTGACCAGTCCCATAGTTGAACACCTCCTAAAATTATCCTGTTCTTGTCTTTAGGATCAACTGTTAGAGCTAAATCGTATTCGCCTTGGGTGTTCATTGGGTTAAATGAACTGCTGCCTTGAACCAAACGCTCCCATGTTGCACCACGGTCTTTACTTCTATGAACACTAAGCAAGCCTCCTACAGGGACTCCAGTTGGATTTGAAGAAATTGCATTTATGTGAGCCACATAAACAAAATTTGGATCACTTGGCGAGACGGCTATCCTAGAGCGACTTGGATTGGTTGGCAATCCAGACGATCCAGAAATTTGAACAAAACTACCGTCCGAACCATCCGGAGAAAACATGATATGATTCTGCCCTTTAAACCAAACACCTCCATTATTGTCAACTATCATATCGGTAATACCCGCCGTAAATTCTTGTGGCTGAACACTAGAACCTAGAACAGGATTTACCCAAGTTTGGCCTCCATCATCGCTTCTTCTTAATCCACGGTTGGTAGCCGCAAAAATTTTGTCTGCAATTGTAGGGTGGGCAATAAGAAATGAAATATTAGCCCATTCGCTGGTGCGATCGTTGGCATCAGGTGCAGTTGAAGCTAACTGTACCCAAGTATTCCCTCCATCGGTTGACTTGAATACACCCCCACCCAAAACTCCTCCACTACCCTGTCCAAAAGCCCCGTAGTGCAATCCTTCTCCTGTTCCATAATAATAGTGCCCATTTGAAGTTTTGGTTATGTAAGTTACAGCATGATTACTAGCATCACGATTAAGCAATTCCCAGCTTGAGCCTGCTGTTGTAGACCTATATAAGCCACCGGAAACAGATCCAGAGAAAATTAAATTAGGGTTTTCTGGGTCTATAAAAATGGTTCTGGTTCTTCCACCTATGTTATCTGGTCCTCTCTGTTCCCAGGATAAATTGAGTGCTGAGGCTGTTTTATTGTTTCTGCCTTGTAATGCCTCTAATCTTGCCTTTAGAACATCAGCCGGATTAACTTCTCCTGTTACTTGATTGGCTCTTAATTTATGTAACCATTGTGCTGAACCTTTTGAGTTTGCATTTTCAGTCAACAACACTTCAGTTCTAGCCTTATAAATAGGTTCTTGACTCTTTTCAGAGTTTACTTGAGAAACCAAAAATACTGCTGAACCAACAGCTAAGGGGGCTAGAGCAAGCCCGATAAATCGGCGTAAAGATTTCTTCATAGGTCTAAATCATGGTTCTTTATGAGGAGTATGCCTCTAGTGTACAATATTACAATTCCTTAACGTTTCTACCGCAAATAAGGTTTGCTAAAACATGTGCTTTTCTGCATGATAAGAGGATCTAACCAAAGGTCCACTTTCAACATAGCGAAACCCCATTTCTAATCCTTTAACTTTCAAGAAGTCAAAAGTATCAGGATGAACATATTCAACAACCGGTAAATGTTTAGCAGTTGGTTGAAGATATTGACCAAGTGTTAAAATATCGACGTTGGCCTTTCTCAAGTCTTCCATGGTTTCAAGAATTTCTTCTACCAATTCACCTAAACCCAGCATAATCCCCGTTTTAGTTCGTTTTTGGCCCTGATCCTTTAGATATGACAAGACTTCTAAACTTCTTTCATACCGGGCTTGGATTCGAACCTGTCTCGTTAAACGTTTTACGGTCTCCATATTGTGAGAAACTATTTCCGGTGCGGCTTGAATTATACGGTCTATATTTCTTTTCTCACCTTTAAAGTCAGGAATCAAGGTTTCCATAGTGGTTCCCGGGCTCATTCTTCGAACAGCTTTAACCGTTTCTGACCAAATAATGGAGCCACCATCGCTTAAATCATCCCGGTCAACACTTGTAATTACACAATGCTTTACTTTCATTAAGCGAACGCTTTGTGCCACACGTTCTGGCTCATCCCAGTCAACAGCTTCAGGCCTTCCAGTAGCTACAGCACAAAACCCACAAGATCTGGTGCAAGTATTGCCCAAAATCATAAAAGTAGCCGTGCCTGCCCCCCAACACTCTCCCATATTTGGGCAATTACCGGATTCACAAATTGTATGAAGACTATAACCATCTACTAATTGGCGAACATTTTTAAAATTCTGACCGGTAGGTAGTTTTACTCTTAGCCATTTTGGTTTGCGAATGGACTCTTTTGTTGAGACTGTTGATTCAATTATTGGCTTTAGTTCCAACGTTTCCCGAAGTTAATGGTTAAGTAAAATTGGGTGAAAAAATTATGGTTTTTTACACCTTCTGCATTTGATGGTAAAAACATAATTGGCACCTTTTCAGGGAAATAATCCAATATCATTCCTACTTCAAGAGTGGTTACACGTTCATCGAATAAATTGAAGTCGAAATTAGACCCAATTTTAGCGTAAAGGCCCGGATGAAACTTTATTTCGTCGAAGCCGGTGAAGAATCCTGATTTACCATAAATATCTGAAAAATCGTGTCGCAGTGGGTCGTACCTCTCTGTTACCAAAATAAAGCTTCCGTTGCCAACTGATTGGTAAAGTTCTAGGTATACCGGTTTAAGTAAACCCATTGATAAGCCGCCACTTAAAACAAGGTCGAGGGCTACGGTACCTTGATCGGTTTTATCTACCAGCACAATATCTCGGGTGTAACCAGCTCTTAAACTGTAAAAACTGTTGATTTTTCCATAAACAAACCCACGGGCGCTGTTGTCGAATGGGTTGTAAATATTCACTTCTTTCTCATCCCGAATATTTACTAAGTCCAATTCCCAACCACTTTTGTTGAACCCATCGGTAAAATATTGCCTTCTGAAATGCATTCCATATCCCTTGGTATGGAACATAATTCCTAACTGGTATTCGTCTGTATAAACCGTTCTTTTAAAATCTATTGATGTTTCCAATTGTCCGTAAGCGAACACCGGAAAAACAATCAATAAGACAAGCCAAATGTGCTTTTTTAACTTAAACGGCCGAAAGTACATTTTCGAGTAATACATCAAAGTGATTAAACACCAAAACGGCTTTTCCGTTCACGATTTGAATGAGCTGAGGTGATTCATGAGGCACTTTTAGCTTCTCCGAAATAACATCAGAGAGGTTACGCCTTGCCAATAGGTCTAAAACGTACAATTCAAGTTTGGGACCTTTATTTCTCCAGTTTGGCACCAACGACTTGTACGATCTTAAACTAATTGGACATCTAACAGAATGTTTAAATATAAAAACCGCCTCGTTTTCAGATGCCTTAAGTATCAATTCAAAATCTTCTAAGCTCTTTAATTCCAACGGCTCAACATGACCCATACTAGCAATCTCCGCCGGATTCGATAATTTTAGAATGTGAATAGGCTGGACATTTTTCGTACGAACCGCAACTGTGAAAAGCCATGGCCACAAAGGCCAATAAAACTAAAAAGCCCAAACGTTTTTTCATCATACTATTTTAGTGTCTTACAAAGTTAAACATTAAAGCTGTTTTAATAAAATAAACCTTAAGTTTTGATTTATATTGCTCAAATGATGTCAAATAGTCTAGAAAATTCTTGGGCCGAACAACTTGCAAATGTTCTTAAAGACCCACGAATGCAACAATTAGCCTTGAAGCTAAAGCAGGATAGACTGGAACACACTGTGTATCCTCCCTCTTCACAAGTTTTTGAAGCTTTCAACTTAACCGGCTGGAATCAGGTAAAAGTGGTTATCTTAGGCCAAGACCCTTACCATGCTGAAGGACAGGCCCATGGTTTAGCCTTTTCAGTACCAAAAGGCATGGCTATTCCTCCCTCTTTATTAAATATTTACAAAGAGTTACATAATGATCTACAAATTGAATTTTGTTCTCATGGCAATTTAAAATTTTGGGCAGATCAAGGTGTGTTATTATTAAATTCTGTTTTAACGGTTAGAAAAGGCTTGCCTCAAAGCCATCAAAATTGGGGATGGGAATGGTTTACAGATCAGGTTATTGCGTATTTATCTCAGAAAAAAGCAAACCTCGTTTTTCTATTATGGGGAAACTCTGCCAAGTTAAAAGCAAAAGCAGTAAACCGCGAAAAGCATTTGGTCCTCCAATCAGTCCATCCTTCTCCTTTATCTTTTTACAAAGGCTTTATGGGGTGTGCTCATTTTTCAAAAACCAACCAATATTTAATTCAGCATGGGCTTGAGGCCATTAACTGGAACCCTGATGGCAGTTTGGGTACTTTCTAATTCTACCCTTGCCCAACCCAGGTTTGGTTTGAATTCTACTGTAGATTTTCTCCCGGAATCCATATTTTTTGCTGACTCTTTAGAATTTCTTCGAACTAAAAGCCTTTGGGAAAAAGAATGTATTGAAAAAGGCTATTGGCTTTTCGATTGGAGAAAGAAGCCCGAACCACCCTACATTCTGCTGTTAATTGAGGGCCCACAATTCACCATTTCCAATCAGTCTTATTCAAAATGGCATAATGGTAAATTAGATACCGTTCGAAAACTAGCCCAAAACGGTCATGCTTTTGCGCGGTTTTCTATTGACTCTTTGCGGCTATTTGATGACAACATTCTCGCTTTTAACACTCTTCAAGTAGGAAGTATCTTTACCATAGACAGTGTTATTACCAAGGGCGATTTTCGAATTCCGACAGGTTTTTTAAAACACCACTTTGGCCTGGAAATCGGTCGGGTTTTCAATGAAAATATAATTAGGAGTATCGAAACTAAATCGAGAAATCTAAATTTTATGGGATTTGAACGCAAGCCAGAAATCTTGTTTTCGAATAAAGGCACTTGGATTTACCTATACCCTAATAAAAGGAAAACGAATAGATTGGATTTGCTTTTGGGCTACAATACTCTTAATGGTTCAGGTCGGTTGTCAGGTCATGCAGATTTGCGCTTAAACAATTTGTTCAAAGGCGGACAATGGCTTGGCTTGAAGTGGCAAGCGCCACCAAATTCTGTACAAATGCTCAACGCTGAACTTGGTTTACCCTATGTTTTAAAAAGTCGTTTTTGGTTAGAAAATACAATTAATATGTACAGACAAGACAGCACTTTTTTAAACTTCCACTACACAGGTAAAATTCGTTACGCCCGTTCAGCTAAGCAATTTGTAGGCTTGGTTTACAGAAGCGAGTCATCCAGAACCAGTCAATCGGAATCTTCAAGTCTTGGAAACTTCAGCAAACAACTTTGGGGCATTGATTTAGAAAGCGACTCAAGAAACTCTGACTTTTTACCCACAGAAGGTGCTCTCTATCAACTAGAATTTTCAGTAGGAAATCGTAAGATTGAAAAAAATAACGATCGTCAATATCGTATTCAAGCATTGGTTGAACAACAGTTCCATTTTAAAACCAAACACATTTTAAAGTTGAATTCGTCCTTTTACTATCTGGATGGTCTAAATCTCAAAAACAATGAATTGTTTCGATTAGGCGGAGAACAAAGCATAAGAGGATTTGCTGAACAAAGTTTGTTTGCAAATGCATTTATTGGCACTTCGGCAGAGTATCGGTTTAAGCTCGATAATTCAACTTTTTTTCAGCTGTTCTTAGATGGCGCCTACCTTGAAGCACCTGAAATATCATCTGGGTTTCTTTTTGGTAGCGGATTGGGCATACAGCTCGAACTTAATAATGCATGGGTTGGTTTTAGCCTTGCAGTTCCAAAAATTGGTGAAAACGACTTCGATTTTAGAAGTCCAATTGTACATGTTACATACAACAGTCGATTTTAATACCTTCGGCCAATCAAAATGAACAAGGTTTTCTCTATTAACAATGGTCTCAAAATACTCTTCGTTTTGAGTATTTTGATTGGAATTTCCAGTCGGTTGGTTTCTTGCTCAAGTGCCGTTGCTGTTGAAGAAAACAACGTAGCTGGATTGTATCAAGAGGAAGGTTTGGGCATCCAACCTGAAATTGTTATTCAACATTATAAAATCGATACCAGCAGAGCCATTTTTACCCTTGATAGAATGGACTTGCTTTACACGAAAATAATTGACAGCGATTTTTTCAAAGCCAGCCTATTGGTGCGATATGAGCTGTTTTCTGGATATGAAAATATGACCCTTTTAGATTCAGGAAGCATTTTAGTCGCTGATATTAAAACTCTTGAGGATCTGGGTAGAATTCAATCTGAGATTAAATTTAAACGACCGAAACAATTCAAAGATTTGCTGCTTCGGGTTCATTTTGTTGACTTGAATAGGAAAAACAACTTGAGTTTAGATTTAAGAGTGCAACAAGAGGACTTAAACAGTCGGCAGTTCTTTGAATTGCGAGACTTAAATGGAAGTTTAAAGTTGAGACCATGGGTTCAGAACGATAAACCATATCTAATAAAGTATTTCCCTAAAGACACTATTTTGGCAGTGCGCTTTTATAAACGAAATTTTCCGATAGCCATTCCTCCTCACGCAACAAACGACAATAAATCATTTGATTTCAAAGAAGATAGCTTATATTTTGTTTCAACCTATGACACCCTCTTTTTTAGAAAGCCAGGCATTTATCATTTTCAGGTCGATAGCACATCCATGCAAGGGTTTTCAGTATTTAATTTCTATAATGATTTCCCTTACATCAACGAGCCTGAATTGATGTTGCCTCCCATTCGATATATTTCTACTAAAAAAGAGTTCGAAGCCATACAAAATGCTCAATCAGCTGACAGTTTAAAACTTTTGGCAGATGCCTTTTGGCTTGGCAATTCAGGCGCGATTGAACGTGGACAAGAAGCTATTGCACAATATTTTACCAGAGTAGAAAAAGCAAATGAAAAGTTTAGTTCTTATCTAGAGGGTTGGAAAACGGATCGTGGTTTAATCTATATTATTTATGGTCCTCCTTCGCAAGTTTTTCGTTCAGATCAAGGTGAAAGCTGGGTTTATGGCAATAGAAATAGCCAGCTTAATTATGTTTTCAACTTTCTTCGCGTTAATAATCCATTTTCATCGAACGATTACGAGTTAACACGATTTGGTGAATATCGTTATGGTTGGGGACAGGCCATTGCGGCCTGGCGAAGCGGCAAAGCTTACGGAATTAAAGATATTAAAAGAGAACAAGATGCACGAGATGCACAAAGCCGACAACAGCGAGCCTCCCCATATTTTTGGTATTAGACCGCTCATTGAAGCCATAAGAAGTGGCAAACTTTTAGATCGAATCTTTATTCAGAAAGGTTTACAAGGCGAAAATGCAAAAGAACTTATCGTTTTGTTACGCGCCCATCAGCTGCCATATCAAAGCGTTCCAATCGAGAAATTGAATCGCCTGACAAGAAAAAACCATCAAGGTGTTTTTGCATTTTTGACTGAAGTCGAATATCAACCTTTTGATGAGGTTTTAACCCATGTTTACGAAACAGGCGAAACTCCTTTGGTAATGCTACTTGATCGAGTTACCGATGTTAGAAATTTTGGGGCAATTGCCAGAAGTGCCGAATGTTTTGGAGTTCATGCATTAATTGTTCCCGGGAAAGGAAGTGCTCCAGCCTCTCCCGATGCCGTAAAAACTTCTGCCGGGGCCCTTCTTCGTTTGCCTGTTTGCCGTGAAGACAACTTAAAAAAAACCCTTCTGTTTTTAAAGGACTCTGGTGTCAAACTCATTGCATGTACCGAAAAAGGCGCTGAATCATTGTATTCAACAGATTTAAGTGGACCTGTTTGTCTCATTATGGGGTCTGAAGAAGACGGCATTTCGGCCGAATATTTAAAACTTTGCGATCAACGCTCATTTATTCCCATGCACGGGCAAACTGCATCCTTAAACGTTTCGGTGGCAGCCGGCATTTTTTTAAACGAGGTAAATAGGCAACGCCTAAATACTTCATTAGTAAATCTGCCTCGTGAATAAGATAGTTTTTTTTGTTGCTTTGCTTAATATGGGTTTAAAAGCTCATAGTCAAAGTCTTAATTTGATTTTGAAAAGTAATTTAAGTCAAGTTATTAGCGAAACATCGGGTTTGGTTTTTGTTAATGGCCGTCTCATAACCCATAACGATTCTGGAAATGAGGCCAAATTGTATGAGGTGGACACAGCAACAGGTTATATTCCCAGAAATATACAAATCCAGAACGCCACCAATGTAGACTGGGAAGATCTGGCTTCTGATGGTCAGTACCTTTATATAGGAGATTTCGGGAACAACAATGGAAACCGTACAAATTTAAAAATTTATAAAGTAAGCCTTCAAGACCTATTAAATTCAACCTTGGTTATGGCACAAACTATAGAATTTAGTTATAGCGATCAAACGAACTTTAATTCCAGAAGCTTTCACAATTATGATGCAGAGGCGCTTTTAGCATTTAATAATCAGCTTTATATTTTTACCAAAAACCGGGCTAATTTTAAAACATACATTTACCCATTGTCTAAAACACCAGGACAATATATAATATCTAAAACCGATAGCTTAAATGTTAACGGTTTGGTAACCGGAGTTGATTTCAATTCTATAAATGGAAATATTGTTTTAATAGGATACGATTTTTTTTCACCTTTTGCTTATGAAATTGTAAATCCGGGTAGTGGTCCTTTTTCGGTTGCACCACAAAAAAGAATTTCGCTTGTTGCCGGCGGGCAAACACAAATTGAAGCCATCGCTCATCAAGCAGCCAATCGATATTGGATTAGCTCTGAGTCCACGGGTGGAAGCACGGCCAAACTTTATACATTGAATATTCCGACTACACTAGATAGTGATAGCTATGATTCTTCTTCCGCGCAACTCTGGAAAGTGGTTCAAAAAGGCAAACGCCTAACCATTGAAAGCAAAAGCCCCTTTGAGGCTCAACTTATTGATGTGAAAGGCCGTATGTGGAAGTTACCTTCTACCCCAGAAATAGACTTAAATCATCTTTCGTGTGGCAGATATATTCTATTCTTAAGAGAAAAAGGTAAAGCGAATTATCAAAATTTTGAAATTGTCATTCAGCCTTAATTAAGACAAAACTACATGTCTAACGCCTTAAGGATTTGGGCTGTAGGTGCCTTGGTTTCAACTTTTGTTATAATTGACACCAAATAACCATTTTCATCTATTACAAAAGTTTCTCGATGAATGCCATCGTATTCTTTACCCATAAACTTCTTTTTGCCCCACACCCCAAAAGCATCAATTACTTTGCGGCTGGTGTCGGCTAACAATGGAAAAGGCAAACTATACTTTTCAGCAAATTTGGCGTGCGATTTTTCATTATCAGCGCTTACACCAACCACCGAAATGCCTTTTTCAAGTAATACATTATAATTATCTCTAAAATCACAAGCCTCTGCTGTACAGCCCGGAGTATCGTCTTTAGGATAAAAATACACAACCAATTTTTTACCATTAAACTGATTAAGTTCAATCTTTTCATTGTTTTGATCAATGCCCTCGAAATAAGGTGCCTTATCGCCAACTTTTAAATGTGTCATAGTTTTTAAATATACCAGAAAAAGGAAAGAAAACAAAAAAAGTTCACAATTTATTTTCGGCTTCCCATAAAAACGCCCAACATAACAACAAGTCCGCTTATTATTTGAATAAGATTTGGATGACCTCCTCCACCAAGAAACACAAAAAACGCGGCAAGTACCGGTTGTAAATAAATGTACAACCCGGTAATCGAACTCCCTACAACTTTAATCGCAAAAATGTTAAATAAATAGGCAACAAAGGTGGTGAAAAGCACTACGAAACCAATTTTGCCAATAGCTTCGGTTGGCAGGCTGATCCAGTTGACCATTAAAAACTGGTTTAACCCAAATGGAATTACCAAAATTAACCCTATTAAAAAAACCCACTGTATTACAGCAATTGGTGGATACCTTTCCATAAGCGGTTTAACCGATACCAAATAACCGGCATACATGCTGCCATTCAACAAGATAAATAAATCACCTAAAGCATTTGCACTTCTATTTCCGCCTTGTTGACTATTCCAAACCAACCAAATAGCGCCGCTGCCAGCAATAGCTAATCCAAGCCATCGATTTAGACCAAAACGCTCATTTCCAAATTGCGCTGCCAGGAATAAAACCATCAAAGGCGATAAAGTCATAATTATAGCGCTGTTTGTAGGTGAGGTTAGGCTCAGTCCATGAAAAAACAAAAGCTGATTACCTGCAACGCCCATAAATCCACAAGCCACAAAACGAGGCCAATCTTCTTTTCGGGGCCAATGCCAACCTGTTAGCCAGTGAAACACAACAAAAAGCAATCCTGCCCCTCCTACCCTAGCTAAAATAAATCCGGATGGTTGAATGTACTTGGGCATTACATCTTTGGCCCACACATAATTAAGTCCATAAATAATGGCCACTGTTAAAAGGGCAAAATGGGCCAAAAGTGCTTTTCTAAATATCGGCATAATTCAAAAACAAAGGTAGTTTTAGGCATTGGGGCTTTCCTAACTTTGCAGCAGTTTTATCTACATAATGACAAACGAAAAACCTATGGGTTTTGGCACTTTGGCCATACATGGGGGTCAACAGCCCGACCCCAGTACAGGTGCGGTTATGCCACCAGTTTATTTTACCTCTACCTATGCCCAAAAATCTCCGGGCGAACATCAAGGTTACGAATATTCTCGCACCCACAACCCTACTAGAACAGCCTTGCAAAATGCATTGGCTTCCATTGAAGGTGGCCAATATGGGTTGGCTTTTTCAAGTGGATTGGGGGCTGTAGACGCTGTAGCCAAATTACTTAAGCCCGGCGATGAAGTGGTTTGTACCAATGATCTCTATGGTGGTACCTACCGTTTATTTAAGCGTGTTTTTGAACCCTATGGCATCCATTTTAACTTTGTAAATGCAAGCAGAACAGAAGAAATTAACCAAGCTATTAATTCAAAAACACGAATGGTTTGGTTGGAATCGCCTTCTAATCCGATGCTTCATATTTCAGATATTCAGGCAATTGCCAAACTTAAATCGATCAAAGATTTCATTTTGGTAGTCGATAATACATTTGCAACACCTTATCTTCAAAAACCTCTGCATTTGGGAGCAGATGTGGTGTTACACTCTGCAACCAAGTATTTAGGCGGACACAGTGATGTTGTACTGGGTGCTTTAATTTTAAATCGTCCTGATTTATATGAAGATCTGGCTTTTCTACAAAACGCTGTGGGGGCAGTTCCAGGTCCAATGGATTGCTTTTTGGTTTTAAGAGGCATCAAAACACTGCATTTGCGAATGGAACGCCATAGCGATAATGCAGAAGCGGTTTTCCATTTCTTACAAAACCATCCTAAAGTAGAAAAGGTCTTTTATCCTGGTAGCGAAAACCATGCTGGTTTTGAAGTGGCAAAAAAACAAATGAAACGATTTGGTGGCATGTTGTCTTTTGTTTTAAAAGGCGAACTAGAGAGCGATGCCCGAAAATTTCTGTCAAATCTGAGAATTTTCACTTTAGCTGAATCATTAGGCGGCGTAGAATCGCTATGCGGACATCCTGCTAGCATGACCCACGCTTCTATTCCTAAAGAAGAACGTTTGAAATCGGGATTAAGTGATGGTTTGGTGCGTTTAAGCATGGGAATTGAAGACGCACAGGATTTGATTGATGACCTAAAGCAGGCTTTGGAGAGCCTTTAAAAATGCCGGTACAAAAATTTGCGGTCATAGGTTTGGGCATGTTCGGCAGCAGCATTGCCCGTAAACTCAGTGCCAAAGGAGCTGAAGTTATTGCCATAGACAGCGACGACGATAAAGTGGAGTCTATTAAAAACGATGTGGCTTATGCTGTAACCCTCGACAGTACCGATAAACGGGCACTTGAATCGCAACGAATTCAAGACATGGATGCAGTTATTGTGAGCATTGGAGCCAACTTTCAGTCGATGTTGCTTACTACTTTTTTGCTCCAAGAGCTCAATGTAAAACGTATCATTGCCAGAGCTCAGGGTAAAACCCAAAGGTGCATTCTCGAAAAAATGGGAATCCACGAAATACTGCAGCCAGAAGAAGAAGTGGGCAAAAACATTGCCGAGCAACTCTTTAATCCCGGCGTACTAATGTGTATGCAACTGCCTGATGAATATGAAATTATAGAAGTTAAAGCCCCTCGTCTTTCCTTAAAAAGAACCCTCGGCGATATCGGCCTGCGTGAAAAGTATCAATTAAATTTAGTAACCTTATTGAGAAAAGATGGTGAAGAACATCATATCATTGGAATCCCGGATGCGAATACCATTGTAGAACCAAACGATTTGATTGTTCTTTTTGGTAAAACACGTAATATTGACCGATTTATAGAAATCAATCGCTAACCAAAACCAAATGTATACTATGAAAAAACTGTTAATTTTTAGCTTGGCCTTATTGAGCCTTTGGTCATGCAAAAAAGATGAGAACAACACGCCTACCAATACCCTTCCTCCAGGTTTAACCGGAAGGTTAATCGGAGATTGGGAGTTAACAGGGGTGTATTATAAAACCAGCATACCCAATCCCCTCAATCCACTTCAACCCATTAATGTTGAGGGAGACGCCACGGCCGTAAGTGGTGATTTTGTTGTGAGTTACAACCCAAATAAGGTGGTTTACAACTACAGTTTCTCTATTTCCGGTGGCCCCGTTCCTGGTAGTTTTCCAGTAAATCAAGATGGAGAAGCAACATGGTCTGTTATTTCGAACGATACCAAGGTATTGCTGGAAGAAGCAGATATGGATCCGGTTATTTACGATGTCACCACCAATGAGGCCAATTTACAAGTTTGGGAAACTGAATTGCCATTTACGATTCCAGGTGTTGGTATTACGGTAACGGCAGACATCAAGCTCACTCTAGAACGCAAGTAAGTACATAACTACTTTACTTAACAGAATCAATGCCCTACCCTTTTAAAAAGGTGGGGCATTCTCGTTTTTATTAAATCATGGACCAAACTTCACATAAAATCAAATTGAAAAATGCTTTGATAGCTTTAAATTCGCGCACCAACTTAATTTCGTCATGGCTTCTACAGCTTTTAAGGGATATCCGATAGAGCTTTCGGGCAACTTGCCTACAAAAGGCAGCAAAGCACCCGGTTTTTTGTTGACCTCCATACATCTAAACGATTTTGAATTGGAAAAATACGCAGGTAAAAAACTGTTGATATTTACATTTTTAAGTGTAGATTCTGAAAAGTGCAACGAATCTGTTAAGATGTTTAACCATTTGGCAAAAAACCTTCAAAAAGCGGCTATTCTTTGCGTTTCCCGTGATCTCCCAAATACTCAATACCGTTTTTGCGAAACAGAAGATATTCGTCACATCGATTTAGCCAGCGACTTAAGACCTGAAAGCAGCTTCGGTGAAGACTATGGGGTGGTGATGATGGGAGGGCCATATGCCGGAGCACTTGCACAATCTACTTTGGTGTTAAATGAAAAACACGAAGTCATTTACAGCGAATTGGTTGCCGACTTTTTAAATACGCCAAACTTCGAGGCTGCAATGGCTTTGTTGGCCTAATTTTATTTACACTATAACCAATTGCCATTGTCTGTCGATTTTGGCATTTTTTGCCAAATCAACCTCTACTTAATCGCCTTCTATGAAGCTCTACCCCGAATATTCGAATCTCAACTTGAAAGCCATACACCAAGAAATTCTTGAAACTTGGCAGAACGAATTGACTTTCGAAAAATCTGTTTCTCAAAGAGAAGGAAATGAATCTTTTGTTTTTTTTGAAGGGCCTCCTTCCGCAAATGGTATGCCCGGTATTCATCACGTTTTGTCGAGAAGCATTAAAGATTTATTCTGCCGTTATCAAACTTTAAAAGGAAAACAGGTCATAAGAAAAGCAGGATGGGATACCCATGGCTTACCCATCGAGCTAGGTGTAGAAAAAGAATTGGGAATAACCAAGGAAGATATTGGCAAACGAATTAGCATTGCCGAATACAACGAGGCCTGCCGCAAAGCGGTTATGCGCTATACCACCCATTGGAATGCTCTTACCAAAGAAATGGGCTATTGGGTAGATATGAATGACCCTTACATCACCTACAAAACCAAGTATATAGAATCGGTTTGGTGGTTGCTCAAACAACTTTGGAACAAAAATCTGCTTTACAAAGGCTATACCATTCAACCCTATTCACCAAAGGCTGGAACTGGATTGAGTTCTCATGAACTTAACCAGCCCGGTTGTTACAGGAATGTAAAAGATACTTCAGTTGTTGCTCAGTTCGAAATAGAAGAAACTGAAAAGAGTTCAATACTTTTTGGTCGATCTAAAGTTTATTTTTTAGCCTGGACCACCACCCCCTGGACTTTGCCATCCAATACAGCATTGGCAGTTGGTGCCAAAATCGAGTATGTTCGAATTAAGTCTTTTAATCCTTATACCTTTGTTCAGGTTGAAGTGGTTCTGGCTAAATCTCTTGTATATAAATACTTTAAGAAAGAAGCTGAAAATCTCCCCTTTGAAAACTTTGAACCAACCAATAAATTTATACCCTGGTTTTTGGTAGATGAATTTACTGGGGAATCTTTAATTGGTTTAAAATATAAACAATTACTTCCTTTTGCCTTGCCAATTTCGGGGGCTGAAAATGCATTTAGAGTAATTGCCGGAGATTTTGTTAGTACTGAAGATGGAACCGGAATTGTTCATATAGCTCCAACTTTTGGCGCAGACGATGCGCGGGTAGCTGCGCAATCTCAAATTCCGCCAATGCTTGTAACGGATGAAAATGGCAACCCAGTTCCTTTGGTAGATCTACAAGGTAAATTCACTTCACATATGGGTGAATTTGCAGGCCGATATGTAAAAAACGAATATTATAACGAGGGTACTGCTCCCGAAAGGTCAGTTGACGTTGATCTGGCTATTTGGTTAAAATCTAACAACAAGGCTTTCAAAGTTGAAAAGTACGAGCATAGCTATCCGCATTGTTGGCGTACAGATAAACCCATTCTTTACTACCCTCTAGATTCTTGGTTTATCAAAGCCACCGATGCTCGTGAAACCATGATTAAACATAATTCGAGTATAAACTGGAAACCCAAATCAACAGGTGATGGACGATTTGGGAATTGGCTTTTAAATTTAAATGACTGGAATCTTAGCCGTTCCAGATATTGGGGAATACCGTTGCCAATTTGGAGTACTGAATTGGGCGACGAAGTTTTGGTTATTGGTTCGCTGGAAGAACTTAAAAAAGCCTGTGAGAAATCGGTTGCTGCAGGGATAATGAAAAGTAATCCTTTGGCAAATTTTGTTCCGGGCATTATGGAAGAAGAAAATTACGATTCAATTGATTTACATCGACCTTATGTAGATTCTATTGTTCTGGTATCTTCAGATGGAAGGGAAATGAAGCGTGAGTTGGATTTAATAGATGTATGGTTCGATTCTGGAAGTATGCCTTATGCGCAATGGCATTATCCTTTCGAAAATAAAGAATTGTTCGAGAAAGCCTTTCCTGCCGATTTTATAGCTGAAGGTGTTGACCAAACCCGAGGCTGGTTTTACACGCTTCACGCTATTGCCAGTATGATTAGCGACAAACCGGCCTATAAAAATGTGGTATCCAATGGTTTGGTTTTAGACAAAGATGGTCAAAAAATGTCGAAACGCCTCGGAAACGCCATTGACCCCTTCACAACGATTAGCCAATACGGTGCAGATGCATTGCGATGGTACATGGTAAGCAATTCTCAACCTTGGGATAATCTGCGTTTTGATGTTTCGGGCATTGAAGAAGTTCAAAGAAAATTTTTTGGAACTTTATACAATACCTACGCATTCTTTGCCCTTTATGCTAACTTAGATGGTTTTCGGTATGAAACTTCATGCCCCGATGCTCATTTAAGCGAATTAGATAATTGGATATACAGCGAGTTACACAGCTTGATTGTAGAAGTGGATGCAGCCTATACAGACTATGAACCCACTAAGGCTGCAAGAGCTATTCAATACTTTACCATAGAGAATTTGAGTAATTGGTATGTCCGACTGAGTCGCCGCCGATTCTGGAAAGGTGAATATGGCGATGATAAACAAGCAGCCTATTCCACCCTTTTTGATTGTTTGGAAACTCTTAGTTTGTTAATTGCTCCTATTGCACCATTTTTTGCCGATAGGTTGTACAGAGACTTGACGCAAAACTCTTTGAAAAGCAAAAAAGAAAGTGTACATCTAGCCGACTTCCCGAAAATCAATCATCTAAAAATCAACTCAAAGCTGCAATGGCAGATGCGCAAAGCTCAAAAAATTGTAAGCTTGGCATTGGGCATCCGTAAAAAAGAGAAAATTAGAGTTCGCCAGCCTTTGAGTCGAATGGTCGTGCCTATTTTAAATCAAACCGAAAAACTGGGTATAGAACAAGTTGCAGAAATCATTAAGGCGGAAGTTAATGTGAAATCGCTTGAGTTTTTAACCGATGCTTCAGGCCTAATTGTTAAAAAAGCCAAACCCAATTTTAAAACCCTGGGTCCCAAAGTTGGGCCTTCCATTAAAGCATTAAGTGAAATGGTAGCTGGCTTTGGTAATCTTGAAATTTCTGAATTTGAACGAAATGGACAAAAAGAAATAAGGCTTAACGGTGAGCCATTTATGCTTGAAGCTGGTGACTTAGAAATACTGGCCCAAGACATTCCGGGATGGCAGGTAGGAGTCGATGGAGATACCACTGTTGCGCTTGATATTCAAATAAATCATAGCCTT
The DNA here is from genome assembly GCA_945883565.1 of Chryseobacterium gleum. Lineage (GTDB taxonomy): Bacteria > Bacteroidota > Bacteroidia > Flavobacteriales > Schleiferiaceae > RFXV01. The sequence continues at coordinate 117,402 of CAMCXO010000005.1, forward strand.
TGGCAAGAAGGAATTGCACGTGAATTGGTTAACCGCATTCAAAATTTAAGAAAAGAAAGCGGATTTGAAGTTACTGATCGCATTATGGTAGGCTTGGCTTTAGATGAATTAGCTTTTAACGCTATTTTAGAACATGAAGAATTCATTAAAAACGAGGTGCTTGCAAATAAAATTGAACCCATTTCAGAGCATCAGCAAGAATTAGGTATCGAAATTGAACTTGAAAACCACAAAGGCCGTTTGTATTTGGAACGGGCATAGTTTGAAACCCTATTTTTGCACGCCTAAATTAGAAATCATGAGCGATGACAGACAACGATACTCGGATGAAGAACTTGAAGAATTCCGAGAATTAATAAACGAGAAAATAAGAAAAGCAGAAGCCGATTTGCTGGTGTTGAAAGAGAATTTCGCAAACGACCGTGGCAACGGCACCGACGACACCTCGCCTACTTTTAAGGCTTTTGAAGAGGGCTCGGACACCATGAGCAAAGAAGCAAACTCTCAATTGGCTGCTCGTCAAGAAAAATTTTTACGCGACTTGAGAAATGCTTTGGTTAGAATTGAAAACAAAACTTATGGTATTTGCAGAGTAACCGGTAAGTTAATTGGAAAAGAAAGACTTAAACTCGTTCCACACGCCACCTTGAGTATTGAAGCCAAGAACAAACAATAAATTGCGGAAACCATTAATCCTCGTTCTTCTGGTTTTGTTCTTAGACCAGATTATAAAAATCTGGGTGAAAACCAGTTTCAAACTCGGCGATGAATTACAAATTGCCGATTGGTTCATTTTGCATTTTACCGAAAACCCCGGAATGGCCTTCGGAATGGAACTGGGAGGCAATTATGGAAAGTTAATTCTCAGCTTGTTTCGAATTGGCGCTGTTATAGCTATATTCTTTTGGCTGAAAGGATTAGTTAAAGAAAAAACCCATCCTTGGGGCATTTATGCGGTTTCGCTCATTCTTGCCGGCGCTTTGGGTAACATTATAGATAGTGCTTTTTATGGTCTCCTCTTCGATCATAGCTTAGGACAAGTAGCCACTTTTATGCCCGAAAATGGTGGGTATGCACCTTTCCTCTACGGCAAGGTAGTAGATATGTTGTATTTCCCTCTTTTTAAAGGCTTTTTACCAGAATGGATTCCTTTTTGGGGTGGAGATTACTTTGTCTTTTTTCAACCTATTTTTAACCTTGCTGATGCCAGCATTTCTACAGGTATTGGCTTGCTTATTCTCTTTCAAAAGCATGTGTTTAAAAGCTAAAAGCTTATAACTTTTGGCTAAAACTTTGCCAGCTTTCTGATTTATAAGCTTCTTCTGCAATAAACCTAAGCATTACTCCGAATTCTTTCGGAGGAATATAACCCTGTACAGGTGTTATCACTTCCAACTTTTCGTTTAAAAAAACCGTTGTAGGATATGCAATTCCGCCATTTACAGGCGCTAACATCTTGGTTAAATTATGGGTGCTGTTTCGAGAATGTGCTTTAGACGCATTATATCCGGGATTCAGAATTAGCTGCTCCCCAATGCGAACGGTATCTTGTCCTTCTGCATTAAATTTTATGGCATAAAAGTGCTCTTTAACATAAGTGGCCACTTCAGGGTTGCCAAATGTATTTTGATTCATCATTCTGCATGGCCCACACCAAACGGTATAAAAATCTATTAAAAATGGCTTTGGACTGCTTGCATTTTGAATTAGTGCCTCTTCAAACTTCATCCAATTAATTTCCTGTGCTTCAATAGAGCAACATGTTAATACTAAAATAAAGACAAGTGCTTTTAACATTACCCGGGTTTTTAAATTTCCAAGAAACTTTGTTTTTGTAAATGTATTGTAGCAAAACCTAACAAGCACGCTGTTCTATTTATCGGTTAAAAGAAGATGAAGTTTTAAATATTGACTTTAACTTCGGTTTTTATTTTAACCTAAGCTTCAACAACCTATGCGATTTACCAAATACCACGGCACCGGAAACGATTTTATTTTAATTGATGACCGAGATGAAGCTTTTGATCTGCAAAATTTCAAAAACATCGCTTTATTGTGTAATAGACATATAGGTATAGGTGCAGATGGCTTAATTCTTATAAGGAAAAGATCGGGTTATGATTTTGAAATGCTTTACTATAACAGCGATGGAAATCCTTCGAGTATGTGTGGAAATGGAGGCCGTTGTGCTATCCATTTTGCTTCTTTCTTGGGTCTTATAAACAAGCGTGCACACTTTTTTGCACCTGATGGGGCACATAAAGGCGAGATATTAAGCGATGGCAGAATAAAACTTGAAATGCAAAACTCAAGCCTCCCTCAAAAAGCCTTGGGGCATTGGTTTATAAACACAGGCAGTCCACATTTTGTAGAATTAGTTCAAGATGTTCATTTGGTAGATGTTAGAAATAAAGCCCCTTATATCAGGCACCACGAATTTTTTGGAAAAGGTGGAACCAATGTGAATTTCATTAGTCAAACAAATGAGCGTATTTGGCAAATAAGAACATTTGAAAGGGGGGTCGAGGATGAAACTTTGTCTTGTGGCACCGGAGCCTGTGCCGCCGCACTTGTTGTGGCTAATCTCAATAATCTGCTTTCCGGAAGCATAACTTTAGAAACCCAATGTGGTTTTTTAGATGTTAACTTTCAAAGAAAAGTGAACGGTTTCGAAAATATAGAACTCATTGGCCCGGTACAAGCCGTTTTTGAAGGACATTTTCATCAAACAAATTAAAATGTTAAGAGGGCAAAAAGTTTTATTAAGAGCCATTGAACCGGAAGACATTGAGCTTATTTTAAGTTGGGAAAATAATGTGGATAATATGCGATTCGGGGATTGCCATTTACCTTACAGCCGATATGCTGTAAAACAATACATATTAAGCGCTGGTGATGAGTTTTTTGATGTCAAGCAAGTGCGGTTTATCATAGAGAGTTTGGTCTCAAAAGAGGCTATAGGCCATCTGGATGTGTTTGATTATCACCCAACCCATAAGCGTGCCGCTGTAGGCATTCTCATCGACCCGCAATCGAACCGCAGGCAAGGTTTTGCTCAAGAAGCGTTAAGTTTACTAAAACCCTATGCTAAAGATGTTCTTTTGCTAAACCAATTGTATTGCCATATAGCTGCCACCAACAGTTTGAGCATGGGGTTATTTAAAAGCGTGGGGTTTGAAGAAAGTGGTGTTTTAAAAGCCTGGACTTTAAGATCGAATGGATTTGAAGATGAAATTATTATGCAATGTCTACTTTAAAGCGAATGGCTTTCATCCTGGTTCTGGTTATGCTTTGGTCGAGTTTGGTGGTTCAGTGCCACCAAAACGAAGAACCTCAAACCACTTTAACATTTCTTAACCATTCCGACAGTGCCCAATATGTGGGAATAGAAACATGTAAATCATGTCATTACGATATTTATCAAAGCTATATTGAAACCGGAATGGGGAAAAGCTTTGCTCATGCCACTCGTGCAAAAAGCGCCTTACCGAACAACCCTCCTCTGCTAACAGATGAATTCACAAATTTTCACTATCTCCCTTTTTTTAAAAAAGACAGTTTGTTCCTTAACGAATTCAAATGGGAGTTTGAAGATACCACCCATCAACTAATAAAAAAGGTTGATTTTATCATAGGCTCCGGACAACACACCAATTCCCATTTATGGCAAACGAATGGTTATCACTTTCAAATGCCATTTACTTGGTATACCCAAAACCAACGCATCGACCTTCCTCCAGGTTTTGAAAATGGGCACAACAGCCGTTTTAGCCGACCAATTGGATTGGAATGTATGAGTTGCCATAACGCCATGCCCTTGGGTTTTAAAATGGGAAGTGAAAATAAGTTCGAAAACTTACCTCAAGGAATTGACTGCGAACGTTGCCATGGTCCTGGTTCCATTCATGTTAAAAAAATTCAAAGTGGAGATGTTACCGACACTTCAAAATACGCCGATTTAAGTATAGTAAATCCGAAAAAACTGAGCCCCGAATTGCAGTTTGAAATTTGTCAGCGTTGCCATTTACAAGGTAACGCTGTTTTGAAATCAGGAAAAAGCTTTTTCGATTTTAAACCAGGCATGTATGTTCATGAGGTTATGGATGTTTATATGCCCAGACCCGATGGTGACAACGAGCAGTTTATTATGGCGGGGCATGTTCAAAGATTTAAGATGAGCAAATGTTTTATTAAAAGTTCAGGAAGTTTTGTTTGTACCTCCTGCCACAATCCCCATGTTTCTGTTAAAAAAACCAACTCTATTTCGTTCAATCAAAAGTGCATTAGCTGCCATTCTAATAATGAAAAAGGTTGTACCGAAGAAAAAAGTCTAATCATTAGCCAAAAAAACAATTGTGTGAAATGTCATATGCCAATAGAAGGCAGTTCCGATATTCCACATGTTTCTGTACATGACCATTATATTAGAATTCCTAGTCAGCAGGCTTTGGTGCCGGCGAGTGGAAAAATGGGACTTTATGCCGTTAACCATCCAAACCCAAGCAAACTGAGCAGATTATTGGCTTACTTACAGCAATACGAGCGGTTTGAAAGCAATATTTTACACCTCGATTCAGCTTCCAGTCATTTAAATATTACTGAAGATGAAGGAATGGAAGGGGTGATGGCATTGGTTCATTATTACTTTTTAAGGGTTAACTACAATGCTATAGCCCATTTGGTAATCAAAAATGGCTTGGTGCCAGAAAACCTAGCCAAGCCGGCCTTTGACAATCGATTTGCTTGGACAGCCTACCGAATTGCCACCGCTTACCGAAATCTCCATAAAAATGCAGATTCCTATTATCAAGCCTCCATGGCCGCAGCTCCGTTTATTCTCGAAATAAAATTAGCATACGCTTCATATAAACTTGAAAAAGGTGATCATCCATTGGCCCGCGTGCTTTATGAGGAGGTTATTCATGAGCACAATGAATTAGAAGAAGCTTTTAATGCAATTGGATATATAGATATGCTTGAAGGGAAATGGGACAAAGCCTATCAGAATTTAAAAAGGTCGTTAGCTCTAAACCCCAATTACGAACTGGCCTTATTAAATATGGGCATTTGGCACTATGAAAATGGTCAGAAAAAAGAATCTGAACTATATGTGAAAAATTGTTTAGCCATTAACACCAAAAATCAAAAAGCTTTATCATTGTTGAAAATGATTCAGACCAATTAAAGCGTATACTCCCATTACAGCTTTTCACTTGTAGTAAAGAATACAAGCTTTTAACGGAACATAGCCTAAATAAAAGTACATCGAAATCGTTTTTTAGTCATGGATTATTGTTGTTTTAAATCTTATCAAAATAAAAATGACTTCTTATAGAAAAATTTTGCGAGTATAAAGACTGGTTAGACATCTCACTTTACATTAAAAGAACCCTCAAATTCATAATTATCATTACCTTCAATTATTCGTCCTTTATATTCATTCAATCCAAGCTTATACGGATTCAACATTATTTCAAATAATTCAAAATTTCTGTTTAATGAAATGGTATCGAAAGTTTCATTATATTGAAGAATTAAAATAGGGTTTAACTCCTTACAATGACTTGCTAAAACTGCATTAGCCCTAAAAGTGTCTGTAACTCCTATAGACAATGATTTGTATGCAATAAACGCTCTTTTTTGCTGTAGTACAGTCTTCTCAATCATGGAGTCGATAATTTCAAGCCTAGTCTTAATATCTATCTCCCTTGAACTATTATTTCCTTTTGGAATTCCCAATTTTGATTCAATTTTAGACAGAATCAATTCATGTTCGCTGCTTTGGTCATTCTTACAATGAATAAATACCAATGAAATTAGGACTATTTTTATTGCGGTATCTTTCATTCTCTCCATAGTTTATCAGGACTATTTTTTATAAATTCCTTTGCTTTCGTCTTGCCGATAACTGTATCCTTTGAACTGTGACATCTTGAAGGCCAAGAATACATGGGTTTTTTTAGTTTTAAAATAGTCTCTACTTCAATTTCTAAACTTGGCTCAGGTACAAAAGGATCATCTTGCTGGCCTGAACTTTGAGTAGGATTTTCACTCTTTTTCTTACTCCCCCCAAACTCAGAAACGTACTTATAAAGCAAATTAAAGCCTTCTAAAAGCGCTGTACCCCATTTCTATGGTTCACTTTTGAAGGTTCCCCACCAGAACCCGGCATTTCTATCGGATCTTCCTGATTCTCACTCTCAGGCCAATTAAAAAGTTCTTCATCATTATCGCCCCACACGCCTTTACCGCCCTTTTGTTTATTTCCGGGTTTATTACTGAGCACTTGAACATCATCAAAAATGTAGTTGTTCGGATTCTTCCTTTTTAAATCTTCTCTCACCAAATCATCATCCGTTCGCCAACCACGCTGTAGAATTGCGTTCTTAAGCTTTTGTAAAAAATCACCCATTCCTTCATTGGGTACCACTTCCCTCCCATCCGGATCCACCAACATAATCGGATTATTTCCCGTGAACACAAAAGGCGACATACTTGGGTATTTATGCGCCAACAGATCCACCGAAAGCCACCCTTCGACCTTGCTCAGGGCAGGCACACTAAACGCTGGGTTGTGATACCGCTCCCATTTCTAATAGTTCCCCTACTCCTTGTCCAGCTCTTTACTTCGTTCAGCATACTCATTAAAGCTTTTCCCTAAATTTTTCCTGCAAAATCATTTATACGATGTCATCTTTTAAAATTTGTCTTCTGCCGGGTTGGCTTGTGGTTCATTGTAAACTTGAAATGCTGTAATTAGAAAGATTCGTTAAATTTAAACCGTCTAACTCCCAAATCTTCCTTCCATTATTCCGGTAATGGATAAGTCCTCATCCAAGGCCGGCCAATGCAATCCAGTGCCTCCACAGGTAATTTCTATATTATTCAATTCGGTTTCACTGGCGCCATTAAACTTTGAGTTAAGCTCTACAGGAAATGAAACTTCCTTGCGATCGGACAAAAGAACGTGTATTTTGCCCGAATTGTACCAAGCTTTTTCGGCTTTAAACATTAACTCAGCTACCATGTATTTCATGCCATTTTGCTTTAATTATTTCTTCGTGAGCTACAATAAGGTCTTGTGCTTGCTTAATGTCCTGAACTTTTAATCCCTGCGAAAAATCAAGTTCTATTGGTTCCATCCAAAACTTTGCAAACCCTCCAGCTTTACGCACGTGTACATGCATAGGCTCATGGCCCTCGTTCGAATAAAAGAAAAAAACAAATCCGAACGCTCTAAAGGCCTCAGGCATAGAATCAAAGATTAGAACCGTTCTTCTAAAATTTTGAAGAACTCCGCCCATCTAATTTACAAAAATTTATAATCTAAAGTTTGATAACGTCTGCATTCTCTGAATTCGCATTGGTTTTTTAAATCATAGAACCTTCAAACACGAGGCTTTATCGGCCTTGGCGTTTTCTAAGTTTTTAGGCCAAACATTGACACCCCTTTTCCCTAGAATAAAAAGGTGCGGTTGGTTGGGGGAATACTGCTCAACAGCTAATTATTTACATCTAGTAAACAGAAACCCTAGTAAAACCATATTCCTTATAATTTAACCTGTAAAAAGAAATACTATCATATCCTTTTATTCTTTTAAAAACTATTTCCACATAGGTTTGTATACAACTTCTTTTAGAAAATGAACCGCTAGGCAAAACTAATATCAGGCTATCTTCATTTTCTTTTTTATAATAAACTTCATCAGCGTAAAAAAACATACAATCGCCCTCATTTCTGATACAACTAGTAGAATTCCTAATGGGTTTTCTTGATATTAATATTTCTTCATGATTGCCTGATAAACCCCATGACTTTGCTTTTACATATATTTTTTCTTTATGTTTAGGGAAATCAATGACCTTCTCATTGTATTGGGGCTCAAACTTTGATAAGAATCTATATAGCCTAAAAACTATTAATGAAACAATTAATATTGGAATCATCCAAAACAAGTTTAATCCTCTGTTTTTCATGTTAATCACTTTCTCTTTGTGCTTTCCCAGCCTGCTTTACTCATCCTATATTGATAAGGCAGCTCACCATAAAAAGGAGCAGGACCATACGTTTTTCCATATATAATATTCTGCGTTAACCCCCAAATACCGCCTTTATGTAACGCTCCGGCCATTCTCTGGAATGCATTAAAACTAATTTGAACACCTTCTATACCAAAAGAAGCAATGGATGCATTTTGTCCTGCGCTATAATTGCCTGCTGATCGAGAACTCGCATATTTGCCATTTAATTTAGCGCCTACATTAGCATATTTAGCTTTAATATCAAAGTCGCCATTAGGTAAGGATTCGAGCATAACTTCACTTAAATCCATACCTTTTGCTTGTATTTTCATTTTTCTAATAATTCCATCCCAAGATTTTTCGAATTGAATTCGAGTTTGAGTCATTACACTCCCATTTTCAGGGTTAACAAATTCGTCCCAGTGATCAGTTTCTCCCATTTTTTCACCACCTGCGCTTGTATTGTTCTTGTGATAATTCAACTTTACAGACTTCTCAGCCTCTGCTCCCTTACCGCTATGCCTATAAACTCCATTGTCTCCATCTTCATAAACTGCTAAAACATTTCCGTCTTCATCTGTATGAGTGCTTTCAAAAAGACCATTAGGATCAATATAGGTTATTGGGTTATTAAAGCCATATCTATATGGCGTCAAGTCTGACGCCTCACCCGCCAACGGATCCACACCTAACCATATCCCCCACACCGGATTGTAATACCGCGCCCCGTAGTAGTAGTTGCCGGTTTCGGGGTCGAGCTCTTTGCCGTTAAAGCGATAAGGCGATGAAAACTGTCCGTAATTCGTATTCTTTTCTATCAAACTTTCGCCAAATGCGCTGTAATGGAAATACTGATACGGGCGGCCTGTTATGTCGGTTATGTATTCATTATGGCCCAAATAATCGGGGTGGTAGTAGTACAGTATTCGGCTTAGATTACAATCATTGCCCAATTCCTTCTCGGCATAAAACACCTTGTTCGAGCATTCGCAGGCATTGCGGGGATA
>CAMCXO010000006.1 GCA_945883565.1 Chryseobacterium gleum
TTCTTCATAGACGGACTCAAACAATCCCGGACCGAGTTCTACATGAATCCGGTAGCAGGTGTCAACTATTATTTTTGATATTTCGTTTTCTGTCATCCTTTTTCTTATTTCTCGCTAAGGCGCAGAGGCGCAAAGGTTTATTTCTTTGCGCCTTCGCGTCTTTGCGTGCAACTTTTCTTATTTCTCGCTAAAGCGCAGAGGTTTATTTCTTTGCGCCTTCGCGTCTTTGCGTGCAACTTTTCTTATTTCTAGCTAAGGTCTGTTCAAAATGAAATACCAAAGCAAATTGCCCTAGTTAAAGGCCAGCCTGCCATTGTAACAACAAGACCAAAAGCAGAAAAGCTCGAAATGGCGATGATTAAAAGTGAGAAAAACTTGGCTAAGGCCATTTATATTTTTTTTGGACCTAAAATGGGCCTATTAACTGCATTTTGAGGGGGTCAAAAAAACCAACAAAGAAATCTACACAAAAAGACCAAAAGCAGAAAAGCTCAAAATGGCGATGATTAAAAGTCAGCAACCCCCAGGCTAAAGCCATTTTTAATGTATTTGGACCTAAAATGAGCACTAAGGCATTTTGAGGGGGTTGAAAAAAACAACAAAGAAATCTATACAAAAAAACAGAAGCTTTTAAAAAGCCACAATTGAAGCCAAAATTTGAATCTATGGTTTAAGCTTTGACTTCATGATAAAAGTTGTGCAACAGGTACTGCTGTTATAAGCCGTTTTTCTATTTTCTCGATCTGTTGTTCACAATATTAATTCTTGTCGTTATCCCAATTTGTAATTTTGACAAAGCACCTTTTGTGTCGTCACTTGTGTCAACATTAAAAATATCTGCATAGTCTATTGTTAATCCTGCAACTGGATTAAAAGCGTTTTGATTCTTTAGAAAGAAAAGACCAAACCCTAATTTGGTTTTCGGTTTTTCAGTCTTAGATATATCAGTCCGATTGTAAAGTAGAAATGATTGGTTTTCTAAATTATGTGGAACAAAATATAAGTCAAAGTTTAACGGATAAACTGTATTTTCCTTATATGTACCGCTGTAAACAGTTTGCTTTGTAATTACTTTTCTGACTGTTCCCGTTGCAGTGTCAGTTAATGTTCTAGTATCTTCTTGGGTGCTTTCATTTAAATCATCAAAATTATTTGTTCGTTTAATTCCTATTGTTGCTCCAGCCAAAATAGTACTGTTCAATACTCTCGCATTCCAATAATTGAAACCAATATTAATTTCTGTACCTGTAAAATTTATTTTTTCTATCTGTTTAGAAAAAGTAGAGTCTGGACGAAAGTGTTTAAATGATGAGCCTTTAAAACCACCCGTAGCCACTAACCATAAGTCAGATGCAGGTCGTGTACTGTTGTCTAGTACATCTTGTATTTCTTGGGCTGTCTTTTTTCCTGCCAATAAGGAAGTCCAATCAGTTTTATTTCTAAAAAGTCTAAAACCAAGTCTTAAATTTGCGTCTCCACCAGAAACTACATTGCCTGTCGAAAATAAATTTGTTACACTATTCTTTATTTCACCTGAACCTGAAACACCAATAAAAAAATCCGTGAAATTTATAGAGTGGAAATAATTATAATGATTAAGTTCTAACTTTTTATCAGTTGTTGTAAATCGAATAAGTCCTAAATTGAAAGACACTGTGTCAACTTTTGGTTTATTTTCAGCTTCATCCTTTTTTGTCTCCTTAAAGCCGGGGTTTAATGGAATTGAACTAGTCCCACCACCCGAAATGATATTTTGGGATAAAACGGAATTTTGGAAAGTGAAAATAGATATTGCTATAAGTAGAAACTTATAATGTGATTTCTTGATTGAATTGTCCATATCCGTTTCTATTAAATGGTTTGAATAAGTTAAAACTTCCTTTTAAATTTCCGTCAACAAGAACGGTCATTTTTGAATCTGTATTCGGATTACCCACAGCTAGGATTAGAAGGTCTAAGTCATTATCGTTGTCAATAGGAAAGTTATTGAACTTCCCTACCCATTCACCATTCTTAAAGGTGAAATGAGTTTTAGGATTGAGATTTTTGCTTTCTAGCAAACAGAATTCAAGTCTTATTGAGTTACTGTCAATTTTAATCTCGATGTTTACTTTTGTCATATTATTTTTTTTAGTGATTCCGTTTAAAATGGCTTATAACAATTGGCAGCTGCAAGAAGTTGGCGATTTCGGAGACGAAAACTGTCTTCCACCACTGAACTTAATACGAAGCACAACGCTTCATTTAACCACTGAACCGCCAATTTCTTGTAGGTGCTGTTATAGCCAGTTTTTTTAGTATTTCGCTTCAAGTTTTTCAATTACATATTTTGTAAAGTCACCCGATTTTGCCATATTTATTAGGTTCGCAGAAGTATTGATTCTTTGGAATTCACTAATCGTCTGTGTCAAAAAATCGAGGCTCTCATTAAATTTAGTCTGATCAAACAAAGTCAAGTTAAAAGTTGATAGTTCATCAAAGGTTATACTCTTTTTACTTAATGAAACTTTTGAACTTATCCACGTTAAATGTAATTTGAAATTTGCTGTCATTCCCTTTTTGGTTGGATCAGAAATGTTCAACCAAAAGTCATTTGATTTTTTATTTATTAAACAACAATTTAAATAACCTTCATAATTTTTTGAAGGATCAAAAATTTGATTGTAAATTCTATCATCTTTTAAAAGTGAAGTCGGCTTTGCTCTTGCTGAATGCGGATCATTGAAGACGATTGCTCGTATTGCTTGAGCAGTATATTGTATGCTAAATATTTTTGAAGAGGGTTTGCCTTGGTTCTTATAATAATTTTTCCTCCTGTCATAAAAGTAGCCTTTGTTGTAAAAGAATATTTCTAAGTTTCTCTGAGTTGATTCAGTTGCACGCAGTAATGTTGCGGATACTGGGTTCTGACTATTTGTTGATGCAATTATATTGTCTATCGTTTCTTTATTATTATTAATTATCACTTTGACTAATACGGATCTTTCATCCGTTGTATCGTCATTATGACTATTGAAAATAGAATATGAAGTTTGAAGACCATTAACAATTTGAACATTTTCAATTGCCAATTTTTTTCCAATTTGATTTGGCGATTCTGCAATTATTGTAATTCCATTATTTAACCACCAGAAATCTTTATCTTCAATAGTTTCAATTGTAGATTTAATTTTTTTATTTACATCTACTTCACCTTGAAAATGTCGTATGTTACTTTCAAATAAGTCATCACGAATCTCAGAAGTTTCAGCGGTTAAAAAACTTTTATAATCCGCTAGCTTTACAGTTCCAACATAACCAATACCAAACTCCTTATAACTTGTCGAAAGTGGCTGTTCTTTAAATTCTAATGTCAACCTATTCGTTTTATGTGCTTGATATAATTTTAGCAATTCTGAACAACTATAATTTGAATAGGTAATATTCTCATTAGAAAAAATTCTTTTTGTTAATGCTTTTAACTGATCGACTTTACTGTTAAAAGCTCCATTTACTTCAATTTCGGTTGCATTGCATGCATAAATGAAGTCAATAAAAATATTTCCGCCACTTATTGCAGTTTTTTGCCAAACTTGGTTAACCAATAAAGCTAATGTTACCAAATCAGCATTGAATCTCGTCAGCAATGCTGTTTCGTTCTTTTCCAAATCAAACAATTCCGGTAGAGTTGTAATTAATTTGTCCAATGGAGCCTCCTTAAATGAGTTTTCTTTTTTACATTGTGAGATAATAAATCGACTGTTGGTTTTATTCGAAAATGTGTATTCATTTAACTCATCAATTGACTCTATTACTTCATCATCGATTAGTACGATTATTGAATCAATACCTCCATCATTACCACCGTCAACAATTGAGTTTAATATATTTTCATAACTCAAGTCATAAACTTTTGTCGTCTGAGTTAAGCTAAATAATTCAAATATTTCGCTGTCTCTTAATTCAATTTCATTTGCTGTTTTGAATTGGGTTAAACACCCTTCTAGTATAATTCTGTTGTTACTCATTATCTTGTTGTATGTCGTTTTAAAATTGGCTATAACTTATATATATACGAAAATATAATCTACTTCTTCCGGCTTGTTGTGGTCTAATATTTTGCATAGTATACTCATTATTACTGATTTTGTTGGTTTTGGTAAAATTAGCTTCGTCCTGGTCTTTTGATCTAGGGGGCTGTTTATTCTATTTACTTTGGCTTGGGTTAAGTGGGTATAAATGGTAGCGGTCTTGATGCTGTAGTGTCCAAAAATCTTTAACACCCAAAATCTGATGAATCCGGCTGCGTACCTTTTCATTTTGAAAGGCCATATAGCATTTGTGCGAAGCATTCCAATAGACTCCTTTTACGTTTTTAAGTTCTTGCACCCATTTTGGTCGGTAATGAAGTTTAAATGCCCAGTACCTACCTACTACACCCATATACTGCAAATCGGGAAACATTTCAGCCTCGTCATTATTAGGCTTATGTACAGCGTTCTCTTGGTCCATTTCGGGCGCAAGGCGCTGCAGAGCGTAGCTGTTTTGAGCCACTATGGGTGGAATTTCTCGGTTTAAACCACCGGCCACCTGTTGTTCCGTTTTACTTTCTGCTTCAGGCATGAGCAGCACCACGTCCTCAATGCCTTTTAATTTATTATATGAGGCTAAATCGTCGTTCAGATACCAACATTTTTTGCTTGAACTGTAACGCCCACCTATTTGCTTTATACGCTCATTTAACGAACCGTTAAAAGCAAAGTACAGGGCTATGCGCCACTGTCCGCGGTGAAACATTTTCTGTATTTTAACTTCTGTTGTCATCTTTAACTTTATACGTAGGCTAAAACCACTCCATTAATCGATGCTGTAAGGTCAAAATATTTTGAGAATCCACCAAGTAATGAGTAAGAAAATTTTTCAAAGTGGTGGTGTTCAACTACAGCCGGTCTGCGGCCTCATTCCATCCCCCCCTAGAAAAAACAGTCCTCATATCTTAACTAATGACATATTTTTTTGGATACCTCCGGAATGGGCTAAATCCGCACTCCCATTCCTTGAATAGCCTCCAGCTTTAGCTGGAGGATAATAAAATTCCATTTTTTAGCTCCTGAAAAACACAATTTTTGGATGCCCAGACCTCGAACTCACTTATAACATACCTCGAACTCACCTTGCAGACTCGTAAGTCACCTTCGCAGACTCGTAATCACATTTTAATCAGGTGTGTATGTCTCTTATTTGGGTATAAATGTTGTTTACATAGGTATAAATGCTCTATAAGCCGGCAAGTGTGCCTTTTCAATGGGTGTGTATGCCGCCTAAAACGGGCATGCACGCATTTAGTTTGGGTCTAGATGCTTTTTACACGGGCGCAGATGCCTTTTAAAATAGGCCTATTGGCATTCAATGAGAGCACTTAGGCGTTTTACATGACCTTATAGGTATTCTAAGGTGGGCCTTTATCTATTAAAAATTACCATAGATGGCTTTAAAGTGGTCGTATATGCGTTATTCAATGGGCACGGTGGTATTTTAAGCGGGCACGGTGGTATTTTAAGCGGGCACAGTGGTGTTTTAAATGGGTATACCTACTTTTTACATGGCCATAGGTGCTTTAGTAAATAGGCTTCAACACATTGTAATTGGGCACAGATGCATTGTAGTCGGGCATGGATGTGTTACTAAGCGGGCACGGCGGTAATGAAGTTGGTTTTGGCGCTCTTTTATGTGTTTTTACTGCCATTTTAAGCGGGCCTTGTGGTCGTCTATTTGGGTAAAGCGCTTTTTGAAGCGGGCATGTATGTTTTTTGGTCCATGTAATTCATTATAGGCAGCTTAAGTTCCCATATGGCTTTGTTTTAGAAGGTTTCAAAAACAAGAATCCAATCCAAAAAGGGGCTAAGGTTATTATCATACCAAACGGTGTTTTGTTCCATGGCGGTGCGGTAGAGACCTTGCATGCAACGTCTCTATAATAAAAAACAACGTCTCACAACAACAAACAACAAAAAAAACAGACAGTCCGCGCCAGGGATTGAAGTGGAAAGCCCGCAGCCGCCTTGACCATAGCCTTTTGAATTAATCATGCCCATCCTTAAATCCAGAAAATCATGGTTCAGACAATGGCGGCGAGGACTTGGAGCGTAAAGCCCGGCCCGCGAGAGGGTGCTGGTGGTTTGGCTTTATATGGTTTTTATACCCCGCGCGGGGGCGCCCACATTCGTGCACCTATGGCTGGGTGTTGTGGTAATTTAATATGCAGGGGGTTTGATGCGCTTGGGTTTTTGTCTACTTTCGCGGCCGAAATAAAGCCTTAAAAAACTATGCGCACTTTTACTATGATTAAGCCTGATGCTGTGGCCAATGGCCATATTGGGGCTATTTTGCACCGCATCAATGCTGCGGGTTTTAGAATTGTTTCTATGAAATTAACCCGTTTAAGTGTGGAAGAGGCTTCGGCTTTTTATGCGGTTCACCGTGAGCGTGGTTTTTTTAACGATTTGGTGAGTTTTATGACTTCCGGCCCTATTGTGGCTGCTATTCTGGAGAAGGAAAATGCTGTGGAAGATTTCCGCAAACTTATAGGTGCTACCGATCCTCAAAAGGCGGATGAGGGCACGATTAGACGCGATTTTGCCCAGTCTATTGAAGCCAATGCGGTGCATGGTTCTGATAGCAACGAAAATGCGGCCATTGAAGGTGCGTTTTTCTTTGGGGTTCGCGAGCAATTTTAGAGCTAAATCACCGAGGTTTCACCCATTGGTAATATTTGGAGGCGCTTTGGGCGCCTCTTTTTTTTAGCCTTACCTCTCTTTTAGTTTGTGTGGGCTTAGATTAAAATTCGGCTTTACTTTGTGGCTTAGCTAAACGCTTCTGTTTTTATGATTACCATTCAAAACCCCGGGTTGTTGCGCAATTTGCAAATGTATTTCGAGAAAAAAAGCTGGGATGTGTGGCTGGTGGGCGCGCTTTCGCTTCTGTTTGGCACCTTGCTTTACGAGTTTAAGGTAAGTGAAGGGGGAGATGATTCGGCCTATATTTTAAGGGCTTATGACCTTATACACGATGGAGTTTTTCCTTCGTTTCAAGGGCCCATTTATCCGTTCTTTCTTTCGATATTCATGTTGGCATTTGGGTTAAATATCCAACTGTTTAAAATTCTCTCGCTACTTTGTTTGGCCGGATTTTTTATGCTGGGCTATGCTTATTTAAAAAAACGTTTACCCACTGCGGCTTTGTTGCCGGTATTTATTGGGGCGGCTTTTAGTCCGATGCTCATGTATTTTGGTTCTCAAACCTATTCGGAGGCGTTTTTTTTAATGCTGTTTGCGCTGTTTATTGGGTTTTTCTTTCGGTATTTTGTTGATGAAGACCAAAGTCAGCTTAAGCCTTGGCATTTTGTGGCTTTGGGCCTATGGCTATGGCTTTTGGGCAATACGCGTACCATTAGTTATGCCTTATTGCCTGCGGTTTTGATGTATTTGGTAAGTGAAAAGCGTTGGCGAAATGCAGCCGTTACCACGGGGGTTTTTCTGGGCGTTTATGGGATTTTTACCTTACTAAAACGGCTAATTTGGCCCCAAACCGATTCGGTTTTTTCGAGTCAAGGCAGCACCTTGCTGTTAAAAGACCCATATGCACCTACCCAAGGACAAGAAGATTTGGCGGGCTTTGTTGAACGCTTTACCGGTAATGCCGATTTGTACATCAGCAAGCACTACATGCGCTTTTTGGGTTGGAAAGACATGCTTGATCAAGACATTAGCTCTATTAGCACCATAACGGTCGCCATACTTTTTGCTGGGGCTTTGTATATGGGGTGGAAAAATAGATACTTGAGGTTTTTGGCCTTTGCGGTGGGCTGTTTTATGGGGTTAACTTTTTTGGCGGTTCAAACCCGCTGGGACCAAGCGCGTTTGGTTTTGCCCTATTTGCCTTTTTTAAGTTTGGTGATTTTAAGTGGCTTAATAATTTGGCTCGACAAGCTTAAAAACCAGGGGCTGCAAATGGCGTATGTGGCTTTGATGGCGGTATTTTTATTGAGCGCTTTTTCGAAGAGCCGCGAGCCGATAGAGAAAAATCAAAAGGAATTTAAATTGGCCTTAGGTGGAAACGTATTGGCCGGCTACACTCCCGATTGGCAGAATTACATTAAAATGAGCGAATATGCTGCCGAATTTGCACCTGATTCGGTAATGATTGCTTCGCGTAAAGCGGGCATTAGCTTTATTTACGGCAAGCGCCGTTTTAGAGGGGTGAACAAAATACCGTTTACCTATCCCGATTCGCTAAGTACTCCGGTAAATGGTTGGCTTATAGTGCCCGGTGATAAATTTGAAGCCACCAAAGCCAAAACGGGCTTGTGGGAAAAGCACATAAAAGGCGTTGCTTTTGGCGAAATAGACGCCTCGAACCCTAAATCGAAGGTGCCCTTTTACTACGTTCTTGAACCTGAGCAGCGTCTTGAAAAAGTGGATAGTTTGTTCGATTTTAAAACGTACACTTCACTCGAAACTTTAAGAGAAGGTTACAGCGAGTTTTTTATTGCCGAACCCGACCGTCTGGTAAATGAGTTGAAGCGCGATAATGTGCATTACATCATTATGGCCTCTTTGCGCCGAAACCCTTTGCAAAAAACCGAGTTCACCATTAATACCATTAGCCGCTATTTGTATTACATCCAAATGAAATATCCCCGGGGTTTAATTCAGTTGCACACAATTGGCAACAGCGAACCGGCCAATTTGATACAGCTCAATTACCGGGAACTTCAATACAACTAAACCTCGGCCTAAAAATGGATTATAAGGCACAGAAAAAGGCCTACTATCTTGGGTATTTCAACCAAACCGCTACTGGCCGCATCGCCTACAGGCGCAAGCAGCTGTATTATTGGGAAAGCATTACCCATTATGTTGACTATTATTTGCGCGAAGACGACCGGGTGCTCGAAATAGGTTGTGGCACCGGCGAAATGTTGAGCAAAATTAAAGGTGCCTATAAGATGGGCATCGACTTTTCGCCGCGTATGGTAGAAGAGGCCCGAAAACAATTTCCACATTTGCATTTTGAATGCATGGATGCAGAAGCTCTTACCATTAATAGAAGCTTCGATGTGGTTATTTTATCGAATGTAGTAGGTGTTCTTACCGACATTGAGGCCGTTTTCAAGGCTTTGCATCAAGTTTGCCATGCGCATACCCGGGTAATTGTAACTTATTACAATTTTGTTTGGCAGCCGTTTATTCGCTTTGCCGAGCGGTTAAAATTGAAAAAGAAAGCCCCTCAACAAAGCTGGTTGAGTGTGCATGACATTGAGAATTTACTGCAGCTGGCCGGTTTCGAGGTATACAGACGAAACACCGATTTGCTTTTGCCTTATAAAATTCCGGTTTTGTCGTGGTGGTTAAATACCTATTTAGACAAGCTTTGGCCGTTTAACCAATTGGGCATTAACCAATTTTTCTTTGCCCGCCCAATAAGTACCCTGCCTGAAACAGATTGGAAACAGCGTTACAGCAGTTCGGTGGTGATACCGGCACGCAACGAAAGTGGCAATATAGAAAACGCTATTTTGCGATTGCCCAAGTTTGGCAAACACGTTGAAATTATATTTATTGAAGGCAATTCTACCGACAACACCTGGGAAGAGATTAAGCGGGTGCAAGAAAAGTATAAAGATACCCACGACATAAAAATTGGTCAACAAAGCGGAAAAGGCAAAGGCGATGCCGTTCGCAAAGGCTTTGAGATGGCCTCAGGCGATATTTTGATGATTCTGGATGCCGACTTAACCGTACCACCTGAAGAGGTTCCAAAGTTTTACAATGCCCTGGCTGCCGGCAAGGGGGAGTTTATAAACGGCTGCCGTTTGGTGTATCCGCTCGAAAAAGGCAGCATGCGGCCCTTTAATATTTTGGGGAATAAGTTTTTTAGCCTGGCGTTTAGCTGGCTGTTGGAGCAGCCTGTAAAAGACACCCTTTGTGGTACCAAAGTGCTGTTTGCAAGCGACTATAAAAAGTTGATTGCCAACCGTAAGTATTTTGGGGAATTCGATCCCTTCGGCGATTTTGACTTGCTTTTTGGCGCTTATAAGCTCAATTTGAAGATAGTAGATTTACCCATTCGCTACCAGGACCGCACCTATGGAAGCACCAATATTTCGCGCTGGAAACACGGTGTTTTATTGTTGAGAATGGTGGTTTACGCCATGCAGAAGATTAAGTTCAAATAGGCCAATTGTAGCGCTTGGGCCTTAACTTCGCACGAAAGATTAAACCCATCCATAACCATGAAAATTAGTGTGATTGGCGCCGGAAACGTAGGAGCCACCTGTGCCGATGTTTGTGCCCAAAAGGAACTGGCCAACGAAGTGGTATTGCTCGATATTAAAGAGAACTTTGCTGAAGGCAAGGCCCTCGACATTTGGCAAACTGCCCCCATCAATTTGTACGACTCGCGCACCATTGGGGTTACCAACGACTACGCAGCAACCGCCAATTCGGATGTGGTGGTTATAACATCGGGCTTGCCACGCAAACCAGGCATGAGCCGCGACGATTTAATTGAAACCAATGCCAAAATCGTAAAATCGGTTACCGAGCAAGTGGTTGCCCATTCGCCAAATGCCATCATTATTGTAGTTAGCAATCCATTGGATGTTATGAGCTATTGCGCTTACCTATCGGCCAAAATAGACCCGAGCCGGGTATTTGGCATGGCAGGTATTTTAGATACCGCTCGTTACCGTGCCTTCCTAGCCACCGAATTAAATGTATCGCCCAAAGACATTCAGGCCGTTTTAATGGGTGGACATGGGGACACCATGGTGCCTCTACCCCGCTACACCACAGTAGGTGGAATTCCGGTTACCGAGCTTATTGAAGAAGAAAAGTTAAATGCCATTATTGAGCGCACCAAAGTAGGAGGAGGCGAAATAGTAAAGTTATTGGGAACTTCTGCCTGGTATGCACCCGGTGCGGCGGCGGCTCAAATGGTAGAAGCCATTGTTCGCGACCAAAAACGCATCTTCCCGGTTTGTGCATGGCTTCAAGGCGAATACGGCTTGAACGATATTTACTTGGGCGTACCTGTTAAATTGGGACGCAATGGCATAGAGGAAATCATCGAATTGCATCTGAATGAAGAAGAAAAAGCTTTGCTAGATGCCTCTGCTAAGGCGGTTAAAGAAGTAATGAATGTGCTTGATGGCATGAATATGTTCTAAGCCTAAAACCTCAGAATAAACGGGCCGGCTCAAATGTATTTTGGGTCGGCTTTTTTTTATGGGCATTTGTTAAAAAGCCTGTTTCAGAAAACTTGGAAGATTGTGCTTTGGGGCTTGTTTAAACCGAGGGGTTTTATCAGCTTGCGCAAGCAAACCAAACCCCCTCGCCATAATGTCGAAACCCCCTATGCAGCCCGAAAGCCTTATGATGTCGTACGGCTACAAACCCGAATTGAGTGAAGGCGCCATTAAATGCCCCATTTTTCAAACTTCCACTTTTGTATTTAAGACCGCCGAAGAGGGCAAATCTTTTTTTCAATTGGCTTATGGCCACCGAGAAAAAGAAGCCAATGAGGAAATGGGATTGATTTATAGCCGCTTAAACAATCCTGATTTAGAGATTCTCGAAAATCGCTTAACCCTTTGGGACAATGCCGAAGATTGTGCCGTTTTCGAAAGTGGCATGTCGGCCATAAGTACCGTATTCCTTGAATTTCTGCGTCCAGGCGATTTATTGTTGTTTAGCTCTCCGCTTTATGGCGGAACTGACCACTTTATAAAGCACGTTTTAACCCAATTTGGGGTACACATTTTGGGTTTTTACGCCGGAGAAAACGAAGCGGCTATTATAGAAAAGCTCGAGAAATCGGGCTTTGCCGATAAGCTCGCGCTGGTGTATATAGAAACCCCGGCCAATCCAACGAATGCGTTAATAGACATAGGCATGTGCAAAGCTATTGCCGATAAATACAGTCAAAACGGAAAACACATTCCATTGGCGGTCGACAATACCTATATGGGCCCATTGTGGCAACACCCCTTGGCTTTGGGTGCAGATTTGGTATTGTATTCGGCCACCAAATACATTGGCGGACATAGCGATGTAATTGCCGGAGCCTGCTTGGGCTCGAAAGCCCTAATGCTTAGGGTCAAAACCCTTAGAACCTTTTTGGGCAATATGGCCGGACCGTGGACCGGTTGGTTGTTAATGCGCAGCCTCGAAACCTTGAAAGCCCGAATGGAAATTCAGGCACGAAATGCCACCGAAATAGCGCATTTTTTAAAACAACATCCTAAGGTAGAAAAGGTGTATTACTTGGGATTTTTGGCCGAAGAGGACCCGCAGCAGGCCTTGATTTTACAAAAACAGTGTAAAGGCTTCGGTGCCATGATTTCTTTTGATATAGTAGGCGGTGAGGCCCAGGCTTTTAAATTCCTCAACAACTTAAAGCTAATAAAACTGGCGGTTAGCTTAGGCAGCACCGAGAGTTTAGCCGAACATCCGGCCACCATGACCCATGTTGACGTATCGCCCGAAGACCGTGAACGCTTGTCTATTTCAGAAAAACTTGTCAGGCTTTCTATTGGCGTAGAAGCCCCTCAGGACTTAATTTGGGACATTAACCAAGCTCTGGAAACGGTTGTGCTTTAAAGCTTCACACATACATTTTTAGGTTCTGTAAAAAAGTTTAGGGCTTCGAAGCCACCTTCGCGGCCCATTCCACTTTGCTTCATTCCGCCAAAAGGGGTTCTTAAATCGCGCAGTAACCAGCAATTTATCCACACAATACCACAGTGAAGGGCAGCCGCAACCCGGTGTGCCCTTTGCAAATGGTTGGTCCAAACTGTAGCCGCCAGCCCGTAGCGGGTGCTGTTTGCATACATCAATACCTCCTCTTCTGTATCAAAAGGGTGAAGGGTTACCACCGGGCCAAAAATTTCTTCTTGATTGGTGCGGCAGCTGTAAGGCAACCCTTCAATAACTGTAGGTTGCAAATAAAACCCGCCGGCCAAATGTCCGGACAGTTTTAATCTTTGACCTCCACACAATACCGTTCCACCTTCAGATTTGGCCAAGTCGATATAAGACAACACCTTGTTTAAGTGGTCTTCAGAAACCAATGCCCCCATTTTGGTAGAATCTAAGGCCGGATCGCCCACCTCCAAGTTTTTCACCTTTTCTACAAAGGCCTCCCGAAATTGGCTGTAAAGACTTCTTTCAATAAATATTCGCGAACCACATAAGCAAATTTGCCCTTGATTGGCAAAGCTCGACCTCAGGGTAGTGCGGAGCATTTCATCGAAATCGCAGTCGCTGAAAATAATATTGGGATTTTTACCCCCCAATTCGAGTGATAATTTCTTAAACATAGGCGCAGCTGTAGCGCTTATTCGCTTGCCGGTTTCGGTGCCACCGGTAAAAGAAATGACCGGAACCTCAGGGTGCTCGGTTAAGGCTTGCCCAACTTTGGGACCTAAGCCATGTACGATGTTTAACACTCCGGCCGGAAGTCCAACTTCTATACAAATTTCACTCAGCAGATAAGCTGTAAATGGGGTTACCTCGCTGGGTTTGGCCACCACGGTATTGCCGGCAGCCAAAGCAGGGGCAATTTTCCAACTAAAAAGATACAGAGGCAAATTCCATGGCGAAATGCAGGCCGCAACGCCAATGGCACTGCGCAGGGTGTAGTTAAACCCCTCGGTACCCATTAAATGCGCTTCGCTGTGTTCGTGTAAAATTGCAGTGGCATAGAATTCAAAATTGTCGCGGGCTCGAGGTATATCAACCGTTCTGGCCAGCTGTATAGGTTTGCCATTGTCGCGGCTTTCGGCGGCAGCCATAAATTCCAGCTTGTTGTGAATGGCTTCGCTAATGGCTAAAAGGTAAGAAGAACGCTTTTTGGCGCTTAAACGGCTCCACGATTCAAAAGCCTGTTTGGCCGCTTTAACTGCCAACTCCACATCCCGGGCATCAGAATCCGGAATCAAGCTGTAAACCTCGCCAGTTGAAGGGTTGATGTTATTTAAATACTGCTCCGAAACCGGGGCTTTCATTTCACCATTTATGTAGTTCGAGAGTGTTTCCATGGAGCGAAAAGTACGCAAACCCCCCTTCCTTTCAAAGTAACTTTGGTTCACCCTTTGGCAGGCCCTCTTGCTTAACTTCGCAAGATCGGAATAACGCAACCCCCTAAAATTCTCATCTATGTCGAACGCCATTTTTCAGGTACCTATTGCCGTTAACGAAGCTGTTAAGTCGTATGCCAATGGAAGCCCTGAGCGCGAAAGCCTGTTGACTACATACCGTAAAATGTGGAGCGAATCCATTGACATTCCTATGTTTATCGGAGGTAAAAAGGTCACTACAGAAAACCGCCGATCTATTCATCCACCCCATAAACTTTCGCACACATTAGGCCATTACCACTATGGCACAGCCGAACACATTAAAATGGCTATAGACGCCGCATTAGAAGCCCGTAAAAACTGGGGCAGAATGCCTTGGGAAGAACGGGCGTCGATTTTTTTAAAAGCAGCCGACCTATTGGCCGGACCTTTTCGCGACCGTATGAACGCGGCTACCATGTTGTGCCAAAGCAAAAATGCCCATCAAGCCGAAATTGATGCGGCTTGCGAAATGGCCGACTTTTTTAGATTTAACGTGCAGTACATGACCGAAATATACCGTCAGCAGCCCGAAAGCCTTCCGGGTATGTGGAACCGTTTGGAATACCGCCCATTAGAAGGCTTTGTGTTTGCCTTAACGCCTTTCAATTTTACTTCTATTGCCGCCAACCTACCGGCTAGCCCGGCCATGATGGGGAATACCGTGGTTTGGAAAGCCGCCGACAGTCAAATTTATTCGGCTTATGTTATAATGGAATTGTTTAAAGCCGCAGGCTTGCCAGATGGGGTTATCAATTTGGTTTTTGTAGATGGGCCAACTGCGGGTGATGTTATTTTCAAACATGCTGATTTTGCAGGCCTGCATTTTACGGGATCCACAGCGGTGTTTAAACACCTATGGAAAACCATAGGACAAAACATAGACATGTACAAAGCCTACCCGCGCATTGTAGGTGAAACCGGGGGGAAAGATTTTGTTTGGGCGCATCCTAGTGCAGATGCCGAAGAAGTAGCAGTGGCTTTGGGCAGAGGGGCTTTTGAATTTCAGGGACAAAAATGTTCGGCCGCTTCAAGGGCCTACATCCCACAAAGCCTATGGCCCAAGGTTAAAGAGCGCTTAGTTGCCGATGTTGAGAGTTTCAAAATGGGCAGTCCGGATGATTTTTCGAATTTCATCAATGCTGTAATTGACCGCAGAGCTTACGATAAAATAAGCGCCTACATTAAATACGCTTCCGAAAGCCAGGACGCAGAAATTATTGCCGGGGGAACCTACAGCGATGAGGAAGGGTACTTTATTCGCCCTACCGTGATTCATACCACCAACCCCCATTTCAAAACCATGGTGGAAGAAATTTTCGGTCCCGTTTTAACCATTTTTGTTTATGAAGATGAGGAATGGCAAGCCAGCTTGAATTTGGTGGATTCAACATCTGAATACGCTTTAACGGGTGCCATATTTAGCAACGACCGTTATGCAACCGTTTTGGCTACAGAAGTTTTAAGCCAAGCCGCGGGTAATTTTTACATCAACGACAAACCAACCGGAGCCGTAGTGGGCCAGCAACCCTTTGGGGGCGCCCGGGGTTCGGGCACGAACGATAAAGCGGGTTCTTATCTCAATTTATTGCGATGGGTTTCGGCTCGAACCATAAAAGAAACCTTTGTGCCGGCCCGCAATTACCGATACCCATTTTTAGGTTAATACCATTTCAATAAAAAAGGGCTTTGATAAAATCAAAGCCCTTTTTTATTTGGATAATCAGCAAGTTTAATCGCCCAATTGCATTTCAGGCACATCACTTGGCACCACCAATAAGCCCTCGGTGCTTTTTACAATGTGGTCAACACTTACCCCTGGGGCTCTTTCGAGCAAATGAAATGCCCCGTCTTTAATTTCAAGCACAGCCAAATCGGTTACTACTTTTTTAACACAACCAAGTCCTGTTAAAGGAAGGCTGCACTTCGAAAGTATTTTAGACTCTCCGGCTTTGTTGGTGTGCATCATGGCCACAATAATGTTTTCGGCCGAGGCCACCAAATCCATGGCTCCTCCCATACCTTTTACCATTTTGCCGGGGATTTTCCAATTGGCAATGTCGCCATTTTGGCTTACTTCCATGGCCCCTAAAACCGTCATATGCACGTGTTGGCCTCTAATCATGGCGAAGCTATTGGCCGAATCAAAAAAACTGGCACCGGGCAGGGTGGTAATGGTTTGTTTACCTGCATTGATAAGATCAGGGTCTTCTTCTCCTTCCCATGGGAAAGGCCCCATGCCCAATACCCCATTTTCTGATTGAAACTCAACCGAAATACCTTTAGGAATGTAGTTGGCCACCAAAGTTGGAATGCCAATGCCGAGATTTACAAAATACCCGTCTTTGAGTTCTTGGGCGATTCGTTTGGCGATGCCATTTTTATCGAGCATGTTGAAAATTTTAAATGTTAAACCGGACGTTTTCTTACAGTACGTTGTTCGATGCGCTTTTCGTAACGTTCGCCTTGAAAAATGCGTTGAACAAAAATGCCGGGTGTATGAATAAAGTTAGGATCTAAACTACCAGCAGGAAGCAATTCTTCAACTTCGGCCACAGTAATTTTTCCTGCCATTGCCATTAGTGGGTTGAAATTCCGAGCGCTTCCTTTAAAAACCAAGTTACCAGCTTCATCTCCTTTCCATGCTTTTACAAAGGCAAAATCGGCTTCGAAAGCATGTTCCAGAATATGGGGCTTTCCATTAAACACCCTCACTTCTTTGCCTTCACCCACTTCGGTTCCATATCCTGCCGGTGTAAAAAACGCGGGAATGCCGGCCCCGGCTGCTCTGCACCTTTCTGCTAAGGTGCCTTGTGGAATCAATTCCACTTCCAATTCGCCGCTCAACATAAGCCTTTCGAAAGTATCGTTTTCGCCTACGTAACTCGAAATCATTTTTTTGATTTGACCTGTTTGTAACAAAAAACCCAAACCAAAATCATCAACACCAGCATTATTCGAAATACAGGTAAGCTTGTTTACGCCGCTTTCGCGAATGGCCAGAATAAGGTTTTCGGGTATTCCACATAAACCAAAACCACCAAACATGGCCGTCATACCATGTTTAAGACCTTCAATGGCTACTTTCGGTCCTGAAACAACTTTATTTATCATAATCGGTTAAAAATCTGGATTAAGGTCGCCCTCTGCACCCATACGCGCTTCGTATTTGGCACAATCGAGTTCAATAAACATTTCACCCTCTGGTCTTGGGAAATCGCCTTTGCTGATGCCCAATTCAGGTTGTTGGTAAAGGCGCCGCATATAATTGGCCCAAATAGGCAAGGCCGTAGTGGCCCCTTGTCCATAAGCAGTGCCCCTAAAATGCACCGAACGGTCTTCGCAACCCGCCCAAACACCGGTAATTAAATTGGGTACCATTCCAATGAACCATCCATCTGAATTGTTTTGGGTGGTACCGGTTTTTCCGGCAATGGGATTTTCAAAACCCCAAGGAAAACCTGTTACGACATCGTTTTGCCATGAATAAGAGCCACTTTTGGATCGCAAGCGAACGCCGGTTCCTGATTGAGAAACCCCTTGAAGCAAACTGCAAATGGCGTAAGCCTCTTCCTCGGTCATTACCTCTCGGCTTACATTGGCAAATTCTTCCAAAACAATTCCATTTGCATCTTCAATTCGCAATAAAACTATAGGTTCGGTATAGGTGCCTCGGTTGGCAAAAGCCGAATAACTGCCCACCATTTCGTAAACCGATAAGTCGACCGTTCCCAAAGCTATTGAATACACTTCCGGGATTTCCGCCGTGATGCCTAAATCGCGTGCCAATTTGATAACAGCCGGAGGCCGAACTTGCTTTATAAGATAAGTGGTAATGGTGTTTAGCGATTTGGCAAGACCTTCTTTTAGGGTTACCCAATCGCCATAATTAGCTTCCGAATTCTCAGGACACCAACGGTTAATGGTATATTGATCAGGGTCAATGCAAACCACTTGATTAGGCACTTTTAAGCAAGGCGAATACATCATTTGCCTGATGGCCGTGGCGTATACAAATGGTTTGAATGTAGAACCTACCTGTCGACGGCCTTCTTTAACGTGGTCGTATTTGAAATGCTTAAAATCTATACCACCTACCCAAGCTTTAATATGTCCATTTTGAGGGTCCATAGACATCATGCCGGCCCGGTAAAACTGTTTGTAGTATTTGATGGAATCGCGCGGGGACATCACAGTATCTTTTTCACCGCTCCAATGGTAAACAGTCATTTTGTGTGGTGTATTGAATGCCTCTTCTATTTCCTGGGCTGTGGCCCCGGCAGCTTTTAAGCTTCGGTAGCGGTCGCTACGTCGAATACCCTGATTGATGACGGTTTCGATGTCTTTTTCATTTAAACGGTGAAAGGGGAAGCTTTTACGCTTACCCTCAACCTTTTCAAAAACCCTTTGAACGTTTCGCATGTGCTCGTTTACCGACACTTCGGCTGCTTCTTGCATACGAGCATCGAGGGTGGTATAAATTTTAAGTCCATCGGTGTACAAATTGTACAAACTGCCATCTGGTTTGGGGTGCTTTTCAATCCAATCGCGCAAAAACAGCCGCAAATGTTCCCTAAAATGGGGGGCTAAACCGTCGGCATGGCTTTCTTTCTTAAAGTGTACCACTATTGGCAATTTTGAAAGAGAATCATAGGTTTCCTCGCTTATAAAACCATTGCGTTCCATTTGCCTGAACACCACATTGCGACGATCAAACATTCTGGTGCTGTCGCGCATTGGGTTGTACAAAGCCGAGTTTTTAGCCATTCCTACCAAAACGGCGGCTTCTTCCATTTTCAATTCAGAAGGCAATTTGTCGAAATAAATACGTGAAGCCGAGTGAATTCCGACAGCCTGGTAGAGAAAATCGAATTGATTTAAATACATGGCCAGAATTTCTTCTTTGGTATAATTGCGTTCTAGCTTGACCGCAATAACCCATTCTTTAAACTTTTGAAGGATACGTTTAAAAATATTTTTATCACGTTCGTGAAACAGCATTTTGGCCAACTGTTGGGTGAGGGTACTTCCCCCCCCGGCTTTTCCTAAACTGGCCACAGAACGCAGCAACGACCTAAAGTCGATTCCACTGTGCTTGAAAAACCGTTCATCTTCGGTTGCCACTAAGGCATTCACTACGTGGGGAGATAATTCTTCATATTCCACATGAACCCGGTTTTCGCGGTAATACTTTCCTAAAATTTCACCATCAATGCTGTAAATGGTGCTGGCTCGGTGGCTTATGGGATTTTCGATTTCGGCAAAAGTGGGTAATTTGCCAAAGACGCCAAATGCCGCCAGCAAAACCGTTAACAAAAGCATTCCAAACCCAAATGCCATCAAACGCCAAAAAGACCGCACAAAAGCACTAAAGTCTTCTTGTTTCGATTTTTTTGTCGATTTATTCGCCATCTTCAATCTGCAATATAGTAATGCCTATTTTCTCTATTCCTTGAAGCGAATCTATACGCATACCATGTTGAAAGGTAAAGGTATAGAGGCCTTCGCTTTCTAGACGAAGTTTTTGATTGCGAAAAGGAAAGTCCATACTTTTTACTGATCCAATGCCTTTGCTATTCCAACGGCCGTAATCGTCGGCTAATTCAATTTCAATGGTATCTCCGAATTGTTTTTCACCGTTGAGCCATATTTCTCTAAAAAGAAACAAGTTAGAAAACGGATATATAGAGTTGTGCCTGAGGTGCACCAAAACCCCAACATTTTCACCGGCTTGATCAGATTCGTACTTAAAACTCAAGGCCGAATCGGCTGGCCACCCCCCTTGTGGCACACTTTCAAACTTGGAGAACAAAACCTTTTCTTTTTGACAGGCAACGATGAAGAAAATGCAGAGAATAAGAGTCAGGGGTTTGATCATAATTTACCAGGACGCTTTCTTTGGTTTTTGTTTCTTCGGTTTTTGTTTTTGCCAGCCTGCTGCTTTGGACCATCGAAACGTTTAATATCATCCTGAGTGTCTTCAACTAAGACCGCTTCAGGCAAATAATCATTTCGAGTGTTTTCTTTAGGACCGGTTTCAGGAACAGCAAAGGTTTCTAAGTCAGGTACCTTAACGTTGTCTTTGTTCTTTTTTAATATCTCGGCCACATCTTCGGCCTTCAGCTTGTGCCAGTTTATCCCATCTTCTTTGTAGGCATACCAAAGATACCCACTGAAAATGTCCATTTTCATGAATATTCCTGAGCCCTTTTCAGTTTGGAGCTTTTTGGTGGTATCTGGAAATCCTTTGAGGGCGTCTAAATAGCCATCAAGTTCGTAATTCAAACAGCATTTTAACTTACCGCATTGACCGGCCAGTTTTTGTGGGTTCAAGCTAAGCTGCTGATAGCGTGCGGCAGAAGTACTTACCGAGCGAAAATCGCTCAGCCAAGAAGAACAGCATAGTTCGCGCCCGCAGCTGCCAATGCCACCCATCCGAGAGGCTTCTTGCCTAGCGCCTATTTGCTTCATTTCAACTCGAATATGAAAGGAGGATGCAAAATCGCGAATGAGTTGCCTGAAATCAACCCGATTTTCGGCCGTATAGTAAAATGTGGCCTTAGTACCATCGCCCTGAAACTCCACGTCCGAAATTTTCATTTCTAAACCATGCTTTTGGGCAATTTCACGGGCTTCAACCATGGTTTGATGTTCACGGCTTCGGGCTTGCTGCCAGGTATCTATGTCTTTTTGATTCGCTTTTCTTAGAATCTTAGGGAGTTCTGTACCAGTTTGAAAACCATGTTTCTTGAGCTGCAAACGAACCAATTCGCCTTGAAGACTTAAAACGCCAATATCGAAACCTGGATTGCCTTCAACCACCAGCGCATCGCCCATGCTTATGCGCAAGTTTGAAGCGTTTTCGAAATACTCTTTTCTGCCGTTTTTAAAACGAATTTCTAAAATATTAAATGGGGTATGTCCTTCGGGTAAGCGCATATTCGACAACCAGTCGAACACCGGGTATGGTGTACAGCCTTGCGTTCCACAGCTGCCGTTGTTTTTACATCCCTTGGGCAATCCCCCGCCAGAGCCACAATTGCTACATGCCATTTTCTTGGGATTGTTTTGGATTAAATGCTTTAAAATTTTTCAGCATCGCCAAGCCCAAAAGTAAAGCAATCCAAGCTTTTTGAAACTTTTTCTTAGCTATAAAAATGAAGATTTAAGTATTAAATGAATAAGAAAGTTTTGTGCGCATTAATATAAACTCGAATTAGATTGGTATAAGGCAAAATCAACTTCATTGATAAAGATTAAATTTTAAAAGAACTTAAACCTATCGGACTTAAAAACCGTTAAACGATATTTACCGCTTAGAACTTAACCTATGCTGCATCACACCGTTTACAAAAATTCGAACAGCCAAGAGTGGGTTTGCTTTGTTCACGGTGCCGGTGGAAGCAGCAGTATTTGGTACAAGCAAGTTCGCGATTTCAAACAGCATTTTAATGTTCTTTTGGTCGATTTAAGGGGGCATGGTAAATCGAAACAACCCTTTTACGACAAGCTCAAACGCTATACGTTTGACCATATTGGGAACGATGTGATGGAAGTAATTGATTACTTAAAGATAGAAAAGGCACATTTTGTGGGTATTTCGCTGGGCACCATTATTATTCGTGAGCTTAGCGAAAGATTTCCGAATCGGATGCACAGCATGATTATGGGCGGAGCGGTTATGAAAATTAACTTTAGAGGACAGCTGTTAATGCGCATGGGCGTTTTGTTAAAATCCGTTATTCCTTATTTACTGCTTTATAAATTGTTTGCATTTGTTATAATGCCAAGAAAAAACCACCGTGAATCGCGTTTGCTCTTCGTAAATGAAGCACGAAAACTCTATCAAAAAGAATTCAAAAAATGGTTTGCTCTGGCCTCAGAAGTTAATCCTTTATTGTCATGGTTCAGAATTCAAGAAGCCAAAGTGCCTTCGTTGTATGTTATGGGAGCCGAAGACCACATGTTTCTTCCGAGCATTTCTAAATTGGTTTCAAAACATAAAAATACAAGGCTTGAAATTGTTGAAAACTGTGGTCATGTGGTAAATATTGAACAGCCTGATGTATTCAACAAATTGGTTATAAAATACCTCAACCAGTTTCACCTCACAGTTCCGGTTTAGATTTAATCGCTTATTTTCACAGTCGATTTCAACTTCAGCTCTTCGAGACTAGTGCGTGCCTTTTGGTGCAATCCTTCAGAAAAAGGAAATCCTTTTTGAGCCAGTGTTTTTTTAAATTGTTCGGATGCTGCTGTATTTTTTCCTTGTTCCTGATAAACAAAACCCAAGTGTAAGTGGCTGTTTGCACAGTTAAAGCTATGTGTTTTGCAGTATTGCAAAGCTTTTATAAAAGCTTCTTCTGCATCGTTTAAGCGTTTTTTGCGGTATAGAATTCGACCTAATCGGTAATGTCGTTCTTGAAAGTGCTCAAGGGATTTGCATTGCTTTATCAGTTCAGACGAGTTCAAGTATTTCAAGGCTTCAGAATCGTACCCCCCATCAAAATACAAACGGGCTTTAATGAGAGGCCATGGCATTTTGCTTTCAAGGTCTATTTTGGCCATAGCATCTGACGATGAAACAACTTTAAGTTTTATGGCTTTTTGATAATAAAAATTGGCGGCTTCTTCTTGGTTTTTTAGGGCTGCATCCCACCACAAATATCTGTAAAGCGATACCCAGTGGTTTCTTCCTTTGTACGATTTAGCAAATTGCCAGAAATACACTGACGATCGTGGATCTTGTTTGTTTAACAAAGCCTTGCCACATAAATAATCGATGTAAGGAAAAGGAGAATACGCCTCGCTTTTGGGCCGATTCATCATTAACGTTATCGCTTTGTCGTTTTCACCTCTTTTGTTGAGAAGCAATACCTCTAAATTCATCATAAAGGCACTTTCGCGGCTGTTCACCCCAAAATCTGCCAGAAGTTGGCTGTCGTCTTCCAAAAGCTGAAATCGAACCAAAACATACATATAGGCGAATTCATCATAAAAAAGCGCATTGTTTTTGAGCTGTTGGCTTTCTAAAGCCGATTGCATTTGTTTTATTCCATGGTCTACCGAACCTTTCATGCCTATAAGTTTGGTGAAAATTCGGTAGTTCTCGGGCAAACTCCCCACAGTAGCTTGAAGCAATCCGTATCCAAAACGCACCAAAGGTTTTTCGGGAAATCGTTCAAAAGCCGTGTTTAACTTTCGATAAGCCTGTAAACCCGACCAGGCAGCTTTCATGTTTTCGCCATAGCGCATGCTCAGAAAAGCTTGCATCAAATACAGTTCAGAAGCCGCAATAAGCGCCAAATGGCCGGTTTCTTCAAATTTTTCACAAGCCGTTATGGCCTTTTCCAGTTCGGGTTTTATGGCCAAATAACCTTCTGCATCATCGGGCAAAAAGGCCCTAAAAAAATACAAACGGCCTTGGAGAAGCGATAAATAGGCATTTTGAGGGTGAAGAGATTTTAATCTGTCGAGGCGCTTCTGTGCGGCATTTAGTTTGAGTACAAGAATGTCATTTTGGATACTATCGAGACCATTAATTACAACAAAGCCCTGTTGAGCAAACCCCAATAAAGAGGACAGGCTCAGCAGGGCTGCTAAAATCCATTTCAAAGCGAAAAATTTAATGCTGCAGCGAGCGGAAGATCTCGTTCATGCGTTCTTCTTCTTCGCGGGCCAAAGCGGCATCTACCAAAATTCGGCCTGAATGCTCATCGCTTATTATTTTTCTTCTGGTGGCAATCTCAAGCTGACGTTGAGGCGGTATGGTGAAAAACGACCCTCCAGAAGCACCTCTTTCGATGGGCACAACCGACAATCCATTTCGGGCGCTGTTTCGTATTCTGGTGTAAGCTGCTAATAAACGGGCATCTATTTTGGCTTTGTATTCTTCTGCCAAAGCCAAAAGGGCATTTTCTTCTTTCTCGGTTTCTTGCAAAATGCCATCGAGCTCTTCGCGCTTGTGATGCAGGTGCAAGGTGCGTTCTTCCAATTTACTTTTTAGCTCTTCAATTTGCATGATTTTGGCTTCGATGCGGGCTTTTTGCTCGCGTATGCGTTTTTCGGCCAATTGTATTTCAAGCTCTTGAAATTCTATTTCTTTCGAAATGGCATCAAACTCGCGATTGTTTCGTACGTTTTTTTGTTGTTCTTCGTACTTTTTAATCTGAGCCTGATGGTCTTTTATGTTATTCTTCTTTTCCTTAATGTCGTTCTCTTGGTCCTTCACTTCGTCTTCCATACGCGACAAACGTGTTTCCATGCCGGCAATTTCATCTGCAAGATCTTCTACCTCCAGAGGCAATTCACCACGAACATTCTGAATGCTGTCTAGTCTGGAGTGAATAAGTTGTAGGTCGTAAATTGCTCTAAGTTTATCTTCTACTGTAAACTCTTTCGTTGTATCAGCCATACGAAATGGGGTTGGTATTTGTTTCCGTTAAAAGGACCGCAAAAGTATCAAATTCTGAGCGCAGTTTTTCAGCAATTAATTCGGAAGTGAATTGTTCGGTTTCATAATGGCCGGCATCTACCAAAAGCAATTGATTATCGGCCTTAAAATAATCGTGATACTTCAAGTCAGAAGTTATATACACTTGAGCTCCAGATGCTTTAGCGTCTTCAATTAAAAAACTACCGCTTCCACCACAAATGGCCACTTTTTCTACTATGCGGTTTAATTTCGGGCTGTGTTTAACAAAAGGCACCTGAAGTACTTGTTTGATTTGAGCCAATAGTTCGTTTTCGCTCAACGGCTCAGGTAACATAGACAACATGCCTGAGCCAAGTTCTAAATCGGTATTTGAAAGTGGAATACAATCGTATGCCACTTCTTCGTAAGGATGGGCCTGTTTAAGGGCATCAATTACTTTTTGAGTCGATTCTTTGCGAATTAATACTTCTATTCGCTTTTCGGCAACCGCATTGCGAATACCTTTTTCGCCAATCGCCGGATTGGTGTTTGCCGTTGGCAGAAAACTGCCTTTTCCTTCCAAAACAAAACTGCATTCTTTATATCCTCCCAAAGAACCTGCTCCGGCTGCAAACATGGCCTGTAAAACACTTTCTGTAGACGATACTGGCGCATAGGTCACCAATTTTTCGAGATTGCCTCTAAACGGCCTCAGTACTTGTGTGGGTTTAAAGCCCAATTTCAAGGCTAAAGTTTGGTTAACACCAAAAAAAGAATTGTCGAGATTGGTGTGTATAGCATGAATACAAATGCCATGACGAATGGCCTTTAAAACCAACCGCTCGGTATATTGGGCACCAGTAATTTTATGTAGTCCTTTGAAAATAACGGGATGATGAGCCACCACCATTTGGCATTGCCTTTCAATAGCTTCCTCAATTACTTCGGGGCTTACATCTAAGCATACCAAAACAGCATTTACTTCTGTATCCGGCTCCCCTACGAGCAAGCCCACATTGTCGTAGGATTCGGCCCAACTAATCTGTGCCCAGTTATTTAAGAAATTAGATACAACAGAGGCCTTTACACTCATTGCTCTAAAAGGCCTATTATTTTTTGGCCCAAATGCTCTGGCTTGAATGGTTTGCTTAAGGCATCGTTCATACCAGCTTTTAGTACAGCCTGAGCTGTTTCTTGAGAGTTATCGGCGGTTAAAGCCAAAATTGGTAAATTGGCTACTTCTAAATTTTCGGATGCCCGAATGGCGGCTGTACAAGCAAAACCATCCATTATAGGCATTTGAATATCCATGAGCACCAAATTAAACGCAGTATTCTCCAAGCATACTAAAGCCTCTTTTCCATTCACCGCTATAACCACTTTAGCACCCCAACGGCTTAAAAAACGCTCGGTCACTTTTTGGTTGATGGGATTATCTTCTACCAACAAGATGGATTTTCCGGCCAAATCCAAAAGAACTTCACTCATTAGGGTAAAAAAATAGACGTATTCAACGATTGGCGAATTTAAAGCCTCCAAGGGCATTTTAGAACCTGCTTTTTTATTTAACTCAAAATTTAAGAATGTCGGTTATTCTAATACTTACTTCTCTTTTTTATTATAAACACTTGGTTAGTTTTGTATAAAAACCAAGCTTTAAATGAAACCCCACCCATCGGTATTCATTTACGCCATTTTATTGTGCTCTATAGGATGTACAGGATTGGAAACAAAAAATTCAGCTCCATTACAACTGAATAATAAAAAATGGACAGCTGTGTCTTTATCGGAAGAAAAAATGCCTCTCGATTCTATTCACAATCATCTACCGTATGTTTTTTTTACACAAGATGGTGGTTTTAGAGGATTTACAGGTTGTAACCGATTTAATGGCCATTATCAAATTCAGAGCGAACAAATCCTTTTATACACAGGGGCCACCACACGAATGGCCTGCCAACAATCATACGAAAATGCGTTTTTGGAGTCCGTATCTCGCGTTGCAAAATTTCAAATTATCGAAGATCAACTCCATTTGTTAGATCCGAACGGAAAAAACCAAATTATACTCTTTCACAAAGATGAAAACGAATGAACCGCTTAAAATATTCTTAGGAATCATGCTTGCATGGTTATGTTTATCATGTCAGTCCCTAACAGCTCAAAACATTAAAAACGAAGCATCTCAATATCTGACTTGGGAGAGTTTTGATTCGAAATTCGTATTACCAAGGCATATCGAAATTCGACTTCCGCCCAATTACGATTCTAACAAAACGTATCCGGTGTTATATATGCACGATGGCCAAAACGTATTCGACTCCGAAAACAGCCATTGGGGAAAATCGTGGGAATTGGGAAAAACCCTTGATTCATTAGACCAAAACCACCCATTAAGTCAAATCATTATTGTGGCCCCTTGGAGCACCGAAAGGCGGTTTTTAGAATATTGCCCGGCCAAACCGGCTGAAGCCATTCCCGTTGATAGCTTGAAAAAATGGCGGCATCAAAACACCGACTTAAGTCTGCAAAGTGACTATTATCTGCGATTTTTGGTGGAAGAGCTCAAACCGGCGGTTGACAATGCGTTTTCTACAAAAGCCGATAGAGCCCACACCTTTATAGCCGGAAGCTCGATGGGAGGGCTTATTTCATGGTATGCCGTAAGCGAGTACCCTATGGTTTTCGGCGGAGCAGCTTGTTTGTCGCCGCACTGGCCTTTGCGTTTAGATTCAGATAGTAAATGGTTTACGAATGCAGCCCTAGACTATTTATCTAAGCAAAGCTTAAACAGCGAAACCCTTCCAAAATTGTACTTCGATTGCGGAACGGCTACCCTCGATACCCCTTATCGCTTCCATCAAAAACGAATAGACAGTTTGTATTTATCTACCGGATTTTACAATGAAAAAAATTTTAAAAGCTTGGTCTTTGAAGGCGCTGAACACGATGAAAATGCTTGGAAGCCCAGAATTGCACCAGCTTTGGGCTTTATAATGGGAATCAATCAACAGTAAGACCGCACAATTTCCCTGTTACCAACTTCCGCTGGCACCGCCTCCACCAAAGCTACCTCCACCAAAACCACCAAAACCGCCGCCACCGCCACCAAAACCACCCCCGCCAAATCCTCCAAAATGACGCGGACCAAAAAAATGGCCGCCTCCGGGTCCTAACATATAACCTCCTCCCCCTCCTCGGTTACGAGCAGCGAGAACAATGAATACAATGAGAATAATTAGAGCAATTAAAACTAAAGGTGGCATGGGTTTGCCGTTGGGGTTTTCATTAACAAACTGGCCTGACAAAACCGCTATAATCTGCAGTACGCCTTTTTGAACGCCAGCATAGTAATTGCGGTTCTTAAATTCGGGTACAATAAAATCTTCTATAATGCGCTTGGTAAGCCTCGCATTAAGATGTTCTTCTATACCCCTTCCGGTTTGTATGGCCATTTTCCTGTCATTCACCGCTACACAAAGCACTAAGCCATTGTCTTTATATTTTTGACCTACACCCCATTCGTCTCCAATTTTAGCAGCGTAAAAATTTATATCTTGTCCTTCAGTACTTTTTACTGTAACAACCACAATTTGGGTTGAGGTACAGTCGTTGTAAGCCACAAGCATTTGCTCTAGTTCCTGGCGCTCGTTTGGTTCAAAAATGTTGGCTAAATCGTTTACCAATCTTGGCGGTTGAGGGCGTTTCGGATAGTCTTCAGCGTTTAACCCAAAACCGAAAACCAAAACAGAAGCCCATGTTAAAAAGGCGCGCCGTAAAATGCCGTGTATCTGAAACATCATAATCAAAGGTAGCTATGCCCGTTCAAGTGCAAAAATTGATTTTAATTTGAACGGTCGAAACAGTGCAAAAAAAATACGGCTTAATGGTAAATAGTAAAGAATGAAATTGTTTAGTTCAAAATGTAGCCTGCTTTTTAGCCCTTTTTTTTTGGTTATGGCTATTTTAATTGAACCCATTGGTTTATTTGGGCAAAGTGATGAATGGAAACAAAGCCTTTCGTCATTTGTCGAGTGGGCTTCAAATGCGGGTTTTGAAGAAAAAGCATTAAATGTTACCGAACCAAAATGGGGCAGTTTGAACAACAGCAATCCTGATTTTCAAAGGTATATCCAATTCAAATCGAAAGAAAAAAGGGAAGACAATTTGGAACGTACGGCCTATTTTAAATGGCATCTGGCACTTTATGCTTTCGACGAAACCGATGATTACTTATACGCGAGAAAAGACTGGTTGAACGATTTTTTAGAAAACAAAACCTTAAGGCCCGGAAAAGATTTTAGGGTTTACGAATATGGTAAGCCCGGGCTGGTTCTTTTTACTGAAAACGCATTTGTTATTTTTCAAATGGAATGCAGTCAATATTTTGAAGAAGAGTTTAGAACTTGGACTAAAGCTATACTCAAACATTTCGCAGACGAAAACACTTCTGTTATAGAAATTGGCTGCAATGGGCCGTTGAAGTGGATTAAAAACGCTCCCGACCCTAAAGCCTGGAAGTAAAATTAATTCTTAACCAAAAACCTCAGGAGCAACATGAAAAAAATGCAAAACCTCTTAATTATCGTTTTGGCCTTAATGTCTTCGGCCTTTATCGATAAAAAAGAAGAACTTAAAATAGGCGACCTTGCGCCTTTGGCAAATCTGAAAATGCAGGATATAAGCGGAACTTCTTACAGTTTGAACGACTTGAAACAAACCAATGGACTATTGGTCATCTTCTCTTGTAACACCTGTCCGTTTGTAGCCGGTTGGGAAGATGAGTACCCAGTTTTAGGTGATATTGCATCTCGCAACAACCTGGGTGTAGCGCTGATTAACAGCAATGAGGCCAAAAGAAAAGACGAAGACGCCCTCATGGCCATGAAATCCCATGCTCAAAATAAAAATTATAATACGCCTTATTTGGTTGATGTAAACAGCCAACTGGCCGATGCTTTTGGGGCCAGCACCACACCACATGTGTTTTTATTCGATAAAAACATGAAACTCGTTTATAAAGGCAGTATTAATGACAAATTTGAAAACAAAGACAAATCCGTTAGTAAGCATTATTTGCGCGATGCTATTGTAAATATGATGGCCGGTAAAAAACCCAATCCTTCAGAAACCAAACAAATAGGTTGCAGCATTAAAAGAATTTAATCTTGAATATCTATCCCTATGGCTTTTGCCAATAGCTTGATGGCAGGATAGGTTTGAAGAAGAGCCATTTTTACCCCTATATAATCGAGCCAAACAGCCTCAGTTATGTCTTCCTCAACTTGAGGCTTCAATAATCCAGTGTATTGGGTTTGCATTTTAAACCAATGGGTGGTTTTCAATACCCTGTTGCCATGCATTTGATAGGTGTGATAGGTTTTTGGCAATGGGGCTATAATTTTTAAGCCCTCTAAACCGACTTCTTCCATCACCTCGCGAATGGCAGCGATTTCAGGAGTTTCGTTCTTTTCAATTTTACCTTTCGGCAAATCCCAAAATCCCAAACGGTGGATGAAAAGATTTTGATTAAAACTGTTTTGTACCCAGCCACCTGCGGCTTCAATCGGTATAAAATAGCTAAAAAGTGCCTCAAACACTTTTTCCGGCTTTTCGTGTACCAATTCAAAAATGCGTTCACCAGAGCTTTCATAAAGCATCTCCCAATTATTCAGCCAATTGGGCAAATCAGCTAAAACCAAGCGCTCGGCATTTAACGAAAAAGGCTCTGAAACCAACCTCAACACGTGCGTCCGCACGAAAACTTCATACTTTTGACTCATGGTTTTCAATCGTGACACGGCTTATAAGACTGCCGAATTTCTTTTGCAAATAAAGGCCATTCAACTGCGTACAAATCCTCCTTTTGTTTGGGCCAGTGGTTGGCAGTCGCCTATATACTGCGACAATAGAGTAGCCCTTAGTTTTCCACTGGTTCGAACGTATTTGAGAGAACAAATGGTAAAGCTTATTCGCGACCGCTACGACAACGCAGAAGTATTGGCTGGAGTAGCTACCGGTGCCATCGCCTTAGGGGCCTTGGTGGCCGAATCGCTCAATCTGCCATTTGTATATGTAAGGCCTGAGCCAAAAGGCCACGGTAAGCAAAATCAAGTGGAAGGGTTTCTTGAAAAAGGCAAGCGGGTGGTGGTAATTGAAGATTTGATAAGTACAGGAGGCAGTTCGCTAAAGGCAGTACATGCCTTAAGAGCCCATGAAGCCCAAGTACAGGGCATGGTAGCTATTTTTACTTATGGTTTTGAAGCAAGCCAACAGGCCTTTGAACAGGCCCAATGTGCCATCACCACTTTAAGCGATTACGAACACTTACTCGAACAGTCGGTTAAAACGGGTTACATTTCTGAAAACGAACAAGAAATTTTAAAGAACTGGCGCCATTCTCCTCAATCCTGGAAGCCTTAAATCAATCTCATTGAAATGAATCTGGAAAGCCCTCTCGTAATTGTGCCCAAAAGTGTAGACGAAATAAAGCAGTTTTTGGCCAACTATTCAAACTTTAAGCAAATATTCCCAAAAGAAGTTAACCACTTTGAAGTCCACGAAAACGGCTTTACTTTTGGATTAGGTGCCTTGCCTAAAGTAGGCCTTAAACGCTCTACTCCTATGCACGACAAGCAAATTGCTTTAGAATCGACGGGAGGACCTGTCACATTCAAATTATTATGCGACATGCGTGATGTTGATGATCAAAACACTGAATGTCAAATATGTTTTGAAGGTGATGTAAACCCAATGTTGCGCATGATGCTAGAAAAGCCTCTTCAAAATTTGCTGAATCAGTTGGCAGACGGCCTGAGCAAATCTTAATTTGTATGCACGCATATTTTATGTAGATTTGGGGAAATACTTCCCCGAATTTGAAACCTGAAGAAACAGTAGATTTTCATTTGCGCGCCACTTGGCAATCGTTGGTGCGCATGTACAACGAAATTGCCGCTGACTATGGAGGGACCATGGCCAGCGGTTTTTTATTGCTACAAATTGAGCCTACAGGAACTCCCTCTACTGCTCTCGGCCCTAGAATGGGCATGGAAGCCACCAGTATGAGTAGAACTCTAAAAAGTTTAGAAGACAAAGGCTTAATTGCTAAAAGACGTTCACCCGACGACAAACGCATGGTGTTTATACACCTAACCAATGAAGGGCAAATTATGCGCGATAAGGCCCGTGAAGCAGTCCTACATTTTAACAATGTGGTCCGAGAAAAAATAGCGCCTGAAAGGCTTCATCTTTTTTTTGAAACAGCTAAAGCTTTGGTACGAATAATTGAAACCGAAAAGAAACAATTGTTATATGCACAACAGAACCATTAAAAAAGTAGCCATTTTAGGCTCGGGCATTATGGGCGCCCAAATTGCCTGCCATTTTGCAAATATTGGCGTTCAGGCTTTGTTGCTCGACATGGCCTTTAAAGAATCGACTGAAGCCCATGAGGCATCTGGCAAGCCTGGCATTCCCTCTAGCCATAAAAACCGTATTGCACGAGAAGGACTGGAAAAAGCCATCAAAACCAATCCGGCACCTCTCTTCGACAAATCATTTGCCTCGCGCATCACGGTCGGCAATTTCGATGATGATATGCCCAAAATACAAGAGTGTGACTGGGTTATAGAAGTGGTAGTTGAACGTTTGGATGTTAAACACATCATCTTCGAACAAGTCGACAAATTCCGAAAGCCGGGCTCTTTGGTTAGCTCAAATACTTCGGGA
Organism: Chryseobacterium gleum; assembly: GCA_945883565.1. GTDB lineage: Bacteria > Bacteroidota > Bacteroidia > Flavobacteriales > Schleiferiaceae > RFXV01. The sequence goes on from CAMCXO010000006.1 coordinate 32,304, forward strand.
ATACCCATTCATTTTATGCTTAAAGGGCGCAGCGAAGATTTTAAACGCCATTTCTGCGGCACGCACTTTTTTAATCCCCCAAGGTATTTACAACTCCTTGAAATCATTCCAACGCCGGAAACAGCCCCGGAAGTAGTGGATTTTCTAATGCACTATGGCGATCTTTTTTTGGGGAAATTAACAGTTCTAGCCAAAGATAGCCCAGCTTTTATTGCTAATCGAATTGGGGTCTTTGGAATAATGTCGCTTTTTCATGCCCTAAAAGATTTTGATTTAACAGTAGAAGATGTTGATAAGTTAACCGGTCCTGTTATTGGAAGGCCAAAGTCTGCCACTTTTAGAACCAGTGATGTGGTGGGCCTCGACACTTTAGTTAGAGTTGCACAAGGCTTGGCCCAAGCCTGCCCCAACGATGAACGTAACTCGGTGTTTGTATTGCCAGACTTCGTTCAAAAAATGATGAACGATAATCGGTTAGGAAGTAAAACAGGAGAGGGATTCTACAAAAAAGTTAACCAGCCCGATGGCAATAGTGAAATTTTATCGCTCGATTTAAAAACAGGCCTTTACAAATCTCAACAAAAAAAACGCTTCGAGATACTCGAAAAAACTAAAAATATAGACATGGTTGGCCATCGTTTTCCGGTTCTCATTTCCGGTAACGACGAAGCTTCTCGCTTTTACAGGCGCATATTAGCCGAATTGCTCGCCTATGTTAGCCATAGAATTCCGGAAATAAGCGATGAGATTTTTAGAGTAGACGATGCTTTACGTGCCGGCTTTGGTTGGGAACATGGGCCATTTGAAATTTGGGATGCCATTGGCATTCATAAAGGAATCGAACTAATAGAAGAGCACGGACTTCAAATGGCTCCTTGGATTAGTGATTTAACAAAACAAGGAAGAACACATTTTTATGAGGTCAACAATGGTCAGAAGAAATGCTACTCCATTCTTAAAAAAGGTACAGAACCCCTACCTGGTGGAAATCAATACATCGATCTCAACGCTTTAAGAGCAAACCACACCTTATGGAAAAACGATGAATGCTCTATTATAGACCTGGGTGATGGCATTTTAAACTTCGAAGTACATTCGAAAATGAACAGCCTCGGCGGTGGGGTTCTTTCCGGATTAAACAAAGCCATAGACTTAGCTGAAAGCCAATATAGAGGATTGGTTGTGGCCAATCAAGGCATAAATTTTAGCGTAGGCGCCAATTTAGCCATGATTTTTATGATGGCCATAGAGCAAGATTGGGACGAATTGAGCTTTGCCATTAAGTTCTTTCAAAACAGTATGATGCGACTTCGTTATTCATCTATTCCAACCGTTGTGGCCCCGCATGCCATGACATTAGGGGGAGGCTGCGAAATGACCCTTCACGCCGATGCCGTTCAGGCCGCTGCCGAAACTTATATCGGTTTGGTAGAATTCGGGGTTGGGGTGATTCCGGGAGGAGGCGGTAGTAAAGAAATGACCCAACGCGCGGCACAGCGCTATGTGAAAGATGATGTGGAATTGAACGCCCTTCGCGAAAATTACCTCACCATAGCTATGGCAAAAGTGGCGACTTCGGCTAGCGAAGCCTACAATCTCGGCATTCTGGAAAAAGGCAAGGATCAAATAAGCATGAGCAGAAGAAGGCAAATTGCCGATGCCAAACGCAAAGCGGTTTTTTTAGCAGAGTTAGGTTATACCCAACCACCTCCTCAAAAAGTAAAAGTGCTTGGCAAACAAGCTTTAGCCATGTTTTTTGCTGGTGCTCACGCCATGTTGGAAGGCCGATTTGTAAGCGAACACGATGTAAAAGTGAGCCAAAAACTGGCCTATGTTATGAGTGGAGGCGATTTATCGGAACCCACAGAAGTAAGCGAGCAATACCTGCTCGACCTTGAACGCGAGGCCTTTTTAAGCCTTTGTGGTGAACGAAAAACATTGGAACGCATTCAACATATGCTAAAAACCGGCAAACCCCTTCGCAATTAATCTCTTAAAAACAATATTATGGAAGCTTATATAGTAGCCGCTAAACGCACAGCCGTAGGAAAAGCCCCTCGAGGCAGTTTGCGCTTTTTCAGACCCGACGATTTAGCTGCCCGGGTAATTGAAGCTTTAATGAAAGAACTGCCTCAATTAGATAAAAACAGAATCGACGATCTAATAGTAGGCAATGCCATGCCCGAAGCAGAACAAGGCTTGAATGTTGGTCGACTTATTTCACTTCTCGGTTTAAACACCGTTGAAGTACCCGGTATGACGGTAAACCGTTATTGTTCCAGTGGATTAGAAACCATTGCCATTGCCACGGCCAAAATAAGAAGCGGCATGGCCGACGTAATCATTGCCGGAGGTGCCGAATCCATGAGCTTTATTCCTATGGGCGGCTGGAAAGTTACACCCAATTATTCAATCGTTAAGGAGCATGCCGATTGGTACAACAACATGGGTCTGACCGCCGAAGCCGTGGCCGAAATGTATAATGTTAGCCGAGAAGAACAAGATGCCTTTGCCTTTGCATCGCATCAAAAAGCATTGAATGCCAAAAAAGAAGGGCGATTCGCCGGAGAAATTGTACCCCTAGAAATTGAACAAACCTATTTGGATGCGCGCGAAAAACGTCAAACCAATAAATTGATTTTTGCTGAGGATGAAGGGCCCCGGGCCGATACCCATTTAGAAGCTTTAGCAAAACTAAAGGCTGTTTTTGCTTCGGGTGGAAGTGTTACGGCCGGGAATGCATCTCAAACCAGCGATGGTGCTGCTTTTGTAGTGGTGGTAAGCGAGAAAATTGTTAAAGAGCTAAACTTACAACCCATTGCCCGTTTGGCGAGCTATGCGGCTGCCGGTGTTGAACCTCGAATAATGGGAATCGGCCCGGTTAAAGCCATTCCTAAGGCTCTAAATCAAGCCGGTATTGGGCTTAACAATATTCAACTTATCGAGCTCAACGAGGCTTTTGCGTCACAAAGTTTGGCTGTGATGAAAACTCTTGATTTAAATCCCGATTTGGTTAATGTAAATGGTGGGGCCATTGCACTTGGGCATCCTCTTGGATGCACAGGCGCGAAACTAAGCGTTCAGCTTTTCTCTGAACTTAAAAGAAGAAACCAATCTTATGGCTTGGTAAGTATGTGTGTAGGCACTGGCCAAGGTGCGGCAGGTGTATATGAAATATTCTAATTTTTAAAAAAAACAAATATGAAAAACCAATCAGGAGGCAGTTTTATTGTGCGAGAAAGTCATATGCATGAGGTTTTTATTCCGGAAGAATTTTCTGAAGAACAGCTCATGATGGCTCAAGCTACAAGCGATTTTGTTGACAAAGAAGTTTGGCCAAATAAACTTAGATTCGAAAAACCCGACTACGGTTTCACGCTCGAACTAATGAAAAAAGCGGGAGAGTTGGGTCTTCTAGGTATTTATGTGCCCGAACAATATGGTGGACTGGGCATGGGTTTCAATACCTCTATGTTGGTTTGTGACCGCATAAGCGGAGCCACAGGCTCTTTATCAACAGCATATGGCGCTCATACTGGAATCGGTATTTTGCCCATTTTGCTCTATGGAAGTGAAGAACAAAAAGTAAAATACCTTCCTAAATTAAGCAGCGGCGAATGGATAGGGGCCTATTGTTTAACAGAACCCGGAGCCGGATCAGATGCCAACAGTGGGAAGACCAAAGCCGTTCCATCGGCCGACGGTAAATCCTTTAAAATAACAGGTCAAAAAATGTGGATTTCCAATGCCGGTTATGCCGACTTGTTTATTGTTTTCGCTCGCATAGAAAACGATGCCAACATTACGGGTTTTCTGGTAGAAAAAGGCAGTAAAGGCTTGAGCATGGGCGAAGAAGAACATAAAATGGGTATTAAGTCCAGCTCTACACGACAGGTTTTTTTTAACGACTTAGAGGTACCGGCCGAAAACCTTTTAGGCGAACGCAATGGCGGGTTCAAAATTGCCATGAATGCCTTAAATGTAGGCAGAATTAAACTGGCGGCAGCCTGCCTCGATGCCAACAGACGCATTATAACCGAGTCACTTAAATACGCCAACGAGCGTCATCAGTTTGGACAAGCCATTTCGAACTTTGGCGCTATTCAACAAAAGCTGGCCCGAATGGCTACCCTGCACTGGATTTCTGAAAGCGCAACCTATAGGGCCGGTCAAGACATTGAAAACAACATTCAACGACTCGAAAGTGAAGGTCTTAGTGCACAAAAAGCCAAATTGAAAGGCGTTGAAGATTATGCAATTGAATGCGCACTCCTTAAAGTACATGCATCAGAAGTAGCAACTTACATTGCAGATGAAGGCGTACAGATTTTTGGTGGTATGGGCTATTCGGCTGATGCCAATATGGAAAGTGCTTACCGTGATGTGCGTATAGCCCGAATTTATGAAGGCACCAACGAAATTAACCGCATGCTCTCTGTGGGTATGTTGTTGAAAAAAGCCCTTAAAGGCGAAATCGATTTAATGGGGCCTGCCATGAAAGTTGGTCAAGAACTCATGGAAATCCCCTCGTTCGACATACCCGACGAAAATCAAGCCTTTGCGTTCGAAAAAGAGCTTTTGGGCAATCTTAAAAAAGCATTGTTGATGGTGGCCGGAAAGGCTGTAGAAAAATTCGGAATGCATGTAGAAGAAGAACAAGAAATTTTAATGCTCGCCAGCGACATGCTCATGGAGATTTACCACCTCGAAAGTGGTATTCTCAGAGCCGAAAAACTGCAACAAATGGCTGCACCTACTGCTGATTTCGCTAAAATGATGGTTCAACTTTACGCTTTAGAAGCAGCAGAAAAAACAGCTCGCAGCGGCCGTGAAGCCATTTACTCATTTACGGAAGGCGACGAACAACAACTTTTGCTAATGGGATTGAAGCGGTTTACAAAATTGAGAAGAGGGCCTAATGTGAAACTTTTAAGAAGATCTCTGGCAGCAAAACTCATCGAATCAAATAAGTACTGTTTCTAGAATCCTGCTTTATTAAAAAAGCTGCCTTTCTAGGGCAGCTTTTTTTTATGTATACAAATGTTTTTAATCCTAAATAAGCAACAAGCTTTTTATTGTTCTTATTCTATTCTAAACTAATCTAGCTTTATATAGCGGTGATTTACAGTTTGATTATCCATTTTTATGGTCAACGTATAAATTCCCTCCGCCAAATTCTGAATATCTAATGTAGTTTCTAAATCGAAAGGTTGCGTCTTCATTTGTATTTGTCCTAAGGCATTTAACACCACTACCTCTTTTATTGGCAACTGGCTTTGGATATTTACTAAACCATTCCCAGGATTTGGCCAAACTTTCAATCCATCTTTAACAAATTCGTCTGCAGAAAAAGGAATAACCTCAGCTCCGAAAACATCGTCAAAATAAATTACCTCATTTGCCGACCGCGGCCTGAAATCGGGGAATATTACCACTTGGTCATAATTCGGACTCAAGCCTATATGGCTAGTGAAATCAAAACTTAGCTGTTCCCATTGGTTAACCAAGGTATTGCTTACTTTAATTTCGCCCAAACTCCAACCATCAGGTCGAACAAGTTTAATGCCTACATCGCTAATCACACTTTTCCAAACTGTAATGCGAATGATGGCGTTGCTGCTTTGAATGGCAAACGATCCGGTTCCACTACCGTGCTGGCTTTCGCAACCTGCCCATGGATTGCCTTGAGCCATGGCAGTGAATTTGGCGACTTTAGATGAAGGGTTGGTATTAGAAACATCGGGATTATCGACAATTTCGAGCAAAACATTGCCTGCATTTTCAAATACAGTCCATTGCCAGTTGGCTCCAATTCCACCTGGTTCAAAATCAATCGGCCCATTTTGGGCATGGAGGGCCACACAACCAAGTGCAGCCAGAGCGCTGAGTAGAGTATTGCGCATGTTATGGTTTTACAGCCAACCAACGTGGGAGGCTTATAGTAAAAATAACTATAATTATAACACCACGCACCTAACACTGAAAAATATTTGTTTTTCAATCCATTATTGAAATCAATAAATTAGATTTTCTGTATATATACACTTATGCTCTTGAGAAAAAACCTATTATCTGCTGCCATCTTTTTAAAAAACCCGCTGGGTTAAACTTCAAAGTATTATAAGATTCAAAACAAATGAAATTCAAAAAGACGCTAAAATTCAAATACCAACGCTTGTAACCAAATTGTTTTTACCATTACAGAAGATTTTAAATTGGGCGAATGAAAATACTTGGTCTATCCATAGCCATTATGGCTTTTGCATTAAAACCCATTATAGCTCAAAATGTGGTAAAAGGCCGCGTTTTAGATGCCGCCGACCAACAGGCCCTGCCATTTGTTAACATCACCTACAACGGAAGCTCGGCCGGTACCCTTGGCGATTTAGACGGCTATTTTGAATTAAAAAGCAAAGAACCCATCCGCTCTATACAGCTATCGTATTTGGGGTATATAAAAAAGGAAATCAAGTTATTACCGGATATGAATCTTAACAACTTGGTTATTAAATTGGATCGCGACAACGTGTTGCTAATGGAAGCGGTGATTTTGCCTGGGGAAAATCCTGCACATCGAATTATTCGCCAAGCTTCTTTGCAAAAGGACGCCAACGACCCACTCAGTTTAAGCGATTTTAGCTATAAGTCGTACAATAAGTTGCTCATGACCGTTAACGGCGACAGCATCAAATTGTACGATAAAGATGGAAAATTTGATAGCAGTGCTTTCAGTTTTCAAAAATTTACCCAACGTTCGCATTTTTTCTTAATGGAATCCGTAACCGAACGTAAATACTTGAAAGGCAAACGCGACCATGAAGAAGTATTGGCTTCGCGCATTTCAGGCTTTGAAAACCCTATGTTTACTTTAATTGGTACCCAGTTTCAATCGTTTTCTTTTTACCAAGCCGAATTGGAGGTTTTGGGAAATCGCTTTATAAACCCCTTAAGGGCCAATTCAATGCGCGAGTATTTTTTTGTTATTCAAGACACACTGCAAACTGCAGAACTCGAAACCGACACTGTATACGCCATAAGCTTTAGACCCAGAGATACAAAGCGTCGCGATTTGCTTGAAGGCACTTTGTTTATCGGAACCGATGGCTTTTCGCTCCGAAATGTTATAGCCCGAAAGACCGATTCTGTTGGTCTCAAGGTCGAAGTTCATCAGAAATATGTCCAATATGGCAAGGTTTGGTTTCCTGTTCAACTACTTTTAGATATAGATTTTGGCTCCACTCTTCAAATTAATGGCCTGGCTCCTAAAGCCATTGGCAGAACTTATATTCAAGATATTGCCATTAATGCCGGTTTAGATAAAAAAGGCATTCCACGTGTTGAACTCAGTTTAGGGGCCGAAGCCGCAAAGCGCGAACAAGATTATTGGAACCGATTCAGAAATGCCCCCTTGGATGCCAAAGAACAGCAAACTTATGGCACCATCGACAGCATTGGTCAAGACATAAATCTCGATCAAAAAGTTGCGGCCATCTCAGCTTTGATAAACGGAAAATTTAGATGGAAATGGGTTGATTTTGAGCTCGACCGGTTGCTACGATTCAACGAACCCTACGAAGGATTACGCCTTGGATTGGGACTTCACACCAACGAACGTCTCTCAAAATACATTTCCACTGGCGGTTATTTTGCCTATGGCTTTAAAGACAAAGCCTGGAAATATGGTGCTGATGTGTCGTTTAGGTCGTCATTGTATTCACCTTGGAAACTAACCTCTTTTATAAACAGCGACATTGCTGAAATGAGCCAATCTCAATGGGCTCTTCAAAGAAAACCCGGGCTGTTGGCCGCACAGGATAACCGTTATTACGCCATAGACCGATTCGACGAAGTGGAACAATTTGGTTTGAAGTTGGATGTGGACTTGAGGCCCAACATTAAGTCTCGATTTGGCGTTTGGCGCGAAGACCGCCGTTATTTACCTCAAAACAAAGTAGAAATACCCGCAGCCGGAAAATCATCTTTTCAAGGCATGATTTATCAGTTTTCTTTGGCCTATGCTCCAGGCGATAAGTACATGAACACCCCAGAAGGCAGAAGGCTGTTGAGAAGCACCTACCCCATTGCCTATCTGGATGTTATTCATGCCCAAGCCGATAATAACAGCGCCAATGCGTTTCAGCGCTTGCAATTGAGAATTGAACACAGTTGGAAAAGCCTTCGTTGGGGCGATTGGCGCGTTCAAATGCGTTCTGAGGCCTTGCTAAACAGAGCCCCTGTTTCGTATTTCTTCAGTCCCCTAACCAACCTTAGACAAGCTCAATTTGATTATGTTCCCCGTTTTGATATTGGTTCTCGAGATGCCTTCGAAACCATGCTGAACAACGAGTTTCTTTCCGACCGTCAGTTGCAATTGGCCCTAGAATATGCTGCTCCTAAACACCTTATCAAAATCAAAAAATGGAACCCACAGTTGGCTGCGGTTCATCGCTTTGCTATTGGTGATCTACAACAAACAGCATGGGAGCAAGGCCCTCAATTTCAGGAAGTACTACCTCAATTCAATACCTTGGAAAAGGGGTTTTGGGAAAGTGGTGTAGAAATGCGGAACCTGTACAGGGGTTTAGGCCTTGGTTTTTATTACCGCTATGGCCCATATGCTTACTCAGATGCCTTAGAAAACCTCGCTATCAAATTTACCTCGACCTTCACATTCTGAAAAAAAGCAAAAACCGCTTAGCCAAATTTTTGTGTTTTCTTTGCGCCCACTTTGCACAATATGTGGCCATTAATTGCCCGAATTTTACTTAGAAACCGAATCTTGATGTTGGGCCTGGTGGCATTGACCACCGCCTTTATGGCTTACAAAGCCCAAAAAGTTAACGCATCTTATAAATTTTCGCGCATTTTACCACAAACCGATAGCACCCACCTTCGCTATGAAGCTTTTAAGGAAACCTTTGGCGAAGTGGGTAATACCGTTGTGGTGGCGGTTAAAAGCAAGGACCTCTTTAGTCCAAAGGTATTAAACCATTTGCAAAGCCTTACCGATTCGCTCAGAGCCATAGAAGGGGTTGAACAGGTTATCGCCATTACCCACTACTACCAAATCGTTCAAAACGATTCAGGGAAACTGGCCATTCAAACTGTTAACAACTTCAAGCCCTATAATACCCTTTCAAGCAAAATTTTGCGAAAAAATCTAATGGCCCTGCCCTTTTACAATCGGCTTTTGATAAACGACAGTGCCAACAGCACCTTGATGTTTGTTCAACTAGATTCCGACCGATTGTACAATGCGCAAATTATTCCATTGGTTGAATCCATTAAAAGTAGCAGTCGAATCTTTGAGGGTTTAATTGGATCCAAAATTCACATTTCGGGCTTGCCATACATCCGAATGGCCAATACGCAGAAAATAAAGCGTGAAGTGTATTTGTTTATATTCCTTGCCCTTTTTGTAACCGCTATACTGTTGTTTTTATTCCTTAGGAGTTTTAAAGCCACTCTCATTTCAATGTTGGTTGTGGTTTTCGGGGTTATTTGGTCTCTGGGATTAATAGCTTGGTTCAACTTCGAAATCACCATTTTAAGCAGCATCATTCCGCCCTTGGTTATCGTTATTGGCATTCCAAATTGCATATTTCTGATCAATAAGTATCATCAAGAATTTAAAAAACACGGCAACCAAATTTTAGCACTTCAAAGGGTTATTCGACGCATCGGCAACGCAACCCTTTTAACCAATACCACCACCGCATTGGGCTTTGCCTCTTTTACCTTAACAAGCAGCGTCATTTTAAAAGAATTTGGCTTAGTGGCTTGCATCAATGTGTTGGTAGTCTTCTTGCTTTCTATCATCCTTATTCCCATTGCTTATAGCTTTTTAAGTCCACCTAAAGAGAGGCATTACAAGCATTTAGACCGCAGATGGGTGAGCAAAATGAATGGGGTTCTTATTCATTTGGTTACCCGAAAAAGGATTTTAATTTATTCCATTTCCGGTGCCATTTTAATGATAGGCCTTTGGGGCATGCAGCTCATGCAAACCACCGGTAATCTAACCGACGATTTCCAAAAAAATGATCCCGTTTTTATCGATTTAAAATTCATAGAGTCTCAATTCAATGGGGTAGTCCCCTTAGAGGTGGTGGTGGAAAGTAAAATCCCCGGAGGCATTAAAAAGCTATCGACCTTAAAAAAAATGGAGGCGTTTCAACGAAGTCTCGACAGCCTTTCATGGCTTTCACGATCAATTGCTATAACCGATTTACTAAAATTTGCCCGACAAGGCTTTTATAGAGGCGACTCTTCCTTTTACGCCCTTCCCAACAACCAAGACAAAGAATGGATTTTTGCTTCCATGCCACATGGAATTGGCTACGGGAAGATGCTGGAATCATTGGTTGACTCGAGCGGAAGCAAAGCCCGAATTGCCATACAGGTGGCCGACATTGGCACAACCGATATGCGGGCTTTAACCGAGCTCATACAAAAAATGGCTCTGAAACATTTTGAAACAGAACGCTACACTGTGCAAATCACTGGCGCCAGTGTGTTGTTTTTAAGTGGAACCACCTACCTCATTAAAAACCTGGTATTGAGCTTACTTCTGGCTATAGGACTTATTTCTCTCATAATGGCAGTACTATTTAGATCGGCTCGCATGGTACTTATTTCTTTAATTCCCAATCTTCTCCCCCTGCTGTTAACCGCCGGCATTATGGGTTTTGTGGGGATTTCTATTAAACCCAGTACCATATTAGTATTTAGTATTGCGTTTGGCATTTCAGTTGACGACACCATTCACTTCTTGGCGAAATATCGTCAAGAACTTCAAAGAACCAAATGGAATATTAGGCAAGCGGTTGTAGAAACCATTCGCGAAACCAGTGTAAGCATGTTCTACACTTCGGTGGTCTTGTTTTTTGGTTTTAGCATTTTTGCGGCCAGCGAGTTCGGCGGAACGCAAGCCTTAGGCATTCTGGTTTCCATAACCTTGTTTTTGGCGATGTTTTCTAACCTCATCATACTGCCTAGCCTATTGCTCTCCCTCGATAAGCTCATTAATGAACGAAGTTTTAGCAAACTAAGCATAAGACTTTCCAGCAAAGAATCGGAAAAAGACGAAGACGAAAGCGAAGAAGCGCCTACCTTTCGTCATCCAAATTAAGCGGAACTCTTTCAAGACGGCTAAAGCAGAGCCTTGCCGATATGAAAAACAGCATCGCCTTTGTGAACCAATGGAAAGTTGTTATGGCCAATAATATAACCTTCAAAGGGAGCGCGAATGCTGTGTTCATATTGACCATATGGGCTATGGATGTTACCCAAAATCTCGCCCTCTTTAACTTTTTGTCCGGCGGTTTTTCTAAAAACAAACATGCCCGATACTTCCGCCCGCACCCAAGAAGAATCGCCCAATAATATGTTTCGTCCTTTTGGTTTTTGTGAATCTATCATATCAAAATGACTCAAAACCTGCTTAATACCTCTCAAGCCATAATTTATCGACAATTCATCGAGCCTCAATGATTCACCGCCCTCGAATACCACAATGCTTTTTCCTAAATCGCGGGCAGTTGCCCTCAAAGAGCCTGTTATTAAACCCGATTGCAAACTAAATGGCGCTCTAAACGCCTGGGCAATTTCGGCACCCAATTCATCACCTTTGGCATACCGTATTTGAGGAAAATTGGTTCGACTGGCTCCACCAGTGTGAAAATCAATGCCAAAATCAATTAGCGGTAGCAAATAATTAGAAATATGCCAAGCCACAATGGAAGCCAAAGAGCCCTCAGGATTCCCCGGAAAACTACGGTTAACATCTTTGCCATCGGGTACATCGCGAGAAAAATGTATAAATCCGTATACATTGATGATTGGAAGTGCTATTAAAGTGCCTTGTTTCAGCTTCTGAACCCATTTTCCGGCCACCAGCCTTCTAATGGTTTCTATGCCATTTACTTCGTCGCCATGCAAACCTCCACTAAGCAAAACCACCGGCCCTTTTTTAGGCGCACGAAACACATGAACCGGCATGTGAATTAAGGTACCGGAGGGCAAACGCGCCACTGGAACTTCTACAAATCGATATTTTCCTTTGCTTATTTTCTCGCCAAAAATCTCCATGGCCTAAGCCCCTGTATAGTTGAATGGGGTAATCTCCAATATCTCAAGTTTTACTTCCTCCGCAACCGCTAAACCGTTTATAAAGGCCTCCATTTCTGCCCTTCCCGGCTTCTGCTCTTTTCGGGTTAAAGCTTTCAAAGCTTCATAAGGGTGGGCGTATCCTTCTCTACGCAGTACCGTTTGAACCGCTTCGGCCACCACTGCCCAATTTGCCTCCAAATCGGCATCAATGGCGGCTTTGTTTACCAAAAGTTTATCCAACCCTCGCAAGATGCTCTTTAACGCTATCAGGGTATAACCAAAAGGCAAACCCAAATTGCGCAATACGGTACTGTCAGTCAAGTCGCGCTGCAAACGAGAAATGGGCAGCTTGGCCGCCAAATGCTGAAAAAGGGCATTGGCCAATCCTAAATTTCCTTCTGCATTCTCAAAATCTATTGGATTCACTTTATGCGGCATGGCCGATGAACCCACTTCGTTTGGATTTACTTTTTGCCTGAAATAGTCCATGCTGATGTAGGTCCATACATCGCGGCATAAATCGATTAATATGGTATTGATGCGTTCTAAGTTTTGGCAAAGTGCCGCCAAATGGTCGTAATGCTCTATTTGGGTAGTAGGAAAGCTTCGACTCAAATCCAAATGGTCTTCTACAAAAGCCCGGGCTAAAGTTTGCCAGTCAATTTCCGGAAAAGCGGCATAATGGGCATTCATATTTCCGGTGGCCCCCCCAAACTTAGCCGCATACGGTATATGTCGCATCAATCGCATTTGCTGGTCGATACGTTCAACAAAAACGTCAATTTCTTTGCCTAAGCGCGTTGGCGAGGCCGGCTGCCCGTGTGTTCGTGCCAACATGGCAATATCAGCCCACTTATCTCCAAATTCATTTAAACTCACCACCAAAAGGCCCAAAAGCGGCATAAATTCATCTTCCATCATCTCCTTCAAAGCCAAAGGCAAGGCGGTATTGTTGATGTCTTGAGATGTTAAACCAAAATGAATGAACTCTTTAAATTCCCCTAAACCCAAAGCCTCAAAGGCTTCTTTCATGTAATATTCAACAGCCTTCACATCGTGGTTGGTGGTGGCTTCAATGGCTTTTATGCGCTGGGCTGCTTCTAAATCAAAATCGAGATACAAATCCTGTAAATCAGAAAACCGCTCTTTCGGAAAATGCTCTAATGGCTTTAAAGGCATGCCACATAAGGTTATAAAATACTCTACCTCAATTCTTAAGCGGTATTGAATAAGTGCAAATTCCGAAAAATAAGCCCTCAGGCCTTCTGTTTGTTTGGCATATCGTCCGTCAATGGGCGAAATTGCCATGAGTTTGTCAATCATCTAAGCAATTAAAAACCAAAAGTAAAACCTATGGGCCGATTTGCATTGGAATTCAGCCGATCTGTGGGAATGTATGCAAAAGCCATCCAATTTATTATCCAACAAAAGGTTTGGCATTGGTTCGCTTTACCCTTATTACTCAACAGTCTACTATTTGCTATATCCCTGTATTTCAGCTGGCAATACAGCGCAAAATGGGCCACTGACCTATTAGAATGGCTTCAGGTTAAAAACAACGACTGGAATGCTATTCTAAAATGGGCCTTCCTAATCGGATTCCGAATTTTGACCTTTTTGGCCTATGCCTTCCTCTATAAATACCTGGTTTTTCTACTTATGTCGCCCGTTTTGGCTTGGATAAGCGAAAGGGTTTCAGCCCGTTTAAACAAACGTGAATTCGAATTTAATTTCATACAGCTTCTCTCTGATATGTGGAGAGGCATCAAACTCTCTTTTAGAAACCTATTTTTCGAATTGTTTTATACCATTATACTGCTGCTTTCGGCATTCATTCCTTTTGTAGGCCTTTTAAGCCCCCTCTTCATTTTGCTGATTCAAGCCTATTACTATGGATTTCAAATGCTAGATTATAACTGCGAGCGATACCGCATCAATAGCCGCGATGCGCTGGCTTACATGAAAAGGCATAAAGCCTTGGCATTGGGCAATGGCTTAATGTTTTACGCCTTGTTTTTGTTGCCCATAGTGGGTTGGATGGTCGCTCCTATTTTAGGTGCCATAGCCGCTACTCTGGCTTTCGAAAGCACCCACGACCCTTTAAGAACCGCTAATTCTCAAACACATTCCTTGTCTTAATGCAATTCAACTTTAAAAAAAAACCCCTGCAATGGTTTGCAAGGGTGCCGTATTTTCTAGACTTTTTGAAATTAATCGCTTAACAAAAACCTTGAAATCACCACTTTTTGAATTTCGCTGGTACCTTCGTATATCTGGGTGATTTTGGCATCCCGCATCAAACGCTCTACATGAAACTCTTTTACATAGCCATAACCACCATGCACTTGAACCGCTTCGGATGTAACTTTTTGGGCAATTGTAGAAGCAAAAAGTTTAGCCATAGCACTTTCTTTGTCGAAATTCATTCCTTGGTCTTTTAACCAAGCCGACTTCAAAGTCAACAAACGAGCCGCTTCCACTTCAGTGGCCATATCGGCCAATTTAAAAGCAATGGCCTGATGCTTATAAATTTCTTTTCCAAAGGCTTTGCGCTCCTTAGCGTACTTCACCGCTAGTTCCATGGCGCCACTGGCAATGCCTAAAGCCTGAGCCGCAATGCCAATTCTTCCCCCAGAAAGCACCTTCATGGCGAATTTAAATCCGAAACCATTTTCGCCCAAGCGGTTGGCTTTCGGCACTTTTACATCTTGAAACATAAGCGAATGGGTATCTGAACCTCTAATACCCATTTTATCTTCTTTCTTGCCCACCACAAAACCGGGCATCCCACGCTCCACAATCAAACAATTAATGCCTCTATGCCCCAATTCAGCATCGGTTTGGGCCATAACCAAATACACCGAAGCCGAACTTCCATTGGTAATCCAGTTCTTGGTTCCGTTTAACAAGTAATGGTCTCCCATATCTAAAGCCGAGGTGCGTTGACTGGTAGCATCCGAACCGGCTTCAGGCTCCGACAAACAGAAAGCCCCAATTATTTCGCCCTTAGCCAAAGGCACCAAATATTTTTGCTTTTGCTCTTCTGAACCATACTTCTCCAATCCCCAACAAACCAATGAGTTGTTTACACTCATTACCACAGAAGCCGAAGCATCTACCTTCGAAATCTCTTCCATAGCCAAAACATAGCTAATGGTATCCATGCCCCCACCCCCATACTCGGGCGAAACCATCATGCCCATAAAACCCAATTCGCCCATGCGCTTAACCTGCTCGGCAGGAAATGCTTGCTTGTCGTCGCGTTCAATAACACCCGGCAACAACTCATTTTGGGCAAAATCACGAGCTGCCTGACGAATCATTTCGTGTTCTTCGGTAAGGGTAAAGTCCATTTCTTGGAAATTTGTTAACTATTTTGGAACAGCTTGCAAAGCTAAAAGTTTGAAGCCTCAATTTGCCTTTATTTTTGAAACATGGAGCGTAAAATATTAGGGGTCATGAGCGGCACCTCCGCCGATGGTCTCGATTTGTGTTTGGCCTCTTTCAACGAATTTGGCGAAACCTATGCATATCAAATAGTTGAAGCTAACCAAATCGATTACCCTCAACACTGGAGCGGCATTTTAAGGCAAGCCCATACCCTAAGCGCTGAGCAACTCATCAAAACCCATACTGCCTACGGCATTTGGTGCGCCCGTCAAATTCTGCACTTTTTGCAAAATCACCAAAATGTAACCGCCATCGCCTTTCACGGAAGCACCGTTTTTCATCAACCCGAACATCAAATCAGCTTCCAATTGGGCCATCCAGCCACCATTTCCCGTATTTGCGCCTTGCCCGTTGTGGCCGATTTTAGAAGCGCCGACCTCCTATTACAAGGCCGGGGTGCCCCATTGGTGCCTTTTGGCGACGAAATGCTGTTCCCGGAATACGATGTTTGCCTCAATTTGGGTGGATTTGCCAATTATTCTGCCAAAGTAAACGGCGTTCGACTCGCCAGCGATCTCTGCATTGCGAATTACGCCTTAAACCACCTTGCCCGACAAAAAAACCAAGAATACGACCCCAACGGACAAGGCGCAGCCGCCGGAACAATATTGCCCGACCTCCTCCAAAACCTGCACAATGCCATGCACAAACTCGGCCCCGGACCCCATGCCCTTACCCGCGAATGGGCCGAAACCCACCTCCTACCACTACTCAATTCTAGCGAAATAAACAACCAGCTCGCCACCGTCTGCGAGCATATAGCCCTGCAAATCAGCCACCAAGTGCCCATACGCGGAAAATGGCTCGTTAGCGGAGGCGGCGCACACAATCAACACCTCATGCAGCGCCTCAGCCACCATCTGGGCATCCCCCTACCACACACAGGCCACCTCATCAACCACAAAGAAGCCCTCATTTTTGCCTTCCTCGGCCTGCGCCGCTTAAACGGCCAAATAAACTGCCTCGCATCTGTAACAGGTGCCCGAAACGACCACAGCACCGGAACCATATACAGCTAAATAACAAAGTATTAAAACCCTTGGGCGCCCCCGCAAGCGGGCCGGGCTTTACGCTACAAGTCCTCGCCGCCAAAATCCATGGCCTTCCAAAACCACCTAAAGTCAAAACGGCTGCGGGCTTTCCGCTACAATCCCTGGCGCGGCTTAATCCCTTCACCCTCACCAATTCACAAACACATCGGCCAATTCTTTTAAAAAAAACTTCTGCTTTTATACACAAATCGGCAAAGGGCTTTGGCCATTGGCTCAATGCCATGCTTTAGATTTGACCATTCAATTTACAACACTCCATGAAACAACTCATTGCCGATTTTCCAAACCACCTAAGCGATGCATTGGCCCTTGTAGAAGCCTCTAACTGGCGAAACCCGGCCAAACGTTTCAAAGCCGTCCTAATAACCGGATTAGGTGGAAGTGGCATTGGCGGCAGCATTGTAGCCGAATGGATGGCACCCTATGCCAGAACTCCCATTTTGGTGAATAAAGATTACAGTTTACCCGCTTTTGTAGATGCCGATACCTTGGTTTTGGCCAGCAGCTATTCGGGCAATACCGAAGAAACCTTATCTGCCCTTGAAGAAGCCATTCATAAAGGGGCCGAAGTAGCGGTTATAACCAGCGGAGGCAAAACAGCCGAATTGGCAAAAACCCATCAACTCAACAGCCTTTTGGTACCAGGTGGCAATCCTCCCCGCTCTATGTTGGGCTATAGCTTAACCGGACTCATGGCGTTTATGGAATTTTACGGACTCAACGCGCCAGAATATAAAAGTGCCTGGCATGAAGCCATTAACCATATGAAATCTTCGGCCGATAAAATACATCACGACGCCAAAGCAGCAGCCGAAATCCTTTACCAAACGTATCCGGTAGTTTACACCACCAACGGTTTGGCTGCCATGGGCGAACGGTTTCGTCAGCAATACAACGAAAACAGCAAAATGTTGGGCTGGTCGTCGGCCATTCCCGAAATGAACCACAACGAATTGGTGGGCTGGGCCGGTGGAAGCTCCGCTTTTTCTGTGGTGCTAATGCGCAGCAGCTTCGAGCACCCAAGAAATGCAATCCGAGCCAACATTAACAAAGACATTTTATTGAAAAAAACCAATAAAATAGTTGAATGGCAAGCAGAGGGCAGTAGCCTAATGGCCCAAAGCCTTTATCTTAACCATTTAGGCGACTGGACCAGTTACTACCTAAGCGAAATGAATCAGGTCGACATTATGGACATTAAGGTTATCGATTTCCTCAAAGACGCCTTATCGAAAGTTTAAATTCTATGCGAAGGGTTGAGGTTTTGGATGTTGGGGCGATGGAATACAAAGCCGCATGGGAATTGCAAGAGCGGTTTTTTCAGGAGCTTATAGACCGAAAACTTCGAAACCGAAAAGCGCCCCCCGAAGAGAGAGAGCCTCTTAAGCATTATTTCATTATTTGCGAGCATCCCCATGTGTATACCTTGGGCAAAAGCGGCAAACCCGAACATTTGCTTATTGGCCCTGAGCGCATGCAGAAAGAGGGCATTTCCTATTTCCCCATAAACCGGGGCGGCGATATAACCTACCATGGGCCCGGACAAATTGTGGGCTACCCCATTCTCGATCTCGATGATTTTTTCACAGACATTCACAAATACCTTCGACTTTTAGAAGAAATGGTCATTTTAAGCTTGGCCGATTTTGGAATTTCAGCCTCGCGCTCGGCAGGCGAAACCGGTGTTTGGCTGGACCCTTCTACCCCCAATGCCCGTAAAATTTGTGCAATGGGCATAAAGGCTTCCCGCTGGATTACCATGCACGGCTTCGCCTTTAATCATAGCGTTGATTTAAAATACTTTGACTACATTGTACCATGTGGCATTGCCGATAAAGCGGTGGCTTCTTTGCAAAACGAAACCAACCAACTACCAACGCGTCAAGCCTTTATAAACCGACTGTTGTTTCATTTCCAAAACCTGTTTAACTGCGAATGTCATTTCTAAAATTTATCCGCATTGCCCTTATCAGCGCTCTTATAATTAGCCTGGGCGCGGTTATTACCCTATTGGCAACCGATACTACCTACCTCATTAAAGGCATTAGAGCCACTTACTTACGAGGCGTAAAGTCGGCCGAAATAGACGATCACCAGTTTTTCGACACCCGTGTAGTGGAAAACAAAGAAGCCCAAGCCTTGTACGTTTCTAAGCAGTACAACAAAAAACCCTTAAGCGATTCACTTAAAAACGTTCTCGAAAGTACCCAAACAGTCGGATTTGTGGTTTTGAAGCACGACAGCCTGGTGCAGGAACATTATTGGAGTGGCTTTAATGATAAATCGCATACCAATACGTTTAGTGCTTCCAAAACCTTGGTTACCTTGTTAACGCAAAAGGCCATTGAACAAGGGTATTTAAAAAGCTGGAATCAAAAAGTGAACGAACTTATTCCAGAATTGAAAGGGCCCTATGCTTCCGAACTCAGTTTGGCGCATCTTAGCACCATGTCGTCGGGCATAAATTGGGACGAACACTATTCTTCGCCCTTCACTATTACCGCAAAAAGCTATTACACCAGCCACTTAGAAAAAGTAATATTGGGTTTAGAGGTAGTTGAAAAACCCGGCGAACGCTATTTGTATCAAAGTGGAAGCACCCAACTTTTGGCCATTTGTGTAATGCGTGCCAGCGGTAAATCCCTTTCTGAGTATTTGAGTGAAGCTTTTTGGCAGCCCATGGGCGCCGAACAAGCGGCATTATGGCATACCGACGCTCCAAACGGTATGGAAATAGCGTATTGCTGTTTCAATTCCAACGCCCGCGATTTTGCCCGTTTTGGGTTACTTGCCTTGCATAAAGGCCATTGGCGTGGCCAACAACTGCTCGATTCGGCTTTTTTTGATATGGCCAGCAGCCCTCAGCTAAGCGATTATTACGGCTATAGCTATTGGATTGATGAAAAATCTCATGGCACACCTGTTTTTTATATGCGTGGACGAGAAGGCCAATACGTGATAGTGGTGCCCGAAAAAAACCTGGTTATTTGTCGCCTGGGCTATCGCTACCTGCCCGAAGGCCACCCACATAAATCATGTTTTCATGCTTATGTGGGCGAAATACTCAAAATGTACCCTTAATACATGCTAAAGCAGTTGGATTTAAGTGAGGTTTTGTTTCTCGATATCGAAACCGTTTCTGAAAAGCCAAATTTTGAAGATTTATCGCCTGAGTGGCAAAAACTGTGGGACGAGAAAACGCGCTTTCAGCGTGGAGAAAACAAAACAGCCGAGGACTACTATCCCGAAAGAGCCGGCATTTTGGCCGAATTTGGCAAAATTGTTTGTGTTTCTATGGGCTATTTCGATCGCGCCCATGGACAAGGACGTCGGTTTTTGATTAAATCGTTTTTTGGCGAAAATGAAAACGAACTCCTTGAAGAGGTTTGCCAAGTTCTACATAAAAAAAGCCAAATGCGGCTTTGTGCCCATAATGGCAAAGAATTCGACTTTCCTTACCTATGCCGTCGTTTGCTGATTAATGGCCTGGAAATTCCCGGCGTTTTAAACCTTCAAGGTAAAAAACCTTGGGAAGTTCATCACCTCGACACCATGGAATTGTGGAGATTTGGAGATTATAAGAACTTCACCTCTTTAAAACTGCTAACCCAATGCTTAGGCATCGAAAGTTCTAAGAATGATATTGACGGCAGCGAGGTGGGCAGGGTGTTTTGGCAAGAAAACGATTTAGAACGCATTGCCCGTTACTGCGCTCAAGACGTAAAGGCCTTGGCACAAATACTTTTGAAAATGCGACAGGAATCGCTTTTGGCAGCCGACGAAGTGGCATTTCTGGGGCTTAGCTGATTATGTTTCAAACGGCAGCTATAAAAAATGAGCGTGAAGGCCCTTTGCTCGAAGTAAAAGGATTGCAGCTCACCTTTGGCGATACCATTCGTTTGCACCCCTTAGATCTAACATTAGAACACGGACAAACCCTGGCTTTGGTAGGCGAATCGGGTTCGGGAAAATCGCTCACGGCTTTGGCCATCATGCAATTGCTCCCAAACTTTTGCCAGATGAAAGGCGAAATTTGGTTTAAGCCCCAAGCAGAATCCTGGCCTTTACACCTTTCCAGCGCTAAAGTGCTTCAACAACTTCGTAAAAAGCATATGGCAATGGTTTTTCAAGAACCCATGAGCGCCTTAAATCCGGTGATTAAATGTGGTAAACAGCTTCAAGAAGTTAAAGCTGATGCCAGCACCCTTCAATTGCGGGAAGTTTTAAACGATGTTCAACTTACGGAGCCCGAGCGCATGTTAAATGCCTATCCTCACCAACTAAGTGGGGGTCAACGGCAGCGGGTTTTAATTGCCATGGCCCTGCTCAAAAAAGCTTCCATTCTAATAGCCGACGAGCCTACCACGGCCTTGGATGCCTCTGTTCAAAAAGACATCTTAAAACTTCTAAAAGACTTACAAGACAAATACCAATTTGGTATGTTGTTTATTTCGCACGATTTGGGCGTGGTGAAGGCAGTTGCCCACAATCTTATGGTGCTTCAAAAAGGCCGTTGCCTCGAAAAAGGCTCCGTAAACAGAGTGTTTCAGAACCCAGTAAGCGCCTATACCAAAGGACTTCTGGCCTGCCGCCCATCGGCTTGGCCAAGAGCCGACCGCTTGCCCGAATTGGATCAGGTTCTCAAAACCGGAAAAGTGGAAATTCCCAAAAATCGAAAAGCCTATGAAGCGGCTAATGCACCTGCGGTGCTCGAGCTTAAAAACCTTAGCTTTTCCTATTCTTCGAGCCAAAAGCCCATTGTACAAGATTTGAATTTGAGCTTGTATCGAACGCAAACGTTGGCCCTGCTGGGCGAATCGGGTTCGGGCAAAAGTACCCTAGGCCGGTTAATGTGCGGCCTGCTACAGCCCGGCTCAGGCTATTTGCGGTATAAAGAAAGGCTGATTGGCCCAAAGGATTTAAAAGGCAAAACCGAATTTAGAAGAGGGGTACAAATGGTTTTTCAAGATCCATTTAGCAGTTTAAATCCCCGAATGCGCATAGGAGACGCTTTAATGGAACCCCTACTCTACCACAATATTTCGAAAAAGAAATCTGATGCGAAAAATAAGGCTTTTGACCTTTTGGCAAAAACCGGCCTCGACAGCAGCGCTTTTAATCGTTATCCACATGCTTTTTCGGGCGGACAACGACAGCGCATTGTGGTGGCCAGAAGTTTATGCTTAGAACCAGAAGTTTTAATTTGCGACGAGAGCGTGGCTGCACTTGATGTTTCTGTACAGGCAAAGGTGCTCAATTGGCTAAAAGACCTGCAAGAAAGCTTTGGTTTTGCCATGGTGTTTATAACCCACGATGTAGCGGTAGCTCGGTTTATTAGCCATCAACTGGCAGTATTACACAAAGGACAATTGGTGGAATATGGCGAAACCGAGAGCATATTGAAGAACCCCCAGGCCGAGTATACCCAAAAACTGCTGCATTCGGTGCTTGAATAAACCTTTTAGGGTGAAACATTATGTTTAAGATTATATAGTTTCGTTATTGGTTATCAAAGAATGCTCAATAGCAACTCAAACATGCTGTATTTATACATAAAACGATTTTTTGATTTCACTTTTGCCTTTTTGGCCATTTGGTGTTTAGGGCCATTCATATTGATATTGGCTTTATTGGTTTGGGTTGTGGATGGGCTTCCAATTTGGTTTGTTCAAGTGAGACCTGGTCTCCAAGCAAAGGACTTCAAATTGATAAAATTCAGAACCATGAAGGTTGAGCCAAACAAGGGAGACGAAACGCAACCTGACCTTCGCCGCATCAGTCCATTAGGCCATTTTTTAAGGGCCTCACACTTAGATGAACGCCCACAATTGATTAATATACTTAAGGGTGAAATGAGTTTTGTGGGGCCGCGCCCTTTGCTTAAATCGTATTTGCCCCATTATTCCTCAGAGCAGCAAAAACGGCATTTGGTAAAACCCGGTTTAACCGGATGGGCTCAACTACATTATACCCCCGATATGGATTGGGTTAGTTATTTTAAATATGACATGTTTTATATTGAGCATTTAGGATGGAAACTTGACCTCATTATTTTACCAAGAACATTAGCAAAAATCACAAAAAAAGAAAGTCAAAAACCCAAAAAGGGCTGTACGAGGCAGCCCTTTGCAAAAATTTAATGCCTGCGTAACACAAAAAGCCCGCGATGGTTCACTTTTCGGGCTTTGTTGCTTGTAATGCCTCTATATTTGCCGCCAAATGCAAAACCGCATGTATAAAGCCTTTTCATGGCGCACTTCTTTAATAGGCGCTTTTTTTGTTCTTTTTTTAATGGGTACCACCACTTCTTGCATAAGCCGCAAAAAGCTCACCTATTTGCAAACCCCTACCGAAGTTAGCGACTCTATGGTATTTCAGCTTAAGCGAAGCGACTATAAATTGCAGATTAACGATATTGTGAACATTGACATTCGTTCCATTAATCCTGAATCCAGTGCGCTATTTAATCCAGGCGGTGATTTGCGGCAAAACTTAATCGCCGGGGATATTATTTTTTACTTACAGGGTTATTCTGTGGACAATGAAGGCTACATCGAAATTCCTGTTGTGGGCAGGGTATATGTTGTAGGTAAAACCATCAAAGAGCTTAAAGAAACTTTAGACCAAAAATTGACCGAATATTTTCAAGAAAACAGCGTGAGTACAAGGGTGCAATTAGCAGGCATACGCTTTTCGGTAATAGGCGATATCAACAGACCCGGGAAATACGTGGTGTATCAGAACCAGGCCAATATTTTTGATGCCCTAGCGCTTTGTGGGGATATTAACATAGTAGGCGATAGGCGGCAAGTACAGATTATACGCCAATACCCCGAAGGCCTTAAGTTATATGAAGTAGATCTTACCGATGTTAATGCTTTGAGTGATCCAAGATTTTTTATTCAGCCGAATGACATCATTAATGTGAAGCCCATGCGGGTTAAAACTTGGGGTATAGGCACCACCGGTTGGCAAACCATTAGCTTGAGCTTAGCCACTTTGGCCTCGGCGCTTACCATTGTGCTTACCCTTCAACGATTATAAAGTTTTATTTATGAATTCTACGCAAAACCCATTGGAACCCCAAAACCGGGCCATGGGAGAATCAGAAACTGAGGGACTGGACATAAAAAAACTACTGTTCGGGGTATTGTCCATTTGGCCCTTTATTTTGGCGGCTGTTTTTATCGCTTTGTTTTCGGCCTATTTGATAAACCGTTATGCCACCCGAATTTATGAAGGCCAAATCGTGTTAAATGTGAACACCGACAGCAAATCGACTGGCGGAATCGAGGCATTGATGACCCAAATTGGGTATTACAACCCCCGCCTCACCTTCGAGAATGAAGTGATTTCGCTTAAAAGTGTGAACCAAATGGAACGCAGTTTGTCCCAGCTCGATTTTGGCATTAAAATAGTAAGCGAGGGTCGGGTTAAAGCAACCGAAGCCTATGGAAGTACCAGCCCGATTTATATTGAAATAGACAGTGCCCATATTCAGGATGTGGGCTTGGTATTTACTTTGGTGCGTCAAAGCGATACCGAATTTGTGCTGCAAGTGAATGGAACGGCTAAACCCTTTGACTTCAAAACCCAAAAAGCCGTTGAAGGTATGGATTTAAAGTCTTCACCTTTTGAAATTAAGGGGCGCCTAAATGAATGGCTGGAGGGCAGTAGTTATAAGTTTAAAATAAATACCAAGGCTTATCAAAGTCTTCCGGAAAAGCTGGTAATTCGTTTTGTTAGCCATAAAACAATGATTGATTCTTACAGAAACAAATTAAAGGTGGATGCTGCGGCTGAAGGGAGTTCAGCCATTCTCATCAGCATTCAAGATGCTTCATCGGACCGCATTGAACGCTTTTTAAACGCCTTCTCCAAAGCCTATATAGAGCGCGGGCTGGAAGAAAAAAACAAAACGGCAGATGCTTCCATTGCCTTTATTGACGGTGAGCTTAAAAAAATTGAGGATTCGCTTAGTGCGGTAGAAAATGTATTGGAGCTTTACCGAACCAATAAAAAAGTTGTTAACTTAAGCGAGGAAGCCACAGCCTTGTTTAAGGACATGGTAGAGTTGGATAAACAATATGAAACTGAAAAAGCCTATGGTCGTTATTTACAATATTTAAAAGGCTATTTGGAAAAACGGGACTTTGATGACCAATTGGTGGCCCCCACCTTGGTGAGCATTCAAGATGCCAATTTATTGAGGCGAATTGAAGAATTGGATGTCTTGTTACGTGAACGTCAAAAATTGATGGGCAGCAGCACCGGCAATAACCCCATCATTTCTCAATTGGATGCCCAACTCAAGAATCTTTCGGCCGCTCTCTTGTTGCAGCTGAACAGCAATTTGGAGAACAGCCGAAGGGTGCAATTGGAATTAAATGGATTGATGAAATCCAAGGAAGCCATATTAAGAAACTACCCCAAAACCGAACGCGACTTGCTCAATATCCAGCGCAAATTTGAACTTAATCAGCAACTGTTTCTTTTTCTAGCCCAGAAAAGAGCAGAAGCCGCCATTGCGCGAGCGGGTACAGTGCCCAATGCCACCGTGGTTGACCCCGCCAGGGTGAATCCCATACCGGTTGGCCCCAATACCAAACGCACCTATGCTTTGGCTTTGACATTGGCATTGGCCTTGCCAATTGGTTTTGTTTTGGTTTTGCAGTTGCTGGACAACCAAATTCGTAGTCCTCAAGATTTGTCTACCCTTAGCAGCATTCCCTTGGTATCGGTTATAGGCCATAGCGATAAGAGCACCAATCTGGTGGTGAACAAATACCCTAAGAGCTCCTTGGCCGAAAGCTTTAGGTCGTTGCGTTCTAATTTGCCCTTTTTATTGGGGGGAAATTCCCATGTGGTTTTGGCCGTTACTTCCAGTATAGGGGGCGAAGGCAAGACCTTTACCTCCATGAATTTGGCATCGGTATTGGCCTTAATGGATAAAAAAGTAGTGCTGATTGGGGTAGACATGCGCAAGCCCAGAATTTTTGAGGATTTCGGATTAAAAAATGAACAGGGATTGAGCACTTACTTGGCGGGGTCCGTGAACCGTATGGAGGAAGTGGTGCAAAAAACAGAATATGCCAATTTGGACGTTGTATCGTCTGGCCCCATACCTCCCAATCCCTCAGAGCTCTTGCAAAGCGGACGCTTTGGCGTTTTGCTGGACACTTTGAAAAGCCATTACGATTTTATTGTGTTGGATACCCCACCGGTGGGTTTGGTGGCCGACGCCCTCGAAATTGCCCACTTGGTGGATTTGTACTTTTATGTCGTTCGCAGCGGATATACCCGCAAGGAATTATTGGGCCTAATCAATGAAAAAGTACAAAGAGGCCTCATTAAAAATGTGTTTTTGGTGATGAATGACTTCAATCCTCGTGCCGGCGGCTATGGCTATGGCTATGGCTATGGCTATGGCTATGGCTATGGGTATGGGTATGGGTATGGGTATGGGTATTATGAGGATGAAGCAGAAGGCCGAAAGCGTGGCAAGAAGAAGCGCTTGGGTAAAGCATAAATTTAATATTCAATCAAGTGTCAAACTTTGAGATGTACGAAAGCCCCTTTCACCAAGGTGATTTAAGCGCCTATAGCTTTTTAGTGACCGGAGGGGCTGGCTTTATTGGTTCCAATTTGGTGGAGTATCTGTTGAAATACGGAGCCAAAAAAGTGAGGGTTTTAGACAATTTAAGCAATGGCTACCGCGAAAATGTTGAACTCTTTTTGCATAATCCCCATTACGAATTTATAGATGGGGATATACGCAATTTGGCAACCTGCCATAGGGCCCTTGAGGGCATGGATTTTTTAAGCCACCAAGCTGCCTTAGGCAGTGTGCCCCGAAGCATTAAAGACCCTATTACCACCAACGCGGTTAATATCGATGGGTTTTTAAATATTTTGGTAGCGGCTAAAGAAAGTACCCAACTGAAGCGTATGGTGTATGCCGCCTCCAGCAGCACCTATGGAGACAGCCCTCTCTTGCCAAAAGTAGAAGGGAATGAGGGCAAACCTTTGAGCCCCTATGCCGTTACCAAAGCCGTAAATGAATACTATGCCGATGTTTTTAGTCGCGTATACGGCTTTAACACCATAGGGCTAAGGTATTTCAATATTTTTGGACCACGTCAGAATGCCAACAACCCCTATGCCGCCGTTATCCCCATTTTCTGCAAACAGTTTTTAAAAGGAGAGGCCCCGACCATAAATGGAGATGGCATCACCAGCCGGGATTTTACCTTCGTGGAAAATGCCGTACAAGCCAACATTAAGGCGATGTTGTTGGGCTTTGAAAGCGAAACCCTTTTACCTAATATAAATAAGCATGAGGTTTTTAATGTAGCCTGTGGCGATCAGATAAGCCTAAACGAAATGGTGGATATGCTAAAGCGCATAAGTGGGAAGGAATTACAGGCCCAGTACGGGCCCGAGCGTGCAGGAGATGTTCGACACAGCAGGGCGTCTATAAAAAAAGTTGAACAACTTTTGGGTTATAAGCCCACTATTCGATTTGAAAAAGGACTTAAGCTTGCCTATAATTGGTATTTAACCAACCTCACCAGCCTTTAAAAGAGAATAAATTTATCAAATAAAAAATCAATTGCCAGTAAACGGAGGCATAGTGACTGTTTCACTTTTGGAAACCCCCTCTTTTTTAAAGACTTTTTTTAATGTCAGAATTAGAATTTTTATATCCAAAGAAAGTGTCCGATTGTCTACATACCAAATATCAAATTCAAACTTTTGCTGCCAAGAAATAGCGTTTCGCCCGTTAACTTGAGCCCAACCGGTAATGCCTGGTTTTACCTCATGACGTCGAAGTTGATGCTCATTATACAATTCCAAATATTTCATTAATAATGGTCTTGGACCAACCAAACTCATTTCACCTTTTAGCACATTCCAAAACTGAGGCAACTCATCTAAACTGGTTTTACGAATCCAGCTACCAATCCAGGTAATTCTTTTATGGTCTGGCAGAAAATTACCATGCTCATCTCTGGCATCATTCATCGTCTTAAATTTATAAATATAGAATGGTTTATTTCTAAGGCCCGGCCGTTGTTGAATAAAGAATACTTTTCCATTATTGGAAAAATAAAGCGAAATGAAAAGAAAAAACAATACCGGACTTGATACTAGTAAGATTAAAGAAGAAGCCAATATGTCAATTGTTCTTTTTAGCATATTGTATTTCATTTTACGTATTATTTCAAAATTTTCAAGTGAATTAAATAATAACAAATACTGTATTGTTTTTAGGTCCTTCCACTATTTAAAAGCATTTGTTTCTTTGTCTCTAGGATTTCTTTGTTGAACAGTCCAAAATCGCCGTGGCCTCCAAAAAAATAATCATAATCATCAGTCACTTCCAGATACTTATCAATTGTTTTTTCATATTTCAGTTTATCGCTGTGGGGAAAGTTTAATGGGGTATGATAATCTAGCATTAAAGCATCACCAGTAAACAACACTCTTTCCAAGCCATATGATAAACAGGTAGTTGTATGACCAAAAGTTTCGTAACAGACAAATTTCAGATCACCAAATAACAAAACAGAGGACTCCCTTACAAAATGCTGGCTTGTACTATCTTTAAATTCTATTGGCTTAATACCGTCCATATACTTTGATAAGTTGAGTTTTGAATCTTTCATAAAATTAAAGCATTCATCAGAACAAAAAAAAGGTACTTCCGGACTTATATCCAATAAGCCCTTAAAATGATCTAAATGGCCGTGAGTAATTAAAATTCCTTTTGGTTCTGCCTCACAATCTCTTATTAAATCTAAACATCTTTGGGCCACCCCAAATCCCATATCGACTATTATCGCAGTTTCTGAGAACTTACTTATTATAATTAAACTGTTTGCTTGACGATAGGTTTCTTTGATGCGGTAAATATTAAACCTATCGGTTGAAAACAATTTTTCCCGATGATGTTCTTTTAAGTTCGTCAACCCTTTCAAGTTTTATGGCACTATGATGTATTCCAATAATTTCAGAAATATGTTTAACAACTTTGCTCGAATCATCTATGCTATTTTCAAGCTGAATGATCAGATTATCGTCTACACCCCCTACGGCACAGGCCATTTGAAATCTATTCAATATTATTTGTTCGACTTCATCCAATGAAATACGTGAACC
This sequence comes from Chryseobacterium gleum, assembly GCA_945883565.1. Classification (GTDB taxonomy): domain Bacteria; phylum Bacteroidota; class Bacteroidia; order Flavobacteriales; family Schleiferiaceae; genus RFXV01. The sequence goes on from CAMCXO010000006.1 coordinate 61,079, forward strand.
ATATACTTTTAAAAATCTTGATTTTCTTCCTTTTATGTAATAAAAGCCTTCTTCATCTACATAAGCCAAATCACCAGTTTTTAAAACATTCATGTTAACGTCGCCTAATGCCAAATCTTCTATTTGTTGGGCATAACCCATTGTAACATTAGGCCCAAAAAAAACAATCTCGCCAGTTTCTCCTAAGTTAACTAGACTTCCATTTTCACTATGTAATTCAATTCTGCATTCACTTATTGGAATCCCAATACTTCCAACCTTATCGAGTGCACGGCCAGGAGGTAAATAGGTCATTCTTGCAGATGACTCGGTTTGACCATATGTTGCAATAAAAAGCTTGTTATTTTTAACACAATACTGTGCTATTTTCTCAAATAAAGCTGTCCTTAGTTTGCCTCCGCCTTGGCTTAATACTTTTAGCTGATCAGGAATAATTCTTTCAAACCTAAGCTTATCAAGAATTTCAAAACTATAAGGAACGCCCGTAAAATTGCTTACGTCCGCTGATTTTACTTGCTGCCAAAGATTTCGATCTGTTAATGACAAATGAGACATATGCAATTTTGCCCCAGCAAATAAATGGCTAAGAACGACCGACATCCCCATTGTATAATACAACGGTAAAATGCCTAGTGCCACATCTTCCTCTTTTATTCCTAATGATTTCGATACCATTCTAGAACTAGCAGTGATATTCTCCAAGCTATGTCGAACCAATTTAGGACTACCGGTACTGCCGCTTGTTGGCAATAAAAATTTCAACTTCGGATGAAGATTATAATTAATATTTTTACTTTTTGAATTTTTATAAATGCTAAATCTTTCAAAAGTGTAAACTAAATTTAGATTGATTTCTTCTGAGTGTTGCTTTAGTTTTATAATAAAGTTGGGTGGGTACTGTTTGTTCAATTTGTTAAGTAGAGTGCCGTCCAGTTCATGGCTTAACATTAATGTCACTGCATTGTGGTTTAATAACCCAACTAAAACCGCTACGGATTCAGCAGAGTTATCGGCTAAAAAAAATACAAGCGAACCACTAGGTATATTTCCAACAAGTGTTTCATAAACACGAACAAAATCGCCTAAATTATAATTGCTCAAATAGCTATCGCTAACTATTCCAAATTGCCTATTGTTTGTGGAATTTAATAAAAACATTGTCTTAAAGCACTAAGCCACCATCTACCCTCAAAACTTGACCTGTTATATATGAGGACTTATCAGATAGAAGAAATGCGCATACATCGGCAATTTCTTCCGGTTGTGCAAGCCTCCCAAGGGCGATATTGTATTGATTTGAAGCAAACTTTTCCTCTATGTTTTTTAAAAGCCTATCTGTAGCCACCATACCTGGTGCAATGGCATTTACTCGAATCCCCATACTGCCAAGTTCCTTTGCAGCTGAATAGGTTAAAGCATTTACAGCGCCTTTAGTGGCAGAATAGTTTAATTGACCTGAGACGCCCGATAATGATACCGAGGACGAAATGTTGACAATGGATGGGTTAGTAGTTCTTTTTAAATAAGGAATCATTGCCCTCATTAATAGCAGGACTGCTTTTAAGTTAACATCAATCATTTCATTTAATTTCTGTGTATCAAACAACCTAAACATTTCATATTGAACAACACCGGCGCAATTCACTAATCCATTTATTTCTACACAAAAATCCTTTAATTTCTTTCCGAACAACACTATATCTGATTCATTTCTTAAATCAATTTCAAATATTGTTAGTTGGTTTGAATATACTTTCTTTAGCTCTTCTAAAGCATTGTTTGTGTTTCGAATTAAAGCGACTACCCTAGATTTTTCAAGTAAAAGTTTCTTCGTTATCGAAAATCCAATTCCCGAACCAGCACCGCTTACAACAAAAGTATTGTCTTCAAACATGTCACAAATCAACTTTACATTTATCTAAAACATCATTAACCTTCAAGTAGCTCGTACAATCTAGAATATCTTCTGCATCTAACATGATGTTAAATGTATCCTCTAATGCTGTCGCAAGAGATAATTGCGCAACAGAATCCCAACTCTCTAAATTTTCTTTACTAAGGTCTTCATTCACTTCATTTTCAGAAATGTTAAAGACCTCCACAAACACCTTAACTAGTTTCTCTTTCCTGTTCATAATTTGTTGATTTTAACTCGATAATTGGCAAAATCGCGGCATTCAATAAATTTACACTGCCACAAGCCCATGATAAACCTGCTCCAAAACCACTTATAAACACCTTTTTTCTCACCTCTTCACTCTGAGCGGGCTCTTTACCCCAATGGTCGCACCATAATAAAGGAATCGAGTTGCTGCTATTATTTCCAAATTCATGAATCGAAATGAGCATTTTGTCAAATGGTATCTTGGCTTTTCTGCTAATCTGCTTCAACATGTAGAGATTTGCTTGGTGAATGGCAAAAGACGAATAATCAGAAGTTGTCGTATTTGTATAATGGAAAAAATCATTAAAAAGCAATGGAACGTCTGTAATGCTAAAATTAAATACCGCCATGCCCTTCATATGGGTATTATAATATGATCTCAAAATCCCATCGCCCCACACAAACTTTTGATTCACGACATCAAGATTTTTAAAAGCCCCGGCAGGAGTAATAATAGAAGATGCCCTAGCCCCATCTGTCTTGAAAGCGAAGTTCATTGTTTCTGAATGGGCATCCGAAGCCTTTTCTAACGAAACAGCACTTCCACTGTCACCAAATAGCATAATAACTGTCTTATCCTCTTCATTTAGAGTTCGGTGTGACGTATCTGCTGTAATCAATAAGGCCCTATTTTTACTAGATGTTTGCAGTAGCCTTGAAGTTAGATTGAGAGCATAAACAAATCCAGAGCAAGCCAAACTAATATCCAAGCAAAAAACATCATCGGGCAATCCAAGTCTTCCACATAAATCATATGCTGTAGCAGGGAAACGGTTATCGGGCTTTTGACTGAGAAATACCAAAATGCCTATAGACTCAGTATCGATGTTTAATTTATTAATCAACGCTTTGGCCGCATTAAAGCCTAAATCTGATGCTGTTTCATTTGATAAACAATGCCTTATACGCTTTACCCCGGTTAACTCTTGAAATTTTTTTACATTTTCTTCACCAAAAGCATCGATATAGGTTTCGATTTCTATTTTATTTTCCGGAACACAAGTGCATACTCCAGAAATTATCAGGTTGCTAATCGAATCAAACATTAAACTCATTGGTTCATAGAAAAATTTAAAGAGTCTATATCCAATATCACATCAGTAAATATTACTTCTGAATCTATTTGCTCGGCCTCAATCTCTAAATCTGCTTTCGCTAAACACAATCCGTCTGAAACGGCTAAAAGAATGACTTTGCTTAAGTCTTTTGATTTAACTTCATTAAAAAATAACTTATAAATTAAATCCAAAGTGCCAATTGAACAAAATGTTAATTCCTCCGACGAATTCCTTAAATCATCATTTAGGGCAAGATCGACAAATGCGTCAGAAATAACGATTGAATTGCTGACTAATTTATTAAAGCCAAATTTTTCGTTTTGTTCTTTGACAAAATTCACAATCTTTACTATATCCAAACTATACAACCAATTATCAGATAGTCTGGAGTCAAATTCTTTAGCAGAACCATTATAACGGAAGCCACCCTTCCCTAAAAAATATGTTTCTTTTAGCTTGGGTTCAATTATATAATCAAAATGCCAAGAATTCTCATTAGAACTTGAACGGCCTAAAAGCATAACTGTTGCAGAATCGCCTAAAACAATGTTTTGACTTACATCTTCCTTTAAATTAAACTTAGAGGGTGAATCCCCAAAAACTAAAATTGCGTATTTTAAGAAAGGATTCCTAAACAAAGCTGCAGCAATATGTAGCCCTTTTATAACAGAAATGTGGCCTTCATTAATGTCATAGCAAATGATGTCATTTGGTAAATCCCACCTTGATTGTAGAATACCTGCTGTAATGGGAGATCTAAAGTCAGGGGTTCTTGAAATAAAAACCACAGCTCCAATTTCAGATTTGACTTTTCCGAAACTCTCCATCAGACTTATTCCTGCTTGGGTTGCCAAGTCGCCAACAGTTTGATTGGCCATTAAATACCGATACCAATTTTTAATTTCTGAAGACAATTTGGTTTCTGGCGGAATTTGAATTTTCCTAGTAGGCAGTGCTACTCGGACACCCATAATACGACAAGGCGGTACTTCAAACATTAGATTATTTCCTTAGCTGGTATTCCAAATACCGTAGCCCCTTTTTTAACATTTCGCAAAACCACACTGCCCATCCCAACCGTGGCAGATGCTCCAACTCTGACCCCCTGTAAAATTTTGGCCCCGGCGCTTATGTAACATAGCTCTTCAATTTTACAATTTCCTGCAATAAAAGAGAAGGAATTTAGCTGGCAAAAGGGGCCTATTTCCACATCATGACCTAAAATAACAGCGCCTTGAAAATAGGTGTGATTGCCTATTATACAATCGCTGGAAATTGACGTATTTGCCTTTATGGCCACACCTACTCCTATTTTGGCTGAAGGAGAAATTAGGGCTTTAGGATGAATTAGGTTTATAAAAACACCACCTTTTCCATTTATTTTCTCGACCACTTTCATTCTATCATGAACTTTTCCAATTGCACAAAAGAAAACATCATTCTTTTCCATCGAATAAGCATCCACTCTTCCTAAAACCGGTGGATAGCCCAAACTCTCGATGTTTGAAGGGTTGTCACTAATAAAACCTTTAATGTTATAAGGGGCGCCATGGTCAATACAAACTGTCGCTAAATCGAAAGCTTCTCGTGCTAATCCTCCTGCACCTAAAATTACTAAATCGCGCTTATGCAATGCTGTAGCCTCCATCTATCGGAATTTCAGTACCTGTTAACCATTCACTTTTTTCACTTAATAAAAAAGTCACCAATCCAGAAACATCCTTAGGGCTTCCAAATCGATTTAATGGATACTTGCTTAAATGACCATTATGTTTTGAATCTTCTATAAAATCTTTTGTCATTTTAGTTTCAATCAAGCCTGGTAAAACCGTATTAACCCTAATGGCTTTTGGCGCCAATTCCAATGCCAGCGATTTGCTAAAACTTGATATAGCCGCCTTCATGCTCGCGTATATAGAATTGCCGAGGGTTGGCTTAATGGCCGACATGGAGCCGATAAATACCACAGAGCTACCGTCTTTAAGCATTCTGTTTTTTATAAGGCTATTAATCAAGTAAACATTAGATTTATAATTAACTTCAAGCATTTGTTCAAAATCGCTTATATTCAAAAACCTAATTGGCGTTCTTTTTAAGAATCCTGCATTCAATACCAATCCATCTAAGGGTTCTAATTCCGAAAACAACCCCACTACATGGTCGTAATTACTCAAGTCAGCCCGAATGAATTTGTAATAAGGTTCATTAAGTCTCGAGGCAATCTCATGATTCTTCCTTCCAGTACCAAACACTTTCCATCCTTGCACAATCAGCTCCTCTGCTGTTGCAAAACCAATATCTGAAGAAATTCCTGTTATTAAGCATCTTTTATCATTCACTTCCAATCTCTTTGTTAATTATAAACGAGGACTAAACCAAATGATAATATTTCTATTTAGTCATTATCAAATTATACAAATCTTGTAAGGTAATTGCATTTTTAAAATCATTAGTTGAAATTACCAAGTCATACTTCTCGTCAATCAACGCAATCATAGATAAAGCTGCCATTGAATCCCACTTCTCGTGATTTCTAAATTCAAAACTCCCATCAAAAACTTGAATGTCAACATCTAGAGCTTCACTTAGCAGAGCACTTACATCAAACAAGGTCAAATTGTCTCTCATTTTTTTTCGCTAAGGTATACAATTTTTTTATAAATACCATAAAAAACTAACCGAGCTTGCAAAAGTCAGAACATCCATTCTCATGAGTAATTCAGTGAGTACTAGAAATCCTCATATCCCCAGAATAAAGCCGTCCTAATTCCGAAACTAATCCAATTAGAATTCCCTAAAACCACATTCCTGTTGAACTCTTCATATAAAAAATTAAAGTTTTCCTTCCGATAGATGTATTTCAATTCTAATCGCATATTAGTTATAGGATTAATTACATAAGATATACTATTTGTTAGATAAAAAATATCCCTGCTTACTGGACCACCAGTAAAATAGCCTAATTCGAAATCTTCTCTATCTTCATAACTACGTCTTATGTCATTACCCATATTCACTAAAGAAGTATCCATCCCTCGTTTACCGATATTAACTTTGTTAAGGAATTCCCACCTACCTCTTTTATAAAAAAATAAAATCACTAACTCCCTAAAATTGGTTTCCCAAGGATGCGCAAGTGGTAGACCTTGACTCTCATAATTTGTTAGAGTACCTCTATGACTATACATGAACGGTCTAGCGCTATTAACTTCAATTAAAGCAGTAAATTTATTAACTCCAATGGCGCTAAAATATTTAGATCCAATTTGCCAAGAATGATAGTTATCTCTGTGACCTTGAGAAATCTCTTTTAAACCAGTAAACATAAAATCATCTATGGCCAATTGAGAATAAATTTTAAGATTATCGTTAATTTGATAGGACATGCTTAAACCTACCATGGCATTTCCAAGCTCAAATCCTCTATTTGCTTCTAAAGCACGATAAAATATAATTGGATTCAAGAAATTAATGTCAATGGCTGATGATGTTGTCAGACTTTGTCCGGTTATATAACTTTCGAAGATGCTAAAGTTCCAACGCTTACTTAAACTTATATCTAAATAATGTATACTTGCAAACTTCTTGGCGTATATGCCATTTAATGAAGTAGCTGGATTTATATCATTGAGCAAAGCATACAAATTTATGTAGCGTAATTTCCAGAAATTTGTTTCTAATCTTAAATAACCATAAGGAACCGTATGATCACTTAACAGCATCGATCTATAACCTTCACCAAAAAAGTGACTACCATGACCAGCACTAATGTTAAAAAATTTATTCAAATTATAACTAATTTCACCAACTGCAAAGGGGAAATCAAAACCGAAATTTTTATATCCTCTGTGCATAACCAAACCTAAAGAGCTACCTTTATTATTGAAATAAACCGATTGATACTTGGGAAAATATGCTTGTTGTTCCATGAAAATTGTTTGAAAAGAAAACTTTTTTCCTAACCTTCCTTCAACAATAAATCCTCTAGTATTCAAAAATGTTTTATGACCTTCAATCCTATTTCTATCAAAACCTAATGATAAATTTAAAATATAATTAAAGTAGATAGAAAAATCTTCATGCTCAACACTATAAAAATCTTCATAGTATACTTTTTTTTCAAGATTACGCCAAATCTTTTTCAAACCAAAATCCTTGTACTTTATATCTAGCGACTCTTTTTCTTTTTCACCATTATAAACTAATCTTTCAAAATTTGAGTAACCAAAGTCACTCTGCTTTTGAGGCCAAACAGAAGAATGATCCTGTTTTGACGAATCTAAAAAACATGACACCAATAATCTAAACTCCCAACTAACAGGGTGTAATTCAAACCTTTTTTCTTGCGCATTTAAGAAAAACGGGACTACACAAAAAAAACGCAAAAGGATTATTAAACTCAATCTCTCAGTACTCACTGTTACGTTCTAGTTTAGACAATAATACAACTCTAACATTATGCTAGCACTTGACACTTTCATTATTAAAAACCAAAATACAATAAGTTGCACTTGCTAAAACAATAACCGTATAATCGCTTACTTTTAAATATGTGCTAAATCATACCCCAAAAGTCCGATTAGTCGTAGTTTTTTATTTGTCATTAGTAATAAATTATAATTTACTAATAATTAAGCATTTGGCAGTATGCAATAAAGAGGATAACAACAAGATACAATTTAAGAATTGTAAAGATATTGTAATCTTTAAGCGCTGTGAAGATTAGTGGAACTCTTACATCAAAACATTTATCACATACCAATTTAAGGATTGCAATTCGTAAATTACCCAAAAATGATTACATCTTTGGAAAAGTTTTAATTTCCTTTCAGCAATTGGAAATTCACTAAACATTATGATAACCAGAATCAAAAAGAACACCTCATCAAGAGAAAATACAACGGCAATTTGGTCATAACCGATATGCTGCGGTTCTGCAGTGTTGCATTAAATACGGCCGACTGTAGGAAATAAAAAAAATTGTAAACAGGCATTTACTAGTAAGACTACTTTCAACAAAGGCATGTGGCATGCTGCTGTAGGTTTACACATCAAATTAAGTTGCAAAAAGACAATTACCTGGCACACTTGTCTGAATCATTAATAGATTTTACTTTAACCATCTAATATGTGTATTCTTTCAAGAAAAACAATAGATGCTTCGAACTACATACAAGTCAAAGCATTCCCTCTTTGTAAACGCTTTATTGGGACACTCTGTTTAAGGTACTTGACAAAATTTAATCGCTTGAAAACAAACTAACATTAAATTAAAAACAAAACTACTTTTAAAAAATTCATTTACATATACTTGAATAGGCATATTTAGTATCCTCAGTTTCTAGAATTGCTTGAGAAAGTGAAACGAAATTAAACTCATCTATAAGTTTATGGAATTTATTAAATGCTCCTTTAATTCCTAAATAATTTAAAATGAAACGCTCATTGTAAACAGGTTTTTGATAAACATCAAAATCTCGCAAATGAAAATATGTCATATTATACTCTGAATCATTAAATAAATATTTTAATAAATAATACGGAAAAATACGGAAATAACCGCCACCAGTATATATGATTTTTTGTCCTAAAAACAGTGTGAAATTCATAGGAAATTCTAATATAACACCAGACTGAGTGTTTAATTTAGTTGGAATTTTAATATCCAAACTACTAAATCCTCCGTAGCTTCTGTTCGCTGAAAATATAGAACAATCTACCTCAATACCCGCATCTATAAGAATTTCCAAAGCCCATTTGTTTGATTGAGTTATTGTGAATGCCGGAGCTCTATACATAACAATCTTTTTTCCAATGCACTGCTCAAGGCTATCCAATGCAGTATAAGTATCTTCCTTTAACTGAGTAGGAGTTAATTTAGTTAAAAAATGATGTTTATCAGAATGGCATCCGATATCATGACCCTGCTCATAGATTTTTCTAATTATGTGAGGGTGGCTTCTAGCGATAATACCTAAACAAAAAAAGGTCGCTTTTATCTTTCTCGAATCTAACAGATTTAGAATATCATCCAGATAATTCTCAAGTATGGGTTCGTATTTTGAGGCCACGCCCTTTTTAAATAAGATATAGGTGTACCATTCTTCTAAATCAATTGTGAGAATATTCATGTTGACGCGAATAAATTATATTGAATCATGCATGGCTGCCATCATGTTCCAGTTTTTACTCTCTGAAAAATGATTTTCTAGTGACACGTTCAATGGTAAAACGGTAAAGTTTTTATTAGGCAGTTGAATAATCCCGTTGCTCAGTAACTTAAATTTATTCACTCTACCCACATTCATGTAAGCGTAAAAATCTGCTTTTAAGGATTTTGCAGCTTGTTTTATTCTTGGGAGCAAGTGAATTAATGAATCAAGGTTTCCTACAAAATCAACGATTACCATTTCCGTTAACCTTCCTGATTTTTTTAAGTTAAATATCGCCACTAAACTTTTATGCCCTTTCTCATATTTAATCATTCCATATTCTAGAGTAGGATGTTCTAAGTATCTCCATTTGAAATAATTTTCAACATAGTGAGACGAAATATATTTGTCAAAAGTTTTGTTTTTTCCAAGTTTTTCTAATATATCTATGTCTAGTTGGTAAACATCCATGATTTTAACTGGTTTTGATTTAGATTTAGAAAACCTTGATATACCAATATTAATCGGGTTTATGATACAAACATTCCATAATGGCTTGCCTAAAAAGTTCCAACCTAAATTGATATAGATTGGCAAACTATTCTGATTAGGAAAATTAAAAACCACATCCTTACCTGCATCAAGAGCTCTTTTCAATCCATCTAATCTCATCCGCGAAAAAATGCCATACTTTTGATGTTCTTTGCTCACAACGCTGTCACAAGGTTGCAAAGCGCTGAAAACCTGACCTCTATAATTGAATTGCCATGGCCATAGGTTATTAAATCCAACTATCTTTCCATTGATTGTGGCGACTGTTAAAATTGGGCTACCAAAAACATTGTCTTCGTACTTCCATTTCCAAAATTTGTCGCCTCTCTTGAACTCAGCTCTTTGTACGTCACTAAAAACGCTATTTAGTAGAGATAATATTTCTTCTTTGTCTTTACTTTCAGCCAAACGAACTTCAATTTGATTCATTGCCTTATCTTATTCATTATAAATTTGATACAATCCTTCCCAAATCAAATCCTGTTTAAAATTTTGAGCCCATAGCACACCATTCTTTGAGAACTTTAATCTTAGTTCAGCATCTAAGTAAAGAATCTTCATCTTTTCAAATAAACTTTCTACATCTTTTAACTCGGACAATAATCCATTAAAATTTTCTGAAACAGCGTTTTGTACACCAGAAACCCTCGTGCCTACTACAGGTATTCCCATCGCTGCTGCTTGAATAAAAACCGCACCAAAACCTTCTGACCAAGTGGGCAATATAAAAACATCCATCATAGACATGTATAAAGGAATATCCTTTTGAAAACCCAAATAGAAAATATTGGGATTGGCCTCTATCTTGGACAATATTGTCTTGTCTGATAAATTGTGGTGCTCGATTTTACCAAGTAAAACGAGCTTAGAAGGATATATTTCTGAAAATTTGACGAAGGCATTGTACAACTCATTAATGCCTTTTCGGTTATTTAATCTGCCAACGAAACCAAAAACAAAATCATCACCTAATTGTAATTCCGCCCTTAACTCCTTGGCTTTTAATTGAATATCTTCAGTAATTTGAAACTTACTTAAATTTATACCATTACTACTCCCATAACCAATAACCCGAGTCTTAGGTTTTGGAAATAATTTTAATTGAACGGCTTTTGTTCTAATCGCCTCGCTAATGCAAACAATACGGTGGGCTAAAACACCAATTAGTTTAAGAACAAGCATCAAAATTAGGCGTTTTATACCTTTTTCTGTCTCAAATCTAAGACCCCTTGCGGTGTATATTCTTAAAGGAACCCTTGTAATAAAAGCTGCAATAGTTCCTAAAAAACCCATCTTTGACGTTCCTACATTAACAATATCTGGTTTTATTGTTTTAAAAAACTTAATAATTTGAAACAATGTATTGACGTCATTCAGCACACTTATCTCCCTTTTTATGGTAAGTGCTAAAAACTCACAACCTTCCGTCTCACAAAATTTTTGGGCTGCATCGTCTTTTTGCGTGATTAAATACACCTTGTAACCTTTTGATACAAAATATTTAACCTGACCTTCCAATAAAATCACACTTCCAGGGGCGGTAACACCTAAAACTAACTTCTTCATTTTTTATTTATCCCTTTCTGAATTTCTCCATATTACCGAGCTCAAAATAATCCAAAATATTCCGAAACTGATTGTTATTATTCCCTTGTTTCGAATTTAATGTATGAAGATTAGTCTTTTGGGTTTTGCCAATTGCAATAAATGTCTGACTGAATACCCCTGTAACAATAACCTTTTTATTCATTAACAAAGAACCGACCTTTAGCCATAAATCATCAGCTAAGAAACAAAGCTTTTTCAATAAATCGGCATCAAAAATTCTTTGAGATAATGAATTTGGAGGATATAAAACACCTCCAACCCCGGTAGGAACAAGAAAAAATGAAGATTTATTTTTTTTAATGTTTTTTTTCCAAAGCTTATAAGGCAATATTTTACCATTCAATGCATCTGTGGTGATTTTATGCCCTCGATTTGAAATGATACAATCACTATTCTTCTCATGATAACTAACCAATGTAGAAACAATATTTTTAGGATAATAGACATCATCATCAACAGTTATAATTATATCATTTGGATATTGTTGAACGGCATAAAAATATTTCTTATGAGATCTTAAATCATCTTCAACAAAACATATTTCTAAACCCCGCTTTTCAAGAGTTTTTAACCTATCAGGGAGATCTATTCCCTCAAACTGTGGTTTTGATAACCATAGGATAACCTTGTCTGGTCTATACAGCTGTCGGAACATACATTCAATAACAATCCATACCTCATTTATTCTTGCGGGATAGGTGGTAAGCGAAACAATAACTTTGCAATCTCGCTTTTCCGTATTTAAACTAAGTGTATACTTGTCTCGATTTGAATCTAAGTAACTTATAAAATTAAGATCGAAATAAATTTTTATCGCTTTTGCAACTAATCTGTTGAAGGCCTTTGTAATAATACCAAAGGCATTATCATTAGGCAAAGCAAAGTAAAATGAAAAAATTCTATCCATTTGTTGTCGTTATTTAAACATGTAACTTTTTATACAAAGTACTTCAGAAAATTTTAATGCTCCAGAAACATTTAAATGCTCTGCATCATATAAATAACTTTATGTATTTTGGAACATCGAATCTTTCGAATAATCCAAAACATCTACTTTATATTTCAAGGATATTTTATTCAACACTTCGTAAAACTGCAAATCGATATTCTTTTGCGTAGGCGAAACAACCAAAATTAAATTTATTTTATTTTTTTGAACCGTATAGATAAAAAGAATTGAGGCTACAAATGAAAAAAACATTTTTTTATCCCTTTAATGAATTAAACAACATATTTTAAATGCTATTAAAAAAATTTAGAAATTCAATCCCTATCTTTTCAACACTAAGCCTCTCTTTAATTTCGCGGGCCTTATTTCCAATTTGATTACGCAGGGTATTCGATTCAATCAACATTTCTATTTTCATTGCAAATTCATCATATTCTCCATCCGCAACAATAAACCCATCTTTTCCATCTTCCATAATTTCGTGTGCCGGAAAGCTATCAAAGCAAACACAGGGCAAGCCTGCGGCCATAGCCTCGCACAATGCATTTGGAAAACCTTCCATCCTACTTGGCATGGCAAAAATTGAAGCCCGAGCGTATAATTGGTCTAAATCTTCAACCCTGCCTAACAACTGGACGTGTTCAGTCAAATTTCTGTTTTGAATCAATTGTATCAGGGTGTTTTTAAGCGGACCATCGGCTGTGAAACCCAGCTTCCATCCGTCTCTATTTCGAACCCGCTCAAATATATCAATCATCCTGTCTTGACCCTTTTCAATGGACAGTCTTCCTACTACTATGATTAATTTTTCTTTTGGAATATCATATGGCATTATTTCTTTAACCGCGCCATTGATTACTTTGATGTTTAACTTATTCTTAAAGTTTAACCTATAAAAATCTGCCGAAGATTCCGTTTGTGCAATAAAACCCGTTGAAAAAGGATATAAATACTTTTTCATTACCCTGGTGCTGAATTTGAATTTTTTATCGGGCTTTGTAACATCACCAATGAAAATTTTTGTGCCTAATGCCAAATTAGCTAATAGTGCAATGCCATTAAACGTGTCAGACATGGATAGAATTGCGTCTGGCTTGTTTTGTTTGATTCGTTTTCTTAAAAAGAACACCAGCCTCAATCTATAAAATATCAGATTAAAAAGATTGCCTTGGCGTTTAAACCTCGGGTAATCAATTTTAATTTTTTCGTTTAATTCAAAGAATACCGTTCCCTTTAAAAGAGAAATAAAGACTACCTCAATATTTTGCGAAACAAAATAATTTGATAAATTTGATACTGTTCGTTCTATACCACCCAAGTGAAAGGAGGGAGAAACCACCAAAACTTTCTTAACCCTATTGTTATTCATCAAGCTTGGTCTTTTGCTGCAATGTGAAGCGACAATTCATCCGTTGACATAAATTCAATATCCGGCCACTTCTTTGTTGCGGATTGTAATAATTCTTTTAGAAGATTTAAATTTTTAGATCGGTTAGTTTCGTCAAGCTCGCCTAAAAAATTTAACCTATGAGAGGTGATGATTGCCGGGGTATTCCATTTAAACGCGCTCTCAATTTGTTTCAAGCAAATATCCAAGTAGTTGATTTTATTAGAAACACTTGGCTCAAACAGGCAATTTCTAACCAAATAGACTTGCTTATTTTTGTTTTTTTGACCAGTATAATGGTATTGTGTTTTTTTCTCATTATCACTGGTTTTTATATTTTGTTTTTTAGATCCTTGTAAAAAGTTTATTCCAACTTCTTTTAATGCATCCTCAATGTTTGCATCCCAAGTGTAGTTGGGTGCAATAAATGAAACTGAATCTTTTTCAAATAACTCTGCAAACATATGGGCTGCCTCTTTCACCGTGCTAGAAGGATCTAAGGCGCCTTGTGAAAAATCATTGCGTGCCAATGCTTCAACAATCTTTGAGTTTATTGCAAAAGTTTTAAACTCAAATGCCGCTCTATATGAACTATCGGATTTCTGCAGGGCATTCATCCATAAACCGGCATTGACATGCTCACGACCATGAAGTTGCGGCATAAATACATGCTTCTCTTTTCCTTCAAACCATAATTTTAAGGATTGGGAATGCCTTGGATATCTCTTAAAGCTTACTTCTGCTTTCTCATAATGGTAGCTCATAAATCCACTTGATTCGATTTTGTCAAAATCAGGATTTGCCATAATACAGTTGGCAGTTAGTTTGGCAGGATTCCCATTTTTATCTTTTACACTGCTTAAAACTTCAAACAATCCGATTAAGTCATTTTCGCTTTCTAGCGAGTCATACTTTAAAAAGGAGTCGTTTCCATCAATCAAATTTTTATCTAGAAGTTGTTTATAAACCTTTTGTGACGGCATTCTTATAGATCCCCAATCATCCGATTCTATAACTATTATCTTTCTGTTGGTTTTAAATGCCAATGCATTCAAAACATTTCGCAATAATGCTGACGAAAAACTCATTGATTTTCTTTAAGCCTGCTTCCAATTAACTTGGCAGGGTTTCCGCCAATTATACTATAAGGAGGAAAGTCCTTAGTGACCACAGAACCCGCCCCTATTATAGTGCCCTCACTAATTTTTCTTCCCGGTAAAATGATAGAATGACTTCCAATCCACACATCATCCTCAATTATTGTTCTTTGTGCCAGCGATACCCCTTGTTTTAGCATGGGTATGTCGGTTCGATCAAAATTATGCTTAGCATTATAAATCGTAACATGAGGACCCATCATCACAAAATTCCCTATATAAATGTCCTTTGGAACTTTACAATTCCTCGCAATACTAGAATAGTCACCAATTTCAATTCCATTGCCCTTACCAAAATGCGCTCCTGGACCAATGTTCACTTTTTCGCCACATTTCTTAAAAATTCTTCGGCAGGTAACGTACCTAATCCATTCAAAAAAAGAACCCAAAATTGGAAATGTTGGTCCCGGAAGATGGCTAAGCACTGCATAAAAAAAGAAAAGCCTAATTGTCTTCATTTAACTATCGTTTATATTTTACATCATAATAGAACGATTTTGGATTTATGCCCAAAAAATATTTGGGTTTTGAGGCAATTTCATCACCCAATTGGTCGCTTGACATAAATTCAATTTCTGGATATACCCTAAGCATTTCACTTATGAGTTTATTAAGAATCTGTAAGGTATTTTCTCTGTTTTCTTTGACAATAGATCCAATATAATTGACCCGATGAGAGCTTATCACAAAAGGCTTTTTAGAAGCAAAGGCAATTTTCATTTCACCCATAACCCGGTTCACCCAATCAAAACCCCAATCTCTACTTGGTTCAAAGGTTCCATTTCTTCTCCAATAAATTTGACCCAATTTATTTCTTGAACCTATCAATCTATTTCTTATGGCAAATCTAGCCTCTGCATAAGTTAAAAATTGTGCCCCCATCTGATGAAACTTTATTCCGTTTTTTAAAAGAAACTCATCCATTTTATCACTTCGTATGGATGTGGGAGCTACAAAAGATGTGGATCTAAAACCAAATAAATTCTCAAACAAATCCAATCCTTCGGCTATTACTTTTTCAAATCCAATTAATTCATTTGATTCTTCGTAATCAAAGGCAGCCAAGTATCCCATAAATCGTTTGGACGAAATCTGATTGGTTACAGCAAGAAGTGTTCTATAATCAAAGGCCAATTTTTCAAACTCATTGCCCGATCTGACTGCTTTTAACCATTCAAGGGGATTTAGGTGCTCCCTTCCATGAAATTGAGGCCACAATAACCTGCTTTCCATCCCTTTCTGCCAAATTTCAAAAGACTTAGCATGATTGGGATAATTTTTATACGTTTCCGTTATCGGCTCATAAAAATACTCTTGTAATCCTGCGTTTTCTATTTTCTCAAAATCAGGATTGGCAACTACCGCACATGCCGTAATACAGGGATGATTCCCTTTATGATCTTTGTGCTGCGTTAGTGCATGGAACAATTCACTCAAATCATCCTCACTTTCTAAAGAATCGTATTTTGCAAATGAGCTATCACCAAAAGGTACTCCTTTTTCTATAAGTTTATTATATACCTCTAATGATGGCATAGAAATGCTTCCCCAATCATCCGATTCTATTACAACTATTTTCTTGTCAGTAACCCAACCTGGTGCATTCAATATGCTTTTTTTTATTTTATTTACAAAACTCATTTCATAATGGCTTTAATACCCGATTCTAAATCAAACTTGGGCTCCCAACCCAATTCATTTTTCACTTTTGATATATCGGCAACCGAGTCTAAAACTTCACCTTTGCGATATTCATGGGTAAACTCTATTGTAAACTCATTTGAACTATTCCTGTGGATAATTGATACCAACTCTTCAACGCTATAAGATTTACCGGTACCTAAGTTAAAAACTTCAAACCCGCGCCATTTATAATATAAACCCATGGCAATGGCCTTTACTACATCATCAATGTAGACATAATCGCGCTTAGGTCTTGGGTCTTTGAGCACAATATTGCTCTCCCAGCCTATTTTCTCCAATATCTCAGGAATTAAAAATTGACCTTTTTGCCCGGGACCGTATACATTGAACAATCTGAATGCAATTACCGGAATAGAAAAATCTATTGCATAAGACCTACACAATTCTTCACTAAAATATTTTGTTCTGGCATAAGGGTTATGCGGATGAACACTATGCAATTCATCAACGGGAACATACTGAGGCGCTCCATAAAAATAAGAACTCATGTATATAACCTTGGCATTCCAAAGTCTTGCCAATTCTAAAACGTTTATGGTTGATACGAGATTAAACTCATAAAATGACCGAGGGTCATCAAAAGAATTTGGTACAAAAGTTTTTGCTGCAAGGTGAACTATACTATCGCATTTTTGGATGTTTTTAACATTATCCCAAGTTCCAATATCCCAACCTTGCGATCTAGAAATTTCCACCACCTCATTCCCTTCCTTCATAAGAAATGGCACCAGGCTTTTACCAATAAAACCATGAGAACCGGTTATTGCTATTCTCATACCCATTTGAAATTTGGATCGTTAACTTTTTGGGTAGCTAATTCATAATCAGACGGACGGCCAATATCCAGCCAAAAGCCCCCATATTCATAAACCGTTGCCGGGTTGTTTACCTCCAATAGTTTATACATCAGGTGATCGAAACCGAAAAAGGTATCTTTAGGAATATATTCCATTACTTCTTTGTTCACCATATACACCCCCATACTCACCAAAAATTCATAACTCGGCTTCTCTTCGAACTTAACCAGCTTACCGCTATCATTATGATGCAGAAGACCGTAGTCTATTCGTTCACTTCTTCGATGAGACGCAATCGTGAAAACGGATTCGGTGTTGACGTGGTTATCATAAAATTCAGAAAAATTTAAATCCGTGAGTACATCTCCATTCATTACCAGGAAATTTTTCGGCAAATCCTCCACTAGCGTCAGGGGTCCCATTGTGCTTAGGGCCTTGTCTTCCATCGTATAATCTATTTTAATTCCCCATTTGGTACCATCCCCAAAAAACGCCTTGATTATTTCAGCCATGTGATTTACGGTTATGGTTACGTGGTTGAAACCATGACTTTTTAATTGAAGCAATATTAATTCTAGAATAGGTTTATCCCCAAGCGGAACCAAAGGTTTTGGTAATGTCATGGTATAGGGTTTAAGTCTTGTGCCCTTGCCACCGGCCAATATAACAGCTCTTTTACTCATCATAATTACAGGTAAGATTATTTAATAAGGTCAATAATAGGTGTTGAATTCTCGGTTAGGTTCGCGATAAAAATATTCCCCAAATAGGTAGTTAAAGTCAATACTTCAAAATCCGTTCTGAAAATCATATAACACTGCAATAAAAAAATGGGTAAATAAATCCAGAGTAACCATTGGATTCCCCTTTTTCTTGCATTATCTCTCCATGCTAAACCGAGAAATACCAAGGTTGAAATTAATAAAAGCTTCACAAATCGATTATTTACCAAACCCGCTTCATTACCTACTACAAACGTTAATACTCCCAAAACCAAGGATAAAACAAAAAAATAATTTGTGATTTTGGAGTAAACGAACCGTTTGCCCATGATACTAAAAAATACCAATACCAATACTGCAAAATATAATGGTAACAGTTTTGACAATTTAACATTAATGTTTTTACTTTCCAAACTAACAGCCATATTGCTCACGTAAGTTTCTTTGGTGAATGTATCTACCCGATTTTCAATCGTACTGCCTTCTAGAATAGACAATTTCAATATATTTTCTGAAATTATATTTGAAGCAGCGAATAACATTACAAAAACAACAATCACATATTTATTGCTTTTTAGCTTGCTCAACACTAAAGATACAGGAAATAATAGTACTACAGGAATAAAGGACCAATGAATAAGAAAAGTTAGGCTATTTAAAACAATATATTTAACTCTACGCTGTTTTAAATAAAAGATTATCGTGTAAAAGAAAAAAAATGTGGCTAATGGAAATCTAACCGCATTGGCTCCTCCTGACAGGGGATAGATAAACAAAAAGCTCGCTAACAACACATAGAAAAAAAAATTTCTCTTTGGTGCAATTAAGTCGCGCACATTTAACAAAAAATATATCTCCCGAATAAAACCTACAACTACATAAAAGTAGATAAAACTTAATATACCAAAAAACAAATGGGTATTTGCCGAAAACCTCGATATAAAATAAGTCATCGAAGATAAATAGATATCTGGATTTACCCCCTCAGTCACATAAGTACCAAGGATGCTAACTTTAAAATCACTCCAGCTAGCATTAGAGCTTTCTAGAAACCTATTGCCAATTCTGCTACCATCCATGCCAGATTTGGTAACCATGGTATAACCTATAAAAAAACCAACTACCGAAAAACCAAAACGAGCAGTTTTAGAAGTAAAGTCTTTTAAAGAGAGAAACAATACCCCTAAAGGCCAAATTAAAAAAACAACAGAATTAACTATGTAGTTAATTCTATTGTTAGCATATACCGCCATTAAAACAAAATTTCTTCAAACGAAACTATAGATTTCACGTGTGGGGTGGGATTTACAGTGTCATATCTATCAAACCGGGGCATATAAGGCTTCGCAATTTCAAAAGTATAATAAAAATTACAGTCGGGATTATTGATAAACATAGAAGTAGAAATAGTAGAAACAACAACGGAATTTTTTAACTGCATAATTAAAAATTCAGCAGGCACTTGCCCATCAATTACCTCCACCTTATCCACAAACTTTACCTTAACTTCATCAATAAAATCTCGATAAGGTTTATAATTTATCGGATGTGATTTTAAATAAATCTTTTTATCAGGAAAAGATTTTAAAAGATAATCTATCATCAACTTTTCGAACGTATTGTCGTCTCGCATCGATTGGCTTATGAAAAACACAGTCCCCTCAACCTCTTTCAGGATAAACCTATCCAACTTAAATACCTTATTCATCAACTCGAACAACTGTGTTGATTTTTCAATTTCAATTTTTCGAAGCACCTTCTTATTCCAATTCTTATACTTTTCTGGAAAAGTAACGTAAACCTTAGAAACCCCTTTTAAAAAGGCATAACGATAGGCATTAATCGCATTAACAAGTGGATCCGCCTTATACCCATTTTTCTTCCACCAAATTCGCATTTCCAGTTCCATCTTCAACTGGCCATAAGATCTAGACTTCATTGGATTGTATGCCTTCAAGCCATCTTGGTATAATCTTACCTCGGTTCCCTTTTTGTTTAATTGATAACTCAAAAGACAGTTTAAGGGATCGTTTTCCTGAAAAATAATGAAGCAATCCCAATTTTTGGATAAAAGACTATTAACAAGTTCTTTGGTGGGGGCACTTAAGGCCTGCTTGAAATGGATATCGTCATTAAAATGAATGATGTCTAAACCAAGTCCGTCAAAATCAAATGGTCTATCCATTCGTTTATGCAACTTTTCATGTTTGATGACTAAAGTAATCTTATGCGTACTTAAATCGTAAACTTTATTTATGAATATCTCATTTAAGGTTAAGCTTAATTGATACTCGGTATAAACATTGAACAGTATATTTTTCATTTTTTAATAAATACCTTGGCTATAGATAATTGCTCTTTTTTATCAAAACTAATAAAAAAAACCAAAAGTGAATACATTAAAACCACATAAATTAGGGTAATTGATGCTTTTATGTATTGATTATCAAAATATTCAAAGGGAATAAGCGAAGCGGAAAGAATTACTGCACCAATGGGCATTAATGTTTTCACAAAAATTTGCAAGAGGAAGTTAGAAACATCAAAGGAAACAAATTTTTTCAATAGAAATACCCTTACAAACAATGCCAAAAGCTCAAGCACTATGGCAACAAGGAAAATTGATTGCGGGGGATAATCCATTTTAAAAAACAAGTATCCAAGGGGTAAATTCAATAAAATTATGGTGCTAATCCAAACGCTGTACTCTTTAACTTTTCCTATGGCATTAAAAACCACTTGAAGCCCGCCTGATAAACTTGTTGTAAAGCTAAATAGGAGGATATATTTTGTAAATATTACGGTACTATTTGGAATTGTCTTTAACCACAGATTCAAAATGAACTCAGCCTCCAATAAAAAGAAGAGGATAAAATAGGCAGTAGAAATAACTGATAATTTGGTCATAACGATTACATTATTTACCATCTGACTTTCCTCCTTACTGCCTGCATTTTTTAATATTCTAGGGGTTAATGCACCGGTAATTCCCTGAGATAAAATTCCTAAAGCAAAATTTACTTGAGATGCTATACCGTAAGCTGCATTTTTAATTACCCCAAAAAATATGTTCAGCAAAACAGACACCCCTTGATTACGGCCCATCACTGCCAATGATCCAAATATATTCCACCCCATAAAGCCCAACATGTTTTTCAAAATTGCTTTATCGATGTATTGCATAGAAAAAACCGCTTCTTTAAATCTTCTCGAAGTGTACCACCAGTTTATTCCCAAAACCAATAAAGCTGAGATTAACAAAAGTATTGTATAGAAAACAAGCTTATCAAGTTGATAGGAAAAATATTTTAAGATGAGAACAATAATAATTTTAAATAGGGTGCCTAAAATACCAAGGATAGCGTAGAGTAAAAAGTTCTCATGGGCTTTTACAACTCCTAGGTAAGGGGTAGCAATAATAGAAATAACCGTTATGCCGCCCACTAAAAACAACAAAATTCTAGCCGCTGGAACTCTAGCAGGTGGTATATCTAAAAATCCCTCCACGGCCCACCAACCAAAAAATATAATTACAAAAAATATAGCAAATGCGTATAAAAGATGAATCAGCATGGCATTTGAGAAAGCTTTTAACTGATTCTCAAATATTTTTTCTCCTAAGGCAAAAGCCACGTAACGTTGTGTAGTCATGGATAAACTCCAATTAACAAAGGTAAGGGCGCCCACAAAACCAACCATTAAGGTATAAAGTCCATAATCTTCTACGCCTAATTCTTGCAAAATTACGGGGGTAATTCCAATTCCAATAACTGCTGCAAAGAGTTTTTGGAAAGAAATAGCAAATGAATTGAAAAGAAAACCTTTTTTTTTCAACGGGGCAAAGAAAATTAAATGAGGGTAAAATCCAATCTATCTCCCTTTTCTGCTGATCGTTTTGCAAATTGCCCAATAAAATCATGATAGTATTTCGGATGCAAACCAAATCCTGGCCTGATACTTTTCACATGCTCCTCTGTAATAATTTCTCCAGCTTTAATATCTTTCACTACATACAGCGATCGTGAAAAATCTTTACCTTTTGCTTGTTTTTCTGTCAAATTATAATCCACAACCCCAATGGCTTTTTCTGCTTCCCGAACAGATCTTACCATATCAGTAAACTCCTGTTCATTCATCGAGAATGAAGCATCTGGTCCTCCAATGGAGCGGTCTAAAATAAAATGTTTTTCAATGATTTTTGCACCAAAGCAAGTGGCTACAACAGGCACAGTAGCTCCCATCGTATGATCTGAAAGCCCTGCAATAACTCCAAAACGCTCTGCAAAATCTTTCACCATCACCATTTTAGCCTCTTCAATAGGAGCAGGATAACTGGAAGTACACTTTAACAGGGCGATATCATTATTTCCCATTCTTCTGCAAGCATCTAATGCAAGCTCAATGTCCTCCATAGTGGAAATGCCCGTAGAGAGAATCATGGGCTTTCCTTTAGAGGCAATATATTCAATAAGAGGAATATCCGTGATTTCAAAGGAAGCAATTTTATATGCCGGAGCATTTAAGTTTTCTAAGAAATCAACAGCGGTTTTATCAAAAGGCGATGAAAAACAAATCAATCCTTGTTTTTCAGCCTCATCAAATAAAGCCTGATGCCATTCCCAAGGAGTAAAGGCAGACTCATACAATTTATAATAGGTTTGACCGTCCCATATAGATCCCGATTTAATAATAAAATCATCTTTATCACAATCAATTGTTAAGGTATCTGCCGTGTACGTTTGTAATTTTATAGCGTTAGCGCCTGTTCTCTTCGCTGCCCTTATGGTTTCAAGAGCAGTTTCTAAACTCCCATTATGATTGGCAGAAAGTTCTGCTATAATAAAAACACCATCGCTGCTTAGATCAAAAGTTCCTATTTTCATTCTATTCAAATTTTTCATTAAGCTCAACAACCAAGTGTGATTCTCTAATTTTGTCAATACATAATACAGCATTGCTGCATTTTACCAACAAAGGCGAGGTAGATAGTATTGTGCCATTTTCTGTTTCATAGTGAAACCCATAATCAGACTTTGATACCTTGTCTATGGTTACTTTTGTGTTTTGATAAAAACTGAAGGCTCCGGGATACGGAAAAGCTTGCGCTCTCACCCAATTAATGATGCGTTCAACATTCCATTCCCAGTTAATCCTGCCATCTTCTGGGGTTCTTTTACCAAAATATGTGGCCTTTGTTTCATCTTGAATGGTTTGTGATAGGATACCTGCTTTGTAGTCGCTAAAAACTTGTTCTATCAAAGGGATATAAAGATGTTTGTATTTTTCTAGAACAGTGGCACCCGTATCATTCTCCTCAATATCAACATGAATCTGATGCAAAATTGCCCCTGTGTCGCAGCCTTCATCTATTACATGTGCGGTAATACCTGTTTGCTTCTCATTGTTGATAATGGACCAAACGTGAGGCGTTCTCCCTCTATACTTTGGTAATAATGAGCCATGAACATTAAAGCATAAGTCCCGTGCCAAATTAATGACCTTCTTTTCTATAATGAACAAATAGTTTACGGAGGCAATAACATCACACTCCAGACCTACTAAAAATTGATTGATTTCCTCTTTTCTTGGATTTCCTGCATAAACCGGTATGTTAACAGTCTCACACAATGAAATTATGCTTTTAGAGGCTTTATCGGTTAGCACAAAAGCAATGTTTACTTTAGACAAAAAATAAGTAAGAACCACTTCGCCAAGTCCTCCAGAAACAAGAAAAGCAACTCTCATTTATTAAGCAACGAATAAATAACCACGTCTTTATACGCTCCATTGTAAACACAATGTTCATTGAGCCTTGCATCTAAAAAATAATCCGCTTGTTCAAGCGCTGCATATAAGTGAGGTCTCAGATCAAAAGCATACACATACAGTTTATGTAAACCTAATTCTATGAATGCAATCTGTCTAAGAAGGCTTGCGTAGCTAATCCAAAGTTTACTGAAGTGCTGTTTCTCTAACTCTGTATTCATGATGAAAGACACCTCGGCATTCTTGTCTATCCAATTGATATGCACCAAACCGCCATAACCAATACAAACGCCATCTTCTAAAAATGAAAATAATATTTGATTGGGCTGTTCTTGGTCAAAGAGTTTTGCCACTACATTTTCAAAATAGGCATCTTGGTCTTCTTGAGTCAAGGGCTTTGCCTGTCTAAGGTGGTAAATTTGCTCGTTACGCCATTTCATAATGTCGTAGCGGTCTTCCAATCGGATAGGAACTAATGCGAACCGTCCATTTGAAAAAAGTTGCTTATTTAAACACTTATATTCCAAAACAGAATTAATTGAGTCGTTTAAATCCTGAATGACAAACAGGACCTTCTAATAACTTATTGACATCCTCTGCTCCTTGTACACATTGAGCTATTGTTTTATAAACCTCATTTAGGTTATCAAAGTAACGATCAAAATAAACATCTTCATGAGCGGTAGATGCATAAAAATTGGTGCTTGCCAAAAACCCTCTCTTTAACATTTCTTGTGTTAAGAGCGTTTTGTATTTTAAAGCATCAGGATAATTAAAGCTGTAAGTGGAAAGTGATGGTATTCCTGAAATGGAAATTTCTAAGCCATTCTCATCAGCAATTCTTTGCCAGCCTTCTTGCATTTTTCTTCCTTTCAGAGTAATAATTTCCCAAGATTTTACTCGCTCCATTACCTCCAATGTTCTTAGAGCTGCTGTAGGGCCTATTCGTTCTGTCCAAAAAGTACTACTAATAAATGTCTTTTGCGCAGCTTCCATTACTGAGCGTTTTCCAACTACAGCTGTAAGTGCATATCCATTTCCAATGGTCTTTCCAAACATAGCCAAATCAGGTTCCACTCCATATTTTTTATAAATTCCTCCGAAGGTTTCTCTAAATCCGGAGGTACATTCATCAAATACCAACACAATATTTTTTTGGGTAGCCAAGTCCCTTACTTTTTGCAAAAAATTATCTTCAGGTCCAAAATTTCTTACTACCTCCATTTTGATAACGCCAATATTGTTTTCACTAACTATTTTTTCCAATTCAAGAAAGTTATTGTAGTGAAATGGAAATACGGTATTCTTTAGATTTTTGGGTACCCCTGCTGGGTCAAGTCCGGGAAGCAAATGTCCTGATAATCCATCCCCATCATTATGATTGGTAGAAAGATACCAATCATGCCATCCATGATAACCGCAGATTGCAACTTGATCTTTTCCTGATGCCGCCCGAGCTATTCGAATAGCGATGGCATTCGCTTCACCTCCGCTTCTTGCAAAGCGCACCATATCCGCCCATGGATTGATTTCTACTAGTTTTTCTGCTAAATAAACTTCTTCAGGACAAGAGAAAGTGCTCATGTTTCCTTTACGTACTGTTTCCATAACAGCAGCATCCACTTCCTCATTTCCATAACCTAGCGTATTTGTTCCAATGCCCATAATAGACATATCTGTATAGGTCTTTCCATCCAAATCTGTTACAAGACATCCTTTGGCCTCTGAGAAATAAGAAGGCCATTGGTCCGGTAAAAACATTTCAGGTCTTTTTGACAACAACATGGTTCCACCTGGAATCAGTTGCTTCGCTTTTTTATATAAATCTTGTCCAGTTCCCATTATTGTATTGATTTATCGTTGTTTAATGATTTTAAATAACCTTCGTTACGTACAATATCTTGATTGGTAAATTCATGGATATTGTTGATAATATACATAGTGTAATCCATCCAAGAGGCTTCTACCCCTAATTTGGCTACAAGCAACTTAATGGTGTCTAAATCCTTTGGTTCATCAACGGTCATTCTAATATGATTGTAATTTTCAGGTGCTTGAAAATGTACGGCTTTAAATAAATTACCCCCTTTGATATCCGAATTATTTCTTATATAGGGTGTTACATGTTCTCTTTCAGAAGGCAATTTAGCCTCCTTCCAGGCTTTTTCTAATGATTTGAAAGTAAATACTTCAACATCTTGGCCATCTGGGAATTCCTCTATAAGTATATTAGCGACATAATCAGCATTAGATTCAATCAGAAATTTAACTACTTGGTCAATTAAAATAGGATCTAACAAAGGACAATCTGATGTTACACGTACCACGTAATCAGGACGAAATGGCAAGGCTGCTTGATAAAAACGATCCAAAACGTCATTCAAACTTCCTTGAAAAGTATTTACATCAACTTTTTTTGCAATATCTATGATTACTTCAGCACCATTTTCATGTGTAGTGGCAACACAAAAATCAGTAACCAATTGAGCTTTTTTTACGCGCTCCAAATGCAATCCCAATAAGGTTGTATGAGCCAAACCCTGAGTTACTTTGTTAGGAAATCGTGTACTTCCTACTCTCGCCTGTGTAATCAATAAAATTTTCATTGGTGCCATATAGCAGGGTTTAATAATTCTGATTCATTTACTACTATACTATCAATAGCATTAAACACATCCTTTGAAACGTTCAAATGCATGGTTTCTAAATTGGTTTTTAATTGTTTTGATGAGTCCACACCAATTAAAACCCCATCAATATAATCTCTGCTCATTACATATTGAAGTGCTAAAGCTTCTTTAGAAATTTTAAAATCATTTGTTAGTTCATCTAGTTTTTTGAGATATTTCTCCAAAGGTTTTAATTTTGATGGAATGTTGTTTAAATTCATAAAAAACAAGCCTTGAAGAAATACAGATCTAGTATGTGTTTCTATTCCTTTTTCTTTAAGTTTAACCATTACATCACCCCTCAAATTATAATTGTCTAATGCATTGAATGGTGCTTGAATCACATTAAAAATACCCAAATCACATACTTCATTCATTTGTTCATTGGTATACAAAGAAATGCCAAGTTTTAAAAACTTCTTACCCTTGTGCTCCAATAAGGCATCCAATTCTTTAGTATTTGTATTCTTAAAATCATCAAAATTGTGAAACATGATTGTATCTACACAATCTACCTTTAATTTACCTAGTGAATGATTAAGAGAATCCATCATACTTAATCCATTCTTTAGACTGAATTTTGTGATAACTCTAAAGTCTTTTGCATGACCACATAATTCAAAATAATTCCCTATTCGTTCTTCCGAGGTTCCATAAGCAGCAGCAGTATCTAAAGTTGAGATGTTGGATTCTTTACATAAATCTAAAATCTCAATTACCTCAGCTTCATGAATCTGTCCATCTGAATTATTAATTCCATAATTCAAACCAAACTGTACTGTACCTAAAATAATTTTACTTTTCATATAAAGGGTTAAAAATGGCCATTCTTAAAATATCATCATACCCATCAATCGTTTCAACATGATTTCTAAAACGACCCTCTTCAATAAATCCAATCTTTCTGTAAAGTTCAACCGCAGAAATATTTTTAGCATGAACTCCAAGATTTACTTTCCTCAAATCAAGTATTTCCGAAAAACAATAATTAATTACTGCAATACTAGCTTCTTTAGCATATCCCTTTCCCCATTCAGTAGGATCACCCATCATTATTCCATATTCTGCATATCTATGCTTCTTATTTATTGGATCAATTTTTATATTTCCGATGTGTTTATTTGAACTTTTCAAATGAATTGCCCAAAAAAGAATATTAGAGGCCTCTACTTCCTTTAAAAAATCATGTAGCTTTTCTAATGTATAATCACCTCCTGACTCCAAATATTTATTTACTTGAGGATTATTCATCCAACTTATATAATTATCGGAACAATGAACTAACCCTAAGGGGATTAGATTCAATCTTTCGGAAACTAATGTAGGCGCCTTAACTTCCATAAAATGAAATAATTCTTTCAATTACATAATGTAACTCATCATTACTAATTGTAGGATACATAGGCAAACTAATACATTTAGCATAATAGGATTCTGCTTTGGGCATATCGCCTTCCTTCCATCCAAATTGTCTGTAATAAGGCATTAAATGCGTTGGGATATAATGAATCTGAGCAAAAATTTGATGCTCCCTCAAATAGTTATACAATCCCAACCTGTTTTCAACTTCTAAAACATATAGATGATAGGCATGACCTTCAACCACTCCAGATTGTCCCTTCACAAAGGACTTCCCTTGAAAAGCTTTTTGATAAATAGCTGCAATTTTTCGTCTTTTTTGAAGACCTTCATCCGCTCTTTTCAATTGACTAAGCCCTAAAGCAGCCTGAAAATCAGTGATACGGTAATTATAACCTAAAATCTGCATTTCCATGTACCATGCTGGGTAATCTATCTCCTGCTCACCGCTAACCGCTAACTGCTCACCGCAAGCAAATTCCACAGAATTCTGATACAGCGCATCATTTTTTGTTATTCCATGCGTTCTTAGCATCATCAAATTATGATATAATTCCTCATTGTTAGTAGTTATCATACCGCCTTCACCTGATGCAATGTGCTTTACAGGGTGAAATGAAAAAATGGCTAAATCAGCAAAATTGCCATTTCCACAGTGCTGTTTATTACCATTACTATCAATAAAGTATCCACCCGGTGAATGACAAGAATCTTGAATAATCCAACAGCCAAATTCATCAGCTAAAGCTCTAAATGCTTCTAAATCAACAGCACGTCCTGCAAAATCTACAGGTATAATACCTTGATAGGTTCCTTTTGGCGAAGATTCAAGCAACTTTCTAACGGCATGAATATCCAATAAATAGGTATCAGGATCAATATCAGCAAAAACAACCTCACCACCACAATAGCGAACACAATTAGCTGATGCAGCAAAAGTGATAGGAGTAGTAATGACTTTATCTCCAGGTTTTACACCTAAGGCTAGTGCATTCAAATGCAATGCAGCAGTACCATTGGCCACCGCAACAGCATATTTACAACCAATATATTCCGCAAAAGCTTTTTCAAACTCAAGAATCTTAGGACCCTGCGTGAGATAATCTGATTTTAAAGTTTCTACTACAGCTTGGATATCTTCTTCTGTAATATGCTGTCTTCCGTAGGGTATTGCTTTCATAAAGCTATATTTCAAAAGTTGAGTCAACATGTTCTTTAATCAACGCTCTTAGTCCCTCAACGGTTTCCCATTCGCTATTTTCACCTGAATTATATGCGAAACCTACAGGAACTTTAACAGCATTGTGTTGTCCTATAAAATCTTCTAGTGACCAATTATGCGAGGATGGTAAAATGGTATAGTACTTACCTAAATCATAAGTATAATAAGAATCCGATGGCGTAATCATTTCTTCGTGTACCTTTTCACCAGGTCTAATGCCTACTACTTTATGCTCACACTCAGGTGCAATAGCTTCTGCAACGTCTAGAATCCGATAAGAAGGTATTTTAGGAATAAAAATTTCCCCTCCCCATGCATGAAATAAAGCATGCATTACCATATCAACTCCTCCTTGTAATGAAATATTAAATCTAGTCATCTCAGGGTCTGTGATAGGTAAAACACCTTCTTTCTTTTTATTGATGAAAAATGGAATTACTGAACCATTAGAGCCCATCACATTTCCATATCTAACCACACTAAAGCGAATAGGATTCCAACCTTTGATGTTATTCGCAGCAACAAACAATTTATCAGAGGCCAACTTAGTAGCACCATATAAATTAATAGGCGCACAAGCTTTGTCAGTTGACAGGGCAACTACTCTTTCAACGTTAGTTTGTAAACAGGCATCAATCACATTTCGTGCGCCATCAATGTTTGTTTTAACACATTCCTCAGGATTGTACTCTGCAATAGGAACATGTTTCATTGCAGCAGCATGAATTACGTAATCGACATCTTTGAAAGCTCTTATTAATCGCTCTTTATCTCGAACATCGCCAATAAAAAATCTTATCTGAGGGTATTTTTCTTGAGGATAATCTTGAGACATTTGAAATTGCTTTTGCTCATCTCTTGAAAAAATAATGAGTTTTCTTATTTCAGAATGATGAGACAGAATATGGCTTGTAAGTGCCTTACCTAATGAACCTGTCCCTCCAGTAATTAATACAGATTTACCTTTCAGCATTTCAACGTAATTTACATTTTTGAGTCCAAATACTTTCCTAATTCCTTGTGTCCAAAGTCAGGAATCATTTGAATAAATAAGTCTACGATTTCTTTCTTTGTCCAAAAACTTCTTAATCTCATAGCCATAATGTGCTTTTCAAAGTTAACTATTCTTTCTTTTTCAATATTCAATTCGTTTTTGATAATACCAATATTTTGAAACCGTTGCATATCAAGAATCTCTTTTTCAGTGAAGAATTCCTCAAAATCCTTCTCGCCTGTAGTATCACTCTCTGTAAACAAACAAGGCCATACTTCCCCTTCGCTCAGTGACAGGCCACTCTTTTCCTTATTTTCAAAAAACTGTCGTGCTTCTTCTTCGGAAGAGCAGATGTATGGCTCATACCCCAACTGCTTCAGATAATTAACAGCAATTTCTGCAAAAGTGATGAGATGTAAACTTTCGCTCAATTTAGGAAAAAAAATATCTCGGTTTTCACCAAAAATGCAAGACATCAAACATAATTCACCGGACTCCTGGGGCACTACAAAGTATCGCTTGATATCGCTGGGCGCAACAATAGGTTGACGCTTCTGAATTCGTTGATTAAAGCCATGTAGCAAAGAACCATCCGAAAAAGCCACATTGGCAAAGCGAGCTGTTGAAATTTCGATGTCCGTGCTTCTGCGCATCAGAAACATTTCCATAATGCGCTTGGAAGCCCCCATCATATTAACCGGGTTAGCCGCCTTATCAGTAGAAACACAAAAGTATTTTTTAACCCCTTTTTTGATAGACTGCTGAATGGTTTTATCCGTATTAAACACATTCACTTGAATCATGCGCATCAAAGTAAAAGAATCTTTTTCCGAGCGAACATGTTTCAGCGCAGAAAGATTCAATACATAATCATAAGCACCATCTGCTTCAATAAATGCATCATACTCCACCGAACCTATGTCAAGTGCAAAAGTTTGAAAATCACCGTCTATATAACCAAAAGAACTTCTAATATCTCTCACCAATTCAACCATGTTGTTCTCACTAATATCCACAACATGAAGTTTCAATGGATTTCTCTTAAAAATCTCTTTTGTAACAGCCTGCCCAATAGTGCCTGCTCCACCCAAAACCAAAAATCTTGACTGTTGAACTATATTACCTAGCTGGTTTTCATATCTAGCTATATCGTTACTAAACAAAAGGGCATTTCGGCCAATTAGCTGAAGTATATTCATCTAAATTAAATTATTTATGCTTTCTAAAGTGAATTATAACCTTGAGTCAACCAAATCCTTTTCTAAAATCCCCTTCACATCATACACCACTACCTTATCCGATTTGGCAATGGACATTGTTTTGAAAGCTTTATGCGCCACAGCCAATATTATGGCCGAATAGTCTTCTAAGATGGGAGGTGTGCTGCCGCTTAAAATATCGAGTCCATAATCTTGCTTTACTTCCAAGGCATCTGCCCAAGGGTCGTATACTTCCACGTTTACATCAAAGCTGCGCAATTCTTCGTAGATATCGATAACACGGGTATTCCTCACATCCGGACAATCCTCCTTAAACGTGAATCCCAAAATGAGCACCTTAGAATCAATGACCTTAATGTCTTTGCGCATCATCAATTTGATGGTTTCCTGGGCTACATGTCGACCCATGGAATCGTTGAGGCGGCGGCCAGCCAAAATAATCTCGGGGTGATACCCCACTTCCTGGGCCTTTTGGGCTAAATAATATGGATCTACACCTATGCAATGTCCACCCACCAATCCGGGCTTAAACTTCAAGAAATTCCATTTGGTGCCGGCTGCCTCCAATACCTCATGGGTATCAATGCCCATAAGATTGAATATTTTGCTGAGTTCGTTTACAAACGCAATGTTAATGTCGCGCTGGCTATTTTCTATCACCTTGGCGGCCTCGGCAACTTTAATGGAAGAGGCTTTATGGGTGCCTGCTTCGATGACGCTTTTATAGAGCTGATCCACAAACTCGGCAGCCTCCGGGGTGCTGCCAGAGGTAACTTTAAGGATTTTGGTGACTGTATGCTCTTTATCTCCCGGATTAATGCGCTCAGGCGAATAGCCCACATAAAAGTCTTCGTTAAATGCTAAGCCTGAAACCCTTTCCAAAACCGGGGCGCATTCATCTTCCGTAACCCCCGGGTATACGGTGGATTCATAAATAACGTAATCGCCTTTCTTCAATACGCTGCCCACGGTTTCGCTGGCCTTTATCATGGGCGTTAAAACCGGACGGTTGTGCTTGTCAATTGGCGTAGGTACGGTGATGATGTACACATTGCATTCCTGAATATTACCCACGGCGGTGGTCACCCAAAGGCCTGTATCGTGTGTGTTCTTAAAAGCCTCCGGGCTAACCAAAACGCTTTTCAACAGGGCGTCTTCTACTTCCAGGGTATGGTCTTTGCCTTTGCGAAGCTCTTCAATGCGTTCGGCATTGATGTCGAAACCAACGGTATGGTACTTTTTGGCGAATTCAACCGCCAAAGGCAGGCCAACATAGCCTAGGCCAATGATGCAAATTTTAGGCGTTTGGGTCATTTTTCTGGTTTTTAAAATCAGCTTGGAAATACTTATTTGATTAAAGAATGACTGATTCTCGTTATTAATCCAAGCTGCTAAATTTTGTGTTCTAGGCTTCTTTTTGGAAAGCAGTGGCTTAACTTAAATTATTTAGTTTTTTTAGAAATCTATTGCAAAATCTTTCATAAAAACACCTAATACGTATAGCATCAATGTTTACTCGGTTTCGGAGCCCCAAATAATGAGCACCCCATCTTGTTCAAGTTTGTCTTTAAGCGTTTCGTATTCGCTCTGGCTAAGTACCAAAGGCCTTAATTTCCTATTTATCAAGGCTTCGGCTTTGTTCACCAATTGCATTAGGTTGTCTTGGTCTATTTGGCCCACTATAGCTAAGTCTATAATGCCCGAATCTTTGCCTTTGGCATAATCGCCGGTAATAAGGGCCAGTTCTACAGTGCCCAAGCGTTCTATTACTTGCTCTACAATGCGGTCGAAACCCAAATACTTGCCCACCATATTGCGAATGTCAACAAACAAAGGGTTTTTAACATTGGCCTTGTACAATACGGTATTGCCTGCGTTTTCGCTTTCAAGCAAGCCGGCTTCGGTTAATCGGTTCAATTCTACCCGCACGCTGTTGGTGCTTTCGCCAAACTCATCCGCCAAGCTTCTCAAATAGGCCGCGTTGTTGCTGTTGCTGAAGAATTTCAGCAACAACTTGATTCGGGTCTTCGATGTGATAAGCGTTTCGAGCAAGGACTTGATTGTAGGGCTTGTTCATGTAACCAACAAGCAGAAAGAAAGGTCGAATTTTTCACGGCTTCGCCGTCCTCAGTCACATTTTGGGACTAAGCTTAAATGAGCATTTTTATTACTCATTTTACAATGCAAATGAAGCAATACTTTTCAAATGTTAAAATGTTTTAATATTAAAAAACCAAAGATTTTTTAGACTTTCTAACCTACTGATATTATAATGGTTATAAAAGTAAAGACCTGTCTCAATTAAAAGCATTGGCCTAAATTTCGTTCGAATCGGGTTTTTGTTACCGAAAAGTTATGTGAAAAGTGTGAGGATGGGGGGTAAGGCCTTGACTTACGTCCATTCTATATTTGGCGTTTTGATGGTCTGGGAAATGCTTGGTACATGCGCTCTATAATGTCAACCACTTTCAATCCTTCGAGGGCATTGGTGGTGATGCTGGCTTTTTGATTTAAAACCTCTATTACGTTGTTAATGACGAATTGGTGGTTGGCCGCCGAGCCTTTGAACTGGCCGTAATCATTACCGGGATTGGTTGGAGCCAAAAGGGGCTTTTTGCCTTCTTTTAGGTGGCAGATTTCCAATTCGTTCATATACTGCCCCCCTATTTTTATGCTGCCTTTTTCGGCTATTAGGGTCATACTGCTCTCCAAATTTTGGTCCCAAATGGAGGTGGAAAAATTCAAACTGCCCATTCCTCCATTTACAAATTTAAAATTCACAAAACCGCTGTCTTCAAAGTCGGTAGAATGACCATGATTGAAATCGGCAAAGCGGGCTTGAATGTCTTCAATATCGCCAAACAACCAGTACATAATGTCTATAAAATGGCTGAATTGGGTAAAGAGGGTTCCACCATCCAGATGAGCGGTTCCGTGCCAACTTCCAGCTTGGTAATAGCGGTGGTCGCGGTTCCAGTAACAATTCATTTGCACCATATACACATGGCCCAAAATACGGCTTTCAAGGGTTTGTTTGAGCCATTGCACGGGTGGTGAATAACGGTTTTGCATCACCACAAATACATGCTTATTTACTTGTAGGGCTTTGTAAATAATCTGCTCCGCATCTACCCGGTTTAGCGTCATAGGCTTTTCTATAACCACATGCCTGAATGCATTAAGGCATTGAAGGGCATGTTGGGCATGCAGTCCGTTCGGGCTAGCCACTACCACCACATCAACGGCTATTTGAGACTCTAAAAATTCTTCCAATGAATAGAAAAAGGGAATTTCCCTTAAACTGCCCAAGTCAAAGTCAGGCTTCACACAATCTACCAAAGCCGAAAGTTCAGCCTCCGGATGGTTGTGAATGATTTCAGCATGTCGGCGCCCAATGCGACCGAAACCCAATACCGCGAATTTCACCTTTGTTTGCATTCAAACCATCTTTTCTACCACACCCAAATGCAGCTTATACATTTGCCCCGATTCCGGACATCTGGCTACACCCTGTGCATCGAATTCCAAACGCTGCCCGTATTCGCTCATCCAGCCTATTTGCCTGGCCGGATTGCCTACCAGCAAGGCATAATCGGGTACATTTTTGGTTACCACGGCTCCAGCGCCAACAAAAGCGTATTTTCCAATCTTATGCCCGCACACTATGGTGGCATTGGCTCCAATAGTAGCCCCTTGCTTCACCAAGGTAGATGCATATTGATTTCGACGGTTTACAGCGCTTCTGGGGTTTAAAACATTGGTAAAAACGCAAGACGGTCCAAGAAACACATCGTCTTCACACTCTACCCCGGTATATAAACTCACATTGTTTTGAATTTTTACATTTTTGCCCAAAACCACATGGGGAGACACCACCACGTTTTGTCCAATATTACAATGGGCACCAATAACACAATGGCTCATAATGTGTGAGAAATGCCATATTTTACTGCCTTCGCCAATGGTACAAGGTTCGTCAATAACGGCTGTAGGGTGTGCGAAAAAAGAGGCGCTTTGGT
The DNA here is from genome assembly GCA_945883565.1 of Chryseobacterium gleum. GTDB lineage: Bacteria > Bacteroidota > Bacteroidia > Flavobacteriales > Schleiferiaceae > RFXV01. The sequence continues at coordinate 96,578 of CAMCXO010000006.1, forward strand.
TGTGCATAGCAAAAAGCCTTGTGGCTTAAGCCCGGCAATTTAAGTTAAATGCTCGATAATTTTATCGGCAATGGCCAAAGAAGCGGTGGCTGCGGGGCTTGGGGCGTTGAGAACGTGTACCCCACCCTGCGACTTTTGAATAACAAAATCGTCTACCAATCCGCCTTGTTTGTTTAGTGCCTGGGCTCTTATTCCTGCCCGGCCAGGCATAAGGTCGTGCATTTGCAATTCGGGCATCAGTTTGCGGAGGGCTTTCAAAAAGGCCGTTTTGGAAAAAGCCCGGTGGTATTCGCCCAGTCCATATTTCCAATGCTTTCCGAACAGTTTCCAGGTACCGGCAAAGCCCAAAGAGGCTGCAGTATCGCCTGCATGGAAATCGGTTTTGTTATAGCCTTCGCGTGCAAAACTAAATACGGCATTGGGTCCACATTCGGCCCCTCCATGCACCATGCGGGTAAAGTGTACCCCTAAGAAAGGAAAATTTGGATCTGGAACCGGATAAATCAAGTGTTTTACCTTGTGGTGGGCCTCAGGGGCCAATTCGTAGTAATCGCCTCTAAACGGAACTATTCTAATTTCCGGATTAAGGCCATCCAAACGGGCTATGCGGTCTGATTGTAAGCCTGCGCAAGCCACGAGGCTTTTGGTTTGATACTGTCCTTTGTTGGTTTTTATCGAAATGGTTTGGCCTTGATGACCGATGGCTTGAACTTCTTCGAGATAATGAACCCGACTTCCTGATTGTATGGCACTCATGCGCTCTTGCAGGCGGCTGGTCACGGCGGGATAATCCACTATACCTGTTTGCTCTACCCTAATGGCTTGAATGCCGCCAACAAATGGCTCAATTTCGCGTATTTCTTTTGGGTCTATCAGCCGTAATTGCCCGAGGCCATTGGCTATGCCTCGTTCTATTATTCCGGGCAAACGGTTCACTTCGCTTTCATTGGTGGCCACTATCAGTTTCCCACAAATTTCGTGGGCTACATCAAACTCGCGCACAAATTGGAGCAATTGGTGGTAACCATTTACACAGGTGGTGGCTTTTAGTGAACCTGGCTTATAATAAATACCACTGTGAATAACGCCTGAATTGCGACCGGTTTGGTGTTGGGCAGGCGCCTTTTCTTTTTCGAGCACCAAGATTCGGGCATCGGGGTATTTGAGTTGAAGCTTGTAGGCGGTGGCCATGCCCACAATTCCGGCGCCAATAACTATGTGATCGAAATTTTGTGGCATATGGCTTTTCATATGTTTAGTTACTATAAAAATTATTCACTATACTGGCAAAAAAATACCCATTTACCCCTAAAAGACATACATTATTAAGTTCATATTCTTTAGGAATTGGAGCACGACTTGAAGTATAAATAAAGCAAAAAAGCCGATGCTCTCGCATCGGCTCTTTCAGGCAGAAGCCTTTTTAAAACCTATTCAACCGATACTTTGAAAGTACCGCGGCGGCTGTCGTTCGCAATTTCTACGAAATACAAACCACGGTTCAAACCGCTCATGTCTATGGTGCTGGCAGATCCAAAGGTGCTTTCGAAACTGCTGCGCGATACTTCACGGCCGCTTATATCGAGAATGCGCACATCGAATACACCAAAGTCTTTGTCCATAGTGATGTTTAATACCCCATTGGTTGGGTTGGGATATAGATTAACATCCGCAGCGTTTATCTCGCTCAAGCCAATGCTTGGATGTAAATGCAAGCGGGCAAGCGGGCTGTTAAAGCCACGTGAGTTGCTGTATCCGGTAAACCAACGGCCTTGGTCGGTGATGTACATCATTTTGGCTGCACCACTTTGTGGGAAAGACTGGTCGTTGATGATGTGGATGGGGTTGGCCCCTTGGTTAGAGAACAAACTCACCACAAAGAAGTATGAATTATTGGTGGCTGTTCTTTGCAAAGCAGGCATAGACGTTAAATTAAAGCGGATGAAACCGGCAGTTACATCGGCTTGGGTCACAGTTTTTTGGGTGCTGTACAACTGGTTGTTGATGTCGAAACCGGCTGTAAAATCGATGAAGCTGCTTGAATCGTAAACGTCCAATACCATGAAACCACCGGGAACTGTTGGACGGGTGGCAGTATTGGCCAAGCGTACGCTAAAACCAAAAGCATTGGTAGTGGAGGGTCCATTCACCAAATCCATACGAACAGCAAAAGCACCTGATTCGCCCCATTCGGTGCTGCCAATAGCGTTAAAACCTAAACCTGCATCCAAAGCCAATGTAGAATCGGTTTGAATAATTTGGCTGGTATCAGACTGGATAGAAATAGGCGAACCGGTTCCGGCCATATTGGTATCGGCAATAACGCGGTAGAAATACTCGTAAGTTCCAAGTCCGTTTGTGCGGAAAGGCGCTGCTGTGGTGTTCAATTCGTCGTAAGTCAAGGTGTCGTTAATCAAACCGGCACCACCCCATGGGCTGCTGTAGGTTGGACCATCAATGGTGGTTAAAGGCGAACCATTGCGCAAAATCACCATTTGAAGTTTGGCGTTGTAAACCGGGTTGGTTCCGGTGCTGATGGCGTTACAGTCGAAAGTGATGTCGCGGTCTTTTTGATCAGACGACATTTGGCCATAGCGACCAGATAAGCCGGCGTCCGGACCATAAAGAAGGTCGAAAATGGGCGCGCCATTTGGCAAAGCCGTAAACTCGAGACGGAACTTAGGTACTGAAGACAATTGAATATCGTCTACCATCCAGAAGTAGTAATCGCCATCGAAACGGAAACGGATTTTTACGTTGGATTGACCGGCTACCAAGGCGGTAACGTCGCGGGCCTGAACATCGCCCAATCCAGTTGCGGCGTTTACGCTTACACCGGTGTTGTAGGTCAAGGTATGAGGCCAAGTTACGCCGCCGTCGGTAGAAAGGTCAACATAAGTAGCCACTACAGCTTGGCTGCCTCCCGGACCGGCAAATCGGCGGTAGTATTGCGTAAAGGTTAAGTCAACATTGGTTTCAGAGCTCAAATCAATAACATCTGTAACCAAAAGACTTTGGTGAGGTGAAGGGGCTACTCCACCGCCAAAATTACCGGCTATGCCATTGTTATCTAAATAATCGGAATCGAAAATAACGAAACCATTGGCCGCGGTGGCGCTGGTAATAATGGTAGCTGCGTTGGCATAAGCACCTCTAGACCCTACGGTTGCGGGCTGATTGCCGGTAGCGCCACGGTATTCCCAAAGACCTGATCCACTTGATAGTGCATCGATGTTTTGCCAAGTAGCCGGAATGCCGTTGGCGAAATCTTCGCTCCAAATGATGTTTTCGGCACCACTGTTAATAACGGCTGGACGCAAAGTCTGAACGCGTTCAGTTGGGTCCATCATGGTACGCACGCTCTCCGCCTTTGGGAGACCTGCATCACCTTGCCTTTGTGCATTGGCTGCAAACGCCAACGACAAAGCAGAAAGCACAAGCGTAGTTTTCTTCATTTCGCTGTTTTTTGGGTTTTGTCAAATTTACGTTAAGTCGGGGTCAAATTAAAGTAAAATCCTTTTTCAAAAGGCCACTTTTATTAAGACATCCTAAACCATAACGCATTAAAAGTTTAAATGGTTTGTTAAATTCTTCAAGCATAGGCTTCTATTGGGGCACAGGTGCACACCAAATGCCGGTCGCCATAGGCATCGTCTACCCTTCTTACAGCCGGCCAGAATTTGTTTTCTTTAACGTAAGGCAATGGAAATGCGGCCTGTTCGCGGCTGTAAGCGTGCTTCCACTCGTTGGCTGTAACCATTTCCAAGGTGTGAGGGGCGTTGTTTAATGGATTATCCGAAGCCTCCCATTCGCCTGTGGCCAATTTGTCGATTTCGGTCCTTATGCTTATTAAGGCCTCACAAAATCGGTCTAATTCGGCCATCGATTCGCTCTCGGTGGGCTCAATCATAATGGTACCTGCTACCGGAAAACTCACCGTAGGGGCGTGGTAACCGTAGTCCATTAGCCGTTTGGCAATGTCGGTAACTTCGATGCCCAACTTTTTGAAAGGTCTGCAATCCAAAATCATTTCATGGGCCACCCTGCCCATATCGCCTATATATAAGGTATCGAAATGGTCTTGAAGCCGTGCCTTCATATAATTGGCATTGAGAATGGCGTATTCGGTGCTTTGGGTTAAGCCTTCGCTGCCCAACATTTTGATGTAAGCGTAACTTATAAGCAGAATCAATCCACTTCCCCAAGGCGCGGCCGAAATGCCTGGAATGCCCTGTTCACCCCCTGTTGATACGGCTGCATGCCCGGGCAAGAAAGGCGCTAAATGGCCACGCACACAAATAGGCCCCATTCCCGGACCACCGCCTCCGTGTGGAATGGCAAAGGTTTTATGCAAATTGAGGTGGCAAACATCGGCCCCAATTTCGCCCGGACTGGTAAGACCAACCTGGGCGTTCATATTGGCTCCATCCATATACACCTGCCCGCCGTGTTGATGAACAATGGAGGTGATGTCTTTAATTCCGGCTTCAAACACGCCGTGGGTGGAGGGGTAGGTTACCATGAGGGCCGATAAATAGGTGCTGTGCGCCTCGGCTTTTGCTTTTAAGTCGTTGATGTCTACGTTTCCTCTTTCGTCGCAGGCTACCACCACCACTTTCATTCCGGCCATAACCGCAGAAGCAGGATTGGTTCCATGAGCCGATGAGGGAATGAGCACAATATTTCGGTGGTGATCGCCTCTGGCCATGTGGTAGGCCCTTATAACCATGAGACCGGCGTATTCGCCCTGAGCACCTGAATTGGGCTGAAGTGAAACCGCATCAAAACCGGTAATTTCGGCTAGGTGAGTTTCTAAGCTCGCTATCACTTCTTGATAACCTGCGGCTTGTGCAACAGGCACCAAAGGATGCACATGGGCCCATTTCGGCCAGGTAAGCGGAATCATTTCAACCGCGGCATTCAATTTCATGGTGCAAGAACCCAAGGGTATCATGCTGTGGTTGAGCGATAAATCGCGACGCTCCAACTTTTTGATGTAGCGCATTAATTCAGTTTCGCTGTGGTAGCTGTTAAAAACCGGGTGCCCCAAAAAATCAGAATGACGCTCGAAACCTGTAAAGGCTGTTTCCCCAATAAATTCAAACCCGGTATTTAGTGGTTCTTTTCCTTCTAAGTGGGCAAAAAGGGTCGATAATTCAGCCACATCGGCTTCTGTAGTGGTTTCGTCGAGGTTAATGGCCACTTGCCCATTAGAAAGATATCTAAAGTTAATACCGGCCAACTCGGCCATTTCGCGCAACTGACCTTGATTTTTTACTTCAACACGTAAGGTATCGAAAAAGTGTTGGTTTAATTGATTAAAACCTAGGGCTTTTAGATGTGTATTTAGTTGCTGGGTAAGCGTATGCACCCGGCGGGCAATAGACTTTAAGCCTTCCGGACCGTGATAAACCGCATACATTCCGGCCATTACCGAAAGCAACACCTGGGCGGTGCAGATATTGGAAGTGGCTTTGTCGCGTTTAATGTGCTGTTCGCGAGTTTGCAAGGCCATTCGCAAAGCAGGGCGGCCGTCTTTGTCGATGGTGCGCCCAATAATGCGTCCCGGAATCAAGCGCTTATAGGCTTCTTTGGTAGCGAAAAAGGCTGCATGGGGGCCACCATATCCCAATGGAATGCCAAAGCGCTGGGTGGTGCCTACCACACAATCGGCTCCCCATTCGCCCGGAGGGCTTAAAAGCACCAGCGATAAAATATCCGCGGCCACCACTACCTGAATATCGAGGACCTTGGCTTGGTTCATTAAGCCGTCGAATCGGTTAATTCGGCCTAAGGTATCGGGATACTGAATTAAGGCGCCAAAAAATGAATCGTCTAAACGAACCTCATGGGGGTTTCCCACAACAAGCTCAACCCCAATAGGCTCTGTGCGGGTTTTTAGTACATCAAGGGTTTGGGGATGGGCAAATTCGGAAGCAAAGAACTTATGGGCATGCTGTTTTTGCTTGCTGCGGGCACCGTAAAACATGCTCATGGCTTCGGCTGCCGCTGTGGCCTCATCGAGCAATGAGGCGTTGGCCACTTCCATACCGCTCAGCTCAATAACCATGGTTTGAAAATTGAGCAAGGCTTCTAAACGGCCTTGGGCAATTTCGGCCTGATAAGGCGTATAAGCCGTGTACCAACCTGGGTTTTCGAGAATGTTGCGCTGAATGGGGCCGGGCAAAATGGTGTTGTGATACCCTTGCCCTATATAGGTTTTAAAAAGTACATTTTTTTCGCTGAGGTCGCGTATATGCTGCAAAAAGGCATATTCGGTTAAAGGCTCAGGTAAATTTAAAGCTTGCTTTAGGCGGATGGAATCCGGTACCGTTTCGTAAATAAGGGTCTCCATCGAATCAACGCCAATGGCTTTCAGCATGCTATCGGTTTCCGACTTACGCGGACCAATATGCCGGTAAGCAAACGAATGCTTTTCCATGTATTGTGGGGGATTTGAGTTGGCAAAAGTAGTGTGCACAGAGGCCAAAATTTATGTACTAACACCGGCCGCTAAAAAAGGTTGCGGTTTTTATTAAGGGTTATGCCTCACTGAAACCAAAAGACATATGCAAATGGTTTGTCAGCGTTTTTTAAAGATGATGTGCACTTCACTTTGGTCGAAAATCTCCCAGTTTTCATCAGCTTTAAATGCCTCAATTTGGGCTTCCATGGCCGATTGATCGAGCGGGTAGGTTTCGAGAACAGGACTGAGCACCACGTATTGTGCATGATGCATGATCGGAAATTGAAACAATTCGTTTTGTGTAGCTAAATGGGGTAAAATGGGGCTTTGCACACTAACCGGTACATGATGGGGGATTTTCTTTAGCCCCGAAAACAAGGGTTGCTTGTCGAATTTTTGCACGTAATGGGCTTTTTCGTAGAAGCGAATGCGATGGGTGCTCACCCAGGCATGGGTGCCAATCATTAATTGCCGGGTGGCCATCAAACTGCCAATTACAGAGGTGTATAACATGATTTTCCGCCATTTGGCTGCCTGAATTCCGGCCAAAGCTTCAAATATGCCAATGGCCATAATAGGCGCAAACTCTATGGAATACTGCCCCGATATACCCCAGGTGCCATAATTGTGGTGAAACAGCTTTTGACCGAATATAGGAATAAGAGCAAACAGGTAAATGGGCTTTTTAAACAGCAACCACAAACCCGAAACCAATAAAAACACGTGAAGCTCGAGTTTTAAATAGTCGGCCTCAGGCAATTCGCGGTGATTTACAAACAAAAGCCGTATGGTTTCTATGGGATGGGTAACTACATAAAGAAGTGCCTCTTTGGGAGAGTTGCCAATAATGCCATAATGAAAGAGGTTGTAGGTTCCAGAGCTGCTGAGGGAGGGCATAATGTGTGATATAACCCCCCAGAACCACAGAAGCGACAAAAAAGAAAAAACAAGTCCCAAAGCGCGGGCGGTGGTGTTTTTATATTGGCTAATGGTTAAAGTGAGGCCTAAAAACAAGCCCCATAGCGACATATTTTCTTTGCCAGCCAAAAAAAACAAGATGCACAAAAGGGCCGGTAAAGGTTTTTTATCGAAGGCGTATTTCCAAATCCATGGCACACACATGGCAGCCACCACATTGCTGTGATAGTCGAAACTAATGGCCGAATAGATACCATAAAAACTTAAAAACCAAAACATAGCCCAAAAGGCAAGCTCAGGCTGCTTGTCCTCAAAGTATCGAAATACGCCCCATGCGCCCCACAAAACCGCCGCAATTTGAACCCATAAAAGGGTGGTGTTTCCGAGAATAAAGCTTAAAGGCGAAAAAAATGGCAAATAGAGGTCAAAATGGTCGGAAAGCAGCCAATCGGCAGATTCTGTAAACAAAAGGCAGTTTGGCATCTGCCCTATGCGGTAATAACGTAATGCGTTGGTGTATAGACCTAAATCGAGGGCATAGGTTCGGAAGTTGTAATGGTTAACCAACGATATGAGGGCAAACAAAACAAAGGCCACGCCCAAAAGGCTGTAGGCTGAATTCCGGCTTTTCATTGGGCCAATATACGGAGCCGGGTAAATGCGAATGCATTGGATATTTGTATGGATGAAGGATGAGGTTGAAAGAGCCAATTGGCCCATACTGTTTAGCGATGGGCAATGTGTTTTGTGCCACTGGAGTGTGAACCTCGTGTTGGCGAACGAGAAAAGGGCTTCTATGTATTTTGCTTTTTTACAAGGAGAAACAGCCCAAAAGCTAATTGGGGAGCAGGCTCTACGTATGAATGGAGTGGTCTTTTACACAAAGGGAAAAATGTACGTAGGCGCTGATGCGGTTTTGGAGCTGGTAAAGTATTTAAAGTATCCTTGGCCTCTTTTAAGGTTGTTCAGGTATTTTGGATGGAGGAGAAGGTTATACGCATGGGTGGCCCGCAACCGGTACGCTTGGTTTGGCGATTATGGGGCTTGTAGGTTACCTTTAGGGGAAGAGAAGCAGCGTTTTTTAGGTTGATTTAATTTCATAAATGCAGGCATTTGTTTAACGGGCTAAAGCCACATGCCTATTCCTTGATTATCCTACAGCTTTAGCTGGAGGATCTTTCGCTAGACGGCTACTATTGGGTTTTTCTTTTTGTTTGGTATTCGGGAGTCTATTAAGGTAAGGTTTATTGATAATTTCATGTTTTATGGGAATAACGTATACTACCATCGTTGTCTAATTCGAATACAGATTTACACACTTTTTGTACGCTCTCACGAGCGATATTAGAAAGACTTGGATTAATAAATGAATTTGTGGGTTTGTTGTCCACGGCTGCTAGACACTTGCAGCATATAAACACCAGCTTTGAGATGGGGCAGATTCAGTTGAAGTTTATCCCCTTGCATAGCTGTAAATTGCTCTTTAAACAGCGCACTGCCTTTCATGTCAATAACTTGCAAGTTTAAAACATCCATATTCTCAAAAATATTAATAAATACTTGCCCAGCATGTACCCAAGCTTGGAAGTCCCCGGCATTTTGTGCCAAAAACTCTTCTAAAGCTATGGCAGAATGGTTGAAGTGAACCACAAAACGTTCTGAAAAGTTGGTATCATGAGTAAAAGAATAGGCCCCATCCAATACCAAATTGTGATATTCGTTCAGGGCTTTGTCTTCCAAAAAGACCGAAAAATTATTGGTTAAATAAGAAAGGTTGAGCGAGATTTCATAAAACTCGCCGTATTTGTCGGACTTGAAAGCCACGTCCATTGATTTGTTCTGACCAAATGCATAGGAAACAGAATTTACGGCCATTCCTTCACCATTCATCAAACTATACATGTTCGGCATTCCAGAGCCATTCAGGAACTTACGGGCATCCCACTCGCTATCAAAATCATCAGTAGCACCCGGAGCTATAGAAAATACCAGTTGGTCTTTTTTACTTGTATTATTTATTTCGACTACATCCAAAACAAAGTAATCTTCGATAGGGTTTAGTAGCCCTTTTAAACGGGTTGGAGATTGAGAAACCGTTCCATAATCTGCCATTGTCCATGTGGCTGGACCCAAAGTAGGATTGGATCCATTTGCTTTTATCCAAAACGCCTGCATTGGGGCTACATACCGGTTTCCCGGAGAACCGGCTGATCTAGAGGTATAAGAAGGGCCTGAGGAATTATAAATATAAATAGCTCCTTCAATATCGGAGGAATTGTTTGTTGTTAATGCCTCGACATCCAAAGCACAAGTGAAAGGATTTCCAATCAAATTCCAGCCTTGGTTGCCCGTACTTCCGCTTATTGAAAAAGAAACTCCGCTAGCAGGATTACTAAAATTCAACGCGGTTGATACTACAGAAGTATTTGGTGTGCCTGTAAAGTTAGTAACGCCTGCCGCAGTCTGAAAACCAAGTGTTCCCACAAAGCCGAAGTAGCCTGTTCCAGGCGAAATGTTAGCTGAATTATCAGGTATATTCACGTATTGCGAGCCGTCCCAGCTGTACAAGTTGCGGGTATTTAAAGTGGCACCAATGGCATTTGTACCTATGTTTCCAAAATGAGAAGCCTCAGTAGCATTCATTGAAGAAGAAATTAAATTCCAACCGGCATTGAGGTTTTGTTGTTGGGTTACATTTCCCGAGCCCGTATAAGCTCCATTAAATTTGAGCTGTGCATAGTTACTGGCATCAGTAGCTTGCAAGGTGATGTTACCATTATTTTGTAGGTCATTGCTAATTAGCAAGGTGTGGTTATTTTGCATGGTGAGCACTGCATTCGATTGCAATACGAGTTCGGAAATTTCAATGAAACCGCTTGAAATTGGATTATTTGCACTTGCAGGTATTAAAATGTTGCTGCTGCTTGTGGGTACGCCAAGAGGGTTCCAATTGTTTGGTTGTCCCCATGAATTGCTTTCAGCGCCAGTCCAAACCGCATAACCTGTTGCATTGAATCCATTCAGCTCAAAAGCACCCACATCGCGAGTTCCTTGCTTATAAAATCCTCTTTGATCTCTTGACGTAGCGTCTGTACCACCTGCATCAATGGCAGGACTTCCCGTTGCTATGGCATGGGTTTGTAATGAACCTCCATTATTGGCTAGGGCTTGTAACAAAGGATCGCTGTTGCTGTTGTTCGTGTTTGTTCCGTTAATGGCATTGCCAGTTGTAGCAGCAGTTACACCAATAATGTTGTGGAGGGCATTGACAACCCCGATAGAGCCTCTAAAATAATCCGCTCCTGTTGTAGCAGTATTCCCGAAAATGATGGAGTTACGTAGATTTATGGTATCACTACTATTTACAAATGCTATTCCACCTCCACTACCAGTTGTAGTGTTGTTTGTGAATGTACAATTGTTTATCAGTAAACCTTTGGAAGGAATAGAACCAATAGCAGAACCACTCCCAACAGCAGTACTGTTGACTGCTGTAAGTGAATTGCCAGAAAAAGTAGTATTGATAATTTGATATTGCTCACTCCCGCCAAAATCACTGAGATACAAGCCTCCTCCTCGAACTAATCCAGTCTGAGTTTTCAATAATTGATTGTTGGCAAACAAGCAATCTTCAATTTTTAGCTTTGTTACATCTAAAGCACTTACTCCTCCTCCAGTGGTTATGTTCGTATTTTGATCATTATTGGCAATATTATCTACAACTGCACAACGATACATTTCTAATTTTGAAGAATTAAAAGCCCAAATTCCTGCCCCGTGTATATTAATACCTCCAACTATTTTACCATGTCTTATGGTTACATCTTTTATAATTAAATGCCCGTTCATTACTCTAACTACTCTATCCGTAGCAGTATTCGGAGTAGATGAAGCTTGTAAAATGGTTTGATCTGCCCCATTTCCTTCAATGATTATTAGTTTGTTGCTTATAGTAATGTTTTGTTCGGTATAAGTTGCTGATGCAAGATTGATTAAATCTCCACTTGGTATAGAATTGATGGCCGACTGAATTGTCGTATAATTACATCCTGATGCGCATACTGTATGTGCGGTTCTATACCCAATCTCAAGATTATTACTCAAATATCCAAATACATCAATGGCATTATTAGCATTAAAGGCGCTGTTTGCAAATTGAAGAGTCAGATTGTTAATATTATTCGCTGAAGTATGTGCGCTTGCTTGACCAGTCAGTGTAAAGGTAAGCTCATTGGTGGCCGTCAGCACAACTTGAGCTGTGAGTCCTGCTGGAACATTACTTATGGATACTTTACCCGTAGCTACATAGTTTTCATTGTTGCTACCCGTTAAAAAATCTCCATTAAAACCATTGTAGGTAATGGTAATTTGGTTTTCTATCGCTCCATTATTTTCAACTACCTCAGTAAAGCTATTTCCACTGTAAGATAATGCAGGGCCTGTAATACTCGCTGATACAGATGGAACCGGAGGTGATCCTATAATATCGTACCAATTGGTCGCTAAATCTGGAGTTGCAACATTGTTAGAACTGTAATAAAGTGGCCCATTATTGTTGTCAAATATATACCACTCAAATAAATCCCAGTATATAGTAAGATTAGGATCTCCTGTTTTAACATATTGTGTTTTGCCATTTTGAGTTCCATTTGGCGTGTAGATCCCATTGGCTTGAGAACTTCCTGCTCCGCTTACTTCAATATTCTGGGCAGTTAGAGCAAAATGCAGAAAACAGAAAAAAAATATTGCAAAACGCAGAGGACTTACAATAAATAAAGAATTTTCAGAATGATTCTTTAATAGCATATGAAGACTTGTTTTAGGAGGATTCACTGTTACAAACGTACATCATTTTATAATAATAAAACCCTAATTCAGTCATTAACTTTTTGTGAAATAAGTCCGTCATTTGAATTGAAATATTTTTAAAATTTTTTACAACTAAAACACTAAATATTTTTTAAAATTTATATATACACTATTCATCTTGTTTACTTTAATTATCGTTTACAATGTGACTATTTAATATAACCCTCATGCAATTTTTCCTAATAAAGTCAATTAAATATTTCTTAAACTTCAGATTAAAATACACTTATAATTTTAATACAATCATGAACATCATAATATAATGCCTAATTCATTATTATAACGCTATGCAAACCCTTCAAACACATCAAAGGGATAGGTAAACCCACATTCCTATTCCTTGAATTGCCTACTGCTTTAGCTGGAGGAATATAAAATTCCATTTTTTTAGCCTCCAGAAAAACACAATTCTTGATGCTCTCATACCTCGAACTCACTTACAACATACCTCGAACTCACCTTCGCAGACCTCGAACTCACCTACTACATACCTCGAACTCACCTACTACATACCTCGAACTCACCTTCGCAGTCCTCGAACCCACCTTCGCAGACTCGTAACTCACCATCTGCAGACTCGTAAGTCATCAAGGCAGGTAATTTGAACCAAGTAGAACGTTGCATACATCGATGAACATACCTCTACAATAAAATCCCAAAGGGGTGAAATGATTATAACAATGAACATACCTCTACAATAAAACCCCGAAGGGGTGACAAGATTATAGAAAACAAGATGAACCAAGCACAATCCAACCCCGAAGGGGTGAAATGATTATAACAATGAACAAACCACCTACAATAATACCCCGAAGGGGTGACAAGATTATAGAAAACAAGATGAACCAAGCACAATCCAACCCCGAAGGGGTGAAATGATTATAAAAATGAACATACCACCTACAATAAAACCCCGAAGGGGTGAAATAAATGCCACCCCTTCGGGGTTTAATTGACCTTTGAATTGCATTGAGCTATAATCTTTTCATCCCTTCGGGATTGCAAAACAATAACAATGAACATACCTCTACAATAAAACCCCGAAGGGGTGACAAGA
>CAMCXO010000007.1 GCA_945883565.1 Chryseobacterium gleum
AGCAAAGAGCGATTGAATTATAATGATCTACCCTCAAAACTTAAAACCCATAGGAACAGAACTTCTTTTTTTGATCGATTTAAAGTAGTAGCTGCCGACTTGGCATATTCACAAACTGTAGTAGCGCACATTGCCAAAGACGGGCATTATTACATCCATCCAGACCTCCACCAAAATCGTTCCATTAGTGTTAGAGAAGCCGCACGACTTCAGTCCTTCCCTGATGACTATTATTTTGAAGGAGAAAAGGAAGAGGCAAATAGAACGGCTGCATTTAAACAAATTGGTAATGCAGTTCCGCCTTTGATGGCAGAGAAAATCGCTGAAGCAACTAAACTTTTTTTATTAAATCAAATAATGCAGAACGGAAGCAATCCAACATGAATAAAGAATTAATAGAGAAACTGCAATATTCTTATTTTAATAGTAGTGAATTTCATTCTCTTCCATTGACTATGAAAGATTCACTTCAACTTATATATGATTTTTTTTCAAGTAACACGACCAACAAGCTTTGTTTGGTTTTTCCGTCAAAAGAATATTCTGCTCAATGGATATCTGTGCCATCTGTTTTGTTTCTAATTGAAAATGACTACAAGCTATACAAAGAGGAAATCTTTGCATCATTCAGGCAATATAATCTTGGTGATAAATTAAAACTCAACGGGGATGCAATTGTTGAATGGACAGGCATCAAAAACAACTCTGTAGCTTTTAGAGCGGGCAAGGAGCCAAACATTGCAACTTTCACTATTGACATTACCCAGTCAATAAAACTCCAACGCACAGAACAAACAAGACAACTCTCAACTCTAAAAAGAGTTAAGCAGGCCCTTCCGGGGAAAATCATTACTCCAACTGACGAATTGTTGGAAATAAATACTTACGGTAACAAGGCGTTCATGAAAAACAAAATTTGCCTTGTAAGTAAATTCAAATCTTACGATGATTCTATTGAAGATATAGCAATGAATCTTGCTGCGTTACCTGAATATTTCCAGGGCAGTAAGATTGATGAAAACGGTGCAGCAGACAAAAACAGCCCACTTCTTATTTCAAACAACCTTTCTACTCTTGCATTGTATGTTACGCTTTCTTCAAGTTCAGTTTCAAAAATTATCATTGATGGATTTTCCGCCATACAGGAAAGAGAAACAGATTTTTCAGACATTGATGTAAAAAACATTCCAACAATTCTAATTACGGATTTATCAGAGATTGAACGTTTTGAAACCATCGGTAAGTATGGCTTTGAGTTTTTCAATTTCACAAAAGAAATTTTAAAACTTGACCATTCAGCACACCTTTCTCCATTTCATTCTTTTGAGAAGAAGCTGAGAAAATATATTTCGTTCAATGTTGTAAAAGAGATTTGCCAAGATGCAGAACTTGAAGCAACCACACAAAAAATTCATTCTATTGAAAAGGATGAATCAAACAATGATTTGACTTCTCTGAAAATTTCTCTCATTCAGTTGACCAATCTTGTTTCAAGAATTGCACACATACCAGTCCCAGAAGAAATTTCAGTTCTCAATTCAAAAATTAACGCCATTGAAAACTTGTTTCTCCGGTGCAGAATGTGGTTAGGTGATTCTCACGAACCGATTGAGGAAAGCATTTCACTTTTAAAATCGGTTATTGCAAGGTTCGCAACACAGCCATCTGAAAAGTGTGCAAGGTTGAAAACCCTCATGAGTTCAAAGCATTATGATTACATCATTTGCTCTACCGAAGCAGAGGCAAAAGCATTGGATGATTCGCTTCCGGCACACATTCAGAAACCAAGAGTAATATCTGTTGCCGATGTGAACGACAAATTACTTACAAGCAAACCACAGGTAGCAATTCTTACGGGATGGGCTAAATCAAACAATATCAACAGAATTCTTTCATCATTTCTATTCTCTGAACTCACAGTTCTGTTCTATCAGTTTGAAAACAAGTATTACAACTCTTTGCAAAGAAGAAACAAACAATATAGTGAGAACATTAAGGCAACCATAAACAGCAAAGGCGTTCGTTCAGAAACTGATTCTGCAAAGCGAAAAGGTTTCTGCGATTTATATAAAGAAGATGAAGTAAGTGAAACAACTTCTGAAAGTCCGTTTGACATTTTAGCTTTTGAACTCAAACTTGACAATGCACTGTATTCAAGATATGAAGCAAAAGGAAATTTAATTGATAGCATAAAAGCAAAACGAATTGTATTTGAAAGTGACTTTTTTACTTATACAACTGAATCGCACAAATTTTTAGTCATTAATGAATTGATTGCAAGAAAGGGCAAGAAAGCAAATATTTTCAGGAGAAAAGTTGAAACATTACAAACGGGTGATGTGATTGCATTTATCAACACCGACAGAGATATTTTGGTTGAGTTGGTTGAGAAAAATACCAACACAAAAGAACTGGCTTCTGTAAAACTGTGGACAGAGCTTTGGAAAAATCTCTTGAAAGATTACTACGCTTCAATCGGAAGTGATTTCAAAAAATTAGTAGCGGATTTGCGGAAGAATGACTGCAAGAAACATGAGGTTACCATCAGAACATGGTTGCAAGACGAAAGCCGAATTGGTCCCGATGATGATGCTGACCTAATAAGCATAGCACTACTAACAAACTCAAATCATTTGAATGAAAATATCACAACAGTCAGAGAGGCAATCAGAAAAATGACTGGCTGGAGAATGAAAGCATCTGACTTTATCACCGACAAAATCAAAGCAAAGATTCATGAGTTTGCAGACAATTCCATCATCAATAAAAAGATTTCAGTTGAAGGATTAGGTAGTGTATTTGTTTTGAAAGTTATAGAGATTTCGAATGCTTGGGAGAGTATTGAGGCTCGTCATGCAAACAGGTTACTTCAAAAAGAAATTAACTGATGGCAAAACTGCTACCACCATATATTGATAAAAGCTGCAAAAGCACGGGTGAGAAAATGCTGTTTGATATTTTCAAGAATAGCCAGTTCACCAAAGATTGGATTGTGCTTCATTCACTCAACTTATCGCAGCATACAGTTCGTTTATATGGTGAAATTGATTTTCTGATTTTGATTCCAAGCGGTGGCATTTTTGTAATGGAAGTTAAAGGCGGTGATGTAAAATGTATTGACGGGGTTTGGCACTACACAAACAAATTCAATGTAACAAACACAAGCAATTTAGGTCCATTCAACCAAGCAAGAGATGCAATGTTCTCATTGCGTTCAGCTATTGAAAAAGAATTCGGCAAAGGACACAAGTTCACAAAAATTCTTTCCGGCTTTTTTTGTGCATTCCCACACATCAGTTTTAACAAACACAGTGTTGAATATGAACCCTGGCAGATTCTTGATAAAGATTTTATCAAAAATGGTACGGAAACGTTTTTTCAGAATCTTGTAAATCAATTCACCAACAAACACAAAAACCAAAGGTGGTTTTCAGAAAAGGATTCATTGCCTGATAAAAACGATTTGAATTCTCTTTGCGATTTTCTGAGAGGAGATTTTGAAAGAGTGCGGACAGTAAAAGAACGGTTAACTGAGTTTGACAAGGAAGTAAAAAAATACACCGAAGAACAATACAGAATTCTTGATTCAATCGAATTGAATGAAAGAAGTGTTACACAGGGAAGTGCAGGCACGGGAAAGACAATGATTGCAATTGAATCGGCAGTGAGAGCCGCAGCAGCAGGAAAAACTGTTTTCCTTACTTGTTACAACCGCTTAATTGGAGAGTGGATGCAGAAACAAGTTGAAGAATGGAAAGACAAAATTACAGTTTCAAGTTTGCACAGTTTCTTATTTGAGCAGTCAAAAGGATTTGACTACGATAAAGCACAGAGTAGTAAGCAGGATTTCTACAGCAAGTATTTACCAGTTTTGCTGAAAGATATTTATCAAAAAGGAATAAGCAAAAAGTTTGACAAGTTGATTGTTGATGAGGGTCAGGACTTAATCAGAGAAGAATATCTTAAACTGTTTGATTCGATGGTAACAGGTGGTTTACAAAACGGCAATTGGGAAATATATGGTGATTTTGAAAGGCAAGCAATCTATGCTCAGTTGACAAGAGCAGAAATGCTTGATTTGCTGAAAGTTTCAGGTCAACATTCAAACTTTCTGCTCAAAATAAATTGCCGGAATACTAAGCAAGTTGGAGAAGAAACCTCTCTGATTTCCGGATTTGAGAAGCCACCATTTTTGTTGGAACATCTTGAAGGAATTCCTGTTGAATACATTTTCTACAATGATGAAGCAAATCAGAAAACCTTGCTTTCACAGCAGCTGCAAAAACTTTCATCAAAGAATCTTCCATTGAATGAGTTGGTGATTATCTCACCAAGAAAATTTGAAAACTCATGTTCTGATTCAGTTCCAGGTTTTTCAATCAGAGAACTAAAAAACAACAGTGAAATTTCACCGACACAAAGTTTCTATGGCTTTGCAACTATTCAGTCATATAAAGGCATGGAAAGCAATTATGTTTTGATAACCGACATTGAAGATTTATCAAGTGAAACCGCCAAGTCGATTTTGTATGTTGGAATGAGTAGAGCACGATACGGACTGTTTCTTTTCATTTCCGAATCAATGAGAAACGAATACAGGGAAATTCTTAAACGCAAACTCAATTAGCATGAGAGCCGATATTTTAAAATTCATAAAAAGGGAATTGATAGGTCCTGACCCAATCAAACCTCACATACAGGAGAACGGAGAAGAAATTTTATTGAACGAACCACCGAGATTGCGGTATGGTGCAGGTGTTTTATTTCCAAGAGCAGCAACAATTGAAAAACTTGATTCCACTTCAACCGAAGAAGAAAAGGTCTTGGAAAAACTTGAAGATGAAAAGAAAGTAGTTGACGACCCTGTAATAGCAGAAGACAGCAAAGCACCGGTTGATATGGCAGAGGATTTTGAAGAAGAAATAGGACTCGCAAATTCTTTTCTCCCTTCTGCAATGGGATTCAGTTGCTTTTCAAAAATTCCAAAAGACGGATTCACAATTAAAGTCAGTGTTGGTGTTTATGAAATCAAAGGATACAGTTATCAGAAAGAAGATGCAACCATAGTAACAAGAAAAGCATATTACAGAACTCCACTTGATCAGGAATTTGTTTTAACCGCAAATGAAATTCCAACACAGTCGGGAAAGAATATTGACAAA
Organism: Chryseobacterium gleum; assembly: GCA_945883565.1. Classification (GTDB taxonomy): domain Bacteria; phylum Bacteroidota; class Bacteroidia; order Flavobacteriales; family Schleiferiaceae; genus RFXV01. Next base: position 5,163 of record CAMCXO010000007.1, read on the forward strand.
ATTCTTGTTGACAAAAACGGGAAGGAGATAAATCTCAAACTGAATCTCCGTAACAGAACTCATGGAAATGATTCTGGCAAAAATATTCATCTTCTCACATTTACTTTGATAAATCAGAATACAGGAGGGGCAGAGAATATCAAGAATGAAGATTGTTTCTTTCAGGTTTCTTTTTCAGTAAGTGCAAACGAAAAATGTTTTTGTCCTTACAAAGCAGCAGCATCTAAAACAGACAAGGACGATGAAAGATCAAATCTGCTTTTGTTCAGAAAGAAAAAAACTTTTGCAGTAGGTCATGGATGTTCGCCATCATGGAATGATAAAGACATTGAATTTACTGATTCAATTACAACCGAAGCAATTCCTGCTTATGAAATAAAACCAATCGTTCCTAATGAATTGAAAAGTGTTGAACTGAAAATGTTTGACCTGTCTGATTTGTCGGACAAGGACATTACAGCAAATCTTATCAAACTCAGTTCGGAATATGAAGGATGGATAAATGAGCAAGAGAAAATTGCGAACGCAGAATTGAAAGATGAACTTTTAGAAACTGCATTGCGCCACATTGAAAGTTGCCGTTTGTGTTTGCAAAGAATGAAGGAAGGAGTTGACTTACTCAACAACAATGAAAAAGTTAATCGTGCTTTCAGGTTAATGAATCGCGCAATGATTTTGCAGCAAATAAACTATAGTGTAAAGACACGAAACTGGAAAATTGCAAATGGTCAGGTTGGAGAACTTGACTTGCCACAAGTTGAAGGTAGAGAGAAAGGCGTTTTTCCAAACATGCTGGATGAAAATAGTTATCCGTGCAATCCAAAAACAGGAAACTTGTTAGTCGGCTCTTGGAGACCGTTTCAACTTGCCTTTATCTTAATGAACCTGAATTCCATGTTGGATGCTAATCACGCAGACAGAGAAATGGTTGACTTGATTTGGTTTCCGACTGGTGGAGGAAAAACAGAAGCATACTTGGGTTTGTCAGCGTTTACAATTTTCCTGAAAAGATTAAAAGACAAAAACGATTCAGGCACAACTGTGTTGATGCGTTACACATTGCGACTGCTAACAGCACAACAATTTCAAAGAGCAGCAGCATTGATTTGTGCTTGTGATAAAATCAGAAAAGAGAACGAAGAAGAATTAGGTGCAGCAAGAATTTCTATTGGACTTTGGGTTGGAGAGTTGACACCGAACAAAAGAGATGCAGCGAGAAAAGCATTTCAGATAATGGAGCAAGGCAGAGAAGAAGAGAATCCTTTCATCGTTTTGAAATGTCCGTGGTGCGGTTCTCAAATGGGTTACCTGAAAGAAGCGAGAACAAACAAAGTGAAGGGCTACAAGAGAAGAAAGGTAGGAACGAAAGAAACAATTGTTTACCAGTGCGACAATCAGCAATGTGATTTTTCAAAACCCGATTTCAATTTGCCATTGGTTGTAATTGACGAAGATATTTATGACAATCCTCCTACTCTCTTAATCGGAACAGTTGACAAGTTTGCAATGCTTACATGGAGACCGGAAGCAAAAGCCCTTTTTGGTTTCAGAGGAAACGACAGACCATTTTCTCCACCGGAATTAATTATCCAGGACGAGTTGCATTTGATTTCGGGTCCGTTGGGTTCAATGGTTGGTTTATATGAAACAATGATTGAGGAACTCTGCACAGCAAATAACATCAAACCAAAAATTATTGCATCGTCAGCAACAATCAGCAGAGCCAAAGAACAAATCAATTCGCTTTATGGACGAGGCACAAACAATGTCAATATTTTCCCCGCACAATGTTTAAGTGCAGGTGATTCATTCTTTGCATATGAGGACACATCAAGCGCAGGCAGAATTTACACAGGCATATTTGCATCTGCTCTACCTTCACACGCAACTGCACAGGTAAGGATTTTGTCCGCTTTACTTCAATCAGTAAAATCAATTTCGGTTGCAGATGAGATTTTGCGTGACCCTTACTGGACAGCATTGACATACTTCAATAGTATTCGTGAGTTAGGTCATGCAGCTACACTCATTCGTGCAGACATAAGGGAATACATGAATTCAATCTGGATTCGGAAAGCAATCAAAGGTGATGAAAGACGATTTATCAATCGTGATATTGAACTCACAAGCCGTATCAACAGCAATGACATTCCTGAATATTTAGAACAACTTTCAAAATCATGGACGGGCGATAAAACAGAATACCCGGTCGATGTTTGTCTTGCAACGAATATGATTTCAGTTGGCGTTGATATTCCACGATTAGGTTTAATGACTGTAATCGGACAACCGAAGACAACTTCTGAATACATTCAGGCAACAAGCCGTGTTGGTCGTTCAAAAAAAGGTCCCGGACTTGTCTTTACAATTTACAATTGTTCAAAGCCGAGAGACCGTTCTCACTTTGAACATTTCCAGGAATACCATTCAAAAATTTATAGCAAGGTGGAACCAACAAGTGTCACTCCTTTTTCAGCACCGGCTAGAGAAAGAGGGTTGCATGCAATCTTAGTCGGACTGATTAGATTTTACTCAACAGACCAAAGTGCAAGCACACCAAGACCTTTTCCTCAAAAAGAAATTATTGAAAGAGTAACTCAAATAATTTTTGATAGAGTTCATTTGATTGATGAGGAGGAATACGAAAAGACATTAGAACTCATTGAAGAAAAACTGGACTATTGGAAAAATGAATTGCCACTTGTTTACGGTTCATTCGGAAAGCAAATAAATATTCCGTTAATGTATCCGGCAGGAACAAATCCATCAGAAGATATTAAAGCAAGAGCATGGTCAACACCAACATCAATGAGAAATGTTGATTCAACTTGTGAAGCGTATGTTATTCCGGCAGAATACTTAAACATTGACAATTAAAATATGCCAGCTAAAAAACCAATAAGAAGGTCGCAGTTAATTTCTCCGTGGGGAGTTGGACAAATGATAAATTTTCCAAAGGATGAATCATTGATGGTTGTCGGGCTTGATATGTGGGAAGAAAAATTCAGAACGATTTCTGAGTTAGATGAATTCAAAGTAACCGAAGAACGGTTAGCAAAACGATTAGGAGTAAAAGAATTCAGATTGCCGCCTGATTTCAGAGACCCAGGTCCGGGCGTTACAAATCCGTCACTGAAAATTCCATTCGTAAGATTTCCACGGTGGCATTATTGCACCAGGTGCGGACATATGGAGAAAGTTTCTATTTACGATTCACAGAAACCAACTTGCTCAGGAATTTCTTTTGGCTCAGGAAGGTCCTGTAACGAAATTGCAGAAAGGAAAAGACAGCGATTGATTCCGGTTCGCTTTATCACTATTTGTGAAAAGGGTCATATTGAGGATTTTCCTTTTATGCAATGGGTGCATGACGGAGCTAATCCAGAAGGACAACATAATTTGAGATTGAGAGCAGGAAGAAGTTCAGGTGCATTATCTGGTATTGAAATTACTTGTAGTTGTGGGGCACACAAAACAATGGCAGGTGCTTTCAACGAAAAATCACTTACAAAAATTGGAGTTGCCTGTTCTGGTGGTAGACCGTGGTTAGGACAAGAAGTTGACAGAGGCAATGCGATTCATTGTGGAGATGACTTACGAGTAGTTCAAAAAGGTGCATCAAATGTGTACTTCTCACAAGTTCGCAGTTCAATCTATCTGCCTCAATGGGAAAAGTCGGTTGACAGGAGATTGGTTGAAGTGTTGGAAAAAAATTGGGGATTCCTTACAACAGGAATGGAAAACGAAAATTTTCAACGAATGCGATTTGAGTTAGTTGCAGAAAGAAATTTTGCAGAGGAAAAAAAGGAATTTTATACAGATAAATTATTAGAAGCGGCATCGAAAAGAATTAAAGGTGCTGACAATTCGAACACTGATGATTCTGAAGAAAAATACCGCAAGATGGAATATGATGCGATACTTTCAGAAGCAGGAGGTGAAAATCAAGACTTCTTTGTAACAAAAAATCAAGCGTATACTTATGATGATTTAGAAACAGGAGGAGCAATCTGCAATGGATTTACAAGCGTAGGTTTGTTGCACAAGTTGAGAGAGACAAGGGCATTCGTTGGGTTTTCAAGATGGCTTCCTGATGACGGAAAATCTTTGACTGAAAAAAAGAATTTTATAAAACTTGGGCAGCGTATTGAATGGCTTCCAGCAGTGGTCGTGAGAGGTGAAGGGGTTTTCTTTGAGTTCAATGAGAAGCGTTTGAAACAGTGGGCTGCAAAAGATGAAGTGATTAAGAGAGCCAAATTCCTATCCGACAATTACAACAGACCACGGGAAGCAAAAGGACAGAAACGAAGAGTCATAAAACCGGAGTTTGTTTTGATTCACACTTTTTCTCATTTGGTAATAAACCAGTTTAGCTACGAATGCGGTTACGGTAGTTCAGCATTGCGAGAAAGAATTTATTGCAACCTTGAATTTCCAAATGAAACCATGAACGGAGTATTAATTTACACTGCATCAGGAGATTCGGAAGGTTCGTTAGGCGGTCTTGTAAGACAAGGCAAGCAAGGCAATCTTGAAACGATAGTTTACAACGCAATTGAAAATGCAAGGTGGTGTTCAAGTGACCCAATCTGCATTGACAGTCACGGACAAGGTCCGAACTCATGCAATCTTGCAGCTTGTCATAACTGTTCGCTTTTACCTGAAACTTGTTGTGAAGAATCAAACATGCTGCTTGATAGAGCAATGTTGATTGGAGAGTTGGACAATCCTTCACTTGGTTATTTCAATTACAAATAATGATGGAAAGAAACGCCCTCATACAAAAAACACCCTCCTAAAAAAGCACAAGCCAACGCTGAAAGCAATTTTATAATGGGGTATTTTTTTTCACCTTCTGTGTTTTATTTTTTTTTTGCAACCGCACAACCCAAATAAATCCCCAATTCCCATTCTTTCCTTCGCCTCCTCGCTTTTAAACCATAGTTTATCCACCCCCCCCCCTTCTCAACACCTTCCTTAAAACCCTAACGCACTCCAAATCAAGAACAAATAAAAACACTTGCGTAGCCGAATAGCTACACCTACATTTGTAGCCAAATATCTTCACAATGAATTTAAGACGAGATGTTTTCCAGGCCATTGCCGACCCTACCCGAAGGGCCATACTCCTCCTTCTCGCAACCCAATCTATGTCGGCTGGACTTATAGCTTCCCATTTCAACACCGCCAGACCAACGGTATCAAAGCACCTTCAAATTCTTACAGCCTGCGATCTCCTAAAACAAGAGCAACAAGGCCGGGAAATGGTATACCACCTCAACGCCGATAAAATGTGGGAAATAGCCAGCTTCTTAGAACCTTTTAGAAAACTATGGGACGATAAATTCAACAAATTGGAAGAGGTCATGAAAAACCATAAATCAAAAAAATAAAACCATGGAACAAAAAACCAAGCTCTTTGCCGAAGAGGGCTCGCAGGAAATTCTTATTACCCGAACGTTTAACCTGCCGGTAAACCTGCTTTTCAAAGCCTATACAGAACCCGAATGGGTAGAGCAATGGATGGGCAACAAAGTGCTTAAAATGGACAATCGCAACCATGGGGGTTACCAATTCGAAACAACAGACGAAAACGGAAACACCTTGTTTAAAGCCAATGGTTCCATTCATAAAATTATGGAAAACCAAACCATCATAAGAACTTTTGAAATGGAGAATACCGGATTCCCAGTTCAACTCGAATTCTTAGATTTCGAGTCCGTTACCGAGGCCACAAGCCTGCTAACAATGAAAATCATCTTTAAATCGGTGGCCGACAGAAACAATATGCTCAAACTTCCTTTTGCCCAAGGCATAAACAGGGCCCATAACCAACTCGAAAAAACATTCAACAAACCAAACTAACAAACCATGAAAAAAAGAGATAAAATCGTATACTGGGTGGCAACCATTTGGCTCAGCTTAGGCATGGTTTCTACCGGAATTGTTCAACTCCTACAATTGGAAGAACAAGTTCAAAAAATGAGCGCTTTGGGCTATCCTTCCTATTTCTATACCATAATAGGCATATGGAAAATTCTGGGGGTCATCGCCATTCTCCTTCCAAAACTTCCCTTGGTAAAAGAATGGGCTTACGCGGGTTTCTTCTTCTTAATGTCGGGAGCCATTTTTACTCACCTGGCCGTAGCCGATGAGGCATCCGAATACTTTGGTCCTGCGCTTTTGCTTGTATTAACCATATTGTCTTGGCATTTTAGGCCGGCAAACCGCAAAATTCAATTAAGCAAGCTCGAATAAACAGCTTAATCCTGGGCTTGCTCATTATTTGCAATATAACCTTTTCCTGTGCCACCTCAGGGCCGCACCGGCCTGTCAAATGCAAAATCACCAACCTGAATTAAGTCACTTATGAAATCTATTGATAAGTTGCGGGCCACCATTAGATTTCAAATGGCCGCATCTTTGTTACCTACTTGAAGGTAAAACAAAGTTTTAATTTACATATTTAATAAATATAGAGCTTTGATCTTTTGTAAAAATGGGTTAATCAGTAGGCGCTTTTAATTTCAATTTCCAGAAAACATACTAAATCACCGGCAAACTATTAAACTCCAGAAATTCGAAATAGAGAAACCACCTCAAAAAAAATAACCGGAAAAGGTCTGCACATCTAACCTTTTATCCTGAAAAGCCAGCAACGCCTTAAACACGTCCAAACCCTTGAACCGTTTTCTTACAAACATGAAAGGGCCAGTGAATTATTCAAAGTTCAGATATTCTCCGAAACTCTGTAACAGCCTATCTGCTTTGAATGGCAACAAATTGTTTGTGGAACCTCCGCCACCCAACCATGCATCCGGTAGCACCTCCCTGCCTCAGTAATTTTCTATCTAAAATTTGCATGCTTACTACAAGTCTCATTAAAAATACTCTATAAAATCAACTCTTATCAGTAATTTTGCAGTCAATTTACAAATTAAGCCGCAAAAATGCTCATAGAATTCAATGTTCAAAATTTTGGTTCCATAAAAGAAAAGCAGACGCTCTCGTTTGAAGCGGATAAATCAACCCATTTAGAAAACCATTTTATAATTAACACCACCGGAAAACTAAGGCTCCTCAAGCTCGCCCTTATTTACGGTGCTAACGCTTCTGGCAAGTCTACCATTTTAAAAGCCCTTGAATTCCTAAGAAAACTTGTTCTAGAACCAACCGAAAAGAAAACCGATAATCTTGAGCTTAACCCTTTCCTCTTCGACTCCGAATCAGCAAAAAAGAATTCAATTTTATCCATTCACTTCATCCAAAATGATATTAGATACTATTATGAAGTGGAATTAAATAGAAAAGCCATTTTCAGAGAGGAACTACTGTTTTTTAATCCAAATAAAGCCACTGTATTTAAACGAACATCCAACGTACACAAACAATTCACTGAGATCACGTTTGGAAGCAAAATAAAAAAAGACAAAATCACTGAACAGAATTTAGAAGCGAACACGCTCTGGAACAATACAGTACTCGGCGGATTTCTAAAAACCAACGTCGACGTCAAAGAACTAAAAGAAGCTGTAGATTGGTTTAAAAACTATCTGCGCCCATTAATTTTTACAAATACCCAATTAGAAGGCTTTGTTACATCAAAAATCGAATCTGGCGAAGTGTCTAAGTCAGATGTTGTAAACATACTTAAGCAGGCAGACTTTAATATTTCTGACCTAGTTATTCAAGAAGAAAAAAAGGGAATTCCCGATGGGTTAATGAATTTTTTGAAGAAACAACTTAAGGATTCACCAAAAGGGATAGAAAAAATAGAAGAAATAGAAGAAAAAGGGGGAATAGCTTCTGCTAATCTTGAATTTGAACACACTGTTAATCAAGTTAAATATTCCTTACCCATAGAAATGGAGTCTCAGGGAACTAGAAGGTTCTATGGTTTCGCAGGCCTTTTAAGTATGTTAATTAAAAATTCAGTCGCTTTTCCTATTGATGAATTAGAAGCTTCTTTGCACCCCGAATTGTTCACCCACTTTTTACTTTCTTTCTTAATCAACTCCAAAAAATCCCAAATTATTGCAACCACACACAACAGAGAAATTTTAACCAATAAAGACATTTTTAGAAATGATGCCATTTGGTTTACAGACAAATCCGAGAAGTCTGCTACCCAATTGTACTCATTATCCGATTTTGATAGTTCCGTTGTTAGAGACAGCAGTAACATTTTTAACGCTTATAAAACAGGTAAATTAGGAGGCTTGCCTAATTTGGGTGATTATTATATTGATATAAGCCATGAGGAAAACTAAAGCAATTCCTTTAAAAACCAAAACAACATTTGCAGTTGTGGTTGATGGCGATTGCGAAGTGTGGTATTTGCAAATGCTAAAAAGGAATGAACGGTCCGTTTTTGTAAATATAGAACCTAAAATTCCTCAAAGGAAAAGTCTATCTGAACAATATAAAAAGGCAATTGAACTATCTTTAGAATACTCTAAGGTTTTTTGGATAGTTGATTTTGATGTAATATCTCTTGAAACCAAAAATGCTCTGGGTAGCAAAAAAACGGCAACCCAATTATTCTTACAGTACAGGAAAACCATTTCAGAAAAACACTATAACATTGTGGTCATTGTAAATAATCCTTGTCTCGAATTTTGGCTTCTGTTACATTATGAAGCGACTTCGAAATACTTTAATAATTGTGAAGAAGCAGAAAAGCAACTAAAAAAACACCTTAAAGATTATGAGAAATCCCTAAAATACTACACAAAACAGGGCAACGACATTTACCCACGGCTAAAACCACATTTGTCATCCGCTTTAAAAAATGCAAAAACCCTGAAATTATTCGATATCGAAAACCCCAACAAAGCACTTTCTGAAATGCATTTGTTTTTTGAAGCAGACGAGTTTGAACAGCTCTTTAAAAACTAAAAGTCATCAAGGCTTCATAGCCAAGCTACTGCCCAAAATGGACTTTCAAAGTTCCATTAACTTAATCGCTTCTTTAAAATAACCATCTTTTACTACTTGCATTACTAACTTGTATTTTCAACTGTACATCTGCCTAACTACCCTCAACCCCACAAAACAAATCCATGACGATCAACTATAAATTAAACGAAAACGACTTTCTAACCTACCAACTCTTTATTGCCTCACAGTCGAAACGAATTCAAAAGAAAAGGAAAAGAAGCAAAGTGCTAATTCCAATGGTTTATTCTGCCATTGCCCTCTTATTCTACTTTCAAAACAGCTATTCAATGTCCATCTTCTTTTTAATTATTAGTGTTTTGTGGTTCTTTGTTTACCCTCTTTGGGAAAAACAACATTACCTCAAGCATTATCAGGGCTTCATTCAAGAAAACTATAAAGACCGTTGTGGAAGAACCGTAACCTTAGAGCTAACAAACGATTTTATTCTGGCCCAAGACAATGGCAGCGAAAGCAAGGTACTCACAACCGAATTACAGGAAATCTGCGAAATACCTACCGCCATTTACATCAAACTAAATGGTGGCCAAGCCTTTATTCTGCCCAAAAACGAATTCACTAACCTCAACGACCTAAAAACCCAACTCAACGAATTGGCAACCCATTTAAACATAGGCTACGTTACCAACCATAAATGGAAATGGTCCTAGTTAACCGGTACATCAACACTTATCCTTAACAAAGAGGTCAAAACTTTTTGAATTTGGCTCTGTCCGGTCCAAAATCTTAATCCCTGTGTTTTACTACCTTCGGTTAAGGGCAATTCCTTTGCCCAATAACCATTACCAAATGCTATGAAAACCCTTGTTCTACTTACAATTCTCTGCGCATCAAGCCTCTCTTTTGGCCAAACGCCTTCAAAAAACGACACCAACAATACAAACCCCAATTACAACGAAACGCTTGCGCAAAAACTAAGCGCAGACGACTATGGCATGAAAAGCTACTTTTTGGTGATACTAAAATCAGGAGCCAATAAAACCTCAGACAAAGAGCTAATCAACAACAGTTTCAGAGGCCATCTAAACAACATAAACCGCTTAGTACAAGAAGGGAAACTCGTCATTGCTGGGCCACTAAGCCAAAATGAACATCAATACAGAGGCATTTTTATTCTCCACCACTTAGCTTCAACAGAAGAAGCGAACCTCATTCTTCAAACCGACCCCGCCATTAAAAACGGGCTTCTAGACTACGAAATATTCACCTGGTATGGTTCGGCCGCCATTCCCGAATATTTACCCTTTTCCGAAAAAATCTGGAAACTAAAACCTTAAACTATTCTATAACCATTCAAACCCTTTTCATAATCTCTTATATAACGGGCAAAACCACAGTGGCTTGATTAATCCTGTAAGCAGCAAACAAGCCTATATTTACCCTAACAATACCCACCACCATGGCCCAAAACGAAACCATCACGGTAAAAGCCTTGGTAGAAGCCCATCCCGAAAAAGTTTGGACCTTTTACACCCTGCCCGAACACATTACCCAATGGAACTTCGCCGACCCAAGTTGGCACTGTCCCTCTGCCTCTAACCAATTAGAAATAGGGGGCCGATACTTGGCCCGAATGGAAGCCAAAGATGGAAGCTTTGGTTTCGACTTCGAAGCCGTTTATACCAACATTCAAACGCACCGCCGTTTAAGCTATGTGTTTGGCAACCGCCATGCCCACATCACGTTTACCCCCATTGGCAACCATACCGAAGTAAGCATTCAATTCGAAGCCGAATCCGAAAACCCAATCGAACTGCAACGCAATGGCTGGCAAGCCATTTTAAACCAATTTAAACACCATTGCGAATCCCAACCACAATAAGCCATACTTCAGAAAGGCGTAAAACCATCTACGGTTTACCATAACCGCATCGCCTATAAATCCAAGTCCTTTCTCCTCTTTAAAAACCAGTCCCATGCGTCTTAGGCCATTTACCCTTTTTTTATTTATTTCTACCATAGGCTCCCATTTGCTTTACAGCCAAGGCTGCAGCGATGCTGGCTTCTGTACCCTCGACAGCTTTAAACCCCAGGGCGACGATACCTCCAAAGTCTTTCACAATCAATTCAAAATAGGCGCATTCTTCGGCAGTGCCGACAACAACATAGCCGTTTTCGGCAACTACCTAGAATACCAGAGAAAGCTCTCGAAAAAAATTTCACTCGATGCCAAACTCACCACCCTGGCGCAAAATGGAAACGGTATTTCTGTATTTGGCCTTTCCGATTTCTTCCTAAACGCCAACTACTCCACCAACCAAAAAATTAAGTTTTCACTTGGCCTCAAACTCCCTCTTTCCACAGCCAACAGCAGCCTAAACCAGCTGCCTCTTCCTATGGATTATCAAGCCAGTCTGGGTACCGTCGACCTCATCATCGGTGTGGGCTACGAATACAAAAAATTTCAGTTCGTTGCCGCCCTTCAACAGCCCATCACCCAAAACAACAACGCTTTTCTGGCCTCTGCCTATCCCGAAAACAACGCCTTAAGCCGTTTCCAATCCACCCGAAATTTCACCAGAGCAGGCGATGTTCTTCTCCGGGTCTCTTACCCCTTTAAAATGAGCCCCAAATTCAAACTTACCCCCAGCATCCTGCCCATTTACCACTTAACCAACGATCAATACACCGACGAATTCAATGTCGCCAGAACCATAGAAAAATCGCAAGGATTAACCCTTAATGGCAACCTATACTTCGATTACCGCCTCAACGCCAACCAAATACTGCAACTAAACTTGGGCATTCCCTTCGTGGTTCGCGAATCGCGACCCGATGGCTTAACCCGCTCTTTTATTGCCAACCTCGAATACCGAATTGGCTTTTAAACCACCAGCCTTCAAAATCGACTTGCCTATAAACCCCTCCCCATGCATCCAAATACCCTGGCCTACAACCAACAGCAAAACGAAGCCGATCAAGCCATTTGCTCCATTCTGGCCACCCACATAGAGCAAGAAATTCCGCAAGCCGAAAACAAAATTTGGCACGGACACCCGGTTTGGTTTCTAACAGGAAACCCCATTGTGGGCTACAGCAAACAAAAAATGGGCATAAGACTCATGTTTTGGAGTGGATCCGATTTCAACCACGAAAAACTAAACATCAAAGGCCTTAAGTTTAAAGAGGCTTCCATTTTCTACCAATCAGAAACCGACATAAACATCCAGGATCTCAAACTCTGGCTCGAGTTGTCTGTCACCATTCAATGGGACTACAAAAACCTGATAAAGAAAAAAGGATTGCTCGAAAAACGTGTCTAACATGCAACCTACCGAAGCCCACAACGAAAAAATGGCCCGAATTCAATTTGCCGGCGTTTACCCTTACTACTTGGCCAAAGTCGAGAAAAAAGGCCGAACCCGAGCCGAATTACACCTCGTAATACAATGGCTAACCGGCTTTAACGAAGAACGCATCCTTCAACTCATCCAAGAAAAAGTTACCTTCCAGGAATTCTTTGCCCAAGCCCATCTCAACCCCGCGGCCCAAAACATCAAAGGCCTCATTTGCGGCTACAGAGTAGAAGAAATTCAAAACCCTTTAACCCAAAAAGTCAGGTATTTAGATAAATTAATAGACGAATTGGCAAAAGGCAAAAAGCTCGATACTATTTTCAGAACACTTTAAAATACGGGCTTACTCCGCTTCCACACAACACCTAAGCCTCACGTCAATCCCAAAAAACCAATAACGGTCTATTTCATTTGGGCGGCCCCGCTCGGGGCACAAAACCCATTTAAAGCCAAACCATCCTCATACCCCTCGCGCGCCGGGCTTTCCGCTCCAAGTCCTCGCCTAAATGGCATTTACTTCCAAAACCCCATTATTCAACGGCTCCGGGCTTTCCGCTTCAATCCCTGCCGCAACCTGGTTTTACGAACATATTTGTAAAAAAAAGCCCCCCTTTCGGGAGGCCTTCGCTTCTAATATTTGTTATTTAGTGCTTGGCTAAATAGCTGGCCACTCCATCGTGTGTGGCATTCATGCCTTCTTTGCCTTCGCTCCAGTTAGCAGGACAAACCTCGCCTTTCTTTTCAAAATACTGCAAAGAATCTACCATGCGCATGGCCTCGTCAACATTGCGGCCCAATGGCAAATCGTTTACCAACTGGTGACGAACCACACCGTTTTTGTCAATCAAAAACAAGCCACGGTATGCAATAAGTTCACCTTCTGCACAAAGCTCATCGTTATCGTTGTAGTAATACGATCCGGCCAACACATCATAATTGGTGCTAATGGTTTTGTTGGTATCGGCTACTATAGGATAGGTTACACCCTGTATCCCACCATGGTCTTTCGACATTTGCAACCAACCCCAATGGCTTTGCTCGGTATCGGTAGAAACGGCTATAATTTCAACATCTTTTTTATTGAAATCGGCTAAACGCTCTTGAAAAGCATGCAGTTCGGTGGGGCAAACAAAAGTGAAATCTTTCGGATAAAAGAACAGAATCACGTACTTCTTGCCATGAAACTGCTCAAGGCTGAAGTCTTTCACAATTTCTTCGCCGTTAATAACGGCTGATGCGGTAAATAAAGGGGCTTTTTTGCCTACTAGTACGGCCATGTTAAAGTGCTTTTTAAATTATGCCACAAAGATAGGGGGCGCCGTGGGCGCTTATAAGTGGCTTTTGTTAAATTATGGCTATCAACACATAAGCAACGGCAATGAGCCAAAAAAAAACCCTCCGTTTCAGGAGGGTTACATACGCAAACGGGGGGTAAATAGCCGGGCATCAATAGTATGACTTCCGCCTAACTTTTGCGATGTATTTACAAAGACGTATAACCTGCTTGGTATATCCAAATTCGTTATCGTACCACACATACAACACCAACGTGCGGTTGTCGCTGTGCACAATGGTTGCCTGACTATCGAAAACCGAAGGACAAGGGTTTCCAATGATGTCGCTCGATACAAGCTCGTTGCTAATGTGATACATAATTTGTTCAACCAAGTCGCCATTCAAGGCGGCATCGCGCATCAATTCATTAACCGCCTCACGACTGGTATCTTTACTTACGGTAAGATTCAAAATAGCCAGCGAACCATCGGGCACAGGAACACGAATGGCATTCGATGTTAATTTGTGTCCAAGACCAGGAATGGCCTTATCTACTGCACTGCCGGCCCCGGTTTCGGTTATCACCATATTGAGAGCGGCGGCCCGTCCACGGCGATACTTTGGATGCATGTTGTCAACCAAATTCTGGTCGTTGGTGTAAGCATGTATGGTTTCAATATGGCCCTTTTCAATACCCAATTTGTCGTTTATCACTTTTAAAACCGGCACAATGGCATTGGTGGTACAAGAGGCTGCCGAAAAAATATCAACCTCCTCTGGATTGAAATTGGCTTGGTTAACGCCATGCACAATATTCGGCACGCCCTTTCCAGGGGCTGTTAACAACACTTTAGAAGCCCCTTTCGACAACAAATGGCGACTTAAGGCTTCTTTATCGCGAAAAGCTCCGGTATTGTCTATAACCAAAGCATTGTGAATGCCATAAGCTGTATAATCGATGTCCTCCGGACGATTAGCAGCTATAAGGTGAATGGTTCGACCATTTACAATCAACGCATCGTTTTCTTCATCTGCCTCTACAGTGCCTGGAAATGGACCATGAACAGAATCTACACGCAATAAGGAAGCGCGTTTTTCTATGGTCGCTTTGTCTTTATCGCGCGTTACAATGGCCCTTAACCTCAACTGCTCGCCCCGGCCTTCCATAGCAATAAGTTCGCGGGCAGCCAAACGGCCAATTCGACCAAAACCATATAAAACCACATCGCGTGCTTCAACGTTATGTCTGTTTTCAGACCCTATAAATTCGCGCAACTTGGCGGTTAAAAAACTCAATAAACTTCCGTGTTGATCGCCTTCTTCCAACCACTCGGCGGCAATCTTGCCAATGTCCATTCGCGCCGGGCAAAGGTCCATCATCATCATCGTTTCAGCCACGCTTAGTGTATCTTCAATGGTGATGTGCTTACCTACCACCTTGCGGGCATAGTTGTGCAAATTCAAAATTTCGCTGGTGCGCTTATCTACCAATTGATTACGAAATAACAATACTTCAATGCCTTTGTCGTACCACAAATCGTTGATGAGTTTGCTAAAGGCTACAGCGGCTTTCTCGCTTTGAATGCGGCTGCGGGTGCCTTGCTCGTAAGTGCGCATTTCGCTCATTTGTAAGAATTTTTGAAGTTGCGCAAAATTAGATGAACTGCCTCAGCGCACAAATAAATCGCAAGTATTTATATACATGTATTTCAAGTGCTTACCATAGTTTGGAAGGTGTAAAATATACACTATGTAGCATAAACTTGGAGCAACACCAATCCGCTTAACACTAAAACCTAAGCCAATTCAAGGCCTACTGAGTGTCAGCCTCTCCTTGATAAAGGGTTCTAACGGCCACGGCCTCTATGCCACTTTCGTTCAGCCATCGGGCAAAAGCATCTTGATAACCATGGGTAACATACACTTTTTGGGCCCCACAGGCCCTTACGGCTTCGTTCAATGCCGGCCAGTCGGCATGATCGCTCAGAACAAAACCCTTTTCAGCCCACGATCGGCTTCTGGCGCCCCGTATAGCCATCCAACCCGAAGCCATCGCCAATTCGTAGGGGCCCAAACGCTTCAAAAACGCCTGACTCAATGCCGCCGGTGGGGCAATTATCAAGGCGTTCTTAAAAACATCCCGGTTTTTTTCGTTCGGAACAAGAGGTGCATCAGGCAATCGCAACCCTTGGGCTCTGTAAATGGCATTCATGTCATAAACGGCGCTGTGCACAAACAAAGGGCCTAAACCCGCATCAAGTTGAGCCAAAACCCTTTGGGCCTTGCCCAACGAATAGGCGGAAACCACACTTACCAATCCCTTTTGGCCATTGGCCAGCCACCAATCCTGTATTTGTTGGTGTACTTTTTTGGGCTCTGGCCATTTGTACACGGGCAAACCAAAAGTCGATTCCGTAATGAAGTGTTCACAAGGCACCGGTTCAAATGGCTCCGACAAACCATCATGGTGCAGCTTGTAATCGCCGCTCACCACCCATACTTCACCTTGATATGCCACCCTAATTTGCGCCGAACCCAAAATGTGCCCAGCAGGATGAAATGAAAATTGAACCCCATTTATTCCAAGGGTCTCTCCATAGGCCAAGCTTTGTATGCTTGCCTTCGGAATACGACTCTGAATAATGGGGGCCGAAGAATGGGTGCAGAGATAAGCCTCATGTCCGGCTCGGGAATGGTCGCTGTGGCCATGCGTAATAAGGGCCTTTTTAACTGGTCGCCAAGGGTCTATATACACATCGGCTTGGGCGCAATAAATGCCTTTAGTGTCAAATTGAAGCAATGCCATACAATTGCCTAAATTCGCCCAAATCCTTGAAATGAACGACTCCATTAATGCACAATCTGCCCCAAAAGCAGTTGGCGCCTATCCCCATGCCCGCAAGGTGGGCCAATTGTTATTTTTAAGCGGAGTAGGACCGCGCATTGCAGGAAGTGGTGCGCACGACAGTGGGATACCCGGCCTACAGCTGGACCACAATGGCAATTTTGCCGAGTTTAACTTTGAAGCCCAAGTGCATTCGGTTTTCGCCAATGTAAAAAGCATACTCGAAGCCTCAGGCAGCCATTGGAATCAATTGGTAGATGTTACGGTTTTTCTGGTCAATATGAAACGCGACTTCGTGACATTTAACCGACTGTATGCCGAGTACTTCAAAGACAATCAGCCCTGTCGCACCACCCTCGAAATTAACAGCTTGCCTACCCCAATCGCCATCGAACTAAAATGCATCGCCTACTTAGGAGAATAATTTATGTCAACCCATTTATACCGTAACCGCGAAAGCCTCATTAAAGAAGAATTAACGCGCTTGGAGGCTTTGAGGTTGTTTGCCGAGAAAGGCTTCTACTACGAAGACGAAAAAAACCTGTCCAAAAAACCGGAGGCCAAAAAATGGTCGGCTCTAGAATGTATCGAGCACATCAACCTGGTTAACGAACGCTATCTGAAAAACATTGATAGGGCCTTACAAGCCTCCAAACCCCATGAAAGTGGCGAACTTAAGTGGGGCGTTTTTGGTGGACTTTTATACAAGTCGATGCTGGTAAAAGACGGCGGATTACCAAAACTTAAACTTGAAAGCCCTAAAGGCTACATTCCACCACCCAATAGAAGGGCTCAGGCCGTTTTCCAGGATTTTAACGATTTAAGTCAAAAATGGCAGCTGGCTTTAGATCGAGCAGGGTCTTATTCCATGCAATTAAAGGTTTACTCGCTTCAACCACCTATCAAAGTGTTTTTAGGAACGGCTTTCTGCATTATGTCGGTTCATAGTGAGCGGCACCTTCTTCAAGCCAAACGGGCCTTAGGTGCTTAAACAATAATATGAATTCAATAAAACCTTAAACAAAAGCTCGAACTTCCAACTGTTTTTTGTGTTTAACAAATTAGTACATTTGTTTCAACAAAAACTAGAGCTTTGGAAAGTAAATACAGCATAAGCGATTTAGAGCGGTTGACCGGAGTGAAGGCGCATACGCTGCGGGTTTGGGAAAGCCGCTATGGCCTTATTGTGCCGAGCAGAACCGATACCAACATTCGATATTACGGCGATAATGACCTAAAAAAGCTTCTAAATGTAGCTGTGCTCATTAACAGCGGAATGCGTATAAGCCGCGTTGCCGAAATGAGCGAGCACGAATTACAAAGCTTGGTTTTAGACAAAAGCAATGGGGGGCACAACCATGAGGGCACTTTGAGCGCTTTGAAAATCGCTATGATCGATTTCGATGAAACTGTTTTCGAGCGTATTATAAACAGATGCATGCTCAACATGGGCGCAGAAGAGGCCTTCAATACCGTTCTCGCCGATTTTATAAGGCATCTGGGCGTGCTTTGGCAAACCAATGCTATTTCAGTGGCCCACGAACATTTCGCCACCGGACTTATCAAACAAAAGCTGTTTTCGCTTATCGATCAACTTACCGTGGCCCCTAAACCCGACTCAAGGCGCTACTTATTGTACCTGCCTCAAGGCGAATTGCACGAACTGGCATTATTATATATCCATTTCATTCTTCGCAAAAATGGGCAACAAAGCATTTTCTTAGGTCAAGATGTTGGGCTCGAATTCTTAGCCGAAACCCGCGATAAACTCAAGGCAGATACTGTAGTCAGCATTTTTACCATGGAACCAAAACCCGAAGATGTGGGCAACTACATCTATCAATTGGGCCAAACGTTTCCTGGCCGAAACATGCGGTTCAAGCTATCGGGCTATCCGCTGCGCCAATTTAAAACCTACCACGACGACACCCGTTTCAGACTGTTTGGAGATCTAAATGGGCTGCGCGATCACCTTTTACACGAAGAACTAAAGGTTTCACTCGTCAAAAATCAACGCTAATTCTTTGTTTAAGTTTTAACACTTAAAACATAAAAATAATGTTTGCACATGAATATTCTCTGTTTAACTTTGTCGTGTAAACATTCAACAAAAAGACCATGTCTACCATCGAGTTCAACAACCTAATTGTAGCCCACCGCTCTTTCTTAAATCAGTTGGCCCTGAAACTCACCAAAAGTGTAGACGATGCCGACGATCTTATTCAAGACACCTTGTTTAAGGCTCTCAAAAACCAAGATAAGTATCAAGAAGGCACCAATTTGAAAGGATGGCTCTATACCATCATGAAAAACACCTTCATCAACAACTATCGCAAACGCAAGCTTCAAAACACCTTCGTTGACGAAACCGACAACAAATACTTCATCAACTCCCAAGAAGCAGACCGCGAAGCAGAAACCGATACCTTGGTAGACCACGAGTATTTGATGAAACAAATAGAAACCGTAGACAAACACTACCTCGACACCTTCATGATGCATTACAACGGATACAAATACGAAGAAATAGCCGAAATCATGGGCATACCTCTTGGCACAGTAAAAAGCCGTATCTTCCTAGCCCGTCGCAAAATGATGGACAAGTTAATGGATTACCGTTTTTAATCAACTTAAGCAACATATGCCCAAAGCCGTCGTAATTGGGGCCGGATTTGCCGGCTTATCGGCAGCCGCTTTCTTAGCCAAACAAGGCTTCGAAGTGGTGGTTTTAGAAAAAAACGATATGCCTGGTGGTAGGGCGCGCACTTTCTCTTCAAATGGATTTTTATTTGATATGGGCCCAAGCTGGTATTGGATGCCCGACGTATTTGAACGTTTCTTCAATAGATTCGGAAAAAAAGTATCCGATTACTACGATTTAATTCGCCTAAATCCTTCTTACAGCATTTTCTTCGAAAACAACGAGCGTTTCGATGTTCCGCCCAATATGATCGAACTCGAAATGCTGTTCGAAAAAAGAGAGGCAGGCAGCGCCCTAAAACTTCGAAAGTTTATGGCTGAAAGCCAATATAAATACGAGGTAGGAATGCGCGATCTGGTTTTCAAACCTGGTCAATCGTTGCTCGAGTTCGCCGACATCCGTGTGTTGAGCGGTCTCTTTAAAATGCAGCTGCTAAGCAGCATGAGCACCTATGTTCGCAGTTTATTTTCAGACAGTCAACTAATCCGTTTACTAGAATTTCCCGTCTTGTTTTTAGGTGCAACGCCTCAAGACACTCCCGCTTTATACAGTTTAATGAATTATGCCGACCTCTCTTTGGGCACTTGGTACCCCATGGGCGGCATGCACAAAATAGTTGAGGGCATGGTAGCCGTGGCCGAAGAACAAGGGGCACAAATTAAACTAAAGCACGATGTTAACGGTTTCGAATTCGACCATCTGAACCGAATTAAAAGCGTTGTTACCAACCATGGACCAATTAGCTGCGATGTGGTGGTGGGTGGTGCCGATTACCACCATTTGGACCAGGAATTACTCCCGAAAAGACTCCAAAATTATACGCCTAAGTACTGGGACAGCCGAAAAATGGCCCCATCAAGTCTTCTCTTTTACCTGGGAATTGATGCCGAAGTGCCTGGCCTCGAACACCACAACCTATTCTTCGATGCCGATTTTGCTTTGCACGCCCAAGAAATCTACCATCAACCGAAATGGCCCACCAAGCCTTTATTCTACGTTTCTGCTCCCAGTAAAACCGACCCTTCCGTAGCCCCAAAAGGGAAAGAAAATGTATTCATTCTTATTCCTTTAGCACCGGGTTTAAACGACAGCGATGCGCTGCGTGAACAGTATTTCCATTTGGTGATGGACCGTTTAGAAACCCGCATAGGCTTTGACATTCGCAATAAAATCGTATTCAAACGGTCGTATGCCATGCAAAACTTTATAGACGATTATAACAGTTTTAAAGGCAATGCTTATGGCCTCGCCAACACCCTAAGCCAAACAGCCATTTTAAAGCCCTCCATCAAAAGCAAAAAAATTAAAAACCTTTACTTCACAGGTCAACTTACCAGTCCCGGCCCCGGGGTTCCTCCTAGTCTGGTTTCAGGCGAAGTGGTAAGCAAAGCCGTTTGTGATGACTTAAAAATTCCCTTCGCATGAAAGCACTTTACGATCAGATATCCTTCGAAAGCTCGAAGCTAATAACCAGGCGATACAGCACCTCTTTCTCGCTGGGGATTTACTTCCTCGACAAAAGATTTCACGAGCCTATTTACGGTATATACGGGTTTGTTCGCCTGGCCGATGAAATTGTTGACACTTTTCACCAATATAACAAACGCGATCTCTTCGATCGTTTTCGCGACGACACTTGGCGTAGCATTGCCGATGGCATAAGCCTTAACCCAGTGTTGAATGCCTTTCAACATGTGGTAAATACTTACAATGTAGATTACACTTCCATCGAAACATTCTTGAAAAGCATGGAAATGGATCTACAAACCAAACAATATGGTCAAGGCGAAATCGAAAACTATATTTTAGGCTCGGCCGAGGTGGTGGGTCTAATGTGCCTTCGGGTGTTTACCGAAGGAAACGACGACCAATACAACAAACTAAAGCCTTTTGCCATGGCTTTGGGTTCGGCTTTCCAAAAAATCAACTTCCTGCGCGACTTAAAGGCAGACTATAAAGAGCTTGGCAGAACCTACTTTCCCAATGTCGACATCCACCATTTCGACGATATAACGAAATCACTGCTCGAAAAAGAAATAGAGCACGAGTTTAATATGGGCTATGAAGGCATTTTAATGCTTCCAAAGGGGGTGCGCTTCGGTGTTTACGTAGCTTACGTATACTATTTTGCCCTTTTGAGAAAAATCCGCAACACGCCTGCACATGTTATTTTGAACGAGCGAGTACGAATTCCGAACAAAACCAAGTACAAACTGCTGTTTACCTCATATCTAAGGCACAGCTTTAATCTGTTATAAACCATCATGGAAAACGTTATCCTAGTCGATGAGCACGACCGTGTGCTTGGACTGATGGAGAAGTTAGAAGCCCACCAAAAAGGCGTTCTTCACAGAGCCATCTCGGTTTTTGTGTTCAACAGCCAGGGCGAACTGCTGCTTCAACAAAGGGCTGCGCACAAATACCACAGCCCACTTTTATGGACAAATACCTGCTGCTCTCACCCGCGTAACGATGAAACCACTCTCGAGTCAGCTCAACGACGGCTAAAGGAAGAAATGGGTATGACTTGCCCGTTGTCTCACCTCTTTCACTTTATTTATAGAGCCGAGTTCGATAATGGTCTAATTGAACACGAATTAGACCACGTCTTTTTGGGAATAAGCGACGAGCTGCCAAAACCCAATGTTGAAGAAGCAGCTGATTTCAAGTATTTAAAGCTGGATTTGCTTATAACCGACCTAAAAACAAATCCTCGGGATTATACCCCTTGGTTCGAAATTATTCTTAGTAAACACCTCGACAAAATAGAAAAAGCGATATGCGCGTAACCGTTAGCCGTCATGCCCACTTCAATGCCGCACACCGCCTGCACAACTCATACTGGACTGTAGAACAAAACCAAGAAGCTTTCGGAAAATGCAACAATGCGTTTTACCACGGTCATAACTACGAACTCATTGTACATGTTACGGGTGAAGTAAACCCCGAAACTGGTTACGTTATGGATATGAAAGTTCTGGCCGACCTGATTAAATCTGAGGTTGAAGACGCCTTTGATCACAAAAACCTCAACGAACAAACCGAAGAATTTAAACACCTTAACCCCACGGCCGAACATATTGCTGTGGTGATTTACAACAAACTGCGCCCGCACATCTTACCTCTTCACGACCTTAAAATAACCCTCTATGAAACTCCGCGAAACTTCGTTAGCTACGAAGGCCATTAATCCTTCCAGCATGGGGGTTAACGACCTCCACAATCTAATCGGCCAAATGGAAATTATAGGCGATTCCCATATGGCGTCCTCAGCCGAAACCCCTATGCGTCCAGATGCTTTTGACCTTAGCGCCGATGAAAAAATTGCTCAAATCGCCCATAAAATGCACGAGGTTCTACACATTTTAGGAATGGATTTGAACGACGAAAGCCTCAAAGGCACACCACTCCGTGTGGCCAAAATGTATGTAAATGAAGTCTTTGGCGGTCTACTTCCCGAAAATAAACCCGATGCCAAACTCTTTCCAAATACCTTCAAATACAACGAGCTATTGGTAGAAAAAAACATCAAGGTACATTCTTATTGCGAGCACCATTTGGTTCCTATTGTAGGCGTGGCACACGTAGCCTATATCTCAAACGGCTTCGTAATTGGCTTGAGCAAAATAAACCGCATTGTCCGTTATTTCAGTAAAAGACCTCAAGTTCAGGAACGATTAAATGAACAAATAGCTGCCGAACTTAAAAAAGCCTTGAAAACCGAAGATGTGGCTGTATTAATCGATGCCGAACACTTCTGCGTGAAAACCCGTGGCATAGAAGACGACCACAGCAGCACATTAACGGCCCATTACAGCGGCCGTTTTAAAGAAATCGACTTGAAAAACGAATTTTTAAAACACGTTTATAAATCATGAGCCGCACCATTGTTTTAGTAGGTGGGAATTCGGGTATTGGTCTGGCTGCTGCCGAAATGCTTGCTGCCGAAGGCCATCGGGTAATTGCTTTCGCCCGCAATGCCGCCGAAACTGGATTTGTACAAGGCGTCGAGTACCACAACTACAACGCCAACGACTTCTTAAGCCGCCCTCCTTTGCCCGATGCCATAGACGGCTTAATGTACATGCCCGGCACCATCCGCCTCAAACCCTTCAACCGCCTCAGCATTGAAGACTTTAAAGAGGAGTACGAAATAAACTTCCTTGGCGCTGTGCACTTTATCCAACACGCCCTCCCTTCACTTAAAAAGGGCGATAACGCCTCGGTTGTCCTTTTCAGCACGGTAGCGGTTACCACGGGTATGCCTTTTCACACCTCTATTGCTTCAGCTAAAGGCGCCGTTGAAGGATTGGTTCGCTCATTAGCCGCAGAATACGCGCCTAATATTCGATTCAATGCCATCGCCCCTTCGCTCACCAATACCAATTTGGCCGAACCTCTTCTCAATACCGAAAGCAAACGCGAAAGCTCTGCCAACCGCCACCCTATGAAGCGAATCGGAGAACCAAAAGACATTGCCGCAGCAGCTTGCTTCCTCTTATCGCCCGAAGCGGGTTGGATAACAGGTCAAGTTTTGGGTGTAGACGGGGGAATGTCTCGTCTGCGTAGCCTATAATGTCGGTAAAGTTATGGTCGGCAGCCGAAATTGAACAAATGCCCCGCGAAAGCCGACGCACACTCATAAACCGAATTAGCGGGGCAAAACTGGCTTGGCTTTTAGGTTCGTTTTCACCTTTACATGGCCCTAATTTGGCAGTTTTTAGCCAAGTGGTGCACATAGGGGCCAATCCTCCATTACTTGGTGTATTCTTTAGGCCCGAGGCGGGTAACCAACGCCATAGTTATCACAACATTCTGGAAACCGGACTGTTTTCGCTTAATGCTTTACACGAAAACCACGTAGAAAATATTCACCGTTGTTCTGCTAATTTTCCTTTAGGAGTGAGTGAATTTGATGCCAGTGGTTTAACCCTCGAAACCCATGAAGAGTCGCCTTTGCCCTTTGTTGGTGAAGCCTTTTGGCAATTGGCTATGGAACCTGTTGAATGGAGCTTAATTCAATCCAATAAAGTTCAACTCTTGGTGGCTAAAATTCTCGAAATACGCCTAATCAATGCCCAATTAGACGACAACCTCATGCCGTTACCCAACGAATTGGCCCATGTATGTGGCACCGACCTTTACACATCTGCACGCGCCTTTAAACGCTTGCCACATGCAAAACCTTGAGCATCTTCCAAAAACCGATTTCGCTGTTTTTTGGTTTCGTCGCGACTTAAGGCTTCACGATAACCATGGGCTTTTAAATGCGCTCCAAAGCGGCTGGCCTGTTTTACCGATCTTCATTTTCGATCAAAACATTCTTAAGCATCTTCCCAAAAACGACGCCCGCCTTTCCTTTATTCACCAGGCACTCGAGCTTATTAACCAACAACTTAAAACTTACAATTCTGGTATTTGGGCCTTTTATGGGATTCCGGAAACCATTCACCAAGAATTAAGTCAAAACCCATACTGTAAAGCTCTTTTTACCAATCGAGACTACGAACCCTATGCCCTTGAACGAGACCGATTGGTATATGATATCTATAAAGCCGAAAACAAGCCATTCAAAGCCTACAAAGACCATGTAGTATTCGAAAAATCGGAGGTAGTCAAAGCCGATAATTGTCCTTATACGGTTTTCACGCCTTATATGAAACGATGGAAAGAGCTATTAAAGCTTCAACCTATTGGAGTGTATAAGTCCGAGCTGTATCTAAATCAATGTATTAAACATCCGGCTCCTGCCTTGCCCGAACTTGGCTTTATGGGCTTTGAAGCCATTACCTCCGTTTCACCCAATACCCAAGTCGACAAAAACATTGTAATGCGTTATGCCGAGCAACGGGATATACCTTCGGTAAAAGGGACTACCCGTATTGGGGTCCATTTGCGGTTCGGAACCTTAAGCATTCGCCAAATGGTAAGCATCGGCATCGAAACCAACGAAAAATGGCTTAACGAGCTAATATGGCGCGATTTCTACCAAATGATTCTGTACCACTTTCCAAAATCAGTTAACAGCGCATTTAAACCAGATTACGACAAATTGGTTTGGGAAAAACCAGAAGAACATTTTGAAGCTTGGCGCATTGGCCAAACAGGTTACCCGTTGGTAGATGCCGGTATGCGAGAGTTAAATTCTACCGGATTTATGCACAACCGTGTACGCATGGTAACAGCCAGCTTTTTAACCAAGCACTTGCTTATTGATTGGCGTTTAGGTGAACGCTATTTCGCCGAAAAATTGCTGGATTTTGATTTAGCCAGCAATGTAGGTGGCTGGCAATGGGCTGCTTCTTCCGGCTGCGACGCGGCGCCTTACTTCAGGGTCTTTAACCCCCAGCTTCAATTCGAAAAATTCGATCCTCAGGCGCTCTATGTAAAGAAATGGGTGCCCGAATATGGCTCCTCCAGTTATGTTAAACCCATAATAAACCACCAATTTGCTAGGCAAAGGGTCTTGCAACGCTTTCAAGCCGCTTTAAAACCCCAAAATCCGTGACCCTCATCATTCGTCTTTCTCTTTTCCTAACCTTCTTACAAAACACCTCCATTATGGCCCAGATAAGAACCGGCAGCTCTATGCCCGATTTGCAATTACTAGATGCCCAAAACAAAGTTTACAACCTGCGCCAACAAAGCAATGGCAAAGCCTGTGTGGTCTATTTCTACCCAAAAGACGATACCCCCGGCTGTACTGCCGAAGCCTGTTCTTTTCGCGATAGCTACCAAGATTTTGTCGATATTGGAGCATTGGTAATTGGAATAAGTTCCGATAGTCCCGAAAGCCACCGAAAATTTGCCGCCAAGCACAAACTTCCCTTTGTTCTTTTGTCTGATGCTAAAAAAGAAGCCCGTCAGGCTTTTGGCGTACCCAGCGATTTACTTGGCTTAATACCTGGTCGCGTTACCTACGTGTTTAACCCTCAAGGCGTTTGTGTGGGCGTATATAAATCGCAGTTAAATGCACAAGCTCATGTAAGTGAAGCCCTGAAACTTATTAAACAGATGAAACCTTGAGAACTAATAAATACCATCCCGCTGCAGCTACCTCTTGATTCCATGTGATTTCATCTTTTCGGTTTAACAATAATATAGTAATAATAAGCTAAAGGTTTAAAAAAACCTTAGTTCCACTTCGGGGTAAGTCCACCAAATAAAAAACCCGGATACCTTTCAATATCCGGGTTCTAAGAAATCACTTTATAATCTACAGCTCAAATTTTATTCCTTGAGCCAATGGCAAGCTATGGCCATAATTCAAGGTATTGGTTTGCCTACGCATATAGGCCTTCCAAGCATCAGAGCCCGACTCGCGCCCACCGCCGGTTTCTTTCTCACCTCCAAATGCACCACCTATTTCGGCACCCGACGTGCCAATGTTAACGTTGGCTATTCCGCAATCACTACCGGCTGCCGAAATAAACCGCTGTGCAAAAGCGTGATTAGAAGTCATAATGGCAGAACTAAGTCCTTGTGGCACACCATTCTGCAAGGCAATCGCTTCTTCTTCTGTTTTGTATTTCATCAAATACAAAATGGGCGCAAACGTTTCTGTTTGCACTATTTCCAAATGGTTTTCAGCTTCAGCAATACATGGCTTCACATAACAACCACTTTCGTAACCCGCACCCTTTAAAACACCACCATTCACCACCATTTTGCCTCCTTGAGCCACAATGCGGTCTAATGCGTTCAGATAAATTTGAACAGCATCTCGATCTATTAAAGGCCCTACGTGGTTGGTTTCGTCCAACGGGCTGCCTATTTTTAGTTGACCGTAAGCCTTGGCCAAAGCTTCTTTTACCTTGTCGTACAAACTTTCATGCACAATCAGCCTCCTAGTCGAAGTGCATCGCTGTCCGGCAGTACCAACCGCGCCAAAAGCAGCCGCAATAATGGTCATCTTTAAATCGGCATCGGCTGCAATCACCATAGCATTATTGCCACCCAATTCTAAAATGCTCTTGCCCAAACGTTGGGCCACTGCTGTGCCAACTTTCTTACCCATACGCACCGAGCCGGTAGCCGAAATAAGCGGAATCCGACTGTCGCTGCTTAACCACTCGCCTACTTTGTAGTCGCCGTTCACTATACAGCTAATGCCTTTTGGAAGTTTCTCCTCTGCCAAAACCTCCATCAATAAATTCTGGCAAGCAATACTGCACAAGGGCACCTTCTCGCTTGGCTTCCAAACACAAACATCGCCACATACCCAAGCCAAAGCCGCATTCCAAGCCCAAACCGCTACAGGAAAATTAAAGGCCGAAATAATACCCACTATACCTAATGGGTGCCACTGCTCCATCATAAAATGGTTTGGCCGCTCCGATTTCATGGTCAAGCCGTAAAGCTGGCGCGACAAGCCCACGGCAAAATCGCAGATGTCTATCATTTCTTGAACTTCACCTAAACCCTCCTGCAAACTCTTTCCCATTTCATAAGAAACCAAAGCCCCCAAAGCCTTTTTGTGCTGCCTCAACTTATTGCCATATAAACGAACCATTTCGCCGCGCTTCGGGGCAGGCACTTCCCGCCATTCTAAAAATGCAGCCTGTGCGGCTTCCATAATTAAATCATACGTCTTGGCGTCGGTGGCCACCACTTTCGCAATCAACTTCCCATCTACCGGAGAATACGACGCAATGGCCTCGCCTGTACTATGCAACCATTCGCCATGGCTGCTGCCACTGTTGCTGGCTTCAACACGCAACTCCTTGAGAACCTGCTCAATTTGGGTAATATGCATTGTAATTCGATTTGCGCCAAAAGTAACCCCTCACAGACTTTTATAACACGACTTAAAACACATCCACCACTTTCTGTTTAAATCTTCAATTATGGGCGCCTCCCGCAAGCGGGCCACGCTTTCCATTTCAAGTCCTCAATACCCGGCCACAAGCAAGCCGGGCATTTGCGGGCTTTCCATTACAATCGTTGGCGCTAAAGTCCACCTTAAAATATTAATCTAAACCAATAAAAATCAAACCAAATTCCCTGCATCTTTACTGAGGAATTCGTCTCCATTTCTGCCCTAAAGTTTAGTCCTTTTTTGATTCAATAAAGGGTTCCAACAAGCCCTTAAAGCCCTTCATTTTCCAATCTGCCTTAACATATGACAGAACTTCTCTTAAAACTGAAACACGAGTTCGAACTTCCTTTGCAAAATCCCGTACTGGTTTTTGCCACCATTTTGTTTATCATTCTATTGTCGCCCATACTATTGCGCAAACTCAATATTCCGGGCATTATAGGGCTTATTCTGGCCGGCATGATTATAGGCCCCAATGGCGCCCATTTACTCGAAAACAACGAGGCCATTAAACTGTTTTCCACCATTGGTTTGCTTTATATCATGTTTATAGCTGGCATAGAACTCGATCTTAACGACTTTAAAGCCAACCGAAATAAGAGCTTTCTTTTCGGCCTTCTAACTTTCAGTATCCCTTTGGGCATTGGGTTTCCGGTTTGCTTCTACTTATTGAATTATAATTTTAGCGCCAGCTTACTAACCGCCAGCATGTTTGCTACGCACACCTTGGTGGCCTACCCTATTGTAAGCAAATTTGGTTTATCTAAAAATCCGGCCGTAGCGGTTGCCGTTGGTGGCACTATTCTAACCGATACCGCCGTTTTAATTCTTTTGGCCGTGGTAGTGGGTCAAAAAGATGGGCAAATAGGGAGCCAATTCTGGATCAATCTATTGGTTTCTTTAAGTCTCTTTTCGGCTTTTATGTTTGGCCTTATTCCACGTTTAGCCAAATGGTTTTTCAATAAGCTCGAAAGTGAAAAGCACTCTCATTACATTTTCGTGCTTTCTGTGGTATTTCTATCGGCATTCTTGGCCGAACTAAGCGGCTTAGAACCCATCATTGGGGCCTTCGTTGCCGGCTTGGCTCTAAACAAACTCATTCCACATTCTTCGGCTTTAATGAACAGAATCGAGTTTATTGGCAACGCTTTGTTCATTCCCTTCTTCTTAATCAGTGTGGGAATGCTCGTTAACTTAAAAGTGTTGTTTAATGGACCTACGGCCATAATTATTGCCGTAACATTAACCTTGGTTGCAGTTTTGGGCAAATGGTTGGCCGCGTTTTTTACCCAAAAGGCCTTTAACTTTAGTTCATTCCAAAGGCAACTTATATTCGGTTTAAGCAGCGCACACGCAGCTGCTACTTTAGCGGTTATATTGGTCGGCTATCGGGCCGGCATACTCGACGAAAAAATTCTAAATGGCACCATTGTTTTAATACTTTTCACCTGCATCATAGCGTCTTTTGCCACCGAAAAAGCTGCTAGAAATTTGGTGATTAGTGGCCAATCAGCCAACATTGTACCTTCTCTTCCTACTTCATTTACAGAACATATTTTATTGCCTATTGCCAATGCGTCCAATTTCAATAAGCTCCTGGATTTTGCGAGTGCTCTTAAAGACAAAAAGTCGGCAAATCCTATTTCGCTGCTTTCCGTAGTTTCCAACAACGAAGAAGCTGAAATCAATTTATTGAAAACCAGAAGCCACCTCGAGGTTTATGTTAAAGAGGCCGCTGCCTCCGAAACCAAGGTTAACATTCTCACCACCATAGACCACAACCCGGCTGGAGGCATTTGCCGCATTTCGCGCGAAATAATGGCAGATATAATCATTATGGGCTGGCCCAAACCCAGCGGAATTGTAGATAAAATTATTGGCGAAAAGGTTGAAGTCCTTTTAAATCAAACAGACAAAGCTCTTTTTATATGCCACATAGAAAAAAACCTCTTTGGCATTAAGAGTATTGTGGTTTCTGTACCCCCTTTGGCAGAATACGAAAAAGGCTTTGCACAATGGGTTATTAAATTAACCCAACTGGCTTCCGAATTGCGATCGGGAATCACGTATTACTGCCTCGATGTTACCGCTCAGGCCATTCAAAAGCTATTAAAAAACATTGGGCAGCAAAATTCACCTGTATTCGTATTATACCAACATTGGCCCCAATTCGAGCTCCCTAAAGAGTCTGGCAACTTTAACCAGCTGTTTGTGCGCATTTCTGCTCGAAAAGGCGCCACCTCTTACCAGGGTGAAACGCTTCAAGACATTTTCGAAAAAAACATGAAACAAAGCAACCGAATGGTGGTCTTTCCTAATCAATTCTCCGATGAAAGTGCAACCGAATACTACCGCGATGTATCTGCAGAAGCCCTAACAAAAAGCATTAAAACCTTTCAAGATTTTAACAAACGTTTCTGGTCGCGGAATCGGTAATAACGTTCGTATACTGCGTTAAAAAACATCGATTTATACAGTGTTCTAAAAAAAACCTATTTCAAATAATTCAATAGCACAGTCTTATCGCTAAACAAAAAGAAATGGTTCTCCTTCTGTATAGTCTGTAAATGAAAAAACTGATTCGGAATTCTCTCTTTTAAAAACTCTACATTCTTATACGGAACCAATATGTCAGAAGTCCCGTGAACCACATAAGTGGGCACGCTTACACTTTGCCAAAAGGGCTCTACCTCTTGCAATTGTTGGCGATGCGAAAGTTTTTCGAGAGTTGATACATCAATGGCATATGGTAAAATACGTCTCGCAATAGCCGAGTTGCTTATTCTTGCCAACCATTCAAACTTTTCGAGATTAGGGTCCACAGCACCCGCAAGCAAAATGCTTTTAACCGTTATTTCTGGCATCAAACAAGACAAAATTCCTGCAATGGGCACACCATAAGAATGACCAACTAAAATCCACTTTTTATTTGGGTATTTATGGACAATTTCCAGCATTCTATCTGCTTGTGCTTTAACCGATAAAATCGGCGTTTTATCTGATTCGCCATACCCCGGCCGGTCAACCGCTAACAACATATATTTTTGTTGCATTTCAGGGTAAAAAAAATAAGGCAAATAAGCATCCAAACTCCCGGGTGCACCATGAATAAAAAATACGGCTGTATCACTTTTGAGATTGCCAGAAACGATGTACCTTAAATTTGATAGGCTATAGCCTATTTCAGCCGTCAATTCTTTCTCTTCAAATTTTTCTATAAGGGTTTTATCTTTTTTTTTCATTTTTCCATTTGCCAGTAAGGCAAGGGCGGCCAAAACACTGGCAACCAATATTATAACTCCTGGTTTTAATCTGCGCTTCACTTTTTATTATTATTCAAAGTGTTTTTTCGATGTCGAAGGTAGAAGTTTCCTGAATAGCATCAATACTTAAATTAATCATTTGACATATACTTGAATTCCAAAAAATCACTAACTTAAAAACACCGAAATAAAACAAAAAAGCCTCCGAAAACAGCGTTTTCAGAGGCCGGTTAAACTAGATTAGAGTTCAAAATGCCCTAATGGCCCGAACCTTTCTCAAAACGTCTTTAGTGTCATATGCACCCGCGGTGCCTTCTCCAAAATAAAAAGTCCAGGCTATAAACTGATTTTCTTCATTGCTACACCAATAATCCTCGTACTTCAATGTTTCGGCTCCTGTGGTTTGTTCAAGCGTTCTTGAAACACGGTAATAGTTCTTCCATAAAACATTCATTTCTTGAACCGAAGGCAAATACCAATCATTCTGACCTCCATTGTTGCTGTTTAAACAAAGTGCCGCAGCACTTGAGGAATGTCCATTTTGAGATATAATACCCAAACTGTTGCTTCTACCATCCCAATTGCTTCTGGCCCCAGAGCCTATGCTTATATTTAGAACATTGCTCCAAACATGACCGCTGGATACATCCACCAAATCAACAACTAAGCCGTGTTCTATGCCTTGAGCATCTTTCCACAAATCGAAAATGATTCCGCCGCCATATAAATCGCCAATTTGATGAGCGAAAATACCCGTTCCAGAGTTCAAAACATTCTCAGCTGTTTTAGCATGTAAAGCATAAGGCACACTCAACAATTGGGTGGCTCCCATATTTAAATAATTACTGCCCCCACTAACATCCATACCTACAGACAAGTAGTAGCTGTCGTTGGACCAATTTACAGTAGTCAAACTTCCACTTTGAACCTGACCAAAACCTATTACCAAATTAAACAAGCCAAATGCATCGGTACTTACGGTATGGGTTTCGCTGTATTCGCTGCTGCCGGTGGCCGAACCTTTTAAAATGCTCATTTGAAGGCCAATATTAGTTGATGCCAAGGCATTTCCGGAAGCATCACGGGCTACTCCACTGTAGTTAAAAGCCATTGGCGTTTGTTGGGCCATCAGGCTTTCATTGCATAATAACCCCAAGCCAAAAGCCAATAGGAGATTTTTTATCATTTCAGTTGTGTTTAATTATTCTGTGTGTTGCTACCAATTCACCATTGCGAGACGTAATACTCATCATATATTGACCACTTGGCAAGGCTGTTAAATCTAAATCGGCACGATTTTCTACAAAAGTCAAAGGATTAGATTGCAAGATTCTCCCTTTTGCATCTCTCCATTCAGCTTGAAATCCATTTAATTCTGCCTCATTCAATTCAATGATCAAAACAGTCTTGGCAGGATTTGGATAAACCAAACAATTTACTTGGGGTTTGCTTAATGCTTCTATGTTTAAAGTCCCTGAACTAGCAGCTGCAAACCCGCCTGATAAAGAATTCCCATTCGCGTCTTGCTGAGAAACAACCAACAATTCTCCAACACCAAATGAAATGGAAGAAGTTCCGTTTAACATCACCGAACCTCCGCTGTTTACGCTTTGTGGGCTAATGTTCTGCGCCTGTAGCACAGCCGAGCAAAACATGCCCATTCCCAACCCCAAACATTCTATCCATTTTTTTCTAAGCATTTTGCTCTTTGTTTTTGGTTTAACACTCACGTAACATACAAAACCCGATGCAACGCCTTTAGTTCTTATTATACATCAATAGTTATTCATTAGGGTTCTATATCTAGGCAGCAAGTCATTCAAGTTATTTAAAGCTTAATATTCAGAAAAATTATACTAGAGCCGAGCTAAAAGCCTGTTTTTTTGGCGTTTAAACCGGGCTTCTTTAAACGCCCCTTCCTGGCGTTTTCTTGGTCGCAAAGGGGTTCGGGCCCACCCGTGCGTGTTTTGCCCTCTAGCGGCTTTTTTCAGGCCTTTTAAGCACATAGGTTAAACTGCTGGCCAAATTTGATCGTTCTGCAGCTGTGTTAGAAAGCCATCCGCGCCAAAAACCGGCAATTGGCCAAAAAACATTCTTTTTGTATTGTTCCGATAGCATGCTTACATAATAAGCATCAAAAGGTAAAGGAAAAGGCTTTTGCCATTCAAGCCCAAACTTGGTGGCTAGGGCATTTATATGTTCCGGACCAAAATGCCATAAGTGAAGGGGTACATCCCAGGCTGCCCAATATCGGCCATAATAATCAGCATCTAAACTTTTGTGATTAGGTAAAGCCAACAAAAGATAACCTCCGGGTTTTAAGGCTTGACTCAATTTTGCCAAAACCGTTTCAAAATTTGGAATGTGTTCAAGCACATGCCAAAGAGTGATTATGTCGTAAAGGTTAGCCTTCGGCTCAAACTCATTAGGCGCCATCACCTTTTTGCCCAGCCTTTTGCCGGCAATTTCGGCAGCAGCTGCAGATGGTTCAACGCCTTCGCAATCCCAACCGAAATCCTTCATAAAAGCCGCAAACGATCCTGCTCCGCAACCATAATCCAATAATTGTCCGGGTACAGAACATAAACCTGTTATATGATTTTTTTTAAAGGCTAAGTTGCGTTTTTGTACTTCGAAATACACCTTGTCGAAAAGCCCCTTTGGGGCTTCGTTGTGCGAACTATAGTCTTCTTTTGGGTAATACTCTCCCAAATTTTCGTCTTGTGGCCTTGGGCTTGTTAATACAAATCCACACGATATGCACCTTTGAAGTTGGAATGATTCTCGCTTATTTCGAAAATCAGGCACTTCCATTAGTTTGTTCAACTGTCCGGACCCGCATATAGGGCAATGTTTTTGTTCGATCATAGTAGAAAGTTATCGGCCCATCATTACCAACAAAACCTGCAAATCGGCAGGCGACACTCCGCTAATACGAGATGCTTGACCAATGGTTTCGGGTCTATGGAATTGAAGCTTCATTCTGGCTTCCATACTTAAGGCTTTGATGGCTTCAAAGTCGTATTTGGAAGGGATTTTAATGTTCTCAAGTTTCTTGAGTTTAAGAGCGTTTTCGCGTTCGCGCTCTATATAGCCACTATATTTCATGCTGATTTCGAACTGCATTAAAACCTCGTGGTTTAAAGTGATTTGATGGGTTAAGGACTTTAACTCATCCGATTCGAGCAGTTTTTCCAAATCGAGTTGAGGCCTACTTAAAAGTTTAATGGCCTTTATCTTTTGGATGATAGTTGCTGATTGAAACTTTTCAAGCAATGGATTTATGCTTACAGGATCAACGCTAAAGTCGCTCCAGACTTGGTGAAGAGACAACACTTCTTGTTCTTTTCGGCGCAACATTTCGAGTCTTTCATTGTCTGCCAGTCCAATGGCATGGCCAAGAGGGGTTAAACGTTGGTCAGCATTGTCTTGTCTCAGCAGTATTCTAAATTCAGCCCTTGAAGTAAACATCCTGTAGGGTTCTTCAGTGCCTTTGGTAATTAAATCGTCGATAAGCACCCCTATATATGCCTCATCTCGACCTAAAACAACGGGGTTTAATCCCGATGTTTTTCGATGGGCATTAATTCCGGCCATTAGCCCTTGGCCAGCGGCTTCTTCGTAACCTGTGGTTCCGTTAATTTGGCCGGCAAAGTATAAATTCTCTATCAACTTCGTTTCGAGTGTGTGTTGAAGCTGAGTTGGTGGGAAATAATCGTACTCTATGGCATAACCTGGTCTAAAAAACCGGGCTTGTTCGAATCCGGGCACCAATCTTAATGCAGACTCCTGTACCTCTTGAGGCAAACTGGTGCTAAAGCCATTGATATATACCTCTACCGTATTCCATCCTTCTGGTTCTACAAAAAGTTGATGGCTGCTTTTATCGGCAAAACGGTCAATTTTGTCTTCAATAGACGGACAATAGCGTGGTCCTAGACCTCTAATTCGACCGTTAAACATGGGCGAGCGGTCAAAACCCGTTCTCAACATATCGTGCACAGCCTCGCTGGTATGGGCAATCCAGCAGCACCTCTGAATACTGGGTTTGGGTATATTTAAAAACGAAAATCCCGAAATCTCGGAATCCCCTTCCTGAACCTCAAATTTTGAGTAGTCCAAACTTCGCCCATCAATTCGTGGTGGGGTTCCTGTTTTCATTCGCCCTGATTCGAAACCCAATTTATTAAGTGCTTCGGTAATACCTGTTGCTGCCCGTTCTCCCGCACGACCACCCCCATTTTGTCGTTCACCAATGTGCATTACACCGTTTAAGAACGTGCCCGAGGTTAAAACCACACTTTTGGCCGCAATAAATGCCCCGCCTCCGGTAATCACCCCAACAATTTGGTCGTTTTCTACCACCAAATCGTTTACCATATCTTGATAAAAATGCAAATTTGGCAATGCCTCCAGCTGCAAACGCCATTCTTCAGCAAATCGCGCCCGGTCGTTCTGGGTTCGTGGCGACCACATGGCTGGGCCCTTGCTTCGGTTAAGCATTCTAAATTGAATCATGGTTTTATCAGAAACAATTCCTGATAAGCCGCCCAAAGCATCGATCTCTCTTAATATTTGGCCCTTAGCCACCCCACCCATGGCCGGATTGCAAGACATTTGGCCGATGGTTTGCATGTTCATGGTAATCAGCAAGGTTCTACTCCCCATCTTAGCGGCGGCAGCGGCGGCTTCATTGCCCGCATGCCCGGCGCCTACCACCACTACATCATATACTGTTTTCATAAATGTTCCACGTGAAACCAAGTGCTCCCCAGCTTTATTTTCTCATTTTCTTTTCTGCGCATCTCCTCTTGCTCCTCCTCACTTTTATCTTTATAACCACAAAGGTGCAACACTCCATGCACACACACCCTCATAAATTCTAGTTGAACACTAACTTTATTAAGAATGGCGTTCTCCAATACGCGGTCGCGACTTATCCAGATTTCCCCACTTACTCTTGTTTTTTTGCTGTAGTCAAAAGTTATGATGTCTGTAAAATAATCGTGTTCTAAATAAAACAGGCTCTTTTCTAGTAAATCCCTATCACTTACCAACTCAAACTGTAATTTATCCAACACATAAGCCTCACTCTCAATACAAGCTTTTATCCACGAACCCCATTTAACGGCATCCCAAAATTCTAATTCCTTAAATCCCTGCGACCAATTTATTCTTGGCATCTTATTCAATAATCCTTTTGACTTTCTCCAAATAATAAGGTTGTAGCTTGATTTCATTAAAACGCAAACGCTCCATTTCATTCTTAAACCCGCCCTTCTTCTGGTTTTCAAATTCTTTATCCTCCATCCACAACAACTGGTTATTGCTTTGTCGTTCGTTGTCCTCCCCTCTTTCTAATTCGGCTTTTTCTGATTCTAAAAGACGGGTTTCTATTTCACGCATTCTTTCCAATAACTCTCCATTTAACTGTCTATTAGCCAGTTGCTTTTCGTTTTCAAGCATCATCTCCAACGTTTTATCGCCATTTCCCCCCTTTCCTCCTTGTTCTTCTTGCCATTTTTCGTAGGCCTCCCTCAGCGCTTCTTGGTCTCTTAACAATTCGGCCATTTCTTTATCGCCAATACCTTTACTTCCTTTGCCTTTGCCCTCACCCGACTCTGGATTAGAACCATTACCTTTTTCTTTTCCTTTTTCTTTTCCGTCCTCTTTGCCTTTTTCACCCTTGCCCTTCATTTTACTTTCCATTTTTCCTAAAAGCGCCTTTTGCATTTTCGCCATGCCTTGGGCGCTTGGTTTACCCCCGCCAGGTTTGTTGCAATTTGCGTCGCCTTTCATCATTCCAGCCAATTGCATCTGCATTTGGTTCATAATCTCGTCTAGCAATAAAGCCAAATCATTAGCAGCCGTCATAGTATACCTCGCTTCACTTTGAGCCCTAGGCAAATTTAATTCTTGAAGTTCTGTGGCCGTTGCTTGCCCAGCAATCTGCATCCTATTTACCGCCTCAAAAACCACTTTCGAAATCACTGGAGCACGTCCAGCTAGTGCTTTTAGGCTATCTTTAATTACGCCTGAATTGGCCAAAAGACGCTTCTGATCTTGAAGAATATCGCGCCACGACGGATCCCGTTCTGAAATACGAAGAAGCCTTTCAGAAACCGATTCCTCACCATTAGACAAACTCAACAAGTTCTTTTGAATTCTTCTAAGAGTCTCCATATTCTCCATATGTTTCTCCACGCTCATATCATTAGCCGTAGACTGCATGGCTTGCATAAGTTTCTTTAACTGATCGGCGCTCTCTTTTTGTTTCTTCATTTGCGCTTCGCGAGAAGACTCCCTTCTAGAGCCCTCAATTGCTTGGTTCATTTTTTCTTCTGCCCCTTCCCTCTCCTCTTTGAGGTCATCCATATCGAAGGGCTCTTTTAAATCATTATTATCTTCCAGCATTTCCTCATATGCCTTGTTAAGCTCTTTTAACTCCTCATCTAAAGCTTCCTGCTTTTGTACATCATTCTCTCGCTGCTTAGCCAAAATTTCTTGCTTTTCCACCAAAGCTTCAACCGTCTTCAAAGCTTCTTCAAAACGACTCTCTAACTCTAACTGCTTTAATAATTCTAAAACATTTTCTTCATCAGCGGCCAAATCGGTGGCTTTGATTTCATTCTCTAACAATTCCTTCAGTAATTCCTCGCGTTTCTTCTCTTTGAGCAAGTCGTCTAAAGACTTCTCTTTTGCAATGTTATTTTCTTTCTTTAATTCCTCTAATCTGTTTTGCCATTCTTCCCAATTTCTGTCCTGCTCCTTTGGTTTTAATTGCTGTGATATCTGTTCTAATATATTTAGGCGCTTTTCTCGCTCCTCAGCCAGTTCCTTTAACTCCTCAATTCTACTTTCAACCTTATTCTTCTCATTCCAATCTGTCGATGACTTACTCTTTAAGCTTTGTGCTTTAACCTCTTCAACTCTTCTTTCTTTCTCTTTTTCCAGAGCCTCATTATCTGCCTTAACTGTGCCTGCCAACTCCCGGAGAGTTGCTTTCTGTTCCTCTTTACTTAACCATTTAAAATAATAAGCTTCACTTCTACATTTTCCAAAAGCCATTGATCCCTGATTATCCTCCACCTCGAAGACCAAGTATTTTAAATCGCTGTACACGCTTTGCAGCGCTGATTTACTAAAAACAAAGCGCCTCATATCCTCCTTACCGTTTATACGCAAACTGGTTACTTCCGATTCTTTATCGCTTTTTACCAAGGTACGCAAAGCCCTCAAAGCATAATCATCCCAAACCCGAACATCTGCAAACAGACTATCACCATTCTCACTAAATTGCACCTTGATACCAGGTGACAAATCATCGATGGTGCCTACTTCCAACACAAACCAATCTTTCCAAACTCCTTTAGAATTCTTAAGTCTAAAATAATTATTACTTGAACTTACTGCATTCATAGTCCATTTCCACCGTCCATTGCCGACTGCCTCCCACGAAGAAACTACCTGACCATTTGTTTCAGTCTTTAAACCTTCGGTCTCTATGGTTTGCAAAACAACCTCCAACTTAGTTCCACGTGGAACTAACAGTCTTGGTTCAAGCTTTACTAACTCTGAGTTCTTATTCAAATACGCCGGGTAACTTAAAAGAACTTTTGCGTTTACAACTTTCGGAATCTTAATAATTGAAACCGTGCGTTCTATTGCCTCCCGTTCCGACCACCGCAACTTAAACGACCAAGAATCTTTCTTGGCAGGCATGGTAACTACATACTCTCGATGACTTGACTTAGCTAAAGGCCGCTTCTCATTACCCCATTCAATCCACAATTCTTCAGGCTGCCAATTTCCAGTGGTTTTCACCTCTAACTGCCATTCTTTCAGCTCTTCAACCTCGAAAATCGGAGGCATTAATACCGAAAAACCATTAATTTCCCATACCTCTTGATTATATGCCAAAACATTCTTATTCCCTTTTACAAACCAATCTAACTTTCCCAAAACAGCTATTAATATCAACATAAATGCTCCAATAGCCACTCCTATCAGTGGCTTCTTTAAAAACCCAAGCCGATAAACTTTATTCCAATCTACATCCTCTAACCTTTTCTCTCGCCACGCAACAGCTGCAGCTTCCAAAGCGCTAGTACCCTTGCTTAATTCTACCAAATTCACTGCTTCATCCCCCACTTCAGGAATTTCTTGTCCCAATTGCTTAGCCGCATCCAATTCATGTTTCCTACCCCAAACAGATAACCTTTGACCTATTGGCCAAATTAATCTCCAACTTAACCATATCGCCCCCAAACAAGAAACAGTCCAAAACAGACCAGCTCGCCACGTGGTATTATCTTCCCAAAACCTTCCCAATGCCCCATTTAATAAAAACAGAAAAACCAGCAGACTTATGGTCACAATAAAGCCTTTCATCCACCTTTTCGTGTACACAAAATTCTGATAATCCTGTAAACGCCTGTTCCAACTCTTCATGCTTTCAAAATTACATACAAGCCAGCATTACCAATGCCCATTCTTCGCTTTTATCTTTGAGGCCTTTAAAACGCATTATGCCTTCACAACCACCAAGAGTTCGATTCGCTCCTAGTCCTACAGGTCCACTCCATATGGGCGGCGTACGCACCGCACTCTACAATTATCTTTTTGCTAAACAACTCGGTGGCACTTTTGTGCTTCGCATAGAAGATACTGACCAAACACGTTTTGTTCCAGGCGCTGAAATCTACATCAAGGAAGCCCTTGAATGGTGCGGACTTGTACCCGACGAATCACCCTGGAATGGAATGAATGAACCTTACCGTCAATCGGAACGCAAACATCTTTACAGACCTTTTGTAGAAAAACTGCTTGAGACAGGCAAAGCATATTATGCCTTTGATACTGCTGAAGAACTTGAAAATATTAGAGAGAGAGCAAAAAATGCCGGAAGCGTTAACTGGCAATATAGCCATATAACCAGAGGCAGCATGAAGAACAGCATTACGCTATCATCGGCAGAAGTTAACGACAGATTACGTGCTGGAGAACCTTATGTAGTACGACTAAAACTCAACCGCAATGAAGAAGTAAAATTACATGACAACATTCGTGGATGGGTTCAAGTTAACACAAACAATCTCGACGACAAAGTACTTTTTAAAAGCGATGGAATGCCCACCTACCACTTAGCTAATGTTGTAGATGACCATCTCATGCATATAACCCATGTTATTAGAGGCGAAGAATGGTTACCCTCAGCGCCTTTACACGTTTTGTTGTATAAAGCATTTAATTGGGAAGACACAATGCCTGAGTTTGCCCATTTACCTTTACTGCTTAGACCAGATGGGAACGGAAAGCTCAGCAAGCGCGATGGAGACCGTTTGGGATTCCCGGTATTTCCAATAAACTGGATAAATGAAGAAACTGGTGAGACAGCAAGTGGGTACCGCGAAATGGGTTTCTATCCGGAGGCCTTTATTAACCTTCTTGCATTTTTAGGATGGAACCCGGGAACTGATAAAGAAATTTATACTTTACAGGAACTTGTTCATGACTTTAAAATAGAGCGAGTGAGTAAAGCCGGAGCTAAATTCGATTTTGAGAAAGCAAAGTGGTTTAATCAACAACATCTTCGTCTACGAACCAACTCTCAACTAATGGAAGACGTAAAACCCTACTTTCCTGAAACTCATCTCGACTTAATGTCCATTTCAAACCTTATGAAAGAACGGGCCGTTTTTCCAAAAGATATAGCCACTGAATCACAATTCTTCTTTAACAACCCGCCACCATATAACTCCGAAGACATTTCTAAAAAATGGCTTAATGACAGCAAAAGCCACATTCATTCTCTTGTTGAAATATTTAACAGCTGTCAACCTTTCACTGAAACAACATTACACCAAGCATTCCAAAATTATTTAACTGCTAATAACCTATCATTTGGGAAAATAGGACCTGCCCTACGCATAGCCATAAGCGGTAAAATTACCGGCCCCAATATTTTTTATGTTATGGAGATACTGGGCAACAAAGAAAGCATATCCCGCATGCAAATCGCAGTTGATATACTACCCTAATGGACAGCATTGTCATTCATGGACTCCGTGCTTTTGCCCATCACGGGTGCTTAAAAGAAGAATCCATTATTGGTGGCCATTTTATCCTTAATCTAGAGGTCTTTGGAGAATTACAACTTGCAGCGGAAAATGATCAACTTAAATCTACCATTGATTATGTAAAACTGAATGAAATAGCTGAACGTGAGATAGCCATTCCTAGTAGTTTAATCGAAAATGTTGCACACAGAATTATTAAGTCTATTTTCAACGAAATATCATTAGTCCAAGCCGTTTCTTTAGAACTTCAAAAGATTAATCCTCCAATTAATGGTAATGTTCGACATGTAGCGATAAAAATGTACCGTAAACGACAATAGATTCGTTACATTTGTGCCCCTTTTTAGGTCTCGTGGCCGAGTGGCTAGGCAGAGGTCTGCAAAACCTTGTACAGCGGTTCGAATCCGCTCGAGACCTCTTCTAAATGCTCCTAAAAAGGAGCATTTTTATTTTACTTTTCTTTTAATAAACAATTACATCAACATCGTAAATAACTATAAATTAATACTAAATCTAAACAATACATCCTACATTCGCCTCGGGAACCTAATAGAATTATATGTCAACAAATAAATCCGCTAGGAAAAGCGGAAGCTATAAACGTCATTTACGCCGCTCTTTGATTCCAATTACTGGCTTTTACTTTTTAGTGAACACTTTACCACGACGCTTCGACTCGGAACTCAATTCACCAAGATATGCCTTAACAAAAAGACTTCTATATTTATACCACATTTCCGTTTTTTTCTTGATAACTATTACTGTCATTGTGGTTTTTAAATTTTTTTAAACGACCATGAATTAAAACAGTCTTACTCCATTTTACTAAACAATATCTTCCACCAAAGCCACTCGCAACAAAGCTGCCACACTCATACTATCTGTTATCTCGCCTCTTAACGCCATGGCCACCGCTTCAACCAAAGGTAAACGCCATAATCTCAATTCTTCTGTTTCTTCAGGCATAGCTTCACCACTCATTAAATCTTTTGCTGTATAAATAATAGCCAATTCATCGGTAACGCTGTTACTCAAATCCATTCGCATTAATTCTTTCCACGTGGTGGCTGTTAAACCACATTCTTCCAAAAGTTCTCTCTTGGCGCTATCAAGTGGATCTATTCCAATCGGTCCTCCTCCTTCTGGGATCTCCCAAGAGTACTTCTCTTGTGGATACCTAAACTGACCTACCAACCAAGTATAACCTTCATTGTCGATAGGAACTATACCAATCGCCAAATTCTTATATCTCACCACACCATAAATCCCTTCGGTTCCAGCAGGTGTTAAAACCTCATTATGCTCTACCCTTATCCATTTATTGTCGTAGACTGTTGAGGTTTTTATCGTCTTCCAAGGGTTACGGTTTAAATCTTCGTCCATAATTCAATTTTACTCCATTGTATTTTACTTCTTCTCCAGCTCCGTTATGCTCTATAGTTAAGTACCTGCTTCCATCTTCTTTAAAATATTCCCATATTCCTTGTTTAATACCACTTGAATACCTTTCTCTTACTTTAACCTGACCGTTAAGATATAAATATTCATGTCTTCCATCTTCTTCACCATTTACAAAATTACCTTCGAACCTTAAAACTTTTTCGGGCTTCAAATAATAATGTCTCCACATTCCTCTCCTTTCACCTTCAAAATATTCTCCAATCTCTTCATGATCACCACTGAGGTAATACCATTGGCCCTCTTTAAGACCTTCTATGTATTGACCTTTGGCCAAAACTGTCCCAAGACTATCGTATTCCATAGAAGACCCATCTTCAAGACCTCTTGAATACTCTTCTTCTCTCCAAGTTTTGCCATTCGGATAATACCAAATCCAACTACCCTCCGCTAGATCCGCCCTAAAATTACCAGTTTGTTCAAGTTTTCCATTTCTAAAATAATATTTCCAAATACCCGTTTTTAATCCATCTACATAAGCACCTTCATGCTTTAACCCCCCATCCTCATAAAAACTCTTCCAGAAACCTTGTTTTCTACCCTCCTCATCTACTATACCACCCTCTTCTATTAATCTTCCTCTATCATAAACCGAAGAACTTACAATTTCACCTTGAAGATTATAAAGCCTTTGAACACCATTCAACTTTCCATTCAATAAAGCTCCTTTCAATTTCAATTTACCTGTTTCCGGATGAATTTCCCTTACTACCTCCACTTTAGCAGTAGCATCGCCTTCACTTTGCAAAATGCCATTTACCCAAAACTCTGTTCTAATTAAAGCGCTTGATGCTGTGAAGAACTTCCAATAACCTTCCTTTAAATCATTCTTATAAACACCCGTTACTTTAACTTTTCTATCATCAAAAAATTCAATCCATACACCTTGCCTTCTGCCTAAACGGTCACGTAAATTGATGCTTTGTTTCCTAACCAACACTCCTGCCTTATAAGTAAGAAGCCCAATAATAGTAGAATTAGAATCCAATTCATAGCCTTCACCGCTCTCTAAATCATCCACATAAGGTATTTCAAACTGCAACCAACCTTTCTCGTTGTATAGTTTTGACACTCCGTTCCTCTTGTCTTCTTCAAAAAAATCTTCTCTCAACAACTTTCCCTTTACAAACGCCTGTCGTTGACCTTTTTTTATGTCTTCCGAATAGTTAATCGTTAAAACTAAATCACCCAATTCTTCATAAAACTTCCATAATCCTTCAAGTTTATGGTTCAATCTATTGCCTTCAGACTTAAGCTGACCGTTTTCATAATAACTCTTCCAGTAACCCTCTGGTTTTCCGTTAAACAAACGACCTTCACTACTTAACTGCCCTGTACTGTAATAGTACTTAACCCATTTTGATGAATCATTTTGTGCCAAAACAGAAAACCCAAATCCAATAAAACCCATTAATAAACATATATTCTTCTTTTTAAAGCTTAAAAAAAAGAATGATGTTAATGATAGGCTGTTAGCAATGTGCATATAATTTGTTTTGGAGACTTGCATTTCACAATGTTTCTAATTTGTTAACACAATGTAAACACAGTGATTTATTTTAAATCGTTCAAATACAAAAGTATGGGCATATTGTGAATAAGAAGCGAATTATAAAGCCATGTTGGTATTGTTGATAAAATTTTATGGCTTTTTGGTTCATAAAGTGGAGCATTATGTTGAGTTAAATGTTCATACATGATTAAAACTTTATAACCAAAGAGCCGTAAAATGGTTGTAAGCAAAAGAAAAGGAAACAAGCACAATTTATTTTTGATTACTAAATAACACCTAATCCACCATATGCACACTAACTCTGTTAGTATTAAAGTACTGATTATAAATATATAGTAATAGTTATTAGTATTTATTAACACCCTTTTATTTCAAATGGCAGAATGTAAGGAGAAAAGTATAAACACAAGCTATTTAGAATCATTTTAAACTGGTATGTGTCCGCATTTATCTTTGTACAATGAAGATAGCCTTATTTTTTGCTGCGTTAAGCCTTACTCTGTCCTGTTCAGAGCACAATGTCCAATCTTCGAATCAAATTGTAACCACTACCACCCTGGTTGGCGATTGGGTAAGACAGTTAGCTCCAGATGACATTGTAGT
The DNA here is from genome assembly GCA_945883565.1 of Chryseobacterium gleum. GTDB lineage: Bacteria > Bacteroidota > Bacteroidia > Flavobacteriales > Schleiferiaceae > RFXV01. The sequence goes on from CAMCXO010000007.1 coordinate 49,972, forward strand.
TATTAATCTGATGGGTGCGGGAACCGATCCTCATACTTATAAACCCAGTTTTGCAGATTATCAAAGCATTAGAAATGCCGATTATTTGGTTTTGAGTGGCTTGCATTTAGAGGGTAAAATGGCAGAAGCCATTATGGCTCTGGAAAAAGACAAGAAAGTATGGAACATGGCAAGCGCCATTCCTGAAAATAAGTTTATCAAGAGCGAGGGATTTAAAGATGGCTATGACCCTCATTACTGGATGGACATAGAAATGGTAATAATGGCCATTGAGGGATTAGAAAAGGAAATGATACTTTGGTTTCCTGAACAGCAGAGCCGAATAGAGCAAAAGGCAAAACTTTATAAAGAACGTTTGTTGGCAGAGCAAGAAGCCATGAAGGTTCTTTTGCACAAAGTGCCCGAGGCGAAACGTGTGTTGATTACATCGCATGATGCTTTTAATTATTTTAGTAGAGCCTACCAGTATGAAGTGCGTAGTTTACAAGGGTTTTCTACGGCTGCCGAATTTGGTATTCGCGACGTAACCAATTTGGTTGATTTTATTGCAGAGAGGCAGATTCCGGCCGTTTTTGTAGAAAATATTGTGAGCTCTCAGGCTTTGGATGCAGTGGTTCAAGGCTGCGAGAAGCGAGGTGTAAAAGTGCGCATTGGTGGTAACTTGTTTACAGATGCTTTAGGCGATGCACAATCGGGAGCCGATAGCTATATTGAAATGATGAAGAAAAACGCACAAACTTTAGCCCTTGCTCTCGGAAACCCCAATTGAACTGTTCGATTTTCTTAGCCTTCGCGACGCCAATGTGCGTTATGTGGTGCTTAGTGTTATGTTTTTAAGTATTTCGAGCGGTTTAATAGGGGTTTGGTTGTACTTAAGGAAAATGGCCTTAGTGGGCGAAACGGTAGCCCATAGCATGTTACCCGGAATTGCACTTGCTTTTATAATTACGGGTACTAAAGACATTGTTTTATTGGCAATAGGTGCTATTTTGAGTGGATGGCTGTCGTTAAAAGCCATTCAAATGTTCCAAAAAAGGGGAATAATAAAGCCAGATTTGTCGTTAGCCGTTGTGCTCTCAGGCTTTTTCGCCATTGGAATAGCGCTTTTAACTTATATTCAGAATGCAGATTATTCTGATCATGGTGGTTTAGATCATTATATTTTTGGACGGGCAGCCGCACTCCATGTGCATGATATGTGGGTATTTTCTAGTCTGGCGGTTTTGGTTCTGATTGCTATAGTACCCTTAATACCTGTTTTAGGTGCATTTACCTTTAACAGTGAGTTTTTAAAGGCTGGTGGTTTGCCTGTAAAAGCTTTGGAAATACTGCTTAATATGTTAACGGTTTTGGTGGTGGCTTTGGGAATTAAAGCAGTAGGAATCATATTGATGGCTAGTATGACCTTAATTCCAGCGGCTTGTGCCCGTTATTGGACATCAAGGCTAAAACCCATGCTTTTACTAAGCGTGTTAATAGGTCTTGTAGGGGCAATTGGAGGGGCTTATGTTTCTTATCGATTTATTCAAATTCCAACTGGACCAGTAACCGTTGTTATTTTGGCCATATTAACTCTGTTCAGCACTTGGTTTGCTCCCGATAAAGGCTTGGCTGCGCGATGGTTCCGAAACATCAGTAAACATAGAATTATAGAAACCGAAGACTTTTTAAGAAATGTACATACCTGGGCTGAGAGACGTTCTCAATTAAACGAAGCTATAATAGGCGAAGATATAAGGCGTGCGTTTGGATGGAGTAAACGGCATTATTATAAACGTTTACGCTGGGGCACTACATTGGCTTGGTGCTATCCAACATTAGGAGGATTAAAACTAACGCAGCGAGGTCGCGACAAAGGGAAGAAGATTAATGAACTTCATAGAATTTGGGAGATTTATTTGGCCAAAAAACTCAATATGCGAATGGATCAAATTCACCATACAGCCGATGTGGTAGAACATATTTTAACACCGGAAATTGAGATGGAAATACGACGCGAATTAGAGGTTTGCGACAATTTTAGTCCTGCGTTCGAAATACACGAAAAGTCGGTTCAATGAACGATGCTGTAACCATAGTAAGCACAGGTATAGCAGTGGCTTGGATGTGTGGGCTGTTGGGTGTTTTTATTGTTTTAAGAAGAATGAGCATGTTGGGCGATGCCATTTCACATGCGGTTTTGCCTGGATTAGTGGTGGCTTATCTAATTGGTGGTGAGAGGTCTTCTCCCTTTTTATTTGTGGGTGCTGCGGTATTCGGAGTTGGTGTTACTCTATTAATTGAGTGGCTGCATAAAAAGGCCCGAATGCAACAGGACGCGAGTATAGGCTTGAGTTTTACTCTGTTTTTTTCGGTCGGAATTTTATTGGTTAGCCGATATGCCGGCAATGTTGATATTGATGCTGACTGCGTTTTGCATGGAGATATTGGTATGATTCCGTTCGATACCTGGCAACTGGGAAATAAAAATATGGGAGCCCGACATTTATGGTTGATAGGAGGTGGTGCTATTATTACTGGCTGTTTGCTTTGGATTGGTCGTAAAGCTTTAAGCATTACTACGTTTAATCCAGAATTTGCTTCGGCACTTGGAATAGCAGTAGGTTTTTGGCACTACGCCTTAATGGGAGGAGTAAGCATGGCAACGGTCTTGGCTTTTGAAGCCGTTGGTGCCATTTTGGTGGTCGCTTTTTTAGTAATTCCCCCTGCAGCGGCTTGGTTTTGGAGCAAGAAACTCAATCATATGCTGCTTTTGGTGGCTTTATTTGGAGTTATTTCGAGCGTATTAGGTTATCAATTGGCAAAATGGCTAAACAACAACATTTCCGCTATGATGAGTACAGTTGGCTTCGTTATCTTCTTATTTAGTTGGAGTTTAAATCCGAGGACAGGCTGGTTATGGCGATTGTTAAGGCGACCAAAACTCAGCCCGCATCGTCCATTTTAAAGGTTTTTAGGAGCCGAAATGTCTTTTAGTAAGTTGATGGGCTTGCTAACCAGTTCTTGCATCAATGCCAATTCCAGAACGTCATTCATGTGGCGAACGTATTGAAATTGAAGACCCTGAATATATTGATTTCCAATTTCCTCTACATCTTTTTGATTGTCTTCGCAAAGAATTATTTGGGTAATTCCCGCCCTTTTGGCCGCCAGTATTTTCTCTTTAATTCCGCCAACTGGCAATACCCTGCCTCTTAGGGTTATTTCGCCCGTCATGGCCAATTCGCTTCGCACCTTACGCTGGGTAAAAAGCGAAACCAAAGCTGTAAGCATGGTAACCCCCGCCGAAGGACCATCTTTAGGGGTAGCGCCTTCAGGCACATGGATGTGTATATCCCACTTTTTAAACAACTCCACCGGAATGTCCAGTTCATCGGCATGGCTTTTTATGTATGCCAATGCAATGGTTGCCGATTCTTTCATTACATCACCTAAATTGCCGGTAATGCTAAGCTTACCTTCGCCACGACTAAGACTGGATTCAATAAACAAAATATCGCCTCCTACAGGTGTCCACGCCAGTCCCGTTACCACACCGGCAACATCATTTCCTTGATATTTATCGCGGTTTATTCGTTTAGGACCCATTATACGCAAAAGGTCGTCAATACTCGGCGATAAGGCGTAATCGCTTTTAGAAGCCACATGTTTAGCTGCGTTTCGCACCACTTTCGCTATGGCTTTTTCCAAACCCCGTACACCCGATTCACGGGTATAGCCATCTATTAAAAACTCTAGTGCAGCTTGATTCAATTTAAGCTGGCTCTTTTTAAGCCCATGTTCTGTTATTTGCTTAGGAAGCAAGTGTTTTTTGGCGATTTCCACTTTTTCTTCGAGCGTATAACCATTAATTTCTATGATTTCCATACGATCGAGGAGAGCTGGCTGTATGCTTTGTAAATTGTTTGCAGTGGCAATAAACAGTACCTTGCTTAAGTCGTATCCAAGTTCTACAAAGTTATCGGCGAAGCTGTTGTTTTGTTCAGGGTCAAGAACTTCCAACATGGCACTTGATGGGTCTCCCTGGCCCCCGTAGGAAATTTTGTCGATTTCATCTAAAACAAAAACCGGATTGGATGTACCCGCCTTTTTTATAGACTGAATAATTCGGCCCGGCATTGCGCCAATATAGGTTTTTCTATGACCTCTAATTTCGGCTTCATCGCGCAGGCCACCAAGAGCAATGCGAATGTACTCGCGGTTTAAAGCCCGTGCCACCGATTTGCCCAAACTGGTTTTACCAACACCCGGAGGCCCGTATAAGCAAATAATGGGCGATTTCATATCGCCTTTTAGTTTTAATACCGCCAAGTATTCCAAAATACGTTCTTTAACCTTTTCGAGGCCGAAATGGTCTTGATCAAGAATTTTTTCAGCCCGTTTTAAGTCGAAATTGTCTTTAGAATATTCATCCCACGGAAGATCTAACAACAATTCCAAATAATTGCGTTGTACAGAGAAATCAGGTGTTTGCGGATTGGTTCGTTGCAGTTTTTGAATTTCTTTTTCAAAGGTTTTGGCCACCCGTTCAGGCCATTTTTTCTTTAGACCACGACTTCGCATCTCTTCCACTTCCATTTCGTAGGAAGTTCCACCAAGTTCTTCCTGGATGGTTTTCATTTGTTGATGTAGGAAGTATTCCCGTTGTTGTTGGTCGAATTCGGTTTTAACCTTGCTCTGAATCTCGTTTTTCATTTCGAGCATTTGAAGCTCGCGGGTGAGGTGTTTTAACACCACATTAGCCCTTTTCGATAAGTCTGTTTCTTCGAGTAACACTTGTTTACCCACTACATCGAGGTTCATATTCGATGAAATAAAATTCACCAAAAAAACCGGGCTCTCAATATTTTTAACCGCAATAGAGGCTTCGGAAGGAATACTTGGCGACTCTTGAATAATGGTGAGCGCCATGTCTTTAACCGAATCAATAAGTGCCTTAAACTGGGCACTTTCACGCTTTGGGCGTTTCTCAGACAGAGGGGTTATACGGCCCTTGAAATAGGGCTCGGTTTGAGTTAATTCTTCGAGTTTAAATCGCCTAATGCCTTGGATAATAACGGTTGTATTGCCATCTGGCATTCTAAACATGCGCAAAATGCGGGCTACGGTTCCTATTTGAAAAATGTCTTTCTCTGTAGGATCGTCAACAGACATATCGCGCTGAGCCAAAATGCCCACCACACCCTTCTTTTTATGGGTTTCGTTTAAAAGCTTGATGCTTTTATCTCGTCCGGCTGTAATGGGTATAACAACCCCGGGAAAAAGAACGGTATTTCGAAGCGGCAAAATGGGCACTTCTTCGGGAATACTCTCCTGGTCGAGTTCTACTTCATCGTCGCTTGACATAAGCGGAATGAATTCTGTATTCTCGTCAGAATTGTTTAATGAAAGAGGAGAAAAAGAGAGAATATCTTCGGGTAGTTGCATACAGTCAAAATGTCAGTTTAGCCCAATTATTTTTAGGGCGCAAATAATGGTCAAGGGGTGTGCCGAAATGCCTAAATATCTAAAATGCTTTTCGATGGTCTTGGGTGGCTTCGTAAATATGCGTCAGAATGTCGCGTTCAACAGAATCGAGCTCTATTTTACGTCTGGCCATGACACGTTCGGCTGTTTCAAATGCGCGGTCTAGCTTGTATTCAGTAATGCCCCCTGCCCCACCCCACGAAAAACTTGGAATAAAGTTTCGTGGAAAACCAGCTCCAAAAACATTGGCCGATACGCCCACCACTGTCCCCGTATTAAACATGGTGTTTATGCCACTTTTGCTGTGGTCGCCCATAATTAGGCCTAAAAACTGCTGACCGGTTGAAACAAAACGATTGGCAGTATAGCTCCACAATTTTACCTGATCGTAATTGTTTTTCAGATTTGAATTGTTGGTATCGGCGCCCAAATTACACCATTGGCCTAAATAAGAATGTCCTAAAAAGCCATCGTGTCCTTTGTTGCTGTGGCTAAGTAAAATGGAGCTGCTTATTTCTCCGCCTAAGCGGCATTCTGGTCCGGCCGAAACAGGACCATAAATTTTAGCAGCCATTTTTACTTGGGCGTGTTCACCCAAGGCAAACGGCCCACGGATCACACAGCCCTCCATTATTTCGGAATCGGCAGCCAAATAAATAGGCCCCGTTTGGCTGTTTAAGATGCAGGCCTCCACTTTAGCGCCTTCTTCTAAAAAAATTCGGTTGCCTAGAAGAGTATTGGTTTTTGAAATGGCTTGACTTTTCCGGCCTTTGGTAAGACGTTCAAAATCGATTTCCATTTCCTTTCCATTTCCGTCTATTAGATGCCAAAGCTGCTCGGCCAAATGAAAATCGCCTTCGAATGCAACCGAAGTGGCTTCTGATTCCCAGTCGTTGCCTGTCCAAATGCCCGAACTTAAAAATGCTAATAAGGTATTTCCGGCCACCAAGGCCTGCCCGTCCTCCAGCTTTTCAATGGCCTGAATAAGCTGCAGATTGGGGCAAAGGGCCCCATTAACATATAAATTGATGCTTCCAGTAATACAAGGGTATTTTTCCTGTAAATGCGGAGCGGTTAAATAACTAGGAATTAGTCCCATATCTCGCTCCCATTTTTCGGCTATAGTAAGCATGCCCCAGCGAAGCTCCCCTACTGGACGGGTAAACGTAAGAGGCAAAAGGTTTTCACTTTCTTGACCATCGAATAAAATGAGTTGCATATGGTTGTGTTTTAGAACAAAAGTCTGAAATATTTGCTCGGTTTACCTTAAAAACAAGGCTTTATAGCTTCAATTTTCCTTCGCGGTTTATAATGTCGCTTAGTGTACTTTTTTTAAGGAGTTCTACGGTTTCATTCCGAAGTTGCAGAAAAACATCGCGAATGCCACAACTTTCTTCGTCTTTACATTCGTCGCAGCGTTCGTAGTATTTGTAAGTTACACAAGGCAAGAGGGCAATGGGCCCATCGAAAAGCCTCATCACATCGGCCAAATTAATTTCGTTTGTAGGTTTTAATAAATGGTAGCCGCCACCCGGACCTTTTTTGCTGCTTAAAAAGCCCGCATTTCGCAAATCGAGTAAGATAGATTCAAGAAATTTTCGCGGAATATTTTGTTGTTCCGAAATTTCTGCAATGGACACCTTTTGGGTACCTGGTTTTTTGGCCAGATACAATAGGGCGTTTATGGCATATTTGGCTTTTTTCGACAGCACACGCCAAAGGTAAGCGCTAAATCAAGGGCAAAACAGGCCTAATACCTTATCTTCGCCACTCTTTTACTACAAACCTCAGAGATTATGGCGAAACGACCAATTACGGTGGCTTATGGCGATGGCATAGGGCCGGAGATAATGGATGCAACCCTCAAGATTATTTTGGCTGCCGGAGCAGAAATAGAGCCCGAAGTCATAGAAATTGGCGAAAAAGTGTATTTAAGTGGCAATTCAGCCGGCATTGCGCCTGAAGCATGGGATTCGCTTCGACGCACTAAAGTATTTTTAAAATCGCCAATAACCACACCTCAAGGCGGTGGATTTAAGAGCCTTAACGTTACCACACGCAAAACTTTGGGCTTATATGCCAACGTACGACCATGCATTTCTTACCACCCATATGTAGCCACCAAACACCCTATTATGGATTTGGTGATTGTTCGTGAAAACGAAGAAGATTTATATGCGGGAATAGAGCACCAGCAAACCGATGAGGTTACCCAGTGTTTAAAGCTTATTACCTCGCCCGGAACTGAAAAAATTGTGCGTTTTGCTTTCGAATACGCCAAGGCCTATGGTCGTAAAAAGGTAACCTGTTTTACCAAAGACAATATAATGAAGCTTACCGATGGTTTGTTTCACAAGACTTTCGACAAAATAGCTGCCGAGTATCCGGAAATTGAGAGTGAGCATTGGATTGTAGATATTGGCGCAGCCAAACTGGCCGATACCCCAGAAAATTTCGATGTTATTGTAATGCCCAATTTGTATGGCGACATTTTAAGTGATGTTGCTGCTCAAATAACCGGTTCAGTTGGTTTAGGTGGAAGCGCCAATATTGGAGCCGATTATGCCATGTTTGAAGCCATTCATGGCTCTGCGCCTCGTCGCGCCGGCCAAAATATGGCCAATCCATCGGGCTTGTTGTTGGGTGCCATTCAAATGTTGGTTTACATAGGGCAGCCTGAAGTGGCCGAGAAAGTACACAATGCATGGTTGCGCACTATGGAAGATGGCGTGCATACTTACGATTTGTACAAAGAGGGTTTAAGCACAGAAAAAGTGGGCACTCAAGAGTTTGCCGATGCGGTGATAGCCCGGTTGGGACAAAAGCCTACTACCTTAAAAGAAATACATTATGGTAAAGGCGGCAATACCAATATTCAAGGTACGTTTAAAACTACAGTTCCAGCTAAAAAAGACTTGGTTGGTGTGGATATTTTCTTGCATTGGTACGCCGAAAACCGCAACCCAAATGTTTTGGGCAAATTGTTGACTGGAATGCAATCAGGACCTTTCAGTTTGCAACTTATCACCAACCGGGGTGTTAAGGTTTATCCAGATGGACACCCAGAGACCTTTTGCACCGACCATTGGCGCTGTCGCTTTACCAGCAAGAATATGGATGGAATAGGTTCTTATGCCGATGTGATGGCCCTTAGCCAAATGGTAACCGATGCCGGTTTAGATATTATAAAAACAGAAAACCTTTGTCGTTTTGATGGCGAAATCGCGTTTTCATTGGGTCAGGGCCAATAAAATCCCTTACCATCACGTAAAGTTTAGGCGCCTTTGGGCGCCTTTTTTATGGCCGAAAGTGTACTAACCTTGGCAAAAACCATCTTGATGGATCCTTAAAAAGGATAGGCAAAAAGCCAAAACAACGGCAGAAATAGGATAAGGCCACCAATTCATAAAGAACACCCAAAACACGATTCTATGAGGGGCTTAGAACGAATTGACCCTGTCTAAGCGCGAAAGCACCGGCGTGAGGGCTTGCAAACTTTAATGCTTTTGGCAAATCGTTTTTGCGAATTTTAAGTGAAACGGGTTTTTTGGATTTTAATAAGGCTCGGTTCTCTTCCATGCGCTTAACCACATCAAAAATTTGACCTCCGCCAATCATTCAACATAATCTTAAAAAGTGGGCTCATATTAAACAATTCCAAATTAAAATTGTGGGTTCCATTACATAGCGTCCTTTTAAATCACCGTTTTATGCCCAGGATTTTACTCAAATTGCTTCAAATCGGGCTAACAGTTTGGAGCCTTTTTTTTGCCCATATGGCTGTAGCTCAAAAGTCTGCCGAGAAAGAAGTTTTGGACAGGCTTTTTATGCCATCCATTCAAATGGGCTATATCAACCACAATTCTGTAAACATAAGTGAAGGCTTGATTATTCAAACTTCTTTGGAATACCGAAGTCCAAAGGGCTGGCTTTTTCGGGTTAATTACGACGATTTCACCGGACGAATAAACGCCAATGCACTCAATAATACGCGGGTATACAGCGCACAAGTGCCTTTAAAAGAGGTTTTAGGTGGGCTGGGTTACAGAATAGCTAATGGCGAACACAATGTGTTCTTTATGGCGCAAAGTGGATTGAGATTTTATGAGCTACCGGTTATTCAAGAATCTGGCGGACAAATAACCGTAGAACAATTGGCAAGAGAAATTGTGCCCATTCGTTATACCCTGGGCTATGAATTTGAACTGATTGAGCGGTTTTTTTTAAATACCGAAATTTTTATCGGGCATTTCGCAAAGCCCAAAGATTATTGGCAGAACAAACACCCTTTTTGGGGTTTCACGCTGGGGCTTTCGACTGGGCTGTTTTAATAAGGCCAAAGCAATCGTTTTTTGCATTGAGAAGAGAAAAGACAGTAAGCTTTGTGTTAATTCGTAAACAATGATTTTTTAAAAGAGTCCATCATAAAACCAAAGATTCAGCCCCGGAACCTCTATTGCAGCCCACTATCCAAAAAGCTACCCGTAAAGTATTATTCGGTCGATTTTAGTAGGCATCCCATAAAAAAACCCGGCTAAATGCCGGGTTTGAGATTAACCTTCGTGTAAGGTTAAAAAGGGAAGGCGGCTGTGGTAGGCTACTTGGCTTGTCATGCTTTTATGGAAAAGACCTTGTAAAAACCCATATTTGCGGGCAAGTAAGGCCATCACATCGGCATTGCGTTCTTCTGCAAAGCGCAATAGACTTTGGTCTACACTTCCATTTTCGGCTATCACATCGAAGCTTAGTTCGATGCCATCCAAATGACGTTGATAATACAATTTATTGATAACGTGAAGTTCGTTATCGTCGGGGCTTTGAACGTGAACAATTGAAACTTTTGCACCGGTTAATTGGGCAAATGCGCGCAGTTGTTCCATGGCTTTTCCTTCGCCTTCGTAGCGGTTGTCGCAAGCGTAAACGATGTCTTTTATTTCACCGGAATCGCCTTCTGAAGGAACGGCTAAAACGGGGCAATCTACGGCGTGTAAAATGGCGGCGGCGTTGCTTCCTATTAAAACTTCTTCGATGCCACTTGCACCTTTGGTGCCCAAAATAACCATGTCGGCATTTTCTTTTTTAACCAAGTCTTTTACCGTTCTAATGGGGTTTCCCAAAATGCTTCGGGCTTGGTAGTTTAAGCCGGTTACTTTTAAAAGTTCATCTATATCTTTAAGCCCAAGCTCGCTGTTTTCGCGCATCACCTCCAGCAAAGAAGTGGTCATCACATTTTGGCTGTAGGGCAAATCATAGGCATTAAAAACAACCAATCGTGCATTGGATTTTTTGGCAATGTCGATGGCCAAATGCAGAGCCTTGAGGGCGGTATCAGAATAATCGGTGGGAACAACAATTGTTTTCATAATGGGGGAAGCATTTGGTTCAAAGGTAGGTTGAAGGCTTTGGTTGGCTTATGACGGAAGTCAATTAATTTTTGTGTTGTTACGCCTTTTTTAAATTTATTATTCTATTTCCTGACACAGTTCCCATAAAACCCCATGGGTGTTTTTAGGGTGAACAAAGGCCACCCATTTGTTGTCGGCCCCTTTTTTGGGCTCCTCATTTAACAGTACAAATCCGGCGTTTTTTAAACGCGCCATTTCGGCTTTTATGTCGGCCACATCAAACGCAATGTGGTGGAGGCCTTCGCCGCGTTTTTCAATAAACTTTGCAATCGCGCTTTCGGGTTTGGTGGCTTCCAGTAGCTCGATTTTGTTGGGTCCTGATTCAAAAAAAGCAGTGTTTACGCCTTCGCTTTCTACCGATTCGGTTTTGTAAGCCGGTTTTCCAAAAATTTGGGAATAGGTGTGTTGGGCTTCTTCCAAACTTTTAACAGCGATGCCGATGTGTTCTATTTTTCGCATTAGGTAAAGCTTTGCATTTCACATAATTTGGCGTAAACGCCTTGTTTTTCGAGAAGGTTTTTGTGGGTTCCTCTTTCTACTATATACCCATTTTCCATCACCAAAATTTCGTCGGCATGTTGAATGGTCGTAAGCCTGTGGGCAATTATTAACGAGGTTCGGTTCTTCATTAAGTCGTTTAAGGCCTTTTGAACCCATTGTTCGCTTTCGGTATCTAAGGCTGAGGTGGCCTCGTCGAGCACCAAAATAGGTGGATTGGCCAAAACGGCTCTGGCAATAGCCAATCGCTGGCGTTGACCTCCACTTAGTTTTCCCCCGCTGTCGCCAATATTGGTGTCGTAACCTTGGGGCAGTTGCATAATAAATTCGTGGGCATATGCAATTTTAGCGGCTTCCTGTATTTCTTCTATACCCGCTAGGGGTTTGGCCAATGCAATGTTTGAGCGCACCGAACCATGAAACAGCAAACTTTCTTGGCTTACCAAGCCCATAAGGGCTCGTAAATCGTGAAGTTTAAGATGCCTGATGTTGATGTCATCGATGGAGATGCTTCCGGAACTCACGTCGTAAAAACGCGGCAGTAAACTGGCAATGGTGCTTTTTCCGCTGCCCGATTGCCCCACCAAAGCCACGGATTTTCCCTTTTCTATTTCGAAATCGAGTTCGTGCAAAACCTCGGCTTCGCCATAAGCAAATCGCACTTTTTCGAAGCGAATGCTGTTATTGAAAGACTGAATGGGTTTGGCACCTTCAGTGTCTTTTATGGGATTGGGTTCGTCGAGCACTTCAAAAATGCGTTCGGCAGCAGCCGAGCCCCTTTGAACGTGGTAACCTGCTTTTGATAATGCTTTTGCAGGATTTATTATTTGATAGAAAAAGGCGATGTAGCCGATAAACTGCTCGGCTTGAAAATGATCAGAATTAAGCACTTCGTTGCCACCAAACCAAATAATGAGGGCCATTACCCAGGTGCCCAAAGTTTCGCTAATGGGTGAAGCCAAATCGTTTTTACGCAAAACCCGGTTCATGAGCCGGAAATGCTGTTCATTTTCGGCCTTAAAGGCAGCCGATTTAACTTTTTCGGCGTTAAATGCTTTGAGTATTTTAAGTCCGCTTAGGGTTTCTTCTGCTTGAGCCAATAGGCCACCCATGCGTTCCTGGGCCAAACTTGATGACTTTTTCAAGCTTTTTCCAATAGCTGTTACCAGCCAACTCACCAATGGCAAAAGAACAAGTACAAAAATGGTGAGCCTCGGACTCATGTAGAAAAGAACCCCTAAGGAGCTCAAAATCATAAGGGGTTCGCGAAAAATAACTTCAATAACCATGGTAAGCGTCCACTCTACCTCTTTCAAGTCACCGGTCATACGCGATACTACATCGCCTTTGCGTTTTTCGCTGAAATAGGCGAGGGGAAGTGCCAAAATGCGGTCGTGCATGGCATTGCGCAAGTCGCGCGCTACGCCATTTCGCAGTGGTGCCACCCAATACAAGGCCAAATACCGGGTAAGATTTTTAAGAAAAAAGGCCAACATTACCCAAAAAGACACAAAAAGTAGCGCCCCGTTTTGCCCTTTTTCGCGAGTGAAATCAATAAGAATTCCATAAAACCAGTTTTGCAAATCGGCTCCAAAACCGCTGCCATTAGATAGCAATTCAACAGGGTCTTTACCCAAAATAATTTGCAAGGCCGGAATAATTAAGCCTATAGAAAAGAGCGAAAAAAATACCGTCAGCAAATTAAAAACGATATTCAACACCAAATAGGTGCGGTAAGGTTTTACAAAACCCCGTATGCGATTAAATGAACTCACGCATCAAAGATAACCTGCAAAGCCATGCCTTACCTTTGAAGCTATGGATTCGGAACGACTAAAAAAGGTGGCGGCCATGCTTCAGCAAGATTTGGCCGAGATTTTTGTGGATTTTGGACGCAAATACTTCAAAGGGGTTTTGTTAAGTGTAAGCCGGGTTAGAATTAGTCCCGACCTTTCAGTTGCCCGTGTTTACATCAGCATTTTTCCAATGAAAGACAAGGCTTTGGCCCTAAAAGTAGTAGAAGAGCATACGCCTGAAATAAAAGTGCAATTGGCCCATAGAACCCGTCACCAACTTCGAAAAATGCCAGATTTGTTTTTCCATCTCGACGACAGCCTCGATTACGAAGAAAATATAGACCGTTTGTTGAGGGGAGAGGGCGAAAATCCAATTAAATAAATATGGGTCAGGCCATTGCCTTATTGCTAAGGCGTTATGGTTTTGGAGGGCAGCGGTCGGGAAGTATGCAATCCATTCAAAGGGTTAGTGTGCTTGGAATAGCAGTGGGTGCTCTGGCCCTTATTACGGTTTTATCGGCTTTTAATGGATTAGAAGACTTAATTAGGTCGTATTACGATCGTTTCGATCCCGATCTTAAAGTTTTACCAGTAAAAGGCAAGCGATTAACCCCAAGTCAAGCCCAGTTGAAAGATTTGGCAGATTTACCCGAAGTACAAGCCATTGGTTTGGTGCTTGAAGAAAAGGTGTTTTTGAGAAATGGTGAACGCGAGGCCATTGGCTTGTTAAAAGGGGTTTCTGCGAACTTTAAACAAGTAAGTAAAATTGAAGAAACTCTTTTGGCGGGGCAGTTTGAACCCGAACAACAGGCACTTGTTACCGGCATTGGATTGGCTTATAAACTAGGGGTGTATTTAAGCGAAGAGCAAATGCCACTCGAAGTATTCGTACCCAAAAAGGGCATTCCAACAGCCGCCAATTGGCAATCGGCTTATAAAAACGACTACATCCCGGTACAGGGCATTTTCAGCATACAGCCCGAGTTCGACGATGTGTATGCCTTAGCGCCTTTGTATTTTGTGCAACGACTACTCGACGAACCCAATGGCATTTCGGCCATTGAAATAGGCATACGGCCATCAGAAGAAAATAGGGTAGGGAAGGTGGCCATTCGAATTCGAGAGATTATGGGCGATGGGGTAGAGGTGCTCGACAGAGGGCAACAGCAACAAAGTGTGTTTCGTGTATTAAAAAGTGAAGGCCTGCTTACTTACCTCATATTGGCCTTAACCCTGGCTATTGCTTGTTTCACCATTTTGGGCGCATTGGCCATTAGTTTGGTTGAAAAAAAGCGCGATTTGTTTGTTTTATGGTCGTTGGGTATGTCGAGGCAAGAGTTACAAAATTTGTATTTTTATAGGGGGATGCTGCTTACTTTGATGGGTGGATTTATTGGCCTGATGGCCGGAGTGTTGCTGGTTTGGTTACAAGGCCAATTCGGATTGGTAAAATTGGGGCAGGGCTACGCTGTAGAAGCCTACCCTGTTCGTTTGGCTTGGGACGATATGTTCTTGGTGTTGATGACCCTTTTGGTTTTGGGCGGAATTAGCAGCTTTTTGGGGAGCCGCAATGTAGAAGTTGGCCACTTTTTGGCCTCTAAAAATCCGTAACAAATACCTTTGGCTTTATGCCATGTTGTGGTAAACCGCCTGTATATCGTCGTCTTCTTCTATTTTCTCGAGCAGCTTTTCTACATCGGCCTGTTGCTCGGTGGTGAGGCTTTTGGTATCCATGGGGATGCGCTCAAAACCGGAACTTATAATATCCAGACCTTTTTCTTCGAGGGCTTTTTGAATGGCCCCAAAATCGGCAAAGCCGGCATAAATTAAAATGCTGTTGTCTTCTTCGTCTCTAAAAATTTCTTCAGCGCCAAAATCAATCATTTCCAACTCGAAGGTATCGAGATCTATACTTTGGCCGGGTACTTTGAAGTGGCATTTGTGTTCAAACATAAAATCCACTGAGCCTGACACGCCTAAGCTGCCGTTGCATTTGTTAAAATACGATCGAATATTGGCAACTGTGCGCGTGGGGTTGTCGGTGGCGGTTTCTATTAAAAGGGCAATCCCATGTGGTGCATACCCCTCGTAAACCAATTCTTTATAATCAGCTTGGTCTTTAGAGGCAGCCCTTTTAATGGCACGCTCTACGTTTTCTTTGGGCATGTTAACGGCCCTGGCGTTTTGCATTAGGGCCTTTAAACGAGAATTGGCATCGGGGCTAGGGCCACTTTCTTTAACGGCTATAATGATGTCTTTGGTAATGCGCGTAAAAGCTTTACTCATAGACGACCAACGCTTCATTTTACGTGCCTTGCGGTATTCAAATGCTCTTCCCATAGCGATTAAAAATAGGGGCCAAAAATACAAGCTATCGGCTGCGAAAACGGCATCTTTGCCAACACCATGCATACACTCCGGCATTTGTTTAAAAGCCAGACACTTTGGGTCTTTGGTTTCTGGTTACTCGGCCTCTTTTTTTTATGCTTGCCTATACTGGGCTGGCAATGGCAGCGAATGCCCGGCGATTTGGGCGATGCCCGTTTTAATCTGTATATTCTCGAGCATTTTTGGCAATATGCCCAAGGCGCAACCCCCTCTTATTGGAACGCGCCTTTTTTTTATCCCGAAAGCCAAACCATTGCCTACAGCGATAATTTATTGGGAATTGCGCCGCTTTATGCCTTTTTCAGATTGTTTGGACTGCTTCCGGAAACCGCTTTTCAGCTCTGGTTTGTATGTATAACAAGCCTCAATTTTGTTTTTGCTTATTGGGCGTTTCGCGCTTTAAACATTGGTTCAGTGGGTGCCTCGGCTGGGGCTTTTGTCTTCGCGTTTTCTATAGCACTGCAATCGCAGCTTACCCACGCTCAAACCTATTCTCGCTTTGCTGTGCCTATGGCTTTGGTGGCTCTGTGGCAATTTTTGCACAGCCAACAAGCAAAACACTTGTTATTAGCCTGCTTGTTTTGGGTTTGGCAAGTTTACGCTTCTATTTATACCGGGTATTTTTTGGGCGTGGCCATGGGTTTTTTGCTTTTGGCTTTTGTTGTGGTTCATCCTAAAAGGGCCCTCGAATGGCTAAACAGTCGGCAAAAGGTTTTCTATTTGGGTTTGTCTTTGGCTTTAACGGCCTTGGCGCTGTGGCCTTTATTGCAGCCCTATTGGCAGCAAAGCAAACATCTTCAATTGCCTGATGTACAGTATGTGTTAAAACAATTGCCCATTTGGCGGAGCTACTTTAATGCCCATTATGGCAGCCCTTGGTTTAATTGGCTCGATCAAAGTCGGTACTTTGAAGCCACCTACGACCAACAGCTGTTTTGGGGATTTGGGGCATGGATAGGGGCTTTGTCTTTGCTCGCCTTCGGCATTAAAAAGCATTGGTTGCCATTGGCTCTGGCTGCTTTGGGCCTGGCTGTTTTCTTTATGCAACTAGAGGGCATTAGTCTTTATGCTTTTTGGCTAAAACTACCTGCCGTTTCGTCTATAAGAGCCCTTCCCCGGCTTGTAAATGTGCTTTTGTTTTTCCCTGCATTGGGCCTGGCATTGGCAATAGGTAAACTGGAAGCCTTGAAAGTCAAAAATTGGGTGGTTGTGCCCGTTTTAGCTATTTTTCTTTTGGCCGATAACTATGTTGATTCGAGTAAGGCCTATACACACAGTAAGCATGTGGCCATGCAGCGCAGACTCGCCTTACAAGCCAAAATGGCCCATTTGCCTCCTAATTCTGTTGTGGCCTATATGCCTGTTACCAAAACCGATCCCGCTATTTATTACCAGCTAGATGCCATGTTGGCGGCTCAGTCTTTACAATTAAAATGCATTAATGGCTATTCGGCCCAGTCACCATACGAATACTACGTGTTTTGGGACGAACTGAGTGAAGAGGGCTTGAAGAGATGGCTAAAATGGAAGCAGAGTGTCTACATGCCAATTGCCATTATTCAATAATCACCCATTTACTGGTGATGTCCTTTTTTTAGCAGTTTTTCGGTGTATTCGTAAAGGGCAATTTGAGAGCGTACCGGCTTTTTACCCGGTTCGTGTCGGTAGGCATTGGCATTTTCGGCGCTTTGGTACCTGGCCTTCACATTGTCTGACCAAATGATGTCAAAATGGTCCATCAATTCCTTTTGTAAGGCCGGGCTGTAAATGGGGGTACTCACTTCTACCCGGGCATCCAGGTTTCGCCGCATCCAATCGGCCGAACCTATAAACACCTTGGGTTCGCCGGCATTTTCGAAAATGAATAAGCGCGTATGTTCTAAAAACCTGTCCACAACACTAATGGCCTCAATGTTTTCGCTCAAGCCTGCTTTGCCCGGAATAAGAGAGCAAATGCCCCTTATAATCAACTTTATTTTTACCCCATACTGACCGGCCTCGTACAATTTGTCAATCATACTTAGGTCAGACAAGGCATTCATTTTGATTTTGATACATGCCGGAAGTCCATTTTTGGCATGTCGAATTTCGTTGTCTATTAGCTGGCAAAACCTCGAACGGGTATAATGCGGCGATATGATGAGGTGTTCGTACGAAAACACCAAATAATTGGCTTCAAAAAACCCAAACAGCTGCCCCAACTCCTGGGTAATGCGTTTATCGGTGGTAAGCAAGTGGTAATCGGTGTACAAACGCGAAGTGCTCTCGTTTAAATTACCGGTGCCTATGGCGGCATATTCTTTTAGCCTATTGCCTTCTTTTCGGCTAATTAGGCAAACTTTAGAGTGCACCTTTAAACCACTTACCCCAAAAATAACCCGTACCCCTTCTTGTTTTAGTTCCTGGGTCCAGCGTATGTTGTTTTCTTCATCAAAACGGGCTTGCAGCTCTATGACCACGGTTACCTCTTTGCCATTTTTGGCGGCATTTATAAGAGCCGAAATCACCCTTGATTTGTCGGCCAAACGGTATAGGGTAATTTTAATGCTGCGCACCTGTGGGTCTATGGCGGCTTCGCGCAAAAAGCGGATGTAATAAGAAAAAGTGTGGTAAGGCAAAAACAGCAGCACGTCTTTTTTGCGAATCACACTAAAGAGGCTTTTGTTTAAATCAAGTTCGGGATGCATGAGGGGTTCCAGAACCGGATTCTCTAATTCGGGCCCTCCAACATTCGGAAATTTTATGTAATCTTTTTTGTTGTGGTAGCGCCCCCCGGCAATTAAGCTGTCGTAGTTGTCAAGGTCCATGCGCTCTACCAAATACTGCAGCAAATCGACCGAAATGTCTTTGTCGTAAATAAGCCTTACCGGATCGCCCGTGCGCCTGTGGCGAATGCTTCGAGCCATTTTTTCGAGAAACGAACGGCTGAGGTCGTTGTCCAGATCGAGCTCAGCATCGCGGGTAATTTTTACCACATGGGCTTCTATGTGGTCGAATTCGAATATGAAGAAAATATACCTCAAATTGTAGCGAATGAGGTCTTCGAGGTACATTATGTACCGCTTTCCATAGCGCGGAAGTTCTATAAAGCGACCAATTAAATCGCTGGGCACTTCAATTAGAGCATAACGGGGTTTATCGGCCTCATCGTTTTTAACAATTTTAATGGCCAAATAAATCGTTTTGTCTTTCAGCTCGGGCAGGCGCTCCATGTGGTCAATCATGAGGGTAAAAACCGCCGGACTTACTTTATCTATAAAAAACTTGCGAACAAATTCGCGCTGCTTGGTGCTCAACTGGTTTTCGTTGGGAATAACGATGTCTTCCTTTTCCAAAAGACCCACCAAGGTTTGGTGAATGTCTTGAGCCTGTTTTTGCTGCATCATAACCTTGTCGGTTATTTCGTGCAAGAGGTCGGCCGGTTTGTAGCCCGCCAGCTCGGCTTCGGTTTTTTTGTTGGCCAAAAGGCTCATTCGCTTAATGGCGGCATAGCGAACCCTGTAAAATTCGTCTAAATTGTTCGAAAAGATGCCCAAAAACCGCCAGCGCTCTATAAGCGGCACGCTTTCGTCTGAGGCTTCTTGTAAAACACGTTCGTTGAACTGCAACCAACTAAGATCGCGGTTTATATAGCGTTGTATGCGTCGCATTTACCGGCGTAACTTGGGATAATCGAAAAACAACAATTCGGCCTCATCACCGGCCTGGGCCCAAGTTTCGGCTTTAAAGTTAAGACAGGCCACCCCGGTAGTGGGCACATTGTCTATACTGTGGTCTATACAACGGTTTACATATTGCGTAATGGCCGGATTATGACCAAAAACCATAGCCGAAGTGGCTTCATTGGGGATGCTTTTAACCAGCTTGGCCAAATCGCTTAACTGGCATTCGTACAAATCTTGCACAATGCGTATCTGTCCAAAGGGAAAGCCCATTTCGCGGGCAAAAATCAAAGCCGTATGCAAGGCCCTGGTGGCCGGACTCGAATACCAAAACTCAGCCTGTTCGCCCTGATCTAGCATCCAGCGCGAAGTGCCATAGGCATCCTGAATGCCGCGGCCTTTTAAAGGGCGGTCCATATCCAGCACACCCTCGTGCTCCCAACTGCTTTTGGCATGGCGCACCAGATACAATTTTTTCATCTCCTTAAATGTGGATGTGCGTTAAGCGAGCGAAATGTAAATAAAACCATCGAAAAGCAGGGGCATGGCCACCAAAATTAAAACACAGTTAACAAGTGCTTAGCATGGCTTGCCGTTTTTAAGCTGGCAAACGGCGGTTCATCACCCAAAAAAACAGGGGCGGCAACAGACTTAACAACATCATACCCGGGTAGCCCGTGGGCAGTTGCGGACTGTCTTCGTGGTGTGCCAGGGTTTGGTATTTTTTATGCGGTTGGTGGTGGTGGTCGCTGTGCCGGCTCAATTCAAACAAAAACCAACGGCCAATGCGGTGGTTCGAGTTCCAGCTGTGCACAGGCCGCACATCTTCGTACCTATTGGGACCCACCTTTTGGCGCATTAATCCATAGTGCTCTATGTAATTTACGGTTTCGAGCAATAAAATGCCCCCCAAAGCACTCAATAAGAAGCCCAACAAACTCCACCAGCCGCCCCAAAGGCCTATGCCAAACAGCATACCCAACGAAATAAGGCTGTACCACAACATGGCATTTTGTGCACTTAAAACCCCTTTTTTAAAACGCTTTAAGCGCTCGGCCTCCAGTTTCCAAGCCGATACATAGCTGCCCACTATACTTCTAATCCAAAAAGTGTACAGCCATTCGTTTAAACGCGCCGTAGCCGGATCCAGCGCACTGCCTACGTGTTTGTGGTGCCCCCGGTTGTGTTCAATATAAAAATGCGCATACAAAGTGCTGCTCAATAGGGCCTGTGCCAAAAAACGCTCAAAAGGCCTGGTTCTATGCCCCAGTTCGTGGGCCACATTAATGCCAAAAACCCCATTTAAAATGGCCATAGACACCGTATAGCCTGCCAGACTCAGGCCAGAGGTATTTGAGGCCCCCTTCATTAAAAACAAATAGTACAGCATAAAGCCAAAATGCAAGGGCACACAGGCATATAGAAGCCCATCGTACAAGCCATTTTTTAGACGGAGGTTTAAGGTGCTTCCGGAAGCATTTTCGGCATCGGGTTTTAAAAACAGTTCGAGCAGCGGAATAAGGCCAAAGGCAATGCCTAAAGGCAAGAACGACCACCAACCCCCCAGCTGAAAACCCAACCAGGTACTGCCAAACAGCACAAACGAAAGCAGATACACCAAAGCCTGCATAGGGTAAAGATAAAATGAAACCAACTCAGCACCAAACCGCCTCAAAAAAATGTACCTTGGCTTATGCCAGTCATACCAAACCTCAAATGAAGCAATATACCTTTAGTCAATACCCCCTGCATGCGTACGACAAAATACGCTATGCCGATACCGATAGGCAGGGGCATGTAAACAACGCCTTGTTTAGCACTTACCTCGAAACCGGAAGAGTGGAAATGCTGTATCACCCCGAATACAAGGTTATAGAACCCGGCGCCAGCTTTGTAATAGCCCAGTTGCATATAGAGTATTTAGAAGAAATACTATGGCCCGGCCGCATCGAAATTGGCACGGCCCTTACCCACATAGGCAACAGTTCGCTCAAATTGCATCAAGGCCTTTTTCAGAACCACAAATGCGTGGCCATTGCAGGCAGCACCATTGTACAGGTAAAAAACAGCCAAAGCCTGCCCCTTAACGAAGACACCAAACTGCGGCTAAAAAAGCTGATGATTACCGGCATTTAAAGGTTGATTAATGGCGCCCCCGCTCGGGGCAAAAAAGTTTTACAAAGGCATAGCATTTTCATACCCCTCGCGGGCCGGGCTTTCCGCTCCAAGTCCTCGCCGCCACTGTCTGAACCACGATTTTCTGGATTTAAGGATGGGCATGATTAATTCAAAAGGCTTTGGACAAGGCGGCTCCGGGCTTTCCACTGCAATCCCTGGCGCGGCTTCAAATATTCAACTGCCGACTTCATTCGTTCAACCGCCGGCTTCAAACATTCAACCGCCGGCTTCAAACGCTCAACTGCCGGCTTCAAACGTTCAACCGCCGGCTTCAAACGTTCATCTGCCGGATTCAAACATTCAACCGTCGGCTTCAAACGTTCAACCGCCGACTTCAAACGTTCAACCGATGGCTTCAAACGTTCAACTGCCGGCTTCAAACGTTCAACCGCTGGCTTCAAACGTTCAACCGTCGGCTTCAAACGTTCAACTGCCGGCTTCAAACGTTCAACCGATGGCTTCAAACATTCAACCGCCGGCTTCAAACATTCAACCGCCGACTTCAAACGTTCAACTGCCGGCTTCAAACATTCAACCGCCGGCTTCAAACGTTCAACTGCCGGCTTCAAACGTTCAACCGCCGGCTTCAAACATTCAACCGCCGGCTTCAAACGTTCAACCGCCGACTTCAAACGTTCAACTGCTGGCTTCAAACATTCAACTGCCGGCTTCAAACATTCAACCGCCGGCTTCAAACGTTCAACCGATGGCTTCAAACGTTCAACTGCCGGCTTCAAACATTCAACCGCTGGCTTCAAACGTTCAACCGCCGACTTCAAACGTTCAACCGATGGCTTCAAACGTTCAACCGCCCACTTCGAGCATTAATCAGTCGGCTTCTTCATTTTTTTTACCGACGTTTCCAAAATTTTTATAAACCTCAAACCTTCAAGCGCCAGCATCGAACAGCCATTAGTTGACTTCGAGCATTCATTAATAAACATTTTCAATTTTTTTACCGGCGTTTTCAAATTTTCGACAGACTTCAAACCTTCCAACGCCGGCATCTGCAAAAAAGCAGTCGGCGTTTTCAAAAACGAAACCGGCATTTTCAAAAAAGCAGCCGACATCCAACATTCCCGACCTGGCTTCAAACCATCCACCACAGGCATCTGCAAAAAAGCGGACGACATTTGCAAAAAAGCGGAAGCCTTCACCACTTTCAGGTGTTGGCTTTTTCAATTCAACCGCCGGCCTCTTCAACTTTGTATACCCGCATCAACCATCGAACTACAGGCATCAAACAGCAAACTATAGGCATTTTCAATTGCACCACCGGCGTTTTCATTTTTACCACCTGCATTATCCGCTGCAACACAGGCATCAAACCTTGCACCAAAGCCCTTTGCAATTAAGCGACGAGCATTTTCAATTTTACCACCAACTTTTTCATTTCCACCATCGGCGTCAACAATAAGCAAGAGAATTCAACACTGCACCGCCCGCATTTACAACAAACCACCGGGTTTTTCATTTCCACCACGAACGTTATCGGTTCCACCGCGAGCGTTTTCCATTTTACCGCTAACGTTTTCAGTTCTGCCAACAAAAGGAGTCGCTAAACCCAAAGCATGTCCATTTGCACCATAGCCTTTCACTCTTAAACCACAAACTTCAAACAGTCAACAATACCCTTCACATAGCCCACGGTTTAAACCGTGGGCTATCTAGATTCATCGGGATATCTCAAAACCCTTTTTACGAACTCTTAGAAGACGATTTTGGGGCCACAAAACACCACGAAGACCACCATTTCGATCCACATAACCCAGACTAAAGTGAATAATAAACAGCCCCCCTCATCAAACAACCCAAAACGCAGCTAATTTTACCAAAACCAATAAAACCACTAATAATGAATATACTGCGCAAATCATCAAACCTCAATAAGCCGGAAAAAGTACAGTATATTTTCGTATGTATATATAATTAAATTGTGTGCAAGCGTAAATGACAACGAACCAATAAAAAGTAAAGGACAGAAAAACAGAAAAAGTAAACCAATTTTACAAGGTGAATAGGGACATAAAAACAATAAACTAAACGGACAAAGAGTAAGCCGACATTCATTATCGACCCTTCTGTATTTTTTATTTTCCCCAACGCACATTTTTTTAATTCAATTTTATACCAGCCCGCAAACGGCACATTTGGCTTTGCCTTTCCCGCAAGCCGACCCTTCGCAAAACCAAAAGAGCCGTTTCTTGCCAACGCACTGTCAGATTTACCAATTGAAAAAAGTAATTTAGACGACCATAAATTTTAATACGACATCAAACAATATATGAGTGCAGACAATCCAATATTAAATAGTCCTTATGTAGAGCCGCTGCTGCATTATGCTACTGTTGCTACCGGGCCAGAAAAAGGTGCTTTGGATTACAAAAAGCCAGTAAAAGGAAGAAGAGTATTTAATCCAGACTCAGAAGGTGCAATTCCTACTAGACAAACTAGCCCCCAAGGGCAAATGTTTGATGTAAACGACTTTGCAGAGCAATATGGAACCCACATCATCAACCTTTGTCGAAAAGAAGTTGGACAGTGGAGAGCAGCGAAATATTCCAACACGACACGAATCACTAAAGAGTTAATGACTTTTTGGTTCGACAATCCTGAAAGACACGCAGTTAAAAAACTATTCTTTGCCCAACAAGAAGCGGTTGAAACAGCCGTTTGGTTAAATGAAGTTGCCGAAAAATCAAATGCAGGTCAGCACATTTTAAACTTGCTACGCAACGGACAACGAACGGTTAGTGACGACCCTGCCGACCAACTTCCGAGAATTGCTTTTAAAATGGCAACAGGTTCGGGCAAAACGGTTGTAATGGCTTGTTTAATTTGTTACCACTACTTTAACAGACAAGAATACAGAAATGATACCCGCTTTGCCGACTACTTTTTGATTGTTGCGCCAGGTATTACCATCAAAAGCCGATTAGGCGTTTTGTTTGTGGACACCAAAAACAAAAACCCGAAAGACATTGAAGATTATTACCGTGTAAGGGGATTGATTCCTGCAAGTATGGAACACCGCTTGGAGAATCTGAATGCACGATTGATAATTACCAACTACCACACGTTTGAACCTAAAATTTTACAAGGCAACAAACGCAGTCCTTTTGATGGGAAAGTAAACTTAGAAGGTAAAAAGATTGATACCGACAACAAGGAAGATTTTTCACAAGTTGTAAAAAGAACTTTAGGCAAATTCAAATTAGGCAGTCGTTTGTTGGTTTTGAATGACGAAGCCCATCACTGCTATTTGCCAAAATCAAAAAGCAAAACCACCGATAACGAAGAAGCGGATGAGAACGCAAGAGCAGCCGTTTGGTTTAGCGGACTTCGTGAAATAGCAAAGAAATTCAAACTTCAATCAGTGTATGACCTTTCGGCAACACCCTATTATCTGACAGGTTCGGGTTACACACCTTACAGTTTATTTCCCTGGGTAGTTTCTGACTTTGGTTTGATTGAAGCCATCGAAAGCGGATTGGTAAAAATTCCATACTTACCCGAAAGCGACAACACTCAGGAACTGACTATGCCTGTGTTGCGGAATTTGTACGACCACGTTAAAGATAAATTACCGAAGAAAGGCAGAGCTACATCAAAAAAAGAAGCCGCTACCGAGGGTAAAAAATATGTTGAAAAAAGACCTGAATTACCGCCTCTGGTAAAAGGAGCATTAGACCAATTCTATAGTCACTATGTAGATTATGATAAAGGCATTCGAAAAAATACCGAAGAAAAGAAAAGTCTATTTTCATCACCACCGGTTTTCATAGTAGTTTGCAACAACACTGGTGTTTCAAAAGAAGTCTATAAATACATTGCAGGATATGAATATCCTGATGCAGAAGGAAATACAGTTGTAGTTCAGGGTGCAAAAGACTTGTTCAGTAATTACCACCCTGCCACCAACAAACCATTGAAACGACCACCCACATTGCTTATTGACAGCGATGCTTTGGAAAATGGCGAACAAATCAATGACGATTTCAAAAAGATTTTTGCTTCCGAAATTGAAGAGTTCAAAAAGGACTATGCCCGTATGCACGGACAAGGCAGCATTGAGAAAATATCGGATGCTGAAATTCTGCGTGAAGTAGTAAACACCGTTGGACAAAATGGAAAATTAGGTTCACACATTCGCTGTGTAGTATCAGTTTCAATGCTTACCGAAGGTTGGGATGCCAATACCGTTACGCATATTATGGGTTTACGTGCCTTTGGTTCTCAACTGCTTTGCGAACAGGTAGCAGGTAGAGCTTTACGAAGAATGAATTACTTTTTGCAGGGCTACGACAAAGACGGAAACCCAACCAGCGACAAACGAAAAGTAGTCATTGAAAAATTTCCACCTGAATACGCTCACATCATTGGCGTTCCTTTCAAAATGTTTAAAGGTGGTAAAACTGAGCCCCCACCGCCACCAGTTGACTTAACGCATATTGCACCTATTCCAGACCGACAGGCAGAAATGGAAATTTCGTTTCCCAATGTGGTAGGTTATAGAGTTGAAAGCTTAGACGGTGAAATAAAACACGATTTCAGCAACATCGAGAACTATGAAATTGATTTTTCCAAATTCCCGACCGAAACCACTATGGCAAGTCCTATTTCTCCCAATGAAGAAAAACTGGAATTAAAAGGCGTTTTGGAAAAGCGAGACCAAGAATTGATATTCTTAATCACCAAAGAACTGATAAAATACCATTTCAGTGATGAAGAAAACAATCCGCAATTTCAGAAATTCAATAAACTGAAAAGCATTGTGCAAGAATGGTACAACGAAAAAGTATTGTTGCTCAACATAGCCGATCCACGCTACAAGCGACTACTTTACTTTGAAGAACCCAAAAAAGTGGTTGACCACATTGCAAGGGGCATCAACCCACAGCACAATACCACCGAGTTTATTCGTCCTGTGTTCAACTACTACAACAAGTTTAGCAGCACCAAATATGTAAACGGAAACACCGTAAAAGAGGTGTACCCAACCGAAAAAAGCCACATCAACTATGTGGTAATGGACAGCGATTGGGAAGGTATTTGTGCCAAAACCTTAGAAGAAATTGAAACGATAGAATGTTATGTAAAAAACCAGTTTTTGGGTTTTGCCATACCATATACCAAAGATGGTGCGGACAGACAATATTTTCCCGATTTTATTGTTCGGGTTAAATCACGCCACTCACCACTCATCACTAAGAACTTAATCATAGAAATTAGCGGAATGAGCAAAGACAAAGCAGAGAAAAAATGGTTTGTAGAGAACCGTTGGATTCCTGCGGTAAATGCTTTGAAGGACAAATACGAATATCCCGAATGGCATTTTATTGAAGTGGCAAACGACATCCGAAACATCAAGAATCAATTAATTGAAAAAATTCAGGGTATATGAAATCCGAAGAGATAAAGAACTTGTTTGCCCAATTTGAAACGGCAGCAGCCGAGATAGAAGGAATTGAATGTTGGAGTGCAAGAGAACTTCAAAAACTTTTGGGTTACAACAAATGGGAAAATTTTGAAAAGGTTATTGACAAAGCAAAAGCAGCTTGTACCAACGCAGGAGAAGATGTTTCAAATCACTTTCCTGACGTCAGGAAGGTGATAGAAGCAGGAAAAGGGGCAAAACACGAAATTGACGACATATTACTGACACGGTATGCCTGTTATTTGGTGGCTCAAAATGGGGACAGCCGTAAGGAAGAAATCTCTTTTGCTCAAAACTACTTTGCCGTTCAAACCCGCAGGGCTGAAATTGTTGAGCAACGACTTTTGGAATACGAAAGGGTAATTGCCAGAGAAAAACTGAGCCAAACTGAAAAGCAACTTTCGGGGATTTTATACGAACGGGGTGTGGATAGCCAAGGCTTTGCCATCATTCGCTCCAAAGGAGACCAAGCACTTTTTAGGCTCAATACCCAAATGCTCAAAAAGAAAATGGGCATACCCGACAACCGACCTGTGGCTGATTTTTTACCTACCATCAGCATAAAAGCCAAAGACCTTGCAGCAGAAATGACCGGCTTGAATGTGCAAAGCAAGGATCTAATAGGGCAAAGCAAGATTGAAAAAGAACACATAGACAACAATTCTGCTGTTAGGGATATGCTCAGTAAGCGGGGCATAATTCCTGAAAACCTACCCAAAGCAGAAGATGTAAAAAAGCTGCAACGCAAATTGGAAGGCGACGAAAAGAAAATTTTAAAAGAAGCCAAACAAAAGAAAAATAAGAAGTAAGCTATGGCAAAGAAAGTAGACTCCCTAAAACATAAAACCGATACCCGTGCTCACATACCCAGCAAAGAAGAAGCAGGTTACGAAGATGCCAATGCCAAAGTACAAGACGGTAAAAAGGTTTTAGAACTTCCCAAAAACCCTGTGGTGCATCGCGGGCAAGACCCTGAATTATTCTGGCTAAACAAATATGGCAATGACGACCGTGACGATTTGTTGCGTGTGGACATACGAAGCCTATACCGACACGAACACATAGCACCCGAAACGCTGATTAAAAACTTATACAAAGTGGCAAGTGGTGAGTGGCGAGTGAATAGTAAAACAGGTGAAAGAGAATTTCTCACTTCTAATCACTCACCACTTCCCCAACAACTCAACCTTTTTGATAACATTAATGAGTTGTTCGGGAACTCACTCGATAAAGACGAACTCGAAAAAGTTAGCGAATACTACCACCACCAAGACGGTTGGACAAACCGCCTGATACAAGGTGATAGCCATTTGGTAATGGCAAGTTTGTTAGAACGTGAAGGAATGGCAGGGCAAGTACAAACCGTTTATTTTGACCCACCTTATGGCATTAAATATGGCGGTAATTGGCAAATAAAACTTAATAGCAAAGATGTAACTGATGGTAAGGATGAAGCACTTACAGGCGAACCCGAACAAATTAAAGCTTTTAGAGACACTTGGGAATTAGGTATTCACTCTTACTTGAGTTATTTACGCGATAGATTGTTAATCGCTAAAGAATTATTAAATGAAAGTGGCTCTTGCTTTGTGCAAATTTCTGATGAGAATGTGCATTTAGTCAGAAGTCTAATGGATGAAGTTTTTGGAAGTGAAAACTTTATTGCTTTAATAACAGTTCAAAAGACTAGTTCAAAATCAAGCCAATTCTTGGACGGAATTGCTGATTACATTTTACTGTTTGCAAAGGATTCCCAAAAAATGAAGTATCGGCAACTTTGGTTAGATAAAATGGATGCTGAAACCATTAAAAGATATAATTACCTTGAACTTCCTAATGGTGAAAGCATTAAACTTAATAAAGATCAAATTGAAGGGAAGGCTGTAATTCCAGAAGGGAAAAGATGGGGTGATTATGCATTACATTCTCAAGGCGAAACATCGGGTGAAACATCTCTGCCATTTGAATTTCAAGGAGAAATATTTCATCCAAAGAAAGGCAGGCACTGGTCTAATCCACCAAGAAAACTTGAGATAGCTGCTCAAAAAGGAAGGATCGTTAAGCTTGGAAAAGAACTAAGGTATAAACGATATGCAGATGATTTTCCAGTAATTCCAATTACCAATATTTGGACGGGGACGGCAATAGGTGTTGAACCAATGTATATTGTTCAAACATCGAGTTTAGTAATACAGCGATGCCTTTTAATGACCACTGACCCTGGCGATTTGGTTTTAGACCCAACGTGCGGTAGCGGCACAACCGCTTTTGTAGCAGAGCAGTGGGGCAGAAGATGGATTACTATTGATACCAGTAGGATTGCTTTGAATATTGCCAAGCAAAGATTGATGACGGCTGTTTTCCCTTATTACAATCTTTACGATGAACAAGGGGAAGATATTCGTCAAGGTTTCAAATACAAAACCGTTCCACACATCACGCTAAAAAGTTTGGCAAACGATGAACCACCTGCCACCGAAACACTCTACGACCAACCTGAAACCGACAACAAAAAACTTCGTGTAAGTGGCCCTTTCACTGCTGAAACCTTGCAGAGCCACGAGCCCATTTCACCTGAAGAACTTGACCAAACCAACCACTCATCACTAACCACTGACCACTTAACACAATTTGAAGAAGTCATCAAACAACACTTACTGAGTGCTGGCATCAAAAACGGCAGAAAAGATGAAATGGTGGTTTTCCGCAGTGTAGAACTATTGGCAGGAGAAGCACTACACGCAGAAGGATTTTATTTTAGTGGTGAGAAATTAGTGGCGAGTGGCGAGAAAGAACTAACCACTCACCACTCGTCAATCACCACTGGCGAACGCAAAGCCTATTTCCACATCGGGCCAAAATTTGGCACGGTAAGTAAGAAATTAGTTAACGATGCGGTAAAAGAATGCCGGCAAAAAGGGGATGCCAATTGGTTAATCATTCTCGGATTCAGTTTCGAGAGCGATATAGAAGGTGGCACACAAACCACCAGCATGGGCAACTTTGAAGTAACCAAAGTGCGCATACACGATGATTTATTGCAAGAAGGATTGAAAAAGAAACCCGCCAAATCAGCCGCGAGTTTTGTAACCATTGGCGAACCTGATTTAGAAGTGGTGAGTGATGAGTGGTTAGTGATGAGTGAAAAAGAAACCGGCAACTCGTCACTCGCAACTAACCAAACAAAAATAATCTGCAATTATGGAATATTTAAAAAGTTATCGGGACTTGATAGTTTGGCAAAAATCAATGGACTTAGCGAAGCAGATTTACGGGCATTCGGCCTCTTTTCCCAAAGAAGAGATGTATGGCTTAATCTCACAGATGCGAAGGGCAGCAGTTTCAATTTCAGCGAATATAGCCGAAGGGCAAGCGAGAAATTCGACTGGCGAGTTTCGTCAGTTCTTGGGGATAGCGAAAGGTTCTTTATCGGAACTCGAGACTTTGATTATTTTATCTCAGAGCTTGGGCTTTCTGATTCAGGAAAAATCCGAAGTCTTATTGAATCTTACTGCCGAGATAAACAAAATGCTCAATGGCTTACTCAAGTCCCTGAAGTAAACCATCTCACCACTCACCACTATTCACTCATCACTATAAAAGGCTTAGACATCTACGACCCAATTAAAGACGAAGTAAAACCCCGCAATGTTCACGACATTGCCTATTGGATGGTGGATGATGATTATGACGGCAGCAACTTTGTGGTTAAACAAGTTTTCTTCTGCGGTGGCGACAAAGATGCCTTTGCAAAATGGAGAAAAGGTTTGGACACCCTTGCCAAAGACAGCACCAAAAAGAAAGTTGAAAAAACCTTGAAAATTGAAATTGACGATGAAGCCTTTGACCGTTTGTATGGCCACGTTTCGCACCCGATAGAAGTGAAAAAGAAAGGTCAGAAAATAGCGGTGCGAATGATCAGCCAGTTTGGCGAAGAAAGCACGAAAGTTTTAACTCCTGAATAAAAATGACAGGATTGAGAGAGATTGTCTCGTCCTGAAATAAGTTGACACGAAAACAGCTTTTGGTAAACAGCAGAAGAGGCTTAGTAAGACCACACGAAGGAGCTCGCCGGCCCGCCCGATTTGATGAACAGCTAAAAAACCATCCTAACACCCAAATTAATATTCAACAGAAAAACTTCGGCCCTTTCAGCATGGCGGTTGGTAAACAGCCGAAGAGGCTTAGTAAGACCGGGAAGCGACGAAGGAGCTCGCCCGGCCGCACTTAGCCTCTTCAATGGAGACCAGCCGACATGATGAACAGGCCTTGACTTTTTGCCTACTTTTTGGTCAAGCAAAAAGTAGGAAGCTCCTGCGCCGGCGATTGAGGCGCCCTGAAGATCAATCAATTGCAAGAATTTAATAGCCGAAGGCCAAGAGAAAAAATTACTTGAACAAAACAAAATCACATTAGCCCCGCGCCGGCGTTTGAGGCGCACTGAAGACTAACCAGCAGGAGATTTCCTTTTCCCGCGGATTACGCAGAAGAACGCAGATTTCAAATAGGCCCGGCAACTAAATTACCTGAGGCGGTTTTAAACTACGGCCAAAACACTGCCCAAATGGCTTAAAAACCCTCACCTTACTCTACATTGGCCTGTTGGCCCGCGCCAAATGTTAAAAAAAACCCATTGCAGCCCCACCGCATTGTATTTAATTGCGTTAAGCTGTATAAAACCCTTTAAGCATGAACACGGCCACCCACTTGCCCACTGCGCCCGGCTTGGCCGAACTGGCTTTGTTGAGGGTGTTTTGGTATTTCGGCTTTTTTAAACATGCGCTTAATCTTAACGAGGTACATAAATATTTGGGCCTGCCCTTAGCCAAGCCAAACCTCGAAAACCTGCTGCGGAAGCTGGTAGAAAGCGGCCGGCTTTTAGAGTGCGAAGGCTTTTATGGTTTAAATCAGGTCCATCTTCAGAACCGGCTAAACAACCGCTTGCTCAACCTCAAATTTATGGTCATCGCCCAGCGATATGGCCGTTTAATTGAAGCCTTTCCTTTTGTAAGGTCGGTATTCATTTCCGGCTCTTTGTCTAAATTCGGCATTAACCATTCAGGGCACGACGTCGATTACTTTTTGGTGGTGGCCCCCAATCGGGTTTGGACCACCAAGTTTTTGCTCATGGCTTTTAAGAAACTCTTCTTGTTTAACTCGCATAAATATTTCTGCATTAATTTATTGCGAGACGAAAACCACCTTAAATTCGAAAAAGAAAACATTTACATCGCCACCGAAATTGCCTCGCTTTTGCCTCTAGGCCATAACCGCCACCAGCAAGCCATTTTGCAAAACAACACCTGGGTGTTTCGGTTTTTTCCCAATCTGAGCATGCCCCCGGCACAAGCCTCTTCGCAAAAGCGCCAAAACATACTGGAAGCTTTGTTAAACTTTACTTTGGGCAATAAATTTGAAAACTGGTGCAGAAGGCAGTTTGCCAAGCATGTAAAAAGGCAGCAAAACCACGGCTCGGCCTATTTCGAAACCCTCCCCCACTCTTCGGCCTATTTTCCCGAAAGCATGGAAAGCAAAATACTGGCACACTACGCTTCTAAATTCAACCAAAAATGAAAACACGCGATTGGATAATAGGGGCTGCTGTTGGACTGGCTTTTCTGATAATTGGTATTTTGCGTCCTCAGCAATACGCAGCCGAAACGTCCATTTTTGTGCCCTTAACCCTGCTCGAAAAACAGATAGAGCAAAATGGCATCGGCTTTGGCTCGCCTTCTGAAATTGATGCCCATATAGAACTCATGCGCTCGCCCCGCATCGAGAAACTGCTTAAAAAGCGCTTTGGAACCTCATTTCTCGACCTAAAAGTATCGAAAACCCGCAATGGTGCAGTACTGGTTGAAGCCCGAGCCAAAAAACCCGAAACCGCGGCCGATATAGCCAACCATGCCGTTGAATTAAGCGACTCGCTTAAACAAATACTTCTTATTCAAAACGTAGGTCAATCGCATAGGTTTGTGAAACTCTCGTTTCGCGATGCCGAAAAAGAAGTAGCCCGTTTGCAATCGGTACTCGATTCGCTAAGGGCCATTTACGACAGCAGTCAGGTTTCGCTGGCCTCCGAAATTTACAAATACAACGGTTTGTTTAGTGCCGAAGTGGGCGCTTTAAACGTTCTTAAACAAAGGCTAAACCAACTCGACCATTACCTAAAAGCGCCGGCCCCAAAGTCGTATACCATTTACCGCGCCACCCCTCCCGAAAACCCGGCAGGCATTCCGGCATGGGCCATGGGCATAGTTACCGCCCTGTTAACCTATCTGGCACTTTATCTTTATAAACTTTACCGCAGCCAAGCAGCCAAATGACCGCCCAAACGCGCTTTACAGCCCTCTTGGTTCTGGCTTTCTTAACCCTCGCGTTTGCCTACTTTTTTCAAACCTACGATTTGGTTTTGGCGCTCTTTTTTGGCGTTGTGGCCCTTAGCGGACTTATTTTACTTAGAAACGCCTATAAAACGGCCTACGAAATAACGGTGTTTAGCCTGCCGCTTTCGGTACCCGCCACGCTTTTGCCCAATACCCAAATGCTTTTACCAGCCGAATTTTGCCTAACGGTTTTGGCCCTTAGTCTGTTGGTTTTATTTATAAAAAACCGCTTGTTTAAGCTATGGCTTCGGCATCCATGGCCCGCCCTATGGGCCCTTAGCCTATTTGCAGCCACCCTGTTTAGCGAAATGCCGCTGGTATCGGCCAAATTCGCCATTATTAATGCGATCTATGTTTGGGTGTTCTATTACGGATTAAACCTTTACCTCCAAGAAGGGGGGGCATTTTTAAAACCCATAAGGCTGTTTGCCTGGGGCATTTTACCCGCTTGCCTTTGGGGCTTTTGGCAGTTTGCCCGTTTCGAGTTTAATCCCATTACCCTTAGAGGCCTGTTTGAACCTTTCTTTTACTCGCACACCTATTTTGGGGCCACCACAGCCGTATTAGGCGGCTATTTTACGGGCAAGGCTTTCGAAAATCGAAAATGGGTTTGGTGGGCCGTGTTTTTTATTTTGCTCACCATTGGAAGTCAATCGCGGGCCGCCCTGTGGAGCCTGCTGTTTATGGGTGGGGTGGCGGTTTATATGGGGCTTAAACCTTGGTTAAAGTGGGCCTTGCCTGTTTTCGTATTGTTGACGATGGCCAGCCTCAGCAGCCCCGAAAACTGGCTCTATATTTTCGAGCAAAACGCCTTCGAAAGCCACAATCCACAAGCCTCTTTGGCCGAAAAAACCATGTCGGTTACCAACCTTACCACCGATGTAAGCAATGTAGAACGCTTAAACAGATGGATTTCGGCCCTGCGAATGTTTAAAGAAAAACCCCACCACGGCTTCGGTCCGGGAACCTACCAATTTACCTATATCCCTTTTCAAGAACCCGCTTTAGAAAACCGCCTCACCGTTAAAAACCCCGATTCGCCTCCCGAAGGCTCGGGTGGAACGGCACATTCCGAATGGCTGCTTCAGCTCTCTGAATGTGGTTGGCCTACTTTTAGCCTCTTTCTAAGCCTATTGGCTCTTTGGTTCTTTAAGGCGTTTAAGAAAGGTGAAAACCAAAAAGCCCTGTTGCCCTTTATTCTGGGCCTACTTACCTATTACTTCCATATGCACTTCAATAACTTTCTTAATCAGGCAGCTTTTGCCTTTTTATTCTGGTCTTTTGGCGCTATGATTCAGTTCTCATCCAACACCAACCCGGCATGCACTATTACAAAGAAGTAGGCGCTTATTACGACAAAGATGCCATCGACTTCGAAAAGCGCTATTGGCAAAATTCGGTGCTTCAGCGCATCCGCCAGGCTTTTCGCGAACTCGCCAAAGCCCATCCCTTTCATTCAGCTCTCGAAATAGGTTTTGGCCCGGGTTTCGACCTTGTGCACTTTGCCCGCATCTTTCCCGAATCGCGGTTCTACGGTCTCGATGTATCGGCCGAAATGGTAAAATTGGCCGATGCCAAAATTCAAGTGGCCGGTTTTAATCATGCACAAGTGGCACAAGGCAGTGTAGAAGACATTGCCCGGGTTTTTCCCAACACAAAATTCGATCTTATATACGTGTTTTTTGGCGCCCTAAACACGGTAAACAACCTTCCAAATGCCTTTAAAGAACTCGAAAAGCATTTGGAACCCAACGGCCGAATGTGCCTGAGCTTTGTAAACAAATGGTACCTTATGGGCATGCTCATAGAGCTGCTAAAGGGAAAACCCAAAAGGGCCTTTGCTCGCTTAAACAAAGTTTGGGGCGGCTACTCGCCTACCGAGTTTTTGGCCAGCACCTGTTATTCAAGCCATGACATACACCAAATGGCAAGCTCTGCCGGTCTGCTTATAAGCCATCAACAAGGCTTCAGCATTTTTTACCCCGCCTGGTACTACCATAAGCTGCATAAAAAACTGCCCAAAAAAATACGCCATTTGCTTTGGCGTTTAGATACGGCCATAGCCTCCGGACCTTTGGGCCGCTTTGGAGAATATGCGTTTTACGAATTGCGCAAAGTCAATAACTGACGCACGGTATCTTCTATTAGCGCTTCTAAATGGAGGTAACTGGGCTTAAAGCCTTGCCTCCACTCATGATGAATGCTGTTCACCGGTATATTCGAACACAAAGCTTCGGCCACTGTTTTGCCAAATGCCTTGGTTAACGCCAAACGACTAACCGACTTCACAGGCAAGCCCATCTGTTGTGCCACCAATTTTGAAAAAGCCTCTTGGGCAATGGGCTCAAAGCCATATACATTGTAATCGTTATTCGGCCGCCCATGGCTGTGGCAATGCCTAAGCTGTTTGGCACAATCGGCCTGCGACACAACCGACATAAGCTGCTCGCCATGGCCATAAACCGGCACATAGCCTTCTGTTAATGCCCACCGCACAAAAAAACGTTCAAACCACGAAGACGGTCCTAAAATCCAGGCCGGACGTGCCATGCGCACATCCAAAAGCCCTTGCTCACGGGCTTTTATCCAAGGCATTTCGGCCTCCAAATAAGGCTTGGCATAAGCCGTAGGATTTAAGGCCGAGTTCTCGTTGGCCAATCCGGTTTGCTCGCCATACATCAAAGTACCACTGCAATACACCACCACCGGTTTTACAGCCAACTGGCTTAACACCGAAATCAACAAACCATTGGCTTTTGCACCCGAACGGGCTGCCCACCATCGGCTAAGGCTGTGGCTGCCGGCCATTCGGGCACAATGAAAAACCACTTCGGGCGCGAACCGCTTCAGTAAAGAAGCATCCAAATCGAACAACGAACGCATATAATGATTCGTTTGCTCCATTAAATAAGCATTTTGTGTTTTATGGCCCACTGTTACCAATTTGGCCGAATAGGATTTCGACTCTGCCAATTGCTTGCTAAGCTCAAAACCCACAAAACCACTGCCACCCAAAACCCAGGTATAGCCTGTTTGCATACTTTTTAAATCCAAAAGTTTGGAAGACTCCTAAAAGTCAACACACAGGTCAAAATGCCTCCTTTACCGCTTTAGCATAAAACGAAGGGTTCTTACCTTTTGTTTCTTGTCTTCGGCCTGTATTAAATACACCCCCTCAGGCAAAGCCATTAAATCTATTTCGTGATGGTTTAAATACGCATCCACATTCATCAAAACCCGGCCATTTAGCTCCATCAAACGCCAGCGAATAGGCTCTACCCTACTTGTAAGCCTGAGTTGCGTTGAAGCCGGATTGGGATACAACAGGAGTCCGTCGGCCAAATCGAACTGCGCATCGCTTAAAGGCAAGGCGCTACACAAAGGGTCTTTAACCGCCTCTATGCGCTCAAACGACGAATTCACTGCTTCAATTACGGTATCTATACAGGCCAAACTGTCGTTAATGCCCACAAAAGCAATTTCTGCCAAATCAACCCAGGTATTCGATTTTCCAACCGAATAGCCGCTCGGACAAAGCCCCAATAAATGTCCATTGGGGTGTATGGCAAACCGCATTTGACTCAAATTAGGCGCCACCGGCAAAATGCTGCTTACTTCTAATCCCGAAATTTTTAATTCAACACCTGCCACATCGGCTGCCATATTGCGCATTTGCAATACCGCTTTACCGCTGCCCATATTGGGGGGCAATAACCTAAACTCGGCACTCTGATTCGGATTGCTTAAAGCCTGCCCGAATTGGCAAGACGACGCCTGGCCCGTATGCACCAAACACTCTTGCAACAAAGCCAAATCCCAAACCGTAAGCGAACTGTCGCCACTCAATTCCAAACAAGTAGACCAACTTAAAGCCTCGGCCACCAATCCCGATTCGTAAGCAAAATAATCAGACATATCCAAATCCTGAGACGCATCAGCATCGCCCTGTACCGCAGGCCCTCCACACACCCCCATACAATCGGGCAAAGTGTTGCCATAAGGAATGCCCGCACAATCGGTATAAATAGGACAGTTGGGGTCTTTAACAAAACTGCGCTGCCCCAAAGCATTGGTGCTAAGGGTAATGCAAACCTGCGCCCAGTTGTTTAAATATTCCGATTCATAACGCCCCAAGGCATCTGGACTTTGATCCCAATTCACCTTATTGGCCAAAATATAATCCCCATCGGCCACATCGGTAATGTCTATCCACTGGCAATCTAAACCAGCCCCATAAATATCACCACAACCCGCCGTAATGCCCATATTGCCACAGCCATACTTAGCCGCTCCCCCATGGTTACACACCAAATCAAGCACACAAAAGCCATTCTTAAAGCCAATAGGCAAACTGCCCCCTCCGGGTTTATACAAAACATATTCGGCATAGCCCTCGTAGTGGTCGTGACCATGGCAATTAACATTGTTAAACTGCCCGGGCTGGTTGGCCGGATTGCCTATAAAATAATCGGTAGCCCCATTGTTTTCTATATGCGTATCAAAGCGCAAAATGGTACGCATACCATAGCCCGTTAGGCATTTCTCAGTTACCGCACAGTTATCGGCCATAATCGAATCTATATAAAGCGAATTTTCGAAATCGCTTTGCACCAAAACCAAATCGGGGCCGGGCGGACAAAGCGTATCGGGATAATACAAACAAAGCCCGGCCGAAACGGTGGCCAAAGGGTTGTAGTTGCAAGCCAAAGGATCCATGCAGCCACTTACCGGACCATTAAAAACCAGACTCCAATCAACCGCACAACCTGCCGTCGATTTAATTCGAATTAAATACGTTTCCGAACTGTCAAGTACCGCCCCCACCTCTGCCAAAGTGCTGCACGACGGACTTGAGTTGCTGTAAAACAAAGCCCCTGCAGCCCCTCCATTTAAAATAAGCGGGTCGCACACATCAAAAACCGAAATCTCGGTGGCACAAGCATTAGAAGGAAAACAGGTACTTATTTCGTACATACCCACCGAATCAGGCTTAAACGAATACCAACGCGTGCCCATTTGCGAAAACGTGTCAGTCACAGCCGTAAGTGGATTCGAGCAACCCAAGCCCGGCCCACAGTTAAACCAATGGTACTCGCGGTTGCCAAAACTGCCTCCAGATGCCACCAAACCATTGTTTACAAAAAGCTGATAGCCCCCATTGCCAAAAGCACAACACATACCATCGCCATAGCTGTCGTACACACTAAACGCAAAACAACCATTAAGAGGCAAACAAAACGTATCGCCCACAAAAGTGCCCTGCGCCACAATTTGACCATTTACAGCACGCACATCCCACGAAGTTTCGTTCGGATAACCATCAGGCACAATCTCTACCCTCACCTCCATTTGATTGGCATTACAGCCCTGCCCAAACACCCCCAAAGGCGTTAAAAAAACCGCAAACACCATACAAAACAACAGCCCTTTGGCAGTCCCACCCTTTTTAAACATCGGCAAAAAGAAATTAAGTTTCAAAATGTTACACAAACCAAATGTAAACGAATTCCAAAAACACAAAACACCTGAGGGCGCCCCCGCGGGGGTTACCTGAAGCACACGCAAATAAAACATTAAAACACCCCCGCGGGCCGGGCTTTCCGCTCCAAGTCCTCAGCGCCTAACTATTGCCTTTTCCAAAGCCCAATTCCTCAAGGCGCTTCCGGGCTTTCCGCTGCTATCCCTGGCGCAAATCCCAAACAGCAACAATTACGTCCCTAAAGTCCCAATAGTCCTAATGATACCAATGGTCCCAATAAACAATATTCAACTCCCCGACCCCTTCTCATGGCGACTCAAAAAAAGCAGAAAAAACAATTTAAACTAAAAACAAAGCCCCGAAGGGGCGACATGATTATAGAATAACCGTACCCATAACCTAAAGCCCTGAAGGGGCGACATAATTCCGGACAATTTTTCCCAAAAACATTACCCCAAAGCGTCCAGCTTAATCATGCCCATCCATTAGTCTTAAAAATCGTGTTCAGACAATGGCGACTGTTACACCGCCGAAGAGGCTTAGTACGACCACACAACGGAGCTCGCCCGGCCGCAATTCTTCATTGAAGACCAGCCGACAGGCTGAACAGCTAAAAAACCATCCTAACACCACACTTAAAA
>CAMCXO010000008.1 GCA_945883565.1 Chryseobacterium gleum
CGAATTACTTTGGGAAACCTTTATTAACAACTATCAGAGATATTTGAGTGACTCATCCTTTGACTTTCAAATGGAAAGCTCAAAGACATTAAAAACGACAAAGGGAAAAAATTTAAAATATTTAGGTTGGGCTACACTTGGCGGACTAATTGGTGGATTATCAGCAGGACTACTTGCATATTGGACTGAAGTAGACATTCTTATTGCTATTGGTGCGGCAGGTGGAGCAGTTGGACTTATGACAAAGAAAATCAATGACGACAAGAAAAAAAACGCCCTATAACAGCAGTGCCTGTTGCACAACTTTTACATGAATTCGAAGATTAAACCAAAAGTTTAAAATTTGGCTTTAATAGAGGCTTTTTAAGAGCTTTTGTTTTTTTGTGTGGATTTCTTTGTTGTTTTTTTTGACCCCATCAAAATGCAGTTAATAGGCCCATTTTAGGTCCAAAAAAAATATAAATGGCCTTAGCCAAGTTTTTCTGACTTTTAATCATCCCCATTTCGAGCTTTTCTGCTTTTGGTCTTGTATGTTTCATCAACTTTTTCAAGTTATAGGTTAAAGCAGACATCATTACATGTTTATTAGCGCTTTTAATACCACGCGCATTAAGGCGTTTGAGGTTCAAAAAGTTCAACATAGTACCCAAAACAGGCTCAACCGTACTGCTGCGCTTTTTTAAAATGCGTTTGGCTGCTGTGGTTTCTGATGCATGGCATTGTTATAGTGGCTTTTGATTCGAGGTATGTGGAGGGTAAGATCGAGGTCTGGGAGCTTCTAAAAATTGTGTTCTTCTGGAGCCATAAATGGAATTTTATTTTCCTCCAGCTAAAGCTGGAGGCAATTCAATGAATGGGAAAGAGGCTTTAGCCTATTTCGTATAAAGTTAAAGATGCCAACAGAAGTTAAAATATAGAAAATGTTTCACCTCGGGCAGTGGCGCATGGCCCTGTATTTTGCTTTTGACGGCTCGTTAAATGAGCATATAAAGCAAATAGGGGGCGCACAGTTCAAGCAAAAACCTTTAACAGAGTTAATATATTGTGACGTGGCTCTAAAATCTTCGTAGCAAATAACAACGGGCAAACGATTACAGGGCTACGTCCCTTATGAATGTGGTGTGTGAATCTTGCTACGAAGATATCAGGGCTACGCCCCTTATGAATGTGGTGGGTGAATCTTGCTACGAAGATATCAGGGCTACGCCCCTTAACTACCATTTCTACTCCACCTAACCCAAGCCAAAAAAAACAAAATCCTCAGCCCTGTAGATCAAATGTCACAGACAGCAGCTAATTTTACCAAAACCAACAAAACCCCTTATAATGAATATACTGCGCAAATCATCAAACCACAATAAGCCGGAAAAAGTACAGTATTCTTTCGTATATATATAAGTTATAGCCAATGGTAGGACGACCGTTCCAAAGACGACCGACCGACCAAAAATTAAACATTAAAACAAAGACAAACCATTTTGACAGGTGACCAAAAACATACAGACCATATTGCAACTGGACAACATCTAAACCGACACGCTGACCAACGCTATGTTTTTTATTTTTTCCCCACCGCACAAAAAAAATTGAAATTCTGCCTACGCACAATTGGCACATTTGCAAGCCGCACAAGCCGACACACAAACCCAAGCTTGCAAAAGAGCCAATTCTCCCACCTGCCACAGAACGATAATGACCGTTTTAAGGGTGAAAAATCGTATCTTGACCGACAAAAAATTGAACTGAATTAGATGGCAGAAAAAGAAGCTAAAGCAAGAATAAAAATCAATAAACTCCTTGAGGAATCAGGGTGGAGCTTCTTTGACACGGACAAAGGTAAAGCAACTATTAAACTTGAATCTTCCATCAAAATGGACGATTTAGGTGAAGATTTTGAAAATGCTAAAAGTGGTTTCATTGACTTTTTGCTGGTTGACGAGAACCAAAACCCAATACTTGTTTTAGAAGCAAAAAAGGAAAGT
The DNA here is from genome assembly GCA_945883565.1 of Chryseobacterium gleum. Lineage (GTDB taxonomy): Bacteria > Bacteroidota > Bacteroidia > Flavobacteriales > Schleiferiaceae > RFXV01. Next base: position 1,983 of record CAMCXO010000008.1, read on the forward strand.
TTAAATCCCCTTGTTGGCAAAGAACAAGCAAGAAATTACGCAAAATCTCAAAAGGTTAAATTCATTATTCTTTCAAACGGAACGCTTCACTATTTATGGAATATCGAAACAGGAAACCCTGAACAAATTCAAGTGTTTCCGACATTGGAATCTATCAAACAGTATTATCAATTCAATCCTGACCCAAGCAAATTAGTTAGTGAACAAGTAAATGACGACTATGTTGTTTTAACGCAACTTCCAAACTATAAACAGATTCCTGAGTTTCAAGACGAACAAAAAAAGAAAGATTTAATCTTCAATTTAAAACTTCGTTTTCTTCGCTATTACCAAGTTGAAGCAATCAAAGCCGTTCAGCAATCAGTAAGCGAAGGTAAAAAGCGTTTCTTGTTGGAAATGGCAACAGGCACAGGAAAGACTTTGACTGCTGCTGCATTAATCAAACTCTTTTACAGAACAGGAAATGCAAGACGCATTTTGTTTTTGGTTGACCGCTTGGAACTGGAAGAACAAGCAAGAAAAGATTTTACCAACTATTTGAAAAACGACATTACAACGGTTGTTTACAAAGAGAAGAAAAACGATTGGCGTAAAGCAGACATTGTGGTTACGACCATTCAATCGTTGATGGTAAACAACAAATACAAAACTCTTTTTTCACCAACCGACTTCGATTTAATTATTTCTGATGAATCGCACCGACTGTTAGGTGGTGGAAACAGCAGAGCATTGTTTGAATATTTCTTGGGTTACAAATTGGGTTTAACCGCCACACCAAAAGACTATTTAAAACACTTAGACACCGACAACATTGACGACCCAAGAGAATTGGAACGAAGAATGATGCTTGACACTTACACAACCTTCGGTTGTGAGAGTGGCATTCCAACATATCGTTATACGCTTGTGGACGGTGCTAAAGACGGATATTTGCGACAGCCGATTGTAGTAGATGCAAGAACAGATGTTACGACCAAACTTTTATCGGAACAAGGTTACGGCATTATGGTAACGGTTGCCAGTAGCGAACAAGAAGACATTTTAGAAGAAGTAAATTACAAGCAAAATCATTTTGAACGGAAGTTTTTCAGCGAAGAAACCAACCGTGTGTTTTGCAAAACTTTTATTGAAAATGGGCTGAAAGACCCAATTAACGGAGAATTTGGAAAGAGTTTAGTTTTTGCTGTTTCGCAAAATCACGCTGCAAAATTGGCTCAACTGCTCAATGAATATGCACACCAAATATTCCCTGGCAAATATCAAAGCGACTTTGCTGTTCAGGTAACTTCCAATGTGCAAAACAGTCAGCAAATGACTGTTGATTTTAGCAACGATAAATTATTGGGCTTTAGCCATTTTGCCAAAGACAATGAAATTTTAGAATCTTACAAAACAAGTAAAGCAAGAGTTTGTGTAACCGTTGGAATGATGACCACAGGTTGGGATTGCCCCAATATTTTGAACCTTGGTTTAATGCGACCCATTTTTTCGCCAACTGAATTTATTCAGATTAAAGGACGAGGGACCCGTATTCACAAATTTGAACACAAATTTAAAAACGACCTTGGTGAAGAAGAAAATATTTCCATTGACAAAGCAGCTTTTAAACTCTTTGACTTCTTTGCTACTTGCGAATACTTTGAAGAAAAATATCAGTACGACCAAGTTTTAAAACTTCCTGTAAACTTCGATAAGGGCGATGATATGCCAACGCTGGACGACAACACCATCAAACCTAAACGAGAAGGTTATGAGTACAAAGAAGATGATAGAATTCATTCTTTTCACGAACAACAAGTTGACTTTACTGGAATGAAAGTTGACCGAATGTTTTTCCAGCAGTTTGAAGAAAAGGTAAAAACCGATGATGAAATAAAACTATTGATGGAAGCTGGTGATGTGGAAGTTGCCACAGCTAGAGCAAAAGAGAAATACGACAATAAACCCGAAGAATATTTTGATTTGGAAAAACTTCGTAAGTCATTAAAAATTGACCGAAAAATTGGTTGGCGTGAATTGTTGGAACTCATTTATTTCGGAAACCAAATAAAAGGTAAAGACGATTTATTGAGTGATGAATTTGAAAAGTTTATCAGCACCAACAATGTTTCCAACATTGACGATTTACAAGGTTTACGCTATTTCTTTTATGCTTACATCACCGACCCAAGTGTGAGAAATATTATAGACCAACAAGATTTTACAGAACTCTACCACAACCCAACTTTTAATGTAGAAGATTTTAACCGTGTAGATGATGAAATGAAAAGCAAACTGCCTTACTACATTAAAACCTACGTTCCATTAAATAAATTTTTATCTGCCTAAACAATGCTAGACAACATAACAAAGAAAAATATTGACGATTGCCGTGATGTGTTGGTAGGTAAAGTACCCGACCCAAAAAGCCAAATTGAACAAATTACATTGGCTCTTATCTATAAGTTTATGGACGATATGGATAAAGAAGCCGTTGAGAAATTTAAAGGCAAAGCAAAATTCTTTTCAGGCGAATATGCCAAATACGGTTGGCGAAAACTATTTGACCCATCATTAAGCGGACAAGATATGCTGGCTTTGTACAGCGAAGCATTGGAAAAACTTAATACCAATCCCAATATTCCAGAGCTGTTCCGTAATATTTTTAAAAATGCTTATTTGCCTTACCGTGACCCAAGCACTTTAAAACTGTTTTTAAAATACATAAACGAGTTTGAATACAGCCACAGCGAAAAGTTGGGCGATGCTTTTGAATACTTGTTGAGTGTAATGGGAAGCCAAGGCGATGCTGGACAATTTAGAACTCCCCGACACATTATTGATTTTGTAACGGCTTGTGTAAACCCACAGAAAAATGAAACCGTGCTTGACCCTGCTTGCGGAACGGCTGGTTTCTTATTGAGTGCCTATAAACACATACTTAACCAAAACACCGACAAACGCCAAGGAGACAAGCTAAAGCCAGACGATAGAAAAAAACTCGCTACCAATTTTGTGGGGTACGACATTAGCCCCGATATGGTACGTTTGAGTTTAGCCAATATGTATTTACACGGTTTTGCAACGCCACTCATACACGAGTATGACAGTTTGAGCAGCGAAGACCGTTGGCAAGAAACCTTTGATGTGATATTGGCAAATCCGCCATTTATGACACCAAAAGGCGGAATCAGACCACACAAGAAATTTGGCGTACAAGCAAACAAAGCGGAAGTATTGTTTACCGATTACATTGCAGAACACTTAAACAGTAGCGGACGTGCAGGAATTGTAGTACCCAACGGAATTGTGGCAACAAGCCAAACCGCTTACAAGCAATTGCGAAAAATGTTGGTGCAAGATAGTTTGATAGCTGTAATTAGTTTGCCGGCAGGTGTGTTTCAACCTTACAGCGGTGTAAAAACATCTGTATTGTTTTTAGACAAACGCTTGGCGAAAAAAAGCAACCATATTCTGTTTTTAAAAATTGAAAATGATGGCTTTGATTTAGGAGCACAACGCAGAGAGATTGACAAAAACGATTTGCCTTTGGCATTGCAAACCTTGGAGGCATACAAAGAATGTTTAAGCAATGACAAGGCTTTTGAAGATTTGCCGAGTTTGGCAACTTTGGTTGAGAAGGTTACAATCTTAAACACTAAAGAAGTTGGTTTAAGTGCTGAAAGGTATTTTGAGAAAGCCATTTCTCAAACTGAATTTGATATTGTGAAGTTAGGTGAGATTGGAAAAATTTGTATGTGCAAAAGAATTTTTAAAGAGCAAACAACTGATAAAGGGGATGTTCCATTTTACAAAATAGGAACATTTGGAAAAGAACCTGATGCATTTATAAGCCGAGAAATCTTTGACGAATACAAATCAAAATTTGCATACCCTAAAAAAGGAGATATTCTAATTTCTACTTCGGGAACGATAGGTAAAGTTGTGGTATTTGACGGCAAACCTGCATATTTTCAAGATTCAAACATTGTTTGGATTGCAAATGACGAAACCAAAGTTTTAAATGAATATCTAAAAATCATTTATCAGCAAATAAAATGGCGACCAACGGAAGGGGTAACAATAGCAAGGCTTTATAATACACTAATTGAGGAAACTGAAATCCCTCTCCCACCACTTGAAATACAACAAAAAATAGTAACCGAAATAGAAGGCTACCAAAAAATAATAGACGGAGCGAAACAAATCGTAAACCACTACAAACCTACTATAACTATCAGCCCTGATTGGGAAATGGTGGAGTTGGGAACATTGGCAAAATTGGTTGGAGGAAGCACACCTTCAAAAGAAAATACATCGTATTGGGAAAATGGAAATGTAGATTGGATTACTTGTTCTGATTTTTCAAGTAGCCCAATGTATATTGAAGATTCTATCAGAAAGATTACTGAAAAAGCAGTCAAAGAAAACTCAACGAGTATTGTTCCAAAAGATACGTTGGTTTTAGTGACAAGGGTTTCGCTTGGTAAAATGGCGTTCGTTAGAAAACCAACAGCACTAAATCAAGATTTAACTGCTTTACTTTTTGATGAAGAAAAAATAAACAAGCGTTACGGATATTTCTTTATGCTTTCAATAGCAGACAAAATTGAAAATGACGGTCACGGTGCAACAGTAAAAGGCGTTACAAGAGATTATGTAAAGGACATTAAAGTTCCATTGCCAACACTTGAAGAACAGTTAACCATCGTAAAAGCGATAGAAGAAGAACTACAATTGGTTAATGCCAACAAACGCTTAATAGAAATATTTGAGCAAAAAATAAAAATAAAAATTGGTGAGGTTTGGGGTGTGAAGGAGGAAGAAACTTTATCAATGGCAGCAGAGCCACAAACTGAATACAATAAATAAAATGAGCCTAGACAAAGTATATACCTATGACGAAGTAATAAAGTCGCTTACTGCAAAGAAACGGCAGAAACACCTATTGCTTGGCAATGGTTTTAGTATGTCTTATGATTCGGGCATCTTTTCTTACAATGCTTTAAGTAAGTTTTTAGAGAACCTTGACAATGATATTCTGCAAAAGCTATTTCAGATTATCAAAACCAGCAACTTTGAATTGTTGATGGAACAATTAGACAACGTGGCTCAAATTGCAGAAGTCTTTGGAGCAGATAAAAAGGTTGTACAAAATATCAGAAAGGCAACTGAAACCCTTAAAGAAAGCCTAATTGATGCAATCAAAGAATTGCATCCTGAACACGTTTTTTCAGTTCCCGAAGAAAAAAGTAAAGCCTGTGCAGGCTTTTTAAATTCGTTCCTTGCAGAGGAAGGCCAAATCTTTACAACTAATTACGATTTGCTTTTGTATTGGGTGTTAATGCGAAACGAAATTGAAAATGCTATTGATGGTTTTGGCAGAGATGCAGAAGAAAGTGACGAATGGATTCCCGAAGATGAAAGACAATATTCTGAACTCCGTTGGGGAAAATACAAAAGCACTCAAACTGTGCATTATTTACACGGAGCATTGCAACTATTTGATACAGGCGTAGAAGTAGTCAAAGAAGAATACACAAGCGAACATTTTTTGTTGGAGAATATTAAATCCCGTATGGAGAAAAAGGAATATCCGATTTTCGTAACGGCAGGTAACGGCTATGAAAAACTTTCTCATATAGTCCACAACAAGTATTTAGCTAATTGTTATGAAAGCCTTTCTTCAATTGGTGGGTCGCTGATTTGTTACGGTTTTGGTTTCGGCAATTATGACGAACACATTATAGCAGCAATCAACAAAGCCGCAAAGAAACGGAAAGACGAAAACGATAAATGGCTTCCTTTCCTTAATAGTATTTACATCGGTGTTTACTCAGATGCCGACCTGAAACATATAAAATCAATAGAAAAGAAATTTAAACTTCCAGTACGATTGTTTGATGCAAAAACTGTGAATGTTTGGAGTTAAAAATAATTTTAAAATTATTAGAAAATGAGAATAGTACATTTAAGCGATTTACATTTATCAAAGGACACTCTAAGTTCTTTAAAACAGTTCTACTTAACTGCATTGATTAAGGATTTACAGAACTGGAATAAAGAAACGCCAATTGATTTGATTATCTTGACTGGTGATTTGGTTGATAAAGGCGGTTCTAGTTTTAAAGATGGCGAAGACATTTACGAAATTGTAAACAAGGAATTCATTACGCCTATTCTTCAAGCACTCAAAATTGACAAAAGCAAATTTATTTTCATACCGGGAAATCATGATGTAGTTGAATCCAAGATTGAAGACCTGACAGAAAGTGGAATGTTGGGCAATTTCAATAATGTCGAACGTGTGAATAAATATATAGATGATTACAAATCATCAAGTCATTCAGGAATCGATAGAATAAAAGCGTATAATGAATTTGAACATAAGTTTTATGCAGGTATTCCTGAGAGTAGCTTGTCTAATTTTGAGTCATGCTTTATTGCCAATATCAATGGCGAAAAAATAGGTGTCGGTGCTTTTAATTCTGCATGGAGATGTTCTACTAAATTACCTAATGACAAATTATTGTTTGGAACTAAACAGGTACTTAATGCAAATGATATTTTTAGTGAAAATAATACGACAATCAATATTGCACTTATTCATCATCCAATTGAGCTAATAAGTGAAATTGATAGAAATGAGTTAACCACGTTTTTGCATATGAGCAAATTTCATATTTTGCTATGTGGTCATACTCATAGGGGCAATAATATTTACAGTTTTGGCACTAGAAATAAATTGTTCACTTCTGTTGCGAAAACGGCATTCAGTAATCCACGAGAAAAAATTGACACATTTAAATCAGGTTATTCAATACTTGATTTTGACAGAACGCAAACAGGTGACTTAGATATTAAATGCAATTTTAGAAAGTACATACATGATAGAGTTGAGTTTGACAAAGATGTTGACGTAGCACCAAACGGTGAAAATACTGCTGAATTAAAAATATCCTCTAACAATGAAGAATTCAACAAGTATTTGATTTTAACGGACAAAACATGCAAAGCAAAGCAGGAAGTTATGAATAACTCACTTGTTATTCACGGTACAGATTCAATAGCCCCAAGAAGCATCAATGAAATATTCGTTTTACCAAAGCTTTCGGATAAGCCTATTTTGATGAATGACATTGATGATAATCTTGCCCTTATAAATCTGATTGAAATTTTAAAATATGACAAAAACATTTTAATTGTTGGAGATAAAGAAACGGGTAAGTCAACTCTACTCAATAAAATTTTTATTGAAGCGTCAAACTCATATTCAACCTATCAAGTAATTCCAGTCGAAATTGATTTTTCAGAATTAAAAAAGAAAGATATTAAACCCTTAGTCAGGGCATTTCTGAATGAGCCTGGTCATGATGAGGTTGAAGAAATGCTAAAAACTGGAAAGCTCCTTATACTTATTGACAACTATATTGAAAATGAAGAACACATCCATGCGGTGAATCGTCTTAAAAAATTCATTGACGAATATCCAATCAACAAACTAATTGTAACAACTGCAACTGATTTAGATACACTCTTAACCGCGGAGAATACAATTTTTGCGAAAAAATCTAGTGAAGAAGAAATAAAAGAATTTAAACCAATTTTTATAGGAAGTGTTGGAGTTAAAGAATTTAAAGAACTTGCTATTAAATGGTTTAAACGAAAAGACCCTGAATGGATACAAAATAATTTGGAGAAACTCATCAAAGTGTTTGAAATTCTACGAATTCCAAGAACATTTTTTTCCGTTTCATTGTTTCTTTGGATAATTGAAAAGCAGGAAAACTTTAAACCTATAAACAAAGCAAATCTCGTTCAGCAATTCCTTACTTTCATTTTGGAAGGTCTTAAACTTGATAATGCAAAGGCTGGTTCATACAATTTCGATAAAAAGATGGAGCTACTCACTGAGTTGGCTCTTAAAATGCACAAATCTGGTGAAGTCGGTAATAATTTAGCATTGTCTGAATCTGATGCCGTAAAATGTATTCAGGAAAACTTTGACCTGAATCAACTTAAACGATTTTCTGCAGTTGAAAAACTGCAAGAATTTATTGTCAAAGGAATTCTGAAGAAAGAACTTCACAATAATTGCATTCGTTTTCGGTACGATGCATTTTTCAAATTCTTTTTATCTCTGAATATTGAAAAAGATAAGGAATTTAAGGAGGAGGTATATTCCGATGAAAAATTTCTATCATTTATTGATGAATTAGATTATCATACAGGAAGAACCCGTGATGATTTTGCAACTTTGAAATTTACAATGGATAAGCTTCAAGAAGCATATCAGGAAATTGACACCTTTATCAATCAAAATGTAGATAAATATTTCCCGAATGAATCATTTATTCTAAAACATATCAACCCTTCAAATTTCATCACAGAAACAAGAAACAATAAATTAACGGATGATGAAATTGAAGAAGCATTAGGCACACAGTTAGAGATGCTTCCAGTTAATGATAGCATCAAAGCAAAAAAACAAGTTGACTACAAGAAGAAATTTTATCATGTTCTTGAACTGGCTGCAAGAGTTTTAAAGAATAGTGAAAACATCAAGAATCCTATTTATGTAAACGAAAGTCTTGACATAATAATTAACAAAGGGGCAAAATATGGAATTTATCTGCAATCCATCATTGCACATAATTTAGCAAATAATAAAGATGACGAATTACCATTACCGCCTGAATTCTTTATTACTATTGCTCCAATTATAAATCAGTTAATGTTGCTGAGTTGGCTTGGAACTGAATTTCTTGAAATACCATTAGAAACCAAAATCAAGAAATATATCAAGCAAGACCGTAAAGACTTATCACAATACGAGTTGTATTTAACTGGTTTCATCTATTCAGATATGAAGCTAAGAGACTATGTTCAATATATTGACAAGGTAATTGACAAAGTAGATAATAAATTCATATTGGAACTCTGCTTCTTAAAAGTTTTCTTGTACTATATGTTCAGACCTATGAATAGTTCTCTTTTACCTTTATTTGAGAAGCAACTCGCTGAATTATTAGTCAAATCAAGAGGTATTCATAAGAAAAAAGCAAAGAAATATGTAGAAGAAGTTTTGAGGAAAAAGAAGGAAGAAGCAATGACACAACTTAAAATAGACTTTTAGCTTAACGCACAGGTGTAAGCACATTTGCAATTCGCACAAGCCAACGCACAAACCAAAAATTGCAAAAGAGCTTCCACCTCTCCGACCCAAAAGAGAATTTCAATTTTTTTTCTCCACCGCTTTAAAAAATAAAAAACGCAACGCACAGCCGACACGACAATGACACAGAAACTCAATACTGACAATGGTTTGCTAGGACGATGGACAAGAACCACTGGCTATAACAGCACCTACAAGAAATTGGCGGTTAAGTGGTTAAATGAAGCTTTGTGCTTTGTATCAAGTTCAGTGGTGGTAGACAGTTTTGTGCTTCGAAATCGCCAACTTCTTGTAGCTGCAAAACGTTGTGTGCAAGCTGATTAAACATGGAATACCCTTTAAAACAAATGACATAAAGACAAAGGAATAACTCAATCTAAACATCAAAACCATGAAAACGATACGCTCATTAAGAATGATTATTGCGCTTATTGGAACTGTTTTAATTTCGACTGAAGCCTATTCACAATGTCATACTGACATTTCAACGGTTCCAAATTGGATGAATAAAATGACACAATTCACGCAAAATTCAATTGGTCAGTCAATTCCAAATTTTTGTGTACGTGTGTATTTTCATATCATACGAGACGACAACGGACAAGGCGGAGTAAGTCTGGCAAATGTAGATTCCGCTCTGAAAATACTGAATCAAGATTTCAGACCCTTCAATATTCGCTTTATCGCTGATACTAATATCCACTATATCGACAGCAGTAGTCTGTACAATACAGCCTCGCCTAGTGTTTTTAATCAAGGATACGACCATCAAGATGGAGTAGATATTTACTTATTCCCACCATCAAATACTATATGGGGAGGAGCAACAGATGGACAAATTGGCAATGGAACACAATTGTATGTTACAGGAACATTTACCCAATTACCTCCTAATATTCCCTTGCATCTAACGTCCGTTTTATCCCATGAAATGGGTCATGTATTTATCTTGCAACACACCCATGTCTACACTGATGGATTATTCCCGATAAACGCTCCGCCCAATGCTTGCCGTGAATTGGTTGATGGATCTAACTCTCATATATGTGGTGACATGATTTGGGACACTCCTGCAGATAATAACATGGAGTTTCGTGTTCAACATCCTGGATGTTCTTGGATTCCGGAACCAGACGATGTAGATTCATTAGGATTTGTTTTTCAACCAGACGAAGGCAACATTATGTCCTATACAAATCCGAGTTGTATGACCCACTTTTCCATGGGCCAAAGTGTAGTAATGAGAAACGCACTAGCAAATGAACCTCACCTTCAGGCAGTTCTCATTCCAAACTGTTGCATAGGAGATAATTTGGACTTGTCTATGAAAGACAAACCCGAGGATAATGGCAACAACGCAGGCTATTCTTTCCATTGGGATTTAGATGATAGCCCAGACATTTGGGTACGAAACAATAACGATGGATTGACGCATCAAGTCCACGAGAATCCCGAGTATGCACTTCTTGATCCAACCTATGTATACGTTCGAATTACCAACCTAAGCTGTGTTCCATCAACTGGCACGGAACAATTAAGCCTTTACTGGACTAAAGCATCTTCCAACTCTTCATGGCCTCAGAACTGGGATGGTACGGTTCCTTTGCTAGGAAACAAAATAGGTGATACCCTCATTCCAATCATTCAGCCAGGTGATTCAGCCATCTTAGAATTCACATGGTTCATAGATGAGAATACAGGCGTAGGAACAACTTGGAATAACTGTCTACTCGCAAGGATTGAAAATTCCACAGCGGATCCCATTATCAACCACCCTGGTGATTTAGCGCAAGATGTCTATCAAAACAATAATATCTCCTTAAGAAATGTGGTTATTGAGAATTACATTCCTTCTGCTCCAAATCAAGGCAGTGGAAAGAACAGGTATTTCTATGTGGGTAATCCTTTCGAGGACTCGAAGACCTATGACGTCATTTTTCGAAATGCAGAATTTACTCAGCATACACTGACCAATATCGCTGAAGTTCATTTTGATGTACAGTCTGGTGATCATTGGGATTTCTTGCTCCCATATCTCACTTCGCACCCTGCCATTGATATACAGGATGATAATAGATTCACAGTAAATGGTTTAGACCCTGTTGTTCTATCCAATATTGAATTTCCGCCCTATTATCAACTGCAACTGTCAATGGACGTTAACTTCTTGATTGATGAAATTGAAATCGAGAATGATTATGAGTATCACGTCCTTCAAAAGAATAGTGAACCTCATTCTGAACTCGGTGAGCATTGGACGGGTGGCATTCACTTTATGGTCAGAAAGTCAAATCGTCAATTATTCGATGCCGATGCCGGAGATGATCATGAAATCAATCAAGGAGATAGTATTGTCATCTCGGCAAGCCAAATAAACGAAGCAGCAGAGTATTATTGGTATAACTCAAATGGAAAGCTTGTGCATATTGGTGAGTCATTCACCATTTCTCCTGAAGTTTCTGAAACGTATCAACTAGAAGTAATTGCACTAGCCGATGGATTCAAAGACTATGCTGATGTTTCGGTAGAAGTACATCCATCATATATGGAAAGCGTAATCCCAAACCCTGTTAACTCTAATGCAACCATAACTTACTCAGTTGAGAACGGACTAAATGGCTTTATTGCTGTAGTTGACCCCATGAACAGTACGATTTTAAACAACTACATCCTTGACCCAATATCCAATACCGTTACAATTGACTTTTCTGGTTATCAGTCTGGAACATATACATTGACAATGATCGTAAATGGACAAATTGTGGATGCTCTCAACATAATTGTATCAAACTAGAAATATTATGAATATCAAGATACTTTTTTTCGTTTTAGCAGCTCTCTGTCTAAAGAATGGACATTCTCAGATTGATCTGAGCTTTGAGAACTGGAATACCAATGCAGGATATATTCAGCCTAATGGATGGATTACAAATAATTGGGCAGTCCAATGTGTATTTCCTGATTCAAATGCAACGAATGGAAGTTATGCTGCAAGGATTGAGAATAATGTCATAGGATTTGCAGGCCGTGGAACAGGAGTGATTATTGGAAGATTTTCAAACTTAACTGGACTTATTGACTCTATTACATTCGATATTAGCATTGATAGTATCTACTTTGGAGGTTATGCAAGAATAGGAGCTTCATTATTTGACAATGGATTCGCAGTTGTTAACACCGGTTACAATATCGATACAACTTCCAATGGATATTTTAAGATTTGTTTAAATACTATGGATTCCAATGTGAGTGAGATTGATAGCCTCTGGCTGGGTTTCTCTAGCCGTCCTCAAATTTTACCAAATGGTGACTTAGATGGCTTCTGTCGTTTTAAAGTCGACAACGTACAATTCTTCTATTCATCATTATCTGATGATCTAAACCCCAAAGAGTCTAATGATTTGAGGTTCTTTCCTAATCCTGCAAAAGATAAAAGCATACAGTTTAGCTCAGATGTGAAACAAATAAGAATCACAGACATGCAGGGCAACGAAGTCTACAGTGATCTAGTCAGTCGGAGAGTCATTGATTTGAGTTTACTCCCTTCTGGAGTGTACACGATAATGCTCGAAGGAGAAGATCAATTCAAACGCGAGAAACTGATAATTAGATGAACTCTTATTTTAATTGCATTGAACTTTACATAGTGAGATACATTAATGCAATGAATAAGCCTGCACACAACAACGGTGCCTGTTGCACAACTTTTACATGAATTCGAAGATTAAACCAAAAGTTTAAAATTTGGCTTTAATAGAGGCTTTTTAAGAGCTTTTGTTTTTTTGTGTGGATTTCTTTGTTGTTTTTTTGGCCCCCTCAAAATGCCTTATTGCTCATTTTAGGTCCAAATACATTAAAAATGGCCTTAGCCAGGTTTTGCTGACTTTTAATCATCGCCACTTCGAGCTTTTCTGCTTTTGGACTTGTATGTTTCATCAAATTTTCAAGTTATAGGTTAAAGCAGACATCATTACCTGTTTATTAGCGCTTTTAATGCCACGCGCATTAAGCCGTTTGAGGTTCAAAAAGTTCAACATAGTACCGAAAACAGGCTCAACCGTACTGCTGCGCTTTTTTAAAATCTGTTTGGCTGCTGTGGTTTCTGATGCATGGCATTGTATAGTGGCTTGTGAATGGTATGTTCTACCTTCTTAAAATCACTCTTGTCAATACATGTTTTTCTTAATTGAACACAACGAAAAATATTAATTTGAATGGATGGATTAAACATATCACCCCTTCGGGGTTTAATTGACTTTTGGTTTGCAATGAGCTATAATCTTTTCATCCCTTCGGGATTCCAAAACAAAATCGATATTCTATTGAGCAAAATCTGTAAGAAAATCAATAATTGCTCAATAAAGATGCTCAATAGATATCAAGAAAATATGCCAGTTATATACCATTTTGGGCTTATAACCTTATAAGAAATCTACCAAAAGCCTAATTACCACCCTTATTTCACTCTGATCTCAAAAATATTCGTTGCTTTGAAATGGGTTATTAGACGGACTGCCAGCAACTTTTGGTATATTTTATGACGATTTAGATAATCCAATTTCGGGTGGAACGGGACACACAATGACTGTTTGCAACCAAAAGAATATTCCATTAATTGACCAAAAAATATGGTTCAAATGGCTGACAGAATAGAACAACATACTGCTAACTTTAGGCACCACACTACTTTGACGAACTGATAGCCGACATTCTCCATTTTGCGGTGAAAAAACAAATAAACCGCCGCAATTTTGCGGTAATTAGCTTGTACCTTAGCTGCATAAGAATTCCTGGTCAATGGTGAAATACATCTACGATCATACAAATTGGACGGATTTTTCGTGGAATTACAAAGCGATAAATGCCATATTTGGCGAGGTCAAACTAATTCAAGGCAAAATCATCGGGCAAATGAATGCCCTGGGATTTTCTGCCAAAGCAGAAGCTACACTCGCAGCACTTACCCTAGACGTTGTGAAATCGAGCGAAATAGAAGGCGAGAGTCTGACGTAAGGCTCTGTGGGAAGGTCGGGGTGAAATTCCCTTGCCTGATTCGGTTATGGCTAATGCCCAAAACGAAGAGTTTTTTAGAAATGTGCTATATTTGATTCATCTAGACGAACATGAACCCAACGGACTTAAAATTTAATTTAATTGAAAGCTACTTAGGGCTTTTAAAGAGTTTGAGTCCAGAGAACAAACTTGAACTGATTTCACAGCTTTCAGACTCCTTGAAAGAAACAAAGAGGTCGACTGATAAGTCTCTAAGTGGATTATTTGGTGCTTTTGTGTCAAAGAAATCCGCTGAAGAGATAATTGCCGACCTTAAAATGAGTAGAACTTTTGATCGCAAGACAGAGCCATTTTGAAAGGTTATCTTTTAGACACAAATATTTGCATTTACTTCTTAAAAGGGCTTTTCAGTCTTGATAAAAAATTTGAAAACATAGGGCTTTCTAACTGTTTTGTATCGGAAATTACAATTGCAGAATTAAAATTTGGAGCAGAAAACAGTCAAAATCAAGAAAAAAACAGAAAGACTGTTGATCAGTTTGTAAGTAAGTTCGCTATCATTCCCATTTTTAATTCCTTAGACGTTTACGCCAAAGAAAAATCAAGATTAAGAAAAAAGGGACTACCACTAGACGACTTTGATTTACCAATTGGCGCGACAGCTATTTCAAATAATCTGATTTTAGTGACAAGAAATATTTCAGATTTCGAAAGACTTAAAGGAATTGAAATAGAAAATTGGGTGAATTAATGGCCTTAGCCACAAAAGCCGTACCCTTGCCTTCACTTCGGTCGGATGAACCTATCCCTGTTAGGTTCTTACTCATCAGAGCCCACATCCGTTTTAGTTCAACAAGTCAATCTCAAACCCAAAAAAGGTTCACTTAATTGCCCCTACCCCCTCATCACGAAAATCATTTAATCTCTTAAATCACAGTTCAGACTATTCATGCCAGAGATTGCTGCAAAAAGCCCGCATTCGTCTCAACCTAAAGCGTCCAAGTTAATCATGCCCATTAAGCAATCGAATGAAACTGATTGTCTGTATTCGCGTTAATGTCAAACCAACATAAGGCAGAATTTTATGATGTCATTTCAGGAAAGAGCGAAGTTAGGAATGGAAAAGCTATCCAAGCAATCACCAACTACCTTAGACAAAGCCAAGAAACAAGCACAGATACTAAAGGAACAAAGCGCTTCAAAGAACAAGAAAAGCAGAAATTAGAACTCTTCAATACTCTCTGGCTATTTCGGTCTGACCATGCCACTGTTTTCGGTCAAACAGTGCCACTTTGAGAGATGAGGCCGTTGATACTTGCTTGACACTAAAGACTACTACATAGATAACTTTTGGCAAATCGGAGAAAAAATTGGTAACCGTGGGGCCTTAGAAGAAATCGAAACAGGGCAGTGCTATGTAAAAAACCATTTTGGGATTTGCCATACCCTATACCAAAAACGGATAAATCAAATTGTATTATCCCGATTTTATTGTAAAATTGAAAAAAGAAGTTTTTTGGTAGCCCCTTTTCAGTAGAAAATGGTGCAACAAAAACCAAACACTAAAAACTTAATGATAGAAATTAGCGGAATGAGTAAAGACAAAGCAGAGAAAAAATGGTATGTAGAAAACCTTTGGATACCTGCGGTAAATTCCCCAAATGATAAATACGAATATCCCGAATGGTATTTTATTGAAGTGGCAAACGACATCCGAAACATCAAGAATCAATTAATCGAAAAAATAGCATCCATCTAACTACCCTGAATTCTGGGTAATTGAACAAAGAATAAGCAGATGGCAAAAAAGACAATCAATGTAAAGGGAGCTGAAATAACAATCTTGCAAAAAGAGCAAGATGATTATATTTCCTTAACCGATATGGTTAAAGGTTTTGGAGATGACACCATGATATATAGTTGGATGCGTAACCGTAATACATTGGAATTCATAGGTATTTGGGAAGAAATGAACAACCCCGATTTTAAAGGTAACGAATTCGTAACCTTTAAAAGTCAAGCTGGTTTGAATAACTTTAATCTCACACCACGCAAATGGATTGAAGCGACAAATGCAATTGGAATCATCTCGAAAGCTGGAAGGTACGGCGGTGGCACATTTGCACATAGGGATATTGCTTTTGAATTTGGCAGTTGGTTGAGCCCTGAATTCAAACTATATCTCATCAAAGAATTTCAGCGTTTGAAAGCAGATGAAAACGACCGTCTTAAACTCGAATGGAACCTTCAACGCACCTTAGCAAAGGTGAATTATCATATCCACACTGATGCCATCAAGGAAAATTTGATACCTAAAGAATTGAGCAAAAGCCAGACTTCCTTTGTGTATGCCAATGAAGCTGATTTATTAAATGTTGCCCTGTTTGGAATTACAGCTAAACAATGGCGGGATGCCAATCCAAATGCCGAAGGAAACATAAGAGATATGGCAACGATTGAGCAGTTAGTGGTACTTTCCAATTTAGAAAGTATCAATGCGGTGTTGATTCATCAAGGATTAGGGCAATCAGAGCGTTTGATTCAATTGAACAAGATTGCGATCACCCAAATGAAATCTTTAGTAAATCGTCCGAACACGATTAAAAGGATTAAATGACAAACAGGCTTATGCAAGATATAAACGATACAACCCACAAGATATTTGGAAGTGCGATGAAAGTACATTCCACGCTAGGTAATGGCTTTCAAGAAGTTATTTACCAAAGAGCATTGGCCATAGAAATGAACTATGCAGATCTATCTTTTGCAAGAGAAATGGAAATGCCTATTTTTTACAGGGAAGAGCAAATAGGCACAAGAAGAGTGGATTTCTTTGTAGAAGGTTGTGTGATGGTAGAATTAAAAGCAATGGAAAAAATAGAAGATGTGCATAAATCTCAAGTTATAAATTACTTGGAAGCTTATCACATTGCTGATGGCTTGCTCATCAATTTTGGCGGACTTAGTGTTGAGTTTAAAAGGCTTTACAATTAAAAAGTAGTTAACCCAACAGATAATCCTGTCAATCAAAATTATGCATAAAATCGTGTTCAGACAATGAGTAAGAAATTAGAATCCATAAAGCATAAAGGCAATAACCGACCACACATACCCAGCAAGGAAGAAGCGGGATATGAAGATGCCATTGACAAAGTACAAGAGGGAAAGAAAGTGTTAGAACTGGACAAATACGGCAATGACGACCGTGACGATTTGTTGCGTGCAGACATTCCAAGCCTTTACTGCCACGAACACATTGCTCCCGAAACGTTGATAAAAAACCTCTATCCAACCGTAGATACGCAGCATGCTGCGTATCAGCAACTCGAATTATTTAATGTAAACGAACACATTGGATTCAAAATATGGGACTGACAGATATTAAAAAAGAGCTTAAAAAACTAGACAGGGACAAACTCATTGAGCTTATTGCCGACCTGTATAAAAAGAACAAATCAGTAAAAGAGTTTTTTGACTTTTATGTAAATCCAAACGAGAGCGAACTTTTTGAGAAGTATCGTGATAAGGTGTTTGAAGCGTTTTACCCTAAACGTGGTTACAACTATAAACTTAGAGACGGTAAACAAGCAATTAGCGATTTCAAAAAACTTGGGCCATCAACAGACTTACTTGCTGAATTGATGTTATTCTACGTTGAAACAGGAGTGCATTTTACTAATGACTTCGGAGACATAAATCTAACTTTTTATAAAAGCTTAGCGACAACTTTTGTTGACTGCTTGACTTTAATGAGAAAAGAAAACCTTCTTGATAAATTTGAAGACCGAGTTGGAAAAGTTGTTTTCGCCACGAATGAAATTGGTTGGGGTTTTCACGACTATTTAGTGCAAGTTTGGGTTGACTTCTTTCCAACAGTAGACGAAGAAGATTATGAAGACGACAACAACGAAATAGAAGAAAAAGGGAAAATAATAAAATTGGGCGAACAATGACGGCTGAAAAAACCACTAATTTATCTGTTTGTTGACATTCTGGCCTTAAACGATTATGGTTTTAAGCTCGACCTTGTAAACAATGGTCGGCCGCCCGGCCTATTTCCCAAACCATTTGTTTAAGCTATTTTATTGGTCCAATCGAAAATCATTGTCCCCACAAATAACAAATTCACCAAAAGCCCTTATCTGGCGATAATTTCAGAATTATTCGTTGCTTTGAGATGGGTTTTAAACACACTGCCGTTTTCTGCCATTTTAAAATAAACCATGAAAAACAAACGAATTATCCATTTGCTTGTGCTCTTATTTGCATGCCTCCAATCCTATATTTTGGTAGCGCAAACACCCCCATATTTTGGGACTATCTTTATAGAACCCGGAATAATCACCGATACCGATTGCTCTACATTATCGAGCGTTACTTATACCGGTCAGGGAATTGCATTGGTGTACGATCGTAGGGTAAATAACTGGGTCAACATCAATGCTTATTTGTTTAATGTGGTCTGGAATGATTCGCTCACATCTCAAGCAGTTGTAAATCCGGAATTCACTATAGCAGAAGCAACTGCCGAAGCCAATAAATACGCTTTTAAAATTGGTCAATTACCTCATTGTTTAAGAACCGATATTAATGAAATATGGATTCACAAAGGAAACTTTGATTGGGGCGGTGGCAATAATTCCATTTTAATACATACCGATCGCGCTACATACTATGAATCTCTTGGCATTTCTGAAGAAACCTTGATACATGAAGCAAGCCATACTTCATTAGACGCTGCTCATGCAACAAGTACAGGATGGATTGATGCACAATTATTGGACAACAATTTTATCTCAACTTACGCTCAACAAAACCCGATTCGGGAAGACCTCGCCGAAAGCTATCTAACTTGGTTGGCAGTTAAACATTTCGCTTCCCGCGTTTCAGCTACAAACTACAACCTCATAACGCAAACCATTCCCAATCGTCTATTGTACTTTGACGCTCAAAACTTTAACTTGAACCCTATTCCTTGCCCAACAACAGAAGTATCGTTTGATGCCATCGAATCCTTTAGGGTCTATCCTAATCCTACTATTGACTTTTTATACATAAATACCCCTATTGATGGCAACACCTCCCTTCAGATTTACAATACGATGGGGCAGCCAATAATCAAATTCAGTAAGATCGGCAATTTTGTCGATTTATCGGCTTATCCAAATGGCGTATATTCAGTTGTCTTAAGCAACAATTCTAGAACAGCGAATTTTAGGATAATAAAAACCGGCAGATAACTTCGGTGCCCGCAGCACAGCTCGAATGATTTAGACTTAATGGGTATAGTTTGATTCAATAGTCTTCTAAAACAACACCTAACCACCTGTTTATTCATAGTTAATTTGTATAATTTAAACTGTACTACACAAAAAACTCTCCTCCTTTTCACGGAGGAGTACCCCGAAGAGAGAGGTGGTTAGGACAACAATCCATTACCCGAAGGGAAAAGGTCAGCAGTTAAATACAGTACGGTTTATGGAGAAAGCCCTTGAAAATGCGAATAACCTTCAAAGCCCCTCAGCCACTTTAGAAGAGCGTGAATATTTTGAGAAGGCAACCCACCCCGCCCTGCGGACACCCCTCCTTGGTAAAGAGGGAAGCTTAGTGTTTGCAAACATTGTTCACAAACGGCCAAAACAAGCAATCGAGCTCATGGAAACTCATCACAAAGCAAAGCTCTGTGCAACCCAACGCCATCCGTGGTAAATAAAGCCTATTACCCGCGTATCCTTAAACGATTATGTCTTTAAGCTCAACTTTGCCTATAATGGTAGGCCGGCTTTTTTCCCGGGCCATTTGTTCTAAGTACTTTTATTGGTCCAATCGAAAATCGTTGTCCCCATATTACAAATCCACCAAATGCCTTTATCTGGCGATAATTTCAGAATTATTCGTTGCTTTGAAATGGGTTTTTAGACGGACGTTATAGGCTAATGAAAAAATTCATTAAATTTGAAATATGAAGAAAGAAACCGTCTTGCAAGCGATTAATGAATTCCCTAAAGAAGTGAATTTGAATGCTCTATTCGAACAGCTCATCGTGAAAGAAAAAATTGAAAAAGGCTTACTTCAAATAGAAAACGAGCAAACTGTAACACACGCAGATGTGATAGCTCATTTCAATAATAAATGGCTGAAATAATTTGGTCTAAGCTAGCTTTAGATGACTTGGACAGCATTTACAATTACATTGCCAAGGAATCTCCCATTTATGCCCAAAAAACTATTGAAGAATTTATTGAAAGGGTTTCAGTGCTTGCCACATACCCGGAAATAGGACGTGAAGTTCGTGAATATGTTCGAAAGGATGTTAGGGAACTCATTGAAGGTAATTACAGGATTTTTTACAAAATCAACAAGAATAGCATTTCAATAATCCGGGTTCATCACTCAGCTCGAAACATAATACGAAGAAAAAGAGGCAGCAGCCTATAACATGCGCCGGTTGCACAACTTTGTCATAAACTCAAATTTTAAACCAAAAATTTGAATTATGGCTTCATTAGAGGTTTTTTAAAAGCCTCAAATTTTTTTTGTGTTTATTTCATTGTTGTTTCTTTCGACTCCCTCAAAATGCTTTATTGCTCCCATTTTAGCTCCAAATAAATTAAAAATGGCTCTAGCCAAGTTTTTCGGCTTTTGGTCTTATATGGTTCATCTAATTTTCAAGTTATAGGTTAAAGCAGACATGATTACCTGTTTATTGGCACTTTTAATGCCATGCGTATTAAGACGTTTGAGTTGGAACTTCGCAAAGAGCGCAAGCTGTGGGTTGATTGACAGGCAGTAACCATGCAAGAGACAAACATTTAACTACTACCATTGAACCTCATCACATAAGCTCTCCTCCTTTTCACGGAGGAGTACCCGAAGAGAGAGGTGGTTAGGACAACAATCCATTACCCGAAGGGAAAAGGTCAGCAGTTAAATACAGCACGGTTTATGGAGGAAGCCCTTGAAAATGCGAATAACCTTCAAAGCCCCTCACCCACTTTAGTAGAGGGTGAATATTTTGAGAAAGCAACCACCCCGTCCCGCGTACACCCCTCCATGGTAAAGAGGGAAGCTTTGTGTTTGCAAACATTGTTCACAAACGGCCAAAACAAGCAATCGAGCTCACGGAAACCCGCTTCTGTGCCCTTGTGGAAGTGCCTTCCTTTGGCTTTATAAAGGTAGCTTCAGACGCTCCTTCCCTACCCGAAAACTTTCAAACTTGAACATCCGCGCTTATTTGGCATAGGTATAATAGTACTTTCGCAGCCTAATGTCGGCTATAAAAAAACTCGCCCAGCAAACGGCCCTTTACGGCTTACCGAGCATACTGGGGCGTGTTCTCAACTTCATTCTGGTGCCCATCCATACGGGCATTATGAACCAAAGCCAGTTTGGATCTATAACCGATTTGTACAGTTTGGTGGCGGTGGGCATTGTGCTGCTCACCTATGGTTTTGAAACGGCTTATTTTAACAAGAGCCAAAACCCACTGTCTGAAAAAAAGAGTTTTGCCACAGGCATGCAGTCGCTGCTTTTCACTTCTTTGCTCTTTTTGTTGGCTTTTGAATGGGGGCTGCCCGAACTTTCAAGAGTATTGCGGTACGAAAACCATCCCCATTACTTAAGATGGATGGTTTGGATCATGCTGCTCGATGTTTTATCGGCATTGCCTTTTGCACGCTTGCGATTTAGGCAAAAAGCCCTGGAGTTTGTGGGCATAAAATTCATCTTAATTGGCCTAAACATTGGCTTCAACCTCTTTTTCTTTTTGGGCTTGAAGCATTGGCCGGAACTTCAAAACAATTTGCCGGCAGCCTGGAACGACCCGGTGGCCTGGGTTTTAATATCCAATCTTTTGGCCTCGGCCGTTATGTTTCTGTTGCTTCTGCCCCAATGGCGGCAGGCCGATGGCTGGCGCTTCGACCGCGAATTGTGGAGAAAAATGATGGGTTATGGCTTGCCCCTCATGGCGGCCGGTTTGGCGGGTATTGCCAACGAATTGGCCGATAGACAATTGCTTAAATACCTACTTCCCGAGCATTTGGCCATGAATCAACTAGGGGTATATGGGGCGGTATACAAGTTGAGTATTTTCCTTATGCTGTTTGTTCAGGCTTATCGCTACGCGGCCGAACCCTTTTTCTTTCAATTGCGCAACGCCAAAAACAGCGGCGAAACAAACGCCCAGGTTTTAGAAGGCTTTGTAATGTTTTTAGGGTTGGTGCTTATTGGCCTCAATGCCTCGCTGCCCATAATTAAACACTTTATTAATGAGCGTTTTTGGGAAGGACTGGCGCTGGCGCCCATTTTGTTTGCGGCCAATTACATTTTGGGCATCAATACGCATTTGGGCATTTGGTACAAACTGGCCAATAAAACACGTTTTGCCTGGTACATCACCGGCTTAGGCCTCTTCTTTACACTATGGCTTAATTTCTGGTTAATACCGGTTTTGGGAATTGAAGGCGCCGCCTGGGCCACCTTGGCTTCTTACACCGCCATGATGCTCATGAATCTCATTATGGGCCATAAACATTATCCGCTTCCTTATGCCTACAAAAGGTTGACTTTGTATTTTTTAAGTTCTGTTATTTTGGGTTTCTTTGCGTGGAAACTTCAATCTATGGTTGGCCTTTGGGCTTGCATGGCCTTAGTTCCTTACCTTATCTTGTTGGCCTTTATTAAACCCGAATTTGCTCATAAATTATGGCCCAAACGGCAAGCGTAACCGTTAAAATTGTAAACCGGGGCAAGTTTGCCCTGCCCGAATACAAAACCCCTGGTTCGGCTGGCTGCGACCTTTATGCCAATCTCGACAACCCCTTGGAAATAAAACCCATGCAGCGTGTTTTAATACCTACGGGCCTGTATATGGAGTTGCCACTTGGCTACGAAGCCCAAGTGCGTGCGAGAAGTGGATTGGCTCTAAAACACGGTATTGGCGTTCTTAACAGTCCTGGCACCATAGATGCCGATTACCGGGGCGAAATACAAATTATTCTCATTAACCTCAGCACCGAAACCTATACCCTGCACCCCGGCGAGCGCATTGCCCAATTAATTGTGGCGGCTGTTTGCAAAGCCGAGTGGATTGAAACCGAAACCTTAAACCTTACCGAAAGAGGAGAAGGTGGTTTTGGAAGTACCGGAATAAAAACATCTTAACCTTTACCCTATGAAAATTATAGTTCCCATGGCAGGCCGCGGCAAACGCATGCGCCCCCATACCCTAAGCGTTCCCAAACCGCTAATTCCTATTGCCGGAAAACCCATTGTACAGCGTTTGGTTGAAGACATTGTAGAAGTTTGCGGACAGGCGGTTAATGAAGTGGCTTTTATTATAGGCGACTTTGGCGATCAGGTTGAAAAAGACCTTATTGCGGTAGCCGAAAGCAAAGGCGCCAAGGGAAGTATTTACTACCAAGACCAACCGCTGGGGACAGCCCATGCCATTTTATGCGCAGCCAACAGCTTAGAAGGCCCTGTGGTAGTGGCCTTTGCCGATACCCTGTTTCGCGCCGATTTTGTACTTGATACCGCTTCAGATGGCGTTATTTGGACCAACAGGGTTAACGATCCCCGGCAATTTGGGGTGGTGAAAAAGGATGCCGATGGCGTTATTACCGACTTTGTTGAAAAACCCGAAACCTTTGTAAGCGACGAAGCCATTATTGGCATTTACTACTTCCGTGATGGCGCCAATTTGCGTAGCGAGCTGCAATATTTAATAGACCACAACATTACCGACAAGGGCGAATACCAACTTACCGATGCCCTGTCGAATATGAAAAACAAAGGCCTGCGCTTTACTTCGGGTACTGTAAACGACTGGATGGACTGCGGAAACAAAGACATTACGGTTGATACCAATGCGCGTGTATTGGGCTACATTCAAGGCAAAGAACAACTTCGTGCCCCTTCGGCGTTGGTAGAAAACAGCGAAATAACAGAGCCTTGTATGTTGGCAGAAGGCGTGGTGGTGCGCAATTCCAAAATAGGTCCGGGCGTTAGTATAGGGGCTGGAACTTTGATCGAGAACTGCCACATTAACCGAGCCATTATTGGTGAGGCCTGTAAACTTGAAAATGTAAATCTGGAAAACTCTATGATTGGCAACTTTGTGCGGTTCAACGGAAAGTTCACCCATGTAAGCATAGGCGATTACTCAACCCTTGACCAATAATTTTAATATCGGTTTTTGGCTTTTAGCCCTGCTTCCTTTCTTGCTGTTGGCTCAACCGAGCGAACCACAGCCAAAGAATGGGCAGGGCTTTGAGCATTTCTTTTGGGAAGCCCAGAAGTTTAAAGTAAGCGATCGTTCAAAGGAGGCTTTGTTGGCTTTTGTAAAGTGTGATTCCATTGAGCCGGGGAACGCCCTTATTTTGATGGAAATAAGCAAAATGCACTTTAAACTAAAAGAAATAGAACCCGCTGTTAACTACGCCCAAATGGCCGCCGAAGCCGAGGAGGCAGGGTTTTGGCACAAACAGCATTTGGCCGATTTATACATCTTTTTGGGCGATTTCAACAGGGCGGCAGAAATATTAGAATCGGCTCTAGCCACAGAAAACGGCTGGAACGATGCCTATTTTCAATTGGCAGGGGTGTATTTTGAAAGCGGGCAGCTTGACAAAGGGTTGGCGATTACCGAAAAAATTGAATCGCTTAGAGGCATCGACCCTGAAATGTCGCTCCAACGAAAACAAATCTTCTTATTGAGAGGTGAACTCGATAAAGCCCTTCAGGAAATTGATAAACTCATAGTGGCATTTCCGAACGATTACGCTTATGCCCTAGAAAAGGCAGAGGTTCTGTCGGCCAATAACCGGGAGGAAGATGCGTTTAAACTTTGGAATCTGGTTTTAAAAAACCATCCGCAGCAGGCTCATGCCCATTTGCGTTTGGCTAAATGGCACCAGCAAAAAAAAGATTTTGATAAGTCGTATTTCCATTTAAAAAACGCCTTGGCAAGTCCCGAATTGGGCATCGACGATAAAATATCGGTGCTTTTGAGTTACTATCAACTTACCGAAAAAGACCCACGACTCTTGCCTCAAGCCTATGAGTTGATCCATTTCACCGAAACTTCTAGTCCCGAAGACCCCAAGATTTACGCCATGAAAGGCGATTTCCTGCTTCGTGAAAACCGTTCAGATGAAGCCCTTACCGCCTACAAAAAGGCTTTGTCTTTCTCCGAAGGCAACAAATATGAAATTTGGCAGCAGGTTTTGCTCATTTACGCCCAGAAAAATATGTACGATGCCTTGCTGGAGGCTGGTCCGGAAGTCATAGAAACCTTTCCTGCTCAACCTATCCCCTATTTGGTTTACGGGCTGGCGCTTTGGCAAACCAAAAACCTTGAAAAAGGGGCTAAAACCCTTAACAATGGTTTGAATTTAACCTATGGGAATAAGGCGTTGGAGGCCGAGTTTCATGGCTATTTGGCGCAGGTTGAGTACGAATTGAAAAACCTCGACAAGTCGTTTACCCACTTCGAAAAGGCAATCAAACTTCAGCCCGACAATGCCCTTCTTCTCAATAATTACGCTTATTATCTGGCCGAAAACAAGCGGGATTTGCAAAAGGCTTTAACAATGACCGAAAAATCGAACCGATTGGAACCAAATTCCGACACCTACCTCGATACCTGGGCCTGGGTGCTCTTCCGTTTAAACAGATTTGCCGAAGCTTTAGAAAAAATAGAAACCGCCTTAGCCCAAAATCAAAAACCTGGTGGGTTGCTGTTAGAGCATAAAGGCGATATTTTGTTTAAACTAAATAGGGCAGCCGAAGCCATTGACTGCTGGCAAAAAGCCGATTTAGAAGGGGGAGGCTCTGTAAACCTTAAGAAGAAACTAGCCGATGGCAACTGGTATGAATAAGTGGTTGGCGGTGGCTCTGCTCATTTTGAGTTTGGCCGCTTGTAAATCCAAACGCCAAATGGTTCCCAATTCCAATGAACCCGTATTGGAAAGCAAGCCCAAGGTAACCTTATTGAGCCAAATGAACGATGCCCGGTTTGAGCCCCAATACTTTGGTTTCAAGGGCAATGGGTCTTTTTTGCAGGGCAGTACCCGGCTTCCGTTTCAAATGGAGCTACGTTTAGAAAAAGACAAAGCCATTTGGGCCGATTTTGCCGACCCCATTCTGGGCATTCGCCTTATTCGGGTATTCTTAACGCCCGACAGCGCTTGGGCTGTAAACCGCATAGAAAGAACTTATTACAGAGGAAGTTTGGAACAATTACTCAAATTAATTGGAGGCGAGGGTCTGGGTTTTCAACATGTTCAGGAAGTGCTTTTGGCTAACTTTCCGAAAGATGCACAATTGATAGATTTAAGAGAAAACCTCGATGGACTGCTTATTCCGGAACCTGAGGTGGTAAAAGCAGGACCCTTGGGCGAATTGTATCAGGGCAGAATCACCAAAAGCCAACTAAGGCCATTGTCGTACACCCTTCAAAAAAACAAGCGAACCCTAGAGGTAGAGTATGGCGATTATTTGGAACAACCTTTTGGGAAATATCCCGAATCGTTAAAGTTTAAACTTAACACCCAGCCCATTCGAGAACTCGAACTCGACCTCAGCCAGTTCCACAACGAGCTTCGTCCTATGCCATTTAGTATTCCGTCTGATTACAAACCCATGAAATGACCATAAAACACTTGGGCTTTTTGCTCTTGGCCTTGGTGTTTGCAAATCAGGCCTTTGCCCAAAAAGACAAAAAAGAAAAGTTACAGCTGCAAAGGGCCAAACTGCTCGACGAAATTGCGCTGGCCAATAAAATATTAGAAGAAACCCGCGAAAATCAGGTTTTTAGTGTGGCACAGGTGGAAGCCCTTCTGCAAAAAATTGCCATGCGAGAAAAGCTGCTCAAAAACCTACAGAACGAAATCGAATTTATAGAAGACGATATAGATCAAACCCAAAAAGTTATAACCAAAAGCGAAGCAAAATTGCTTGAGTTGCGCGAGCAATATGCCAACATGATTCGCTCAGCTCAGCGCCACAAAAACCGACTTAGCCGATTGCTTTTCTTGCTGAGCTCCAGTTCTTTTAATCAGGCCATTTTGAGAATGGAGTACATGAAGCAACTTGCCGAACACCGCCGAAAACACATCGAGCGCATTGCGGCAGAGAAAGAAAGCTTAAAAGAAGCCTTAACCGAACTTGAAAAAAGGCGATCGAATAAATTGCAACTGCTGAAAGAAAAAGAACAAGAAGTGGGCATTATGCAGTCGGATATGCAAAAAACTGAAGATGCCATTAAGGCTTTGAAACAGCAAGAAAAAGAAATGCTCAAACAAATTGAGCAAAAGCGCAAGCAATCGGCTCAATTAGAAAGTGAAATTCAACGCATTATAAAAGAAGAACTGGCCAAAGCCCGCGCCTTGGCTGTTCGCAAATCTCTGGAAGAAAGAGCCAAAAAAGCCGGCCTTATTAAAGGAAAAGACTTCGATAACAATACCAAGTCTTCTAAAATTGAGGAGTTAATTGCCAAAAAACTGGCCGCAGCCAATGTTAAGCCGGCCGAACCTAAACCGGCTCCTGAATTTGAACTCACGCCCGAAGGACAGCTTATTGCCGATAACTTCACCAAGAATAAGGGTGCCCTTCCTTGGCCTGTTGAAAAAGGCATCATAACAGGTTTCTTCGGAAAACATCCGCACCCGATAGCCAAAAGTGTGGTAATTAACAACAATGGTATCGACATTGCCACCGAAGCCGGTGCAATGGCCAGGGCGGTTTTTGAGGGGGAAGTAAGTAAAGTGGTGGTGATACCTTATGGCACTTTTGCGGTAATTATTCGGCATGGCAATTATTTCTCGGTTTACGACAACATTGCAGAGGTATTGGTAAAACAAGGCGATAAAGTGAAAACCAAACAAGCCATTGGTAAAATCCATACCGATTCACGCGAGGGTAAAACCTCATTGCACTTCGAAATATGGATGAACAGCACCGTGCAAAACCCACAGCCATGGTTATTCAAAAAATAAAAACCGTCATCAATTCCCATCAACTAATTTGGTTGGGCTGTTTGTCGATTTTCCTTTTGCAATGCAAAACAGAGCCTAAATTAAGCGAGGCTGGCGAGTCCTTTAAAAAAGAACTGCTTAATGCTTGGTTTGCAGTTGAACCCAACCGCGAAGCGAGCGGTATAGCGTTTATGCCAAACGGACAATTTGAAGTGTATTCCTTTTCAGAAACCACCTCCAATTCTGAAACCAAACAAGGAAGTTGGCAGTTGTTTGCCGATTCAACCTTAAGCCTTCAATTTAATGAAGAGCAGATTGAAAACTGGCGCTTTACCGGCAAACAAATTGAGCCCTCTAAAACCTCTTCGCTTTCTAAATCCGGGCAATTGCTTTCTGTTTTTTCGCCATTTAAATCTTGGGTAGATTCGGTTTTTGCAAATATTCCGGCTCCGGCTAAGCGAACTTTTGTAGCCAAGGGAACGGGACCAAACTGGCAGCTTCAAATAAGCCAAACCGATAATTTGTTGTTCTCTATGGATGGCATGTCGCCATTTGAGCTTGAAGTAGTTGAAAAAACCGAATTGGGAGGGGGGAATAAGCGCTATTTAACCCAATCAAAACTGGGCAATTGGGAGATTTTTGTTAAGCTCGAGCCTTGTTTACATGCCCCTGCCAAACAAACGCACCCCTACACCCTAAATTTGAATACCGAAAGCGCAGCCCTTCAAGCATGCGGCTTTTACAACGACCCTCTGCCTTTAAACAGTCCGGTTTGGCAATTACAACCTACGCAAACCAACGAGCTTTCTTCCGAAAGCAAAACGGAATTCTTCTTCGACCTCAATAAAAACCGCGTTCTGGCCACCAATTCATGCTCCGCATTTTATGGAAGGGTTGAATTAAAAGAGGGCAAACTGGCTTTTGGATCTTCCATATTTACAAATGCTTTCAATTGCTCTAACCCAACAAATGGCCATAAGCTTTTGGAATCTTTAAAAGGAAAAACCTGCGATTTTTCATTGGAAAATGATAGACTGCGTATTACCCACGATACTTTGGTTTTCGAATTAAGCCCCAAAATTTTTTAGTGGTATTATTAGAATATGCTCCACCCCAAAAGCGGACAGAACAAACACAATGAATTTGATGCTGAATTTGAAGCCATCAAGCCTGCATTATTGTCGTATTTCTACCGCTTGGCTGCAAACCGCGAAGATGCCGAAGACTTACTTCACGATACATACCTTAAATCCCGTGAAAAAATAGACGGGTTTAGGGCCGAAGGCACATTCAAGTCATGGGTTTTTACAATAGGTACCCGATTGGCGATTGATCACAAGCGCGTTAAAAACCGCTGGCCCGAAAATGCTCAAGACCGCTGTAAATCGGCAGCAACAGAAAATGAGCAACTAGCCAGGCGCATGGTTAATGCTTTCGAGAACCAAACAGAACAGCGCTTCGATATTGCCGAGCACATCCATTACTGTTTCACCTGCTTAGCCAAAAATTTGGAATTGAATAAGCAGCTCGTATTGGTTTTAAAGGAGGTTTATCAATTCAAAGTCAGAGAAATCGCCCAAATTGTGGGACTAACCCAAGGGGTAGTTAAACATGTATTGCTGCAAGGAAGGCGTGAGCTTCAAACCAAGTACGAAAACCGTTGCGCCTTAATTAATAAGAATGGTGTTTGCTATCAATGTGCTGAGTTAAACAATTACTTCGAAAAAAGTCGGAATGCCGAGGTCAAAATAGGGCAATTGGGCTTTTTGAAAAATGGCGATAGCCAAGCAAACTTCAAAAAACGAATGAGTATAATTCAAAAAATTAATCCGATAAACGGCAATGGGGCCTTGCTGGAGGACACCATTCTTCAAATATTGCGGGAATCTATTGGGGATTAAACAAATTTTCGACCGTTTTTTTGATTTTAACCGTCATATACATAGAACGATAACTTAAAATCTTTATGACCAAAGCAGAACTCTTAAAACTCCATCCTTGGTTGGATGGAAATGACTACCCTTTCAAAAACCACTTTTTCCGCCTACCCATGGGCAATATGCACTATGTAGACGAAGGAAAAGGAGAACCTATAGTGATGGTGCACGGCAATCCCGCTTGGGGCTACGAATTCAGGCACATAATTCGGGAAATGTCGAAAACGCATAGATGCATTGTTCCTGACCATATAGGCTTTGGATTAAGCGACAAACCTTCTAACTGGTCGTATTTACCTATACTGCATGCTCAAAATCTGGAAGCTTTGCTTGACTCCCTCAATTTAAAAAACATCACTTTGGTCGTAAACGACTGGGGCGGCCCTATTGGTTTGTCGTATGCCATTAACCACCCTACTCGAATTAAAAAACTGGTCATTTTAAACACTTGGCTTTGGAGTGTTGAAAAAGAAAAGCATTTTGAACAATTTAGTCGATTTATGGGCGGACCAATTGGTCGTTTCTTAACCCGTAACTTCAATTTCTTTGGTAAAGTGGTGGTAAAAAAGGCCGTTGGTAACCCGAAAAACTTAAGCTCAAAGGTTCATAAACATTATTATAAGCATATGCAAAAACCCTCCGAGCGAAAGGGTTCCTATGTTTTTCCAAAAGAAATTATTGGCTCGAGCCAGTGGCTTAATGCGCTTTGGATGCAAAAGGACAACATCAACCAAATTTCAACCCATTTTGTATGGGGTATGAAAGACATAGCCTTTCGGCCCTTGGAATTAAAAAAATGGTTGGATAATTGGCATCATTATAAACTCACCCAACTACCGGATTCAGGTCATTTTCCTCAAGAAGAAGCCCCGGAAGCCGTGATAAAGGCCATACGGGAGGGTTAGCCAAAAGATTATAACTTAAAACACTAAGCATCTAAGCCTGTCCAAAACAATAAAGCCCGCAGTGCGGGCTTTATTGTTTTGGAGCGGTCTGGACGGGACTCGAACCCGCGACCCCATGCGTGACAGGCATGTATTCTAACCGACTGAACTACCAGACCAATGGTATTCTTTGCAAAAGCAATTTGGGAGCGCGAAAATACACCCATTCCTCGATTTCACAAACATTTAAAGTGTTTTTTATTCAAAGATTTAATTAAAACAAAGGCTGACGCTTAAACCCTTTTTTGGCCATAAACTCGAGGGTAACCAAACGCTTCATGAAGGTTAGCAACCAAGGTTGTTTTCTGGAAGACTCGCCAATTACCTCTTCCATATCATCTGGGGCTACCCCATTAAGTGCCACTCTTGCTTTCACTTTAAATACCTTCGAAATCTCATCTAAGGCATGCACGTCGGCTTTACGCCATAAACGTGTGGCGCGCACCACCATAACCGCCACATCCATTCGTTCTATAACATCAACTGGATAACGCGATTGTAAAATGGCAGGAATTTCCAAAAACACAAAGTCAAAATTTCTGAAAAACACACCATTTGGAAGCAAATCTTCAGGAGAGCGGGCATTCAGGTACTGCCGATCTATAGGAAACATTGCCTGGCGGTATAAAATCTCGTCGTCGTACTCGCTCTGCTTATATCTTAAAACCAGAACCTGAAAACCGAGTAAAGACAATTCGTTGGCTATTTCGTGCGAAACTCTGGATTTTCCATCGCCCGGTTCTGTACTAAAAAAGGCGATTTGCTTTCCCGGTTTATCTTGAATGCCCAATTTCTTAACCTCCAACAATAGGTTCTGGCAAAGCAGGCCAACACCTAAATTGCTCATTATGCTGTAGTCTGTTCCATCTTTTAATGTCATAGAACCTTCCATATTGGGGTATGCACCCAATAAATTGAGTTTTGTAAGCCGTGTGGCGCGCTCAGGTGTACGAATGGTTTGATCGAGGTAATCGAGTATAACTACCGCAAAAAGAGGCAGAATAAAACCAACAACAAAGGCTATCATAATAAGAAATACGCGACGCGATTTTAAAGGCTCAAGTGGAAAAAACGGCGGAACGGTAACCACTACACCACCAGATGAAATGGCTTCGCCTTTTTGTTTTAACAAAGCCTGATTGAGACTGTGAAGCTGTTGTAGATAATTCTGTTCTTCAATGCCAATTTCCCTCTCCATTTGGCCGATCTTAGATCCCAAAGGCGAAAACTCATCATAAATATCCATAAAGTAATCTTTACGGGTATTGAAAACCCTCAACCTCGCATTGCTTTCGTCTAATGTTAAGGTATACCTCAACCATTCGTTTAAAAGTTCGGCAATTTGAACCCCGTCTGTGGTTCTGCCGTAAGCAAAGCGCATTTCAAGGTCTTTACTCATTTGCGCTTTAAGTTCGGCTTGTTTGGTTTTTAGCAATTGAAGTTCTTCATCGTTCTGATAATACACTTCCATTAAAGCAATTTTGGCCGATATATCAGATAGCTCGGTCCGTAAAACCAGAATTTGATCCGAGAATTTTACAATTTCCTTGTTTATTTCAAGCTGTTGTTCCAACTTTTCGAGTGAAGCCTCGGCAGATGCTTTAATGGCCACCTCTTTTTGATACTCGTCTTCAAGACTTTCCTTCATGATGGCAATCGACTTGGTTTGCTCATCATAGTTTATAATTCTGTTTTCTGTTCTAAACTGCTTTAACCGATCTTCTGCAGCTTGCAATCTATTGAAAGCTTCTTCCACTTGCTTGCGGAAGTACACAATAACATCGTCTGATTGGCCAACTTTAATCTCGCCCATTTTACCCGTAAACACTCTATTAAGTATCTCAAGCGTTTTCTGGCAAACCGCAGGGTCGCTCCATTTGTAATCTATTCTTATTAAATCAGAAGAACCTACACGAACCACATTGGCAGCATTTATGGCCTTATGGCTGTACGGTGATGATTGATTATAAAACAAACTGCTCACCACCGTGCTGGTTTGATTATCGCGCTTAAAGTCTCGAATCAGCTGCAAAGTTGCTTCCAAGTCGTTCTCAACTGTTAGTCTTCTTCGCTCATTTACAGGCAACCACTTATTAAGCTGTTCAAATGTTTCTTCCGACATAATTAACGGATCAATTTTGCCGAAAACTAGATGGTAAGCCAACAAACGCTCTCCGGTTTCTTCTAATGTTTGGCGCGATTTAATGATGTTAATCAAGTTATCGAAGGCATTAGAAGCCGAAAAGAAATCCAGGGTTCGTCTGTTAACATCGGTAACATCCACGCCTGAAGCCAAACCGGTATAAATTTCAGTTTCGCTTTGAAACTCTTTAGGTTGGCGCATAGTAAACAAATACACCAATACGCCTAGCAAGACGCTGGTGAAAATGAACAGTTTTAAGTTTCGGTTAAATAACCGAATGAAGTGGATAAGTGTCATTTAGTACTTTTCAAATTTGCTGAAGGGCACCCCTACGATTTGTTCAAGTGCAAAGTATGTGGTGGCAAATTCGGCCCTAAGGTCTTCATAAGCCGTAGTTTGTCTCACCCAGAAATCCATGGTTATGTTTAACTGGTCAAGAGTAAAATCTCCTTTTCTAAAACTCATTTCGGCACTTTCCTTAATCAAGGCGCCCATTTCTTTACCCTCTCCGATTATAACAAGTTTTCTCCTAACTACTAAAAGGGTGTTGTATAAAGCCACTACATTATTGGCTACCTGCCTACGAGCGGCTTCCCTATTTGCAAAATCGGCATCTAAAAAACTTTTGGCCTTATTGATGCGTTCACTTCTTCCTACCCATGTAGAAAAAGGCATTTTCACCAAAAAACTAAACTGCTGGCCCAAAGCGATATTATCCAGAATTTGGTTACCGAAAGTACCATAGTTAAACTGCCCCCCTACTTCAAGCGAGCTCCACCAGGCCTTTTCTTCGAGGGCAACCTCGTATTCGCGGGCTCTGATGTTTGCGTCGTAGTTCATCATTTCTGGCGAGTGGGCCAAAGCCGAATCAATGAGAAGTGACAATGGTGGAAGAAAGGACTCGATTGAACCGGCAGTTAGAATCCTTTCAATTTCTGCATTTTTCAAAGAGTCGGCAATACTGGCCATACTGCCCGGTTGCGCAAACATGCCGAATGGCGAGAGCAAGATGAACAGCCAAATGCTTTTTTTCATTACACGTTTTCTTTTTGGAACAGCGCAGGTACAGTTTTCAGCATGATTTTCAAATCGTTCCAGAACGAATTGTTTCTGGCATATTGATTATCCAGAGCTTTTCGCTCATCGTCAGACATATCGGATTTACCCCGTTTCATAACTTGCCAAAGCCCGGTAATTCCGGCAGGCGCTAAAAAACGTTCTCCCCAATCATCAGAGGTTAATTGTTCAGCCTCGTAAAGTGGTAGTGGCCTATTGCCCACAATAGACATGTCGCCCTTTAAAACATTTATCAATTGAGGAAGCTCATCTATGCTCGTATTGCGCAAAAAGGCCCCAACTTTGGTAATACGTGGGTCGTTTTTTAGTTTAATAAATGTGGAAGGAGCTGAATTGCGCTTTAATTCAAAGTATTCTTCCTCTGTAAGTGGCGTTCCATCAACATGAATAAGAATCATTCCGCTTGGATTGGTTTTTACTGGCCTCGACACGGGATTTTCTATTCTCGTTCCTTCATTTTCTATCTTATACTGATTTAAATGAAGATACTCCTTTAAACGTTTATCGGCATCAGAATACATGGTTCTGAGCTTATAAAAATTAAAAATCTGATAGCCTGTTCCAACCCTTTTCGAGGTATAAAAAACCTTGCCTTTACTTTCTATTCTAATGGCCGCGGCAGCAAATAGCAAAACCGGCGAAATGAACAAGAGACCTAAACCGGCTACAACAATATCGAACAGGCGTTTGAGTAAAGGGATTTTATAGTTGTTCCGGGTTAAGAATTTCTTCCTCTTTGTGGTGGGCTCGGGCCGTTTCGCGAACCTCATGTGGCGAATAAAATCGATTCGCCTTTCTACATTTTCTGGTCTAAATGGTTTCAAATACAATTCAGAAATACCCAAACGCATCAAACGCTCGCGTTCTCCCCTATTTCTTGCCTTAAAAAACAATGCATAAGGAATACGTTTAGCGTCTAAATCTTCTCTAAGTTCTTCAAAAAGCAACTCACCATTTAAACCCTTTAACTTATGCTCGGCCACAATAAGCGAAGGCTCGTTTATGTTGGCTTTTAAGTACCTTTTTAATGCGAGTCCATTGGTGAAATTTTTGAACCTCAGGCCATTATATTGTTCAAACTGCTTTACTACATGCTGATCTTCACCTACATATACCACAAGGGGCACTTCCGGAATTCTCTTGGCCTCCATGGTACTCACATTTTCAATCGTAGAAGATTCTCGATGCGCAGCGACAATTCCTCAGGGTTGAAAGGCTTAATGAGGTAATCGTTTGCTCCCAACTTCAGGCATCTTATGCGCTCGGAGCTGCTTTCTTCTCCACTCAAAACAATCAAAGGAATGTCGGCAAAATAACCGCTTTCACGAATTAGCCGGATAAACTCGAAACCATCTAACTCGGGCATACGCAAATCTGCCACTATCAAATCCGGAATATTACCGCTGTATAGCCATTCTAAAGCTTCTCGCCCATTAATCATGGTGTCTACTTTGTACTTAGACTTTAATATTTGCTCTAGAAGCTTGAGCATTACGGGCTCATCGTCTATTATAAGTACATTTTTACCTGTAGTATCGTACATATGTCGGGCTATTCGGGTTTGGAATTTGACTGGAGTGCGCGCAGCTGTTCGAAAGCCGCTATGAGAACAGATTCTACTTTTTTAACATCGTCATCTAATTCAGATCCGGGCGTGTCGGTTTTGCCATTTTTTTCTATGCGTCTTACAATTTCGTAAAGACTGTGGATTCCAAAAAGGTCAATCGACGGTTTAATTTTATGTGCCAAAGCACCCATTTGAGCCCAATTGCCTTTTTCGTAGGCATTTAAAAGCTCATGGAGTTGACCTGGCGAATGCTCCAAAAAAGTATCTATCATAGTGTTTACCATATCTGGCATACCACCTGATAGTTCTTCTAATTGCTTTAGATCGTAAACCTTTTCCATTAGATTACAATTTCTTTGTTTTTGATCATTCTATAAATGGTCGATTTCCCTATATCGAGAACTTCTGCAACCCGAATCACATTATTGTCGTATTTCTTTAAATAATGTTTGATGATGTTGTTGGTATATTCTCGTAAACTCACTTCCTTTCCGAATACTTCATTTAAATTTTCTTCAGAATTAAAGTTAAGATTTTCAGATTTAATCTCATTTTCATCACACAAAACAACCGCAAGTTCCACCACCGCCTTGAGCTCTCTTACATTTCCAGGCCAATGGTACTTCATCATCTTGTTTTGCGCTTCTTGTGTAAAAACCACTTTATTAAGCTTGTTGTCTTTGCAAAATTCGTCAGAAAAATGTTTAGCCAATATTAAGATATCTCCACCTCGTTCTCGGAGAGGAGGCAATTCAATTGGCAGGCCCAAAAGCCTGAAATACAAATCTTCGCGAAAATTACCTTTTTTAACTTCCTCTGCCAAGTTACGATGGGTGGCAACTAAAATACGTGGATTTACTTTTACGGGTATATTGCTACCCAAACGCACTACTTCTTTTTCTTGCAAAACCCTTAACAACTTGGCCTGAAGGGTTAAATCCAATTCACCAATTTCATCAAGAAAAAGGGTGCTGTTATTAGCCTCTTCAAATCGCCCTATTCTTCTGTTATTGGCCCCTGTAAATGCGCCTTTTTCGTATCCAAATAACTCGCTTTCTATAAGATCTCTTGGAATGGCTGCCATGTTAACCGCAATAAACGGCTTTTTTCGCATTGGCGAATTATAATGAATAGCTTTAGCCACTTGTTCCTTACCGGTACCTGTTTCGCCTGTTATTGAAACCGTAATATTGGTTTTGGCCGCCTTTTCAATTAACCTGAATACTTTTTTCAATTTATCGGAATTGCCTTTAATTCCTGTAAAATCGTACTTGGTGTTAACTTCTTCTCGCAAGCGTTCAACCTCCTCTTTAAGCGAAAGCCGTTCTCTTAAATGGTTGATAGAGGTCCACAACCTGTCTTTCGTATTTGAATCTTTAACAATATAGTCGTAAGCGCCTTCTCGAATTAAATTTATGGCCGTTCCAACATCTTCCTGACCAGAAACCACAATGACCGGAAGCTCTTTATCAAATTCACGAATTTGTTTTAACACTTCTTCACCCGTCATATCAGGCAAACTATAATCCAAAGTAACCACATCGGGCCGCTGATAAAGATTCTTTAGCACTTCTTTACCCGCAGAAAATAGGCTTACTTCATTATCTGGATTAAGCAATAGCTGATGTTGCAGCACTTTGCCATAAAGCTCGTTATCTTCTACAACAAAAATTTTGAGCACTCCGGGTTCGTATTAAAATGAGCACAAACCTAAGTGTTTTTTCTATTTTTGGGAAATATTCTTAAATTTATTTTATCAATAAAAATTTTTCGATACCCACTCAATTCCTGTAATCCAATTCGTAGCATGTCTATCGCCCTAATTGAAGTGCTTTTACCGAGTAAATAATACCCATAAAAAACACCTGTACCAAAGGTGAAAACTGAAACAACGGAAACGGCTAAAACCCCAAATCCCATCCACAACACCAACAAATCGCCCACCAAATTGACCACCAACATCACTACCACTTTTTTAAAATTCATTTCGGGCTTACCCAAAGCGTCCATGGCGATGCCTAAATATCTATCCATAGGTACAAAAGCAGTATAAATAGCAAAAACCCTTAAAACGTTGGCCGAATCCGCATACTTCTCGCCACCCAACCATACCACAAAATAGTCGGCAAACACAATAACCGCCACTACTACGGGTAGCATGCTGGTGGTTAAAAGAAAAGTTTCTCCATGCAAAAGTCTATTAAATTTTTTGGGTTCATGGCTTTGAACATAGGCCAGCTTTGGGTAAGTGGCAGAAACTATAGAACGAACTGGAATTTCTAAAATACCAAGCAAACGTTCGGGAATGTTATATACCGCAACAGCAATAGGCCCACGCAAAGCCATTAACAAAAAAGTATCGGAACTTTTAAGCAAATTGGTACTGATAAGAGTTCCCATACTGTAAATACCAAAGTCTAACAGTTCTTTCCTTGTTTTGGTATTTCCCTTCCTCCAATGCCTAATACCACTCCATCCCATTAAAACGCAAATGGCAGAAACCACAATGGTAGAAACCAAATGAATCCAAAATACTTCGGTTAAACCAGAGATGCCAAAAAATGTCAAATAAGGTGCTCCCCAGAAAAGCAAAACAGCACCCAAAAAATTCGGGATTTGAAACGCCAAACGCAAACCAAGCAAAGAATCGAAACGCATGCGCGCCGTTAACAACCATGTAGCCACTGTTTGAGGCAAACTCAACAGCATAGAAGGGGCAAAGTACA
The DNA here is from genome assembly GCA_945883565.1 of Chryseobacterium gleum. Lineage (GTDB taxonomy): Bacteria > Bacteroidota > Bacteroidia > Flavobacteriales > Schleiferiaceae > RFXV01. Next base: position 40,520 of record CAMCXO010000008.1, read on the forward strand.
GTGCACTCAATAAATACGCCCTATTGCCGCCCCACGCCTGCAAACCAAAATATAACACAATTGACAGACCCACCATCCATAAGGTGGCTCTATTAGCCAATTGCCAAGCAGCACCGGTAAGTTCCGATTTTCGATTATCCGTATCTGCGCTGCCCCATTTATTTACAATTACACTGCTCAATAAACCGGTTCTAACCATTTCGAACAGCACAAACAACATGAAAAAAAAGGTCCAAATACCTAAATCCTCTTGAGGCAATACTCGGGCAATCAGTCCAAAACGAACCAATCCCAAAACCGCTGTGATGCCGTTACTGGCAAGCGATAAAAACTTATTGTTTTTTAATATGCCCCACATATATCTGTAAAATTCGCCTTCGAAAATACTTTTATTATTTGGGTGAAACGCTACAATTCAACTCATTTTATACGGTTGAAAAGAAGATAAGAACAACATTTGCACATAATCAACGAAACATTATCTTTGCCCTCCCTTTCAAAACCCTTGAATGGGGTAAAAATCAAATGCTTAGTTTCATGCAACACTACGAAACCGTTTTCATCTTGAATCCCGTCTTATCTGCTGAGCAGGTAAGGGAAACGGTAGACAAATTCAAGGGCTTCATCGAAGCCAAGGGTGGCAAAATAAGCCACACAGAAAATTGGGGGCTGCGCAAGCTGGCCTATCCAATAGACAAGAAAAAGAGTGGGTTTTATGAACTCATTCAATTCGAATTGCCAGGTGAACATGTGGGCATTTTAGAAGTAGAAATGAAGCGCGATGAACGCCTTATGCGTTTTTTAACTGTAGCGCTCGACAAATTTGCTCTGGAGTATGCCGATCGTCGTCGTCAAAAAGTGTCTAAAGCCTAATTCCCCTTAACAATTATGAGCGAACTCGATATAGTATCCGGACAATCGCAGAGCGAAATCCGCTACCTCCAACCTATTTCCATAGAAACGACTACCAAAAACCGTTTTTGTTTCTTTAAGAAAACTGGCATTAAATACATCGATTATAAAGATGCCGATTTCCTTATAAAATTTGTAAACGAACAAGGTAAAATTTTACCACGCCGCTTAACTGGAACCAGTTTGAAATACCAACGCAAATTGTCTCAAGCCGTTAAACGTGCCCGCCATTTGGCACTTATGCCTTACGTAACCGATAATTTGAAATAAGCCATGGAAATAATACTCAAACAAGACGTTGAGAACCTTGGCTTCAAGGACGATGTGCTTACTGTAAAAAATGGATTCGGAAGGAATTATCTAATCCCAAAGGGTTATGCAGAATTGGCCACCGAATCTGCTAAAAAAGTATTGGCCGAAAATCTTCGTCAAAAGGCACACAAAGAAGCCAAATTGATTGCCGATGCACGCTCAATGGCCGAGAAATTACGCGAAGTTGAAATTAGACTTTCTGCTAAGGTTGGCCGAGGAACCAAATTATTCGGATCCTTAAGCAATGCCGATTTGGCTTTGGAACTGGGTCGTAAAGGCATACAGTTGGATAAAAAGTACATCCAAATTCCGGGAACTACCATTAAGAGTATTGGGAAATACACGGCTAAATTGCGATTGCATCGCGAAGTCAATTCAGAAATCACCTTTGAAGTTGTTGCAGATAATTCTTCAAAGTAGTTTTTACTAATGCATTGAAAGCCGCTCCTGTTCAAGAGCGGCTTTTTTTTTAACTTTTGACGTCATCAGTTGTTATAGGGTCATGGAAATTAGCTGTATGCTGCTATTATCGTTTAAGGGACTAAGCCAAAAATGGTGGGCCTTTAAACAAATGGGTTTGGCCCATCAATATCTATCAAACATAGAAGGACTTAATTGGTACAAATTAATGGGTACTGGAGGAGGTGATGGATTTAAGCCTTGGCCAGACTGGGGAACATATGCACTGCTCATGAATTGGTCTTCACATTCTTTTGCGCTTAAGGCTCTTGAATCTAACCCCAAACTAAAAGCATTCTTTACTTTGGCTTCTAACAGCAAAACTTGGTGGTTAGAAGCTTATCATGCACATGGTTATTGGCATGGTAAACAGCCATTTCATTTAGTACCCAAAACAGAAACCTACAAAATGGCTGTGCTTACAAGGGCTCGGATTAAAACCAACTTGCTATTAAAATTTTGGAATGAAGTTGGCGGTGTAAGCAAAAGTATGCGTGAAATGCCCGGCCTGCTTTTTGCCAAAGGGGTTGGTACTCTTCCTTTAATCGAGCAGGCTACCTTTTCTGTTTGGTCTACAGAAAATCAAGTAGTACAGGCTGCTTACAGAGAACGAGCCCACAAAGAAGTTATTCAACTTACAAGAGCATACAATTGGTACTCGGAAGAATTATTTGCCCGCTTTCAAGTAGTTGCTGAAGAAGATGGTCCCTGGAGCAGCAGTTTTGCATTTCCAAACTTTAAGGTGTAAGTGGCCATACCAGCTTTTTTGGTCTTTTCTCCCAATTTTATAAAACTGGTTATACTTAGAACACCTTGTTTTTTTTGAATAACCCGAAACCTGCATTCCAGAAACACCATATCACCAGCTTTCGGAACATTCATCAGCTGTAAGTTGTATTTCTGCCTTTCTACCCTATCAAATTTTTGGCTGAGCCAATCAAATCCTTTCTCGCCCATTTGGTCAAGAGCAAATAATAGTTTTTGATTGCCTAAATCGCTAGTGGCCATGGCAAATTGCATTGAAGCCACTAATTTGCTTTCCTGTGTTTTCATAAACAAAAAAGCCCCGCTTATGCGGGGCCAGATATTGAGTTAGTATTTTGATGATTTAACCCAATAGCCCCAAGCGACCACAATTCTTATTGCAGTTCTGGTGCTTGATCATGCTATTTGGGACATTGCCTTTCATAAATCTAAAATCGTCAATTTTTTTTAATTCCTTTTACCTAGTTCTATTTTTTTATTAGCTATTAGGTAAACCTAACTTTGCTTAATGAAAACCACGAATCATGAAATTTCCTCCTATCCAATACCAAACTACATTCAACTGTATTTCCAACTATTGACAAGTGTCTTTCCACGAATTGCTAAGAAACAGGCGCTAAAAATTTTCTTTCGCCCTCTAAATTTTAAAATTCCAGAACGTGAAAAAGCCTTCAGATCTAAGTACAGAATAGAATCCTTTAATGAAATGCACAAGGAAATTGTGGCTTTCAGAGTTCCTTCTTCTGGCCCCAAGTTACTATTTGTACATGGTTGGAGCGGACGAGGTAGTCAGTTTCATGCTTTAATGCTTTATTTAAACCAAAAAGGTTTCGACTGTTATTCTTTTGATGCTCCCGGTCACGGCGAAAACCCTAAGCAGGTAGTTGATATGCCCACATTTGCACAATCGGCAATGATGCTTCAAGAATCTTTTGGTCCTTTTTATGCAGGCATTGGGCATTCTTTAGGCGGAATGGCCCTCCATTATGCATCATATTTAGGGCTTCATATCACAGCGTTGGTTCAAATTTGTAGCCCTGCCGACATTGAAGGCGTTGTTGGAGATTTTTGCAACACAATTGGTGGAGGAAATAGGCTTAAAGCTCAGTTAATGCAACATTTAGAAAAGAAATATAATGTGGACCTGAACAGTATTTCGCCTCTTTCTTTGTGCGAAATACATCGCTTACCAGGATTGATTATACACGATCATAACGACGGTGACGTGCCTATTGATCATGCCCTTAGATTGTTACCGGTTTGGAAAGAAGCTAAATCACATTTCACGGTAAACCTAGGTCATAGAAGGGTTTTAAGAGATGAAGAAACCTTTAATGTTATATACCAGTTTATAGACCAGAGTAACCTGAGTAAACATTTCACAACCTGATGGATTTCGATTTATATAAAAATGGCGCCATTGGGCGCCATTTTTATATAAGGACTTATCGCTTATTGACGAATGATTTTAAAACGCCCTACCTCTGAATGCCTTTCTATTTCTAACATATAACTGCCTTTTGAATAGACTTCAAGATTGATTATTGCAGAACCATTAAGCATTTCAAACTCTTTTAATAATCTCCCTCTAACATCATACAGCTTTACGATGCTGCCTATTTCAGCTTCGATATTTAAATAATCCGCCGTTGGATTTGGATATACTTTATTCTCTGTCAAATGCTCCCCTAAACCAGATTCATCTAATTTATTACCGCCAACTCCAAGATTCCTGTTTCGGCCATTGCTATAAGCCGAATTTTTAGCACCAGTGCCTGGATTATAACGCGACCTCACATTAAATCGATACATCTTACCGGGGGTTAAATTATTGACGTGCAAAAACGTATCGCTAACACCGGTAAACAGTTGAACAAGCGCATTGTCTGTTTCGTTTCTAACTCGAACCTGATAGTTAATTAAACCCGTGGCTTTAATGGCATTCCAAATTGGCCTAAAGCCATTGGGAGTGCTATTTACCGCACTAATCAAATTAGGAACGTACATGGTATCTAATGGATCCACGCTAAAACTCGCAACCGAATCGGCTTCACAACCAAACTTGTCCTCTACTCTTAAAATGTAATTTCCGGATGTTACCCCTTGAAAACGGGCATTCCTTTTATCCATTATTGTTGACAAAGTGGAAGTAGAAGTATTCTGTAAGCTGAAATTATACAATGGCTGACCACCATTAGTTCCGAAAATGTTTACCGTTGCAAATTGTCCCATTTCAGGTGCTTGCAAAACGTTGTACGCATACACAACGTCTTCGGCACACTCAATCTCAAATTGATAATTACAAGATGGATTAGCCAAGCCTGGTGTTGTGAAAAGTTTGAGTTCATATACTCCGGTTTCTAAATTGCGCAACAAAGCGTTGTTAGAAAAAGCAGAAACAGCGTTCCAATTAACAGTACCCACTTTGCGATATTGAACCGAATAAGACGTTAAGCCAAGGCTCTGCCAATTAAGCTGGACCCGATAATAACCCGGATAGGCCATCTGCACATTATAGGCATCTGTGCAAGCAGTGTGGCGAATTTCGAAATCGTCAAGGAAAACATCTGCTGCTGCACCAGAAGCACCTCTATACACTATTACCTCAAATTCTGCCTGTTCACCCAAGTATTGGCTTCCTAAAGTCGCGCTAATCTCCACAAAGTCGTTTTTAGGCGAGGGCATGGTTGAGGTTGCCCCGCTGCTAGCATAATTTACACCAGAAACTGTAGTCAATGTGTCCCAGGTTTGCCCTATCACTCTCGCTCTGATTAACAAATAGTCATCAATTGCCAAAGCATCGTGGAAACGGGAAAACTTAATTGAAACTTCAGCATTTTCGGCAATATCAATTGCTTCCGACTTCATCCTTCCGGTATCACCATTACCAACTGAGGCAAAAGGATACATAACATACTCGTTGTTATACAAATAAGTAGGTAAACTGCCTAAGTACTGCCAACAAGCGTTCGGATTATCAAAATTATATGAGTAAGGAGTTGAAGCTTGGGGGCAAAGCGTATAGGCATAACCCGCAGAAGAAGGCGCTGAGGTATCTCCATTGGCGCATAACTCATACACATAAAAAGTATAGGTCGACGCTTGCGTGAGGCCACTTAATGTATCTGGATTCTGATTAAACAAAACCATTGTGCCCTGACCGGGTGTAATTCCAAAAGACCCATACTCTATCAACCATTGGGTTGAAGTTGGCTCGGCTGCTTGCCAACCAATATAGGCCCATGTATATCCATTGTTAAATTGTTGAGCCTGAAGAGGCGATGACGCGCAGGTAGAGGAAGTCCCAATAGACTTGACTTCAAAATCATCAACAAAAACATCAGGACCATAACCTGAAACAAAATCAAACTGAAACTCCACATCACCAGTCCATATTGACGGATCCAAATAAACGGAATCGGTTATGAAATTGGCATCAGGAGAGGGACTTGTGCTTCCCGCTCCAATTGTATTAAAAGTGGAGCCTGAAAGATCCTTTAAAATGGTCCAACTGCCACTTCCACTCAACCGAGCACTTAAAGTTAACCGGTCGTTTGGATAGGAGACATCAAATAAATGAGACCAGCGAAACTTGACGTAAGCGCCCCCTACAATGCTTACCATCGGCGATGTGGCCAAGGCATTATGGCCGATAGTCCATCCCCAAAAGTTGGCTCTTAAATAATCGCCTGAGCTGTGGGTTACCGTTTTGGTGCCACCGCTCAAATCCCAACAAATAGGCGGAAAAACATCAAAACTATTCTCGTAAGGAAGTGCATATGTCTGGCAAACCGTTGCAAAATTGAACTGTGAAGAAGGCAAACTAGTGTCGCCTGTACTACAGATTTCGCGAACATTAAAGGCATAAGATGTTCCTGCGTTTAATCCTGTCAAATTAATACTGGTTTGGCTGCTTAACAAAACACTACCTGTTCCTTGCACAAATCCAATAGGGCCATATTCTACAATCCATTGGTTAGCCTGTGTATTGCCTGCCGACCAGCTAAGTATTGCAGAATTAGCCGTAATAGCTGATACCGATAAGTTTGAAGGCGCTGTAGGACACGTACTTAATGCACGCACTTCAAAATCATCCACATAAACATTTGGGCCGTAACCAGAATAAAATTCCAATTGAAATTCAACAAACTGGCCTGAAAAAGCGGTCGTGTTAAGCGAAATAATTTCCTGAATGAAATTAGCATCTGCTGCGGGTGATGTATTGCCTGCTCCGGTGGTAGTAAACGTAGGACCCTGAAGGTTTTTTAAAGTAGTCCAGCTTCCTGAACCCACAACGCGTGCTTTCAAAGTAAGCCTATCATTTGGGTATGTAGCACTATAAAGATGCGACCACCTAAAACGAACCTCTCCATTGCCAGATACAAATATGGGGGGTGTTTGAGCCAATGCGTTGTTACCATCTGTCCAGCCCCAAAAATTAGCGTACAAATAGTCGTTTGACGCCTGTGCAACTGTTCTAGTCCCACCTGTCAAATTCCAACAATTAGGCGGCCAAATGGCAAAGCTTTCACTGTATGGCAAATTATAAGAGCTACAAGGAGTTGTAAAACTCACCGGCCCAACCCACGAACTAAAAGCCCCATTGCTGCATTGCTCTCTAACATAAAAACTGTAGGATGTGCTGCTGAGCAAACCCGTAAGATTAGTGCTTAAACCCGAAGAACTAATGAGAGTTCCGGTACTTTGAGTAAAGCCATTTAACCCATATTCAATTTCAAACCCATTGCCACCTGAATTGGCTGTAGTCCAAGACAATGTAGCCGAACTGGACGTAGTGGCTACACCTTGTAAATTGCTAGGAGCAAAGCAGAAAGTTCCCCCTCCCAAAGCCAGCGCAGCTTGTACAGCCAAATTAGCGTTAACACGTCCGTACCCCATTTCATTGTTCCAAGTGCCGTTAGGTCTTCCTGATGTGGTAGAATAGACATACCCTCCCACTTTTTCTGAAGTTTGTTCTATTACATTTCTGGCTTGGGTTTGAGTCATATTCGGATTTGCCGAAAGCATCAATGCCATAACCCCAGCTGCATTTGGGCATGCCGATGAAGTGCCATTAAAATTAGGAACATAATTCCCACTGCTGTAGCCTGCACTTCCTTGTATATCTGTAGTATAAATTTTAACGCCCGGTGCAGCAATATCCAAAAGACTTCCATAGTCACTTCCCCACCAAGTTTCACCATCACAAGATGAAGGGCTCTTACGTTGGCCACACATACTGCTTGCTCCAACGGAAATTGTAGAAGCCAAATTAGCCGGATAGTTAACCGTACTGGTGTTCCCATTTCCTGCCGAAACCAAAACAGGGGCCCCTAATCCACCTCGACCTTGGATGGTAGCGTTGTTAAATGGGTTTGTAATAAGCGACGTAGAACTACCCCCTCCCCAACTGTTACTTAGTACATCAGCCCCGGCTGTTTGCCATGCCCATGTTATGGATGTCCCTATTCCCGATGAAGTTGTAACCCAATCTCCATCAGAATTGCTGTAAGCTATACGTACTGGAACAATTTTACATTGAGGTGCGATACCGGCAACCCCAGTGCTGTTATTGGTTACAGCAGCCACTTGGCCTGCACATGCTGTTCCATGAGCATCGTTTCCACTAGGACCTCCAGCACTGCCTAAACCTGTGCCATCAAAACCAGGCAACATGTTTCCTGCTAAATCGGGATGGGTTAAGTCAACACCTTCATCTAAAATAGCCACTTTTATGGAAGAAGACCCTGTGGTTAAAGTCCATGCGTTAAACACTTCCATATCTTCACCCGCGTTGCCATTAAACTGAATACTGCTTCCTGTATTGTTTAAGGCCCATTGATAGTTTAAAAAGGGGTCGTTGGTGCTATGCCTCTTTAGAATTTTCATCATGTCTGGCTCCACAAACGCATGGTTTCCCGATTTCTGAAGTTTCTCGCAAAACCCCAAAGGATCGAGCATAGAAAATTTGTTCAACCTCACTTCAACCAAATTGGGCATGAACGACTCGCCAATGTACTCTCCGCCTAACTCATTAATTAACTCTTTTAGTGCATTTAAATCGGCTCTCACATCATTCTGAATAAAGACTTTATCCAAAATAAATTCTTTAGTTCCATCCTTGGCTAAAAGTCCACGACTGTAAAAAACAACCTGTGGAATGCTATATAAGCGAGCCGCCAATTGTTCCCAACGCCAACCTGGTATCAACTTAACCAAAGTCACATCCGGAGAAGGATAATGTTCCCATTTATTACTTTCAACAAAATCTAGGTTTGAGAGAATTTGATTCTTCTCTGACTCCGTAGTTCCATCTAAAAATCGAACCAGCAGTTCTTCCCTGTTGAGGGCGAATACCTGAAGTTTACCATCCATAAAAATTTCGGTATAAGTAGCTCCAGATTGTGCATTTAAGTCTGCTAAGCCAAGGATAGCCAATAAGCAAAACCAAATTCGGTTGTAAAACTGCTTCATGCTCGTAAATAGGTCGATTAAATTAGATGTGCAATTTAACGCTATGTTGACAAATTATAAGTCAGCATTTTACAAATCAATAGTCAGCCTGCATAAAATTCGCTTTATGACAAAAAAAAACTGCTGCGTTTCGTCAACGGCAGCAGTTTGAATCAAAATCTAAAATAATTATCTTTTATTCTTTCTTCCGGAGAATATTTCACCAGGCATGGTCGAGTAATTGATTTTAAGCGCCTGAGCCTTCCTTAACTCTTGCTTGATGTCCGTAATCAAGCCCATTTTTACATCACGATCTGCTTTAATCGAAACGGTTAAGAGAGGACGTTCGGCTTCATTTCTGGCCTCACGCTCTACTTCCACCCACTGACCAATTTCACTTGGTTTGGCAAAAGCATCGTTAAGCTGCAAACGTGGCTCCTTTCCGAATTGGCCTTGAATGTTATCTTTTGGAGCCCCTACATATATGTAAGAAACCAATGCCTTTCGTTCAAGCTTTTGAACCTCTGTAGCGTTGGGCTTGGTGTTCTTTACAAGTAAAGTCACTTCTCGCATGGTGGTTGTTACCATGAAAAAAAACAACAACATAAACACGATATCAGGCAGTGAGGCTGTAGATATTTCAGGTGTTCCGCCTTTGTTTTTGCGTCTAAACTTCGACATTATCCTCCTAGGTTTACAGGTTCTGCTTCAGAAATATTCAACGGATAAAAATCACGCACTTCTTTGGCTTGATCTTCAGTAAGTTCATCGAATGACTTGCCAAAGCGCTTTTGGGCCTCCTCCTCTCGAAGTTCATTGTATGCCGCAGTAAGTTCATTTTGAACGGCAATAAACATTTCGTATGAAGTCCCTCTATCGTTTTGAAGAGAAATAATGGCCTTTTTAGGATTCTCAGAATAATTTTCTAAACGGCCAAAATTGCTAATGAACTTTTTTGCTTCACCCCTCAAATCTTTTATATCCATGTAATCTTTCTCCACAAACAAATAGTCGTTTGAGTTGAGAAGAACTACAAACACATTCCTTTCCTTAATGGGCGGAGGTTTTATAGTTGGGTCATCAACTATGGGCGGAAGCTTCCGGGCAATGCCCTTGTCGACATCCATGGTGGTGGTCACCAAAAAGAAAATCAACAACAAGAAGGCGATGTCCGCCATCGATCCTGCATTGATTTCCGGTGCTGCTCTTCTTGCCATGGTTCTTATTTAAAAATCTTGCTTATTTCGGTAAAAGCAATGCTTCCAACCGTAATGGCCAAGAAAATGTAAAACGCTGTCAATCCAGTGCTAACCATTCGGCTTGTGCCTTCACTTATTTCCAAAGCCCCGTAAGACTCATGATCGGCACCACTTGAAACAACATAAGACAGTATCATAACCAAAGCTAAAACGCCAAAACCCACCAAAGTATTTTTAGCTGCTTTGCCATTTTTAAAAAGGTTGAGAATACTAAATATTATCGCCGCTGCTACAGCCACAAAAGTGGAAATATAGCCCAAGTCGATAAACATTCCAGCGTTTTTATTGCCATCTAACATAACCATGACCAGCATAACCAATGCAACCGCCATAAGTACAAACGAGGCAATTCTAACAATTTTAGCTGAATTCATAAGTGCTTATTTTTTGTACTTGTATAGAAGGTCGATGAAGCTTATTGAAGCGTCTTCCATGCTGTTAACGATAGAGTCTACCTTGGCAACAATGTAGTTGTAAAATACCTGAAGAATCATAGCCACTATAAGACCGAACACTGTAGTTAAAAGTGCCACTTTAATACCACTGGCAACTAATGATGGGCTAATGTCTCCGGCTGCTTCGATAGCGTCGAAGGCCTGAATCATACCAATTACAGTTCCCATGAAACCAAGCATAGGGGCAAGTGCAATAAATAGAGAAATCCAAGAAATCCCTTTCTCTAAAAGCCCCATTTGCACAGAGCCATAAGAAACTACTGACTTTTCTACCATATCAATACCTTCATCCATACGGTCTAAACCCTGATAAAATATACTGGCTACTGGACCAGCTGTATTGCGGCAAACTTCTTTTGCAGCTTCTACTCCACCAGAACTTAAAGCACTTTCTACTTCATTCAACAATTTTGAAGTGTTGGTAGTTGCCAAATTCAAATAAATGATCCTTTCAATGCTAATGGCCAAACCTAAAATTAGGGCTAACAATACAATGCCCATAAATTCAGGACCGCCTTCAATGAACTTTTCTTTGATGACTTGTTTAAAGCTCTTTTCGGCTTCAACCGCTTCAACTGGAGCACTTTGTTCAACAGCGGGCTCTTCAGCAACAGTTTCGGTAACGGTTTCAGGCTGGGCTGTAGAATCGGTTGTACCTTCTTCTTGCGCCGTTATGGTTAAAGGCGATGCAAAAAGCACAGCAAGCAGTGCGAAAATGGAAAATACCTTTTTCATGGGTTTGTTTGTGGTTTTGTAGGTTTTTCGTTTGGGCTAATTTAGAAAGAACAACTATACCCTTTCCAAGGGCAGGCGAATTTACTTAAATTGATTTCAAATAAGCCCATTTGAAACTTTTTCATTTAACTTTTTCTTGAACCACCTTTAAACCTTGCTTTTGCGCGGCAAATAATCGGTTTTTTGCTGGGGTCTGTCGGGTTCTTCTTCGGTTAAGGGCTCACAAATTCTCAAGCTATTTCGGCATAATTCGGGAAGCTTCATGTACAGTTCGGTTCCCATGGTTTTCCAATCAAGCATATGATCGTCTACCTTGCGAATAATTTCAGCAGGATTGCCTACAACTACACTTCTTTCAGGAATCACCAATCCTTGTCGCACAAAACTCAAAGCACCTACAATACTTCCTGCTCCCACCATCACTTCATCCATTACAACCGCATTCATTCCTATTAAAACATTACGGCCTATATGAGCACCGTGAATTATAGCACCATGACCTATGTGAGCCATTTCTTCTAAAACAACCTTAAGTCCGGGAAACATATGAATAGTGCAGTTTTCTTGAATATTGGCGCCATAACCCACTTCAATTCTTCCCCAATCTCCACGTAAAACAGCATTTGGTCCTACATACACTTTATCTCCAATAATAACGTTTCCAATTACCGCAGCTTGAGGATGAACAAAAGCGCCTGGATTTATAACCGGCTTGTATCCTTCAAATTCATAAATCATTTTCTTAAATTTTCAATAACTACAGCATATCCCTGTCCAACTCCAATGCACATGGTCACCAAAGCGTATTGACCGCGTGTTCGCGCCAAATGGCGTGCTGCACTCAATAAAATACGAGCTCCTGACATACCTAGAGGATGACCCAAGGCGATCGCTCCACCATTTGGATTTATTCGATCGTCAGAATCGTCAAGCCCCATTTTACGGGTACAAGCTAATACTTGAGCCGCAAATGCCTCATTCAGCTCAATGTGACTCATATCTGAAAGACTGAGCTGTGAGCGTTTAAGTGCCAATTCAGAAGCGTAAACCGGGCCAATACCCATTATTTTGGGTTCTACGCCGCTCACTGCAGAAGCAACTATTCGGGCCATTGGTTCAATTCCGTATGTTTTTAAAGCTGCATCCGACATCACAAAAAGAGCCGCAGCGCCATCATTTAGGCCTGAGGCATTGCCGGCGGTTACACTTCCTTCTTTGCGAAAAGCGGGCTTCAATTTGGATAAAGCCTCTATTGTAGTATCGGGTTTTAAAAACTCATCTTGCGAAAAAACCAAAGCATCTCCCTTACGCTGAGGAATGTTCAAAGCCACAATTTCTTCATTCAAAATTCCTTGAACCTGAGCGCGGGCCGCTTTTTGTTGCGAATTAAATGCGAATAAGTCTTGGTCAGAACGTGAAATCCTGAACATATCGACCAGATTTTCTGCGGTTTCTCCCATGGCATCGGTTCCGTAGAGCCTATGCATTTCAGGGTTAATAAAACGCCAACCAAAACTAGAATCATACATTTTGGCATCAGTACCAAAAGCAGTGCTTGGTTTTCCAACTACATAAGGTGCCCTGGTCATGTGTTCAACTCCACCAGCTATAAAAACATCTCCCTCTCCAGATTTTATGGCTCTGTAGGCATGCACCACAGCAGACATACCCGAAGCACAAAGTCGATTTACTGTTTCACCAGGAACACTAAATGGCAAGCCTGCTAAAAGCAGTGCCATTCTGGCCACATTTCGGTTGTCCTCACCTGCCTGATTAGAGCATCCTAAAATAACATCATCTATGGCTTCTTGAGGCAATTTTGGGTATTTGCTTATAAGAGCCCGAATGGCATGAGCCGCTAAATCATCGGCTCTAACCGTTGCTAAACTACCTCCAAATTTTCCAATAGGTGTTCTCACACCATCTATTAAATAGGCCTCATTCATACTTACCAGATTTTTTCGGTTATGTAAACGGTACCTTTAAACAAGGCCACCAATTCTTTTTCTTGATTAAATACTTCCACATCGTATAAGGCCGTTTTTCGGCTTCTATGCCGTTCATGAGTTTTGGCTATCAGTTCATCATTAACCTTAACCGGCTTAAAATGGGAGATAGATGTTTCTAAACTTAGCGCCTGATTGCCATAGCTGTTGGCCGCAAAAGCCAAACAACTATCGGCCAAGGCATAACAAATTCCGCCATGGGCAATTAAAAATCCATTGGTCATTTCATTCCTAAGTTTCATTCTTAAAATACATTTTCCTTTTTGTATTTCAAGCAATTCAATACCAAGCCATTGACTAAATGCATCTTGGTCCAGCATTTTGTTAACAATTTCTATTGGGCTCATTGTAATTTTTCGGGAACCGCCTTTTCAAAAGCATTTACTAAAATTCTACAAACCATTTGTGTGGCAGGCAAGCTTTCTAAATCTATTGCTTCTTCTCTTGCCAATTCGAGCCAAGCCAAGCGCAATTCACTTTGCATGCGTGCACTCTCTCCTTCGAGCACTAAACCGGAATGCACTGCGTCTTTTAAAACTTCCTCCAAAATCTCGGCTCCAATGGGGTGAACCGGCATACCCAATCGCCTAAAAGCTTCACTTAAAATGAGTGGTAAATACATCAGGCCATTGTGTGATAAATCGCCAAAGTCATCGCTAAGGTTGATTAAAAAACCATAAAGATGAGGTTGCTCTTCACCCCAATCTAATAGACGTTTTACCCTGTCTTTTTCATCTATCTGATTGAACCACAGACGCACACTGCGCATGGTTGGTGAATAATTTGGCGATGTAAGCATTTTTCAAAGTTAGAAAGTAGGGACAAATGTGCGAGGCTCTGGCTTTCAACTTACTTTCGTTGTTTTAAAAAGTTAAAAGCACTTTACATGCAAGCCTACCACAATTTGTTGAAACACGTTTTGGCTGAGGGAGTTGAAAAAGAAGACCGAACTGGCACTGGAACCATTTCGGTTTTCGGTTATCAAATGCGCTTTAATTTAGAAAATGGTTTTCCTTTGGTTACCACAAAAAAGCTACATCTGCGCTCTATTATTTACGAGTTGCTTTGGTTTTTAAAAGGAGATACCAATATTGCCTGGCTAAATCAAAACAAGGTTCGCATTTGGGACGAATGGGCTGATGAGCATGGCGAACTTGGACCTGTATATGGACATCAATGGCGCTCGTGGCCAACTTCAGATGGCGGAACAATAGATCAAATCAGTCAATTAATTGAAGGACTTAAGGGCAATCCCGATTCGAGGCGCCACTTGGTAAGTGCTTGGAATGTATCAGAAGTCAATAAGATGGCTTTGCCACCGTGTCATGTACTTTTTCAATTTTATGTAGCCAATGGAAAGTTAAGCTGTCAGTTATACCAACGAAGTGCCGACTTGTTTTTGGGTGTACCTTTCAATATTGCATCGTACGCTCTTCTCACACATATGGTGGCTCAAGTTTGTGGATTTACAGCAGGCGATTTTATTCACACTTTTGGTGATGCACACATTTATAAAAACCACCTACATCAAGTTAAGCTTCAACTAAGCCGTGAACCTAGATCTTTGCCGTTGTTGAAGCTCAATCATGAAGTAAAAAACATCTTTGATTTCTCGTTTGAAGATTTTCTAATTGAGGGTTACGATCCTCATCCACACATTAAAGCTGATGTAGCTGTATGAGCGAAATAGTAATGGTAGCCGCCATGGATATAAACCGAGCCATCGGGCGAAACAATGCTTTGCTTTGGCACATACCTGAAGATTTAAAGCATTTCAAGTCTCTCACCATGGGTCACACGGTTTTAATGGGTAGAAAAACTTTTGAATCTGTAGGACGACCATTGCCAAAGCGCCGAAATGTGGTAATCACCAGAAACCTTGATTGGAAGTTTCCTGATGTGGAGGTTTACCAAAGTTTAGAAGAAGCGCTATATGCTTTAAAAAGTCTTGAAACCATCATGATTGTTGGAGGTGCTGAAGTTTATTCTCAAGCCATGCCTTTAGCCAACAAGTTGGAAATAACCCATATTGAAGCAGCATTTAAAGATGCAGACAGTTTTTTTCCAGTTATAGACGAAGATTTTTGGCAGGAAAGCTCAAGAAAGGAATCTGTACAGCCGGAAACAGGACTCAAATATGCTTTTGTGAGTTACCTCAGGAAACCGCTTTGAGTTTGCTTAGCGACATATGGCTCAATTTATTTTGCGCATAATCGGCGGTTACTTGAAGCGTGTTTTCGCGCTTATTTCCCGGAAGTTCGAACATTGCGTCAGTCAATATGGCTTCACAGATAGACCTAAGCCCTCTTGCTCCGAGCTTAAATTCTATAGCTTTGTCAACTATGTACTCCAAAGCATTTTGTTCAAAAGTTAAGGCTATTCCATCCATTTTGAACAAGCTTTGATATTGTTTAACCAAAGCGTTTTTGGGCTCAATCAAAATCCTAATCAGGGCTTCACGGTCTAAAGAATCTAAATGGGTAAGCACTGGCAAGCGGCCAATAAGTTCTGGAATAAGGCCAAAACTCTTGAGATCTTGAGGTGAAACATACTTTAAAATATTCTCCCCATCTATGGAGTCTCGTTCCTGGTTTGATGTATAGCCCACCGCCCTAGTGTTCAGCCTGTTGGCAATATGACGCTGAATTCCATCAAAAGCGCCTCCCGCTATGAATAGGATGTTCTTAGTATCTATTTCTATAAATTTTTGGTCAGGGTGTTTACGACCTCCTTGAGGAGGCACATTCACCTTGGCACCCTCCAACAACTTAAGCAATCCTTGTTGAACGCCTTCTCCGCTTACATCGCGGGTAATTGAGGGATTATCAGATTTACGTGCAATTTTGTCTATTTCATCAATAAATACGATGCCCCTTTCGGCTGACTTCACATCGTAATTTGCCGCTTGTAGCAACCTAGATAAAATGCTTTCTACATCTTCACCAACATAACCTGCTTCGGTTAAAACAGTTGCATCCACTATGGTGAATGGAACATTTAACATTTTAGCTATGCTTCGGGCCAAAAGGGTTTTACCAGTCCCTGTTGGCCCAACCATAATGATGTTAGACTTCTCAATTTCGATTTTGTCTGTGTCTTTGCCAAAAGAAATTAGCCGCTTGTAGTGGTTATAAACGGCCACTGATAGAACACGTTTTGCATCGTCTTGACCAATGGCATATTCGTCTAAAAACGCTTTAATCTCGGTGGGTTTTACTAAACGAAGATTGAGAGAAAGATCAGCTTTGTCTTTTTGCTCAAGTTCTTCCTGCACAATAGAGCTCGCTTGGCGAATGCAATGATCGCAAATATGCCCATTGATACCGGCAATTAGAACATTCGTATCTTTTTTATCTCTTCCGCAAAAAGAACAAATCAAATTTTCTTTTTTTTCTTTCATAAGGCAAAGCCAGAAGTTTCACTTATTTCTTGCGTTCTAAAATTTCATCGATAATTCCATAAGACTTGGCTTCTTCAGATGACATCCAATTATCGCGATCGGAATCGGCCTTAATGGTTTCGAAAGACTGACCAGTATGAAGTGCTTGAATTTGATACAATTCGTCACGCACCCTTTGGGTTTCGCGCAAAGCTATTTCCATATCGGTTACTTGGCCTTGTGAACCGCTCATGGGCTGATGAATCATTACACGGCTGTGTTTAAGGGCAGTTCGTTTTCCTTTTTGACCAGCACCCAATAGAACAGCAGCCATAGAGGCGGCTATACCTGTACAAATGGTTGCCACATCAGGGGCCACCACCTGCATGGTATCGTAAATGCCCAATCCAGCATAAACGCTACCACCCGGAGAGTTAAGGTAAATTTGGATGTCTTTTTTGGAATCTACTGATTCCAAAAACAATAGCTGGGCTTGTACAATATTGGCAACCTGATCGTTAATGGCGGTTCCCAAAAAGATGATTCGGTCCATCATCAGGCGCGAAAAAACGTCCATCTGGGCAACGTTAAGTTGGCGCTCTTCAATAATGTATGGGGTTAAACTAGCTTGAACATAGCCTTCTAAATTGAGACTGCTAATGCCCATATGTTTTTGGGCGTATTTGTTAAATTCTTTCGGGTTCATCATGTAAAGTAAACGAAAAATTCGGGCTTTTTGTTGGGCACTATGCAGAAGCAGTATTGAATTCTTTGAGGCTAATCCATTTTTCGTTTTTGTCAAAGTTTTGAGATAAAACGAAAAGTGTTTTTTCGGTAAGAGCTGTTCGATACATTTTATCCATGTCTTCTTCGTTCTTCTTGCGAGACTGAACCATGTAGTTTAAAAAGTCAGGTCCCAAATTATAGCTGCTGTACATTCGGGCCGTGTCTTTGTAAATAAACGCGTTAAGCTCCTCGTCAGATATATTTATGTCAATTGCACTCTGTGCCTTTTGAACAATAAAATCCCATTTCAACATGGGCTCCAAGCGGTTGTACTCTTCAAGAGCTGCCTCTGGTGAAAGACCCCCTTCGCGATTGGCACTAAGCCACTTCATTAAAAAGTTTTTGGGCATTTCGAACGAAAGGTTTTCAATAAGATAACGATATACCTCATCTAAAAAACGTTGATCCGATGCTTGGTCAAAATTACTCTGAAGTCGTGCTTTAAGTATCTCACGTGCTTCTTCTTCTGTATTTACTTCAAAATACTCGTTAAAAAAAGTTTCATTCGCTTCGGCTATATCCAATTGATTTATGGCGATAATGGTACATTTTAAGCCTTTGGCCTCTTCAAGGTGATGTACATCAACATCGAGAATTTCGGCCATTTCGTTTTTATCTGTATGCTCCTCAAATAAAATTTCTACCTCATCATTAATGGCTTTACCTAGCATGGCAGATTTAAAAATCTCAAAATCTGCTACCAAGATTCTCCCTTTATGCTCGTGTTGGCTTTCGTGGTTTTGTTCCATAATCTCGCTCCAAGAAAACTGAACAATGGAATTTTCTTGAACAGTTTCACCTTCTGTAAAGCTGCCGGCATTGCGCCTCTTTTCCAATAACTCCTTTTCCAGTAAACTACTATCCACTATAATGCGATAATAGGGCAGAGATACTTTTGGTTCTTCGAATAGCAATGGAACTTCTGGGGCTAATCCAATATCGGCCGAAAACGTAAAGTTGTTGGCATCCCAATTTACTTCATTGTCTTCGCGCAAAATTGGCGCAGCTACAATACTAACCGCACTGTCGCGCAAGTATTTGTTTATGCTTTCTTGGAACAGTTTATTGATTTCGTCAACTTTAATGCTTTTGCCGTATTGTCGTTTAATAAGCCCCTCAGGCACGTATCCAATGCGAAAACCCGGAACATTTGCAGTTTTTCTAATTTTTTTTAAACCCTCATTTACAAGGGGTTGATAATCATTTTCTTCTATATACACATGAAGAACGGCACTAAGACCGCCTAAATTCTCCTGCTCTATTTTCATCTGATTCTGGGATTTGAAAGAGGGCGCAAAAGTAGTGGAAAGCAAGCAAGTAAAATGGGGCTTTTGGTTTACATAAAAGCACTACTTTAGAACCGACTTTGAAAAAACCCAACATGAAGAAATTTCTCACTCTAGTAGCCGTAACAATATCGCTTTTCGAAGCTCAGGCGCAAAAATCGGCCGACGCTGTTGAAGAGAAATTAGACATTACAACATCTCTTTCATATTTACTGCCACGAACTGATTTACAACGGCAATCGAGTAAGTACAACCGCACGAATTTGGGCACCCAGCTCAGCATAGCTTATCGCTTTAATGATACCTACCGCCTTAGAGGCAATTGGCTGATGGGCAATTTTGACGGGAGTACATCGGGTAATTTGTATAGTCAAACCTTTATATCTGAGCCTAGTTTGTATTTCGATGCCGATGTTTTGGAATTGATTAAACCCGGATCAAGTTGGCAGCTCTATTTGGGTATTGGCGCGGGTTGGATGATGATTAGGTCAGATGTGTTTGATTTAAAAAATGGTCAACGCCGCGATTTCGTACCTGGAGGAAAAGGCTATTCGGATGCCCCTGCAATTGGCTTAGAAGGCAGTATAGCAGCCCCAATAAGCAGCCGAATGGCTATTACTCTTGGTGGGGCTCTGCGTTATGCTTACAGCAGCGATTATTTGGATGGTTTAACTGCGGGGAGCCGTAACGATTTGCTGGGAGTGATTAATCTTGGCCTTAACATTACGTTAGGGAAAGGGCTGAAAAAAGGCGAGGCCCGAGTGAATCAAGCTGAATTTGATATGTTAAAAAATTCGGAGAAATCAGTTAAAGAACAAATGGCTAAACAGGAAGAAGAAAATGAAAAACAATTAAAAGCGCGTGAGGCTCAATTAAACAAAATGCGTGCTACCAACGACAGTTTAAAAGCCGAACTAAATAAACGCATATTACCGGTCGCTCAAAAAGAAGAAGTAAAGCCTTTGGATTTAAGCAAACCTATGTGGCGAGTTGTGGTGGGTAGTTTTCCGAATCAGGCTCTTGCCCAACGTTATATGGATGGTTTAAATGGTATCGACAAATCAGAAATGCAAGTGCTTTTTGTTGAGGATTTAAAAACCTATCGGGTTATTTACAAGAGTTTCGATAACATGAATGCTGCTTCAAAAGCCCGTAACGAAATACGCGGAGCGGTTAAAGATGCTTGGATCGTGAATTTCTAATCGGCCTTTGGTTTACAAACCCGCTTTTGGCAAAGTCTGATAGCGGGTTTATAGTTTAAATTCTTTGCAAACTTTTAGTTTTCCTTAAAAGCTGTTGCAAGACCTTTAAGCTATTTAAAGCGACAATTTAGATGTTGTAATAGTTTTGATACAGGGATTTTACCAAAAAAACCCGCAGCCGCTTACTATTCATAAAATGTCAAGTGTTTGGAATAAAAACTTGAAAATATTGAAAGCTTGGAGAGGACTTGCAGCGAAAAGACCGGACCACTTTGGTAAGATGAATTAAATGATATCCAAAACGGACTGAACCCAAAGTGGGAGCGCTCAAAAGAGCAACTGAAAAAGGGAGATTCAGCTACCTACTATTGGCTAAAAGGTTTTAAAATAAGTTTGAGCGGGCTTTCAGCTGCTCGTAACCTTGATCGATTAGAAAAGGACCATTATGGGCGGCATGGGTGGCCAATTTGTCGCATTTTTCATTTTCTGGATGACCGTTGTGGCCTTTTATCCACTCATAATGCATTTGATGATTCTTACTTACACGCAAAAACCTCTGCCAAAGATCTGCGTTTTTTTTTCCGTTAAAAGCTTTTGCCTCCCAACTGCGCAGCCAATTTTTGGTAACGGCATCAATCACATATTTAGAGTCGGACACTACGGTAACCTTGTGATTGGGTTGTTTCAGAGCTTCGAGGCCTAAAATAACAGCGAGTAGCTCCATGCGGTTATTGGTGGTAAAGCGAAAGGCTTGACTAAGCTCTTTTCGATGAATCCCTGAAACCAGCACAATACCCAAACCACCCGGCCCCGGATTTCCCAGAGCCGAGCCGTCGGTATAGAGGTAAATCATATGTCCATTTCAGTGAGTACCCACTCGATAACTTCGGGATAGTGACGATGTTCGAGTTCTTGAACTTTGTATGCAACATCTTCAGGGCTGTCATCGGGATCGACTTCAACTGTTTCTTGAAAGATGATTTCGCCTTCATCGTAATCTTCGTTAATGAAATGTATGGTGATTCCGGTTTCGAATTCTTCGTTCTCGACAACAGCTTTATGCACATTCATGCCATACATACCCTCTCCTCCGTAGTCAGGAAGTAAAGCCGGATGGATATTGATGATGCGATTGGGAAAGGCTTCAATGATGTGAATTGGGATTTTTTTAAGGAAGCCTGCGAGCACAATGAGGTCGATTTTATGGGCACGCAATTTTTCTAGAACCGAACCGTTTTGTAGTTGTTCGGGGCTAAATACCATGGCCGGAAGGCCGTATTTACGGGCCTTATCGATAATTCCGGCGTTTTTGCGATTGGTGAGAACCAGATGCACCCGGGCCAGTTCACTTTCTTCAAAATGCTTGAGAATCCGGTCGGCATTGGTACCGGCTCCCGAGCCAAAAATGGCTATTCGTTTCATTGGTTTAGATAGGCGACGTGGTTTTGAGAACGTCTGCTCAAAAATATGTTTTTGATGTTAAGGAATATGTTGGTCGGCAAGTAAGGTTTATTTTTCTTTGCAACTTACAATAACCAAATTTAGGATTCATGTCGGACATTGCTTCCCGTGTTAAAGCCATCATCGTAGACAAGCTAGGCGTTGATGAAAATGAAGTGACAACAGAGGCCAGCTTCACCAATGATTTAGGTGCTGACTCTTTAGATACTGTTGAACTCATCATGGAGTTTGAGAAGGAGTTTGACATTCAAATTCCGGATGATCAGGCTGAGAATATTGCCACAGTAGGTCAGGCCGTTTCTTATATCGAAGAAGCTACCAAAGCCTGATATGCAGTTCCGGCGCGTAGTAGTAACGGGCTTGGGCGTTGTAAGTCCAATTGGCAACAACGTCCAAGACTTTTGGAAGAATTTAATATCCGGGCTTAGCGGTGCGGCCCCTATTACCTTATTCGACGCATTGGAATTTAAAACCCGTTTCGCTTGCGAGGTTAAGGGTTTCGACCCATCGGTTTATTTGGATAGAAAGGAAGCTCGAAAACTCGACCGCTTTTCTCAGTTTGCAATAGCTTGTTCAGATCAAGCACTGGAAGATTCGGGGCTTTTGAACTACGCCGAACTCGATAAAGAATCGGTGGGTGTAATTTGGGGGGCCGGTATAGGAGGTATGGATACTTTTACCAATGAGTGTATTGCTTTTGCCGAGGGTGGAAGAATTCCGCGGTTTAATCCGTTTTTCATACCCAAAGTGATTTCAGATATAGCCCCTGGTCATATTAGTATTCGCCATGGTTTTCAAGGCATGAATTTTACAACTGTTTCTGCGTGTGCTTCATCGACTAATGCACTCATAGATGCTTTAATGTACATAAGACTTGGCAAGGCCTCGGTTATAGTGGCCGGTGGTTCTGAGGCCACTGTCGGAGTAAGCGGTATCGGAGGATTTAATGCCATGCATGCTTTAAGCACCCGAAATGATGACCCTTCTACAGCTTCTCGACCTTTTGACAAGGACCGCGATGGATTTGTTATGGGCGAGGGTGGGGCATGTTTAATTTTAGAGGATTTGGAACATGCTTTAAAGCGTGGTACTAAGATTTATGCTGAATTGGTGGGAGGGGGAATGTCGGCCGATGCACACCATCTTACGGCTCCGCATCCCGAAGGTTTAGGTGCTACTAAAGTTATGAACAGGACGCTTGAAGATGCCGGATTAAAACCAGAAGATATTGATTACATTAATGTTCATGGTACTAGTACCCCATTAGGTGATGTGGCCGAAGCTAAGGCCATTCAAAAAGTATTTGGAAAACATGCCTATAAACTTAATATTAGCAGCACCAAATCCATGACAGGCCATTTATTAGGCGCTGCAGGTGCTATGGAAGCAGCTGCAACGGTTATGGCCGTTCAACATAATTTGATACCCCCTACGATTAACCACTTTACCGACGACCCAGAATTGGACAAAAATTTGAATTTTACGTTCAACAAGGCACAAGAACGTGAAGTGAGAGCCGCCTTGAGCAACACTTTTGGTTTTGGCGGGCATAATGCATCGGTAATCTTTAAGAAGTACAAAGCCTGATGGCCAGCGCATGGAGTCGGTTGTTATCCCGATTCTCTGCTTCTGAAGAACAAAATAGATTTAAACCTTTGTTAGGTTTTAAACCTAACAAAATAGAACTTTATGAAATTGCTTTTCGACATAGTTCGGTAAATGGCCCGAAGCTGAATAACCAACGGCTTGAATTTTTGGGAGATGCTATACTGGGCGCGGTAGTGGCTGAATACTTGTATTCGAAGTTACCAGGCAAAAATGAAGGCTATTTAACACAAATGAGATCTAAGATAGTAAGCCGAAGTATGTTAAATGACATCTCGTATAAGCTTAGAATACAGTCTTATATCGAAACCCGTGGAAGAAAACCTAAACAAGGCGATGCCATACTAGGAGATGCGCTTGAAGCTTTGATTGGTGCCATTTATATGGATAAAGGCTACAATGTGGCCCGAAAATTTGTTTTGGAACAAGTTGTTCAACCATTTACAAATCTAAGTGAGCTAGAGAATTTAACCATCAGCTATAAGGGAAGCTTGCTTGAATGGGCACAAAAGCAAAAGAATCATGTGCGTTTAGAAACATTGATGTTAGAGTCTGGGACTGTTAAAGCCGGGTTCGAATGCAAAGTTTTTGTTAACGATGAGTTGATGGGCGTAGGTATCGGCAGGTCAAAAAAACGTGCAGAAGAAAGAGCTTCTTTGCAAACCTGCTCGAAATTAGAACTTAAATAATGCCATCTGCTTTTCGTCTGGAGATAAGTGACTTTTTGGTGGTCATGCCAAAACTGGGTATTTACACAACCCTCGAACTCTACAAATTGGCCTTTCTAATTAATCAAAATAAATGGCTTGAGTTCAAAAAGACAGAAAAAAACCACGTTTTGAGATTTAGAGATGTTGAATATGCCTTTTTGCTTTATGAATCTTTTTTACCATACAGCATTCAAAAAGTTTATTTAATGGGTACCCATTCAATTGATGACAACAATGCTGAAAAATCCGATTCGTTTTATTTAGAAAAACCTACAAAATTGCCAGTTACCCGCGATAAAAACCTGCCTGATGTGCTTATGCTTTTCGATACCAATGAAAAAGAAGCACGACTTCATGAATGGATAATGCGTTTACGAACTTTGTCGGGTGTACTTTCGGTGCGCGAATTTGTGCCTTCTAATCCCAAAGACGAAATTAACCTCTTAATAGACTAATGCACTTTAACAAAACCAAAATAGTGGCCACTCTAGGCCCTGCCACCGAATCGGTTGATAAGATTCGAGAGTTGGCAAAAGCTGGTGTCAATGTTTTCAGAATCAATATGTCTCATGGCAGTCATGAGTTGGCCCGAAAACTGGTTCAACGAATTCGCGAAGTTGACAATGAAAGTGAATCTTTCAATTTGGCCATATTAGCTGATTTACAAGGTCCGAAGCTTCGGATTGGAACTGTAGAAGAAGGCGCTGTTATACACCCAGGAGATCGCCTGCGTTTTACCAATATACCTTGTGATGGAACCGTAAAAAAGGTCTTTATGACCTATCAACAATTTGCATCGGATGTAAAAGTGGGAGAAAATATTTTACTTGACGATGGTAAATTGCTTTTAAAAGTAGTTGAAACAGATGGCATTGGTGAAGTAGAAGCTGAGGTTATACAAGGTGGACCCTTAAAATCAAAAAAGGGAGTTAATCTTCCCAACACCAGAATTTCATTGCCATGTTTAACGGAAAAGGATTTAGCCGATTTAGAAGTGGTAATGCAAGAGCGAATTGAATGGATAGGTTTGTCGTTTGTACGGAATGCTCAAGATGTTTATGAATTACGAAGACTTTTAGACGATTATGGATCGCATGCCCGAATAGTGGCAAAAATAGAAAAGCCTGAGGCTGTTGTGGATATTGACAATATTATAGAAGCCACAGATGGTGTAATGGTAGCACGAGGCGATTTGGGGGTTGAAGTACCCATGCAAGGTGTTCCTCTTATTCAAAAAATGATTGTTAATAAGTGTCACAAAGCGGCCAAACCTGTCATAATTGCTACCCAGATGATGGAAAGCATGATAACCAGTATGACACCAACACGCGCTGAGGTAAACGACGTAGCCAACTCGGTTCTTGATGGCGCAGACGCTATGATGTTAAGTGGCGAAACGTCTGTAGGAATGTATCCTGTCGATGTTGTAAAAGCTATGCATAAGATTATTGCCCATGTAGAAGAAACAAGCGAGATTAGAGTGAAAACAGAGAATCCACCCCGCTATCGCAACGAACGATACATAACGGATAGTGTGTGTTATAATGCCAGTAAAATCGCGGACCAAATTGGGGCTACAGGTATTTTAACTATGACCCACTCAGGATATACCGCTTTTAAAATCTCTTCACATAGACCCAGAACAAATATTTTGGTATTTACAGCAAATCGAACCATTTTAAACACCTTGAGTTTACTTTGGGGTGTTAGAGGCTTTTTCTACGATAAGGTAGCTTCTACCGATATGAGCTTTAACGACATTAAGAATATTGTAAAAGATAAAGGCATTGTACGTAAAGGCGATTTAATCGTGAAAATTGCCAGCATGCCCATACAAGAAATGGGAATGACCAATACACTAAAAATCACTCAGGTGGACTAATGTTAACATGGGAAGAACATCACGATGGCTTGAAATGTAGAATTCGCTTTGCTTCTTACGATCAAGTTTTAGCCTTTATCTGTTTACTGGCATTTGAGGCTGAACGGATTAACCATCACCCTGATTTGCATTGGCATTATACAACGCTGGATGTTAGGCTTGTAACACATGACTCAAGGAATTCGATAACAGAGAAAGATTGGCGATTGGCAAAATCAATTATTGAAATTTATGCTCGCTTTCAGGTTTAACGTCATTTTAAATCCCCAAAAAGGGAAGCCACGAAGGCATCTCGATCAAACAACTGCAAATCTTCAATACCTTCACCTAAGCCTATAAAACGTACCGGAATACCCAATTCTGCTGAAATCCCAATAACAACCCCACCTTTGGCAGTTCCATCGAGCTTAGTGAGCGCTAGTGCCGTAACATCAGTCGCCTCAGAAAACTGACGCGCCTGTTCCATTGCGTTTTGACCTGTTGAAGCGTCTAAAACCAGTAAAACTTCATGGGGAGCCTCAGGGAGAAGCTTGCTCATCACCCTTTTTACTTTTGAAAGTTCACTCATTAAATTGGCCTTATTGTGCAATCGACCGGCTGTATCAATAAGCACTACATCTGCCTTAATTTCAATCGCTATTTGGAGGGTTTCATAAGCTACACTTGAAGGGTCTGCTCCCATATTTTTAGCTACGATGTGCGCATTTGAACGTTTCGCCCAAACCCCTAATTGTTCGATGGCAGCGGCCCGAAAAGTATCTGCCGCACCGAGAACCACTTTCATGTTATTCTTTGAAAACTGAGAAGCTAATTTGCCTATTGTAGTCGTTTTCCCAACGCCATTGACTCCAACTATCAGAAAAACAAATGGTTTTGGAACATCCTTTAAGTTGAAATCATAAATTGCATGTTCAGAATCAGACAACATGCTAGCAGAAACTTCTTGCCTTAAGATATTCTTAAGTTCTGAGATGCCTAAATACTTGTCGCGTGCAACCCTTGCTTCAATGTTTTCAATTATTCGTAAAGTTGTTTTTAATCCAACATCTGCGGCCACCAAAGTCTCTTCGAGCTCGTCGAGCACTTCTGCATCCACCTTGCTTTTGCCTGCAATGGCTTTACCTAATTTCTCGAAAAAGCTATCTCTGGTTTTACGCAAACCGCCATCTAGTTTTTCTTTGTCATTATCAGATTTGAAACGGCTAAAAAGTCCCATTATCGTTCTAGTTTAAAGTCATAATTTGGTGATAAGGTAAAAACAAAAAAGGCCGATTGCTACAGCAACCAGCCTTTAAATATTGATAAAAACTCTTAACCTAAAAACTCTTTAACGTTGTCTTTAGGCATAATACGCTCCTCGAATGTATAATTACCCTCGGGAGACTTAACCAATTTTATAGCTTTCGCCATTACTACACCCCCCTCTTTTTTAAGGGTTGCTACTACCTTCTTTGCCATTTCTTAAGGAGATTATTTGATTTCTTTATGAACGGTCATACGTTTCAGAACCGAATTGTACTTTTTTATTTCTATGCGTTCTGGGGTATTTTTCTTGTTCTTGGTAGTAATGTAACGCGAAGTACCAGGCATACCAGAAGTTTTATGCTCTGTACACTCCAAAATAACTTGAACGCGACTTCCTTTTTTGGCCATAATTTCGTGGGCGTGTTTAAAGGTTATTGTACTAAAAAGCCTTTTTCACGGGCTTCTTTGATGACGGCACTGATGCCCTTTTTATTTATGTTTTTAAGCGCAGAAGCGGAAATTCGGAGCGTAATCCAACGGTCTTCTTCTGGAATATAAAATCGCTTACGCATTAGGTTAACATCGAATTTACGTTTATTCTTTTTGTTTGAAAAGGAAACATAATTACCGCCCATGGCGCGCTTTCCGGTAAGCTGACAAACTCTTGACATGAAATCGTGGTTTTGGTTTCCGCCTAAAAAACGGGCTGCAAAGTAAATGCATTTCTATCAAAATGACAATAGTAAATCTACTTATTTTTTATTGCCGTTGTTTAGTAAAACTTGAAATTTATTTTAAAAAAGCTCTAATCCCACCGAAAAGATAGAGCATTGAGCAAACTAAAAGTTTAAAAATAAAATCTCAAACCGTTGAATATTAGTGTTATTATTACAATTTAGGATCAAAAATCATCTTGTACGGTTAAAACAATCAAAAAAGCTGTGATTTATTAACAAATTATTCTGAATTTAAAGCAAGCACTTGTGTGGCTTAGGGATTCGGCTATATTTGCTACGCATCTGTTTATGTTTCACCACTAACCTAAAACCTGTATTAATGAAAAAAGCCGAGCTTATTGATGCAATGGCCGAAGACGCTGGCATCTCAAAGGCAGCTGCCAAAAAGGCACTCGATTCTTTAGTCGATCACATATCAAACACCTTAGCCAACGGTGGTCGAGTTTCTTTAGTAGGATTTGGTTCTTTCTCCGTTTCAAAGCGTTCTGCACGGGAAGGCAGAAACCCTCAAACCGGAGCAACCATCAAGATTGAAGCGAAAAGTGTTGCTCGCTTTAAACCAGGAGCAGAATTGAATGCCAAATTGAACTAAGTTGTTGCAGCCCCGCCTAGCGGGGTTCTTTTTTCAAAAAAAAACCGTCCTTGGTAAACCAAAGACGGCGGAACAGCAGAAACCAAATATATTAACCTAACCTAAGAGAAAATCTGAAAAGAACGCGGGTCTCTGAACTTCTTTCAATTTATAACGAAATATCATACCAAGCCGTTGGGCACTCTAACTAAATTTACCATAATTTAACAATCATATCTACTAATACATTATTTATGATGTTTAAACACCTATTTTCGTGCACGAGTGTTTAACAAGCATGAAAAATCAAAATCAACTGACTTTAGAGAATGACAACCAGTCGCTCGAACATGCCATCCAGCAAAAACGGTTTAAAGACGAGTGGCAAAAAGCCGCAGTTAACATTCTTTATACTGGGAGCTGGCTTAAAAACATGTCTAACGATTTTTTGAAAGCTTTTGGTCTCACCGCACAACAATACAACGTTTTGCGAATTCTCAGAGGGCAATACCCTAACGGCATAACCACATTGGAAATTCGCAAAAGACTACTCGACAAAATGTCAGATACTTCACGTTTGGTAGATCGATTAGAGCGCGATGGCTGGGTTTCTAAACAACGAGCAGCCGATGACAAGCGCTTGGTTTCGGTAGTTATTACTCAAAAAGGCTTAGACTGTCTCAAAGAAATCGATTCTCAAGAAGATGCATTAAATGGTGTTATCCGTAAACTTAGCAGCCAAGAAGCCATTCAACTTTCCCAACTTCTGGACAAAATTCGCGGTTAAAACACCCATTCTTTTTAAGTTTTTTTCTAAGGACGTTTGGGTTTCTTAAATCTTAACTTCTATACCGTAGAATTTTGCGATTTCATCGCTATATTACACAATCTAAATAATAATCTTGCCCCAACAGCAGCATCCCAATCACCATTGAGTCCTGGACTTACTTCATTTAAATCGAAGCCAATAATCTTCCTACCACTATCAACTACCCTCTCCAAAAGCATTAAAACTTGCTCCCACTCCAAGCCTCCCGGAACAGGCGTGCCTGTATTGGGGCAAAGCCATGGTTGTAATCCGTCTATATCGAATGATATATAAACCAAAGAAGGCAGCTCATTTATAATTTGTTCGCATATGGCTGACCAATTCGTTCCCTCTAATTGCGACCTCTTTATGCTCTGATCATAAAAAACTTTAATCCGCGCATTCTCTTGCTCAACAACTTGTAATTCCTCTAGGCAGTAATCGCGAATACCAACTTGCACCAATTTAGTAACAGCTTCTATTCTTAAAGCATTATACATAATTGAGGCATGAGAAAATAAGAACCCTTCATAAGCTTTCCTTAAATCCAAGTGCGCATCAATCTGCAAAATACCAAACCCCTTGTGATGCGCAGCCAATGCCTGTAAAAACCCCAAGGGTATACTATGATCGCCACCCAATAATGCGACAAACTTGCCTTGCTCAAGCCAACTCAGAGCTGTTCTTTCTACTTTTTTAACCATTTGAGAGCAGGCTTGATTTACTTTTTCAAGGGTTTTTAATTTAAGTTCTCCTTGAGCCAAAGAATTTAAATACTTTTCGGCTAAAATCCTTGTGGCTCGGCCTAATTCTAACAAATCCTCATCTTGTTCGAGCAAATAAAACCCATGCTTCCATCCATCTGGATTAAAATAATCATACAAGTCTACTTGGTCCGATGCCTCCAAAACAGCTAAAGGGCCTTGAGCTGTTCCGCTTCTGTAAGAAACGGTTGCTTCCCATGGAACAGGGATAATAACTAAATCTGATTCTTTTTCATTAAATGGCAATCCAAACAGCTTACCACCTGTGGCCAAGTCGTTAGGATTAAACTCTGCTAGTTTCTTTTCTTTGCTTGTCATGGCCGAAAATTAAGTTAAAGTCACTGCTTACATACAGCAAAAATTTTGCGATAAACGTCTATTTTTCCAGTATCCCAATGCAATCGTGCCAATACTTGATACATGCCTACATTTAACATTGCTTGATTACTCAATTGACCATCCCAATTTAAAATAAAATCTCCTAAATGCCAGGTGCGCTCTAAAATGCTTCCAACTTCCTGACCATTTACATTCAACACCAATAATTCAATCCACGCAGGCTTTGAACCCAACTTCAGCTTTAATTCTAAATAGTCATTTAAACCATCACCATTGGGACTAAAGCAACTTGATTCAACCCAAAACAATTGCTTTTCTAAATTTTGACCTTCAGACAAAACTGGTAATCCTGCGCTTTCGTAATTTGGCGACGTTCGCCAATTTCTTGATTCGTCACCTGACATATGCACATCAAGGCGTTGAAGGCTATGACCTTCTGTTTCCGCAAGCGTGCTGTGATGTAAATCATTATCAAAAACAGCGAAATCCAAAAGTTGCAAAGATTGGTTAGCGATTCCTATGCAAGCCCCATCATCTTTCAGAGCTGGAAAGCGCTTTAATTCCGAACTGTTTAATGCTTGGCATCCACTATAACAAGACATTAAATTTGCTCTACTAGAGCCAATTACCATTCGATTATTAGGCTTTAAACTAAAGTACTTGTGCCATAAATCGCTTGAAGCATATGGCTGCTGATTAGGGGAATCAGCTACTACCAAGCGAAGCCCTTTTAAATCAATTGGTTTTTGTCCTGTGTTCCATACTTCCACAAATTCTGGGCAGTCAGAATGCGGTTGAAACATGACTTCATCTATGCGCAAATTGCCTGAATCTAAAGGCTCCGGCAAGCTAACTTTTTCATAAACTGATTCGTGGATCTCTTCGCTACAACTCATTAAATCAATGAATTTCAAGACAATGGTATCTTCAGAATTTAAGGGGTTCTTTAAAAACATACACCAGTGATTGCGAGTAGCATCAAGGGCAAAAAGGCTATCAATGCCTTGAGTATTGGGATAGATCTCAATATTTGCACTCCCTAAATTCGGACTTCCTTCAAAATAAACATGAAGAATGCGATTGCCTTCTAAACCCCATCCCAGGTAGCTTGATACTTCAGGATTATATTGGTTTACTGGAACAGAATTGACTTGCCCAGGCGTTCCTCCAATAGTTGAAATGCTGGCACGCCAATTCTCCGGTCCCGTGCAACTGTGCTCTAAATTGATACGTTCTAGTGTCCACCCACCCTCGGCTTTTATATCGGATCCATAATAATCATCGGTATAAACAATCCGATCTAAAACCATGTCTTTGGAATTTGCTAAACTCAATTCGCCGTAACTGTTGGCTAAAAATCCAAAAGGCCAACTCACCGGCATTGAATTTATATGGGGAAATGCATCAATCCCGGCCTTTTGGTCGTATACCCAAACATAATCATGAGATGCGAGCCTGCCACTGTCTAAACGAAAATGATTACCTGTTGCATTAATAATTTTAAGATCTTTCAAATCTAGCATATAGCGCGATGCATTAAAAATCTCTAACCCCTCATATTCGGGCATTAGCACCACTGGCTCCGGATCCACCAGTAATTCGCTGATGCGTAAATCGCCTAAACGCAATTCATAAAGCCAAACATTTCGTAAAATGGTATCCAAAACCCCTTTTGATCCAAATGGGTATTGGTCTATAAGTAAATCGTAAACCACTGTATCCGCCATATTAACAGGGAATTCCACAAAAACTTCTTTAGTGTGGCTGCCAAATTCTATCCTTACGGGACTAATATACCCGGGCAAGAGACGGAAATAATCCGGATCAAGGGCTTCCCCATACTCAGGTTCATGACTAAATCTGAAAATAAACTGTTTTGAAAATGGTTGTTCGTAGTCTAAAAGCTCAGGCTTACTGTGGTCTATAAAAGGCTCACCTTGAGCGCTAAGATTATAAAAAAAGAACTTATTGGAACGGGTAGATGTATAAATACACTGAAGTACAAAGTGCGAGGAGGATTGGGCATTGGAACCTACCGTTGTACTTCCAATCAAAACAGGTTGCCCCCCCAATTTCGACGTATCGACCCATAACTTACACATCATCATGCTGTCTATACACACCTTGATTTTTAATTTTAACAGATCTGAATCAAGAAGTTTATCTGGTGAACGCAACAATTCACGAACCTGACCATTTTCTATCTCACTCATAATGAGATTATCACCTGTGTTTCCACCCACACTTATAAACAATCCATTGGATATTTGAGATGGTGTTTGTGCATCCGCCCATAAAAATACCTTTGCATAATTCGAAGACGAAGGATTAAATGCATACCCCATTTCCAAATTCCAGCAAGCTTTAAGGCGAATTTCACTTGGCAAAGCCAAACTAGCCGAGGCGCTTACCGGAGGTGCATCAAGTTGCAAAGCCGAAATAGCTGTATCAACCTTAAACAATGCGGTATCGTTTAAAAATCCAAGTTGCGATGGTCGAGCCGGGGTTTCAAAGCGTTTTTCCCATTGCATTTGAGCATTGAGGAGGAATGGAAAGAATAAGGCGAAATGTATTTTCATGTAGTAAATTTAGCTCAATTTATGTATAAGGTAGCAGTAGTAGGCGCAAGTGGTATGGTTGGAACCGAGATCCGACGTGTTTTGGATAATCGACGTTTTCCGATTAATGAGTTTATACCAGTTGCTTCCGAAAAAAGCGTGGGTAAATCCATAGAATTTTCCGGAAAACTCTATAAAGTGGTGGGCATAGAAGAGGCATTGGATCAAAAACCACAATTCGCACTTTTTTCAGCCGGTGCTGATGTTTCCTTAAAATGGGCTGAGCGCTTTGCAGAAATAGGATGTGTAGTGGTTGATAACAGCTCGGCTTGGCGTATGAACGAACACATTAAGTTGGTGGTTCCTGAAATAAACGGGCATGTATTAAAAGCTGATGACCGCATTATTGCAAATCCCAATTGTTCAACCATCCAATTGGTCATGGTCTTAGCTCCACTTCACAAAGCCTACGGCATCAAACGAGTTTTGGTTTCAACATATCAAAGCATAACCGGTACAGGCTACAAAGCGGTAGAACAACTTTTTACAGAACGGAAGGGCGAAAAACCAGTGCAGCCCGCTTACTTTCATCCAATAGACCTAAATCTAATACCTCAATGTGACGTATTCCTTGAAAATGCTTACACTAAAGAAGAGATGAAACTGACGCGGGAAACAATCAAAATTTTAGGCGATACAAGCATTTTGGTTTCGGCCACAGCGGTTCGAGTTCCGGTTATGGGTGGGCATTCTGAATCAGTAAATATCGAATTTGCCAAAGAATTTGAACTAAGCCACATTCAACACTTATTGAAGAATACATCTGGTGTTATAGTACAAGACGATCCGGATACCGGTTTATACCCCATGCCCCTTTTTGCTCAAGGTCAAGACGATGTTTTTGTTGGTCGAATTAGACGTGATTTCACCCATCCTAGCGCTTTAAATTTATTCATAGTGGCTGACAATCTGCGAAAAGGTGCCGCAACCAATGCAATTCAAATTGCCGAATACTATGCGAAACAATTCCTGGGCTAAATCGTCATTTGTCGTCACATTTGAGCCAAAACTTTTACTTGACGGAGTTGTCTTTGAATTATGTTAAAGCTCTTAAATTTAATTGGATTGTCTTTGTCTTGGACAATGTTCCAAGCTTGTGTTCAAACCGCATTTCAACTACCTAAAACCTCCTCTTCAGGCCAAATGGAAACTTCAAACAAAAAAGCAGTATTTGCATCGGGCTGCTTCTGGGGCACCGAGTTTTATATGAAACGCATAGACGGGGTTTTAGAAACTACCGTTGGATATACAGGTGGCCATGTAGAACGTCCTACTTATAAAGAAGTATGCACTGGAACTACAGGACATTATGAGGCCATTGAAATCGAATACGATTCTTCAAAAGTGAATTTTGAGACATTGGCTCGTATGTTTTTTGAAACACACGATCCAACCCAAGCCAATGGACAAGGTCCTGACATAGGATTACAATACCGCTCAGCTATTTTTGTTTCAAGTGAAGAGGAAGCGCAAATTTCTAAGCAATTAATTTCCATACTCGAGGGCAAAGGATTGAAAATAGCCACAGCTATATTGCCCATCTCAGTTTTTTGGCCAGCTGAAGATTATCACCAGGATTATTATGATACTAAGGGTGGAAGGCCTTATTGCCATAAGTACACTCAAAGATTTTAGATCTTTTTTCCTATAAAACGAACAACAGTTGCAGGCCCTTGATGGTATAATCCTTCACTCAATACCGTTTCGGTTTGTTCGCATAATAGTATCTCACAATTAGGAAAAAATGCCGTCATCATAGCTGTATTAAAACGCATGTCGGCTTCTTTGGGCCCACCTGCGGTGGGATTTGATGCTTGATGTATAGCATGATCGACTGCAAACCCTTCTAAATAAACCAATCCTCCGGTTTTGAGCATAGCCTCCAATCGGTTGTAGTAGTCCAGCTGCTTATTAGAAGAAAAATGTGCAAAGAAGCAACCTAATGCATCAAAATGGCTTAAAGGGAAACTCACATCTTCCAATTCATCCCATTCGTAATGGAAGCTAACTTCGTTTTCCAAAGCCAGGGCATAGGCCTTTCGCTTAGCAGCTTCACTCGAGTCAAAAGCATAAACATCCCATCCCCTTTGGGCAGCAAACACGGCATTCCTCCCCTCCCCTTCTGCCGGAAGCAAAATCTTGCGACCATTGCCCAATTCTAAATGGGATTGAAAAAAGGTATTGGGCAGTTTACCATAGGCATACTCTTTTTCAGCGTAGCGTTTATCCCAAAAATTTAGCATATCTATTTGGCTTTATGCGAAATTCAACTTAAAACCCCTTTAACAAAAGAACTTTTATCATGAAGCATTTAATTCTAGTCCCACATCTTGCTAGACTAGAGCGCAGTACTCAATGGAAAACCCAAACTCTACCGGTATGCTCCTCGTTTTTACTGCGTAAACGCCAATGATAGAGACCTTCAGGCGCGGGACGACCTTTAAAAGAACCATCCCAAAAATCTGCCAACGGATTTTCGGTATAAAAAATACGCTCACCCCAACGGTTATAAATGGCGAACTCGGCTTTTTCAAAACAATTATCGCCAATTATAATAAAATTCTCATTCACCTTGTCATGGTTTGGAGTAAATGCCGTGGGTATATACAATCTCCGGCTATTGCCCTCCAAATAAATCAAAGTATCTAAAACGTAACCACCATTGCAAATGCTGTCTTCAATTCTAACTCTAATATGATATAGCTGAGGCCTTGGAAATGCATAACGATGTTGAAGAGGGGCATAGGCCGAATCAAGAAAGCCGTAACGCCAAAATACCTGCAAAGAATCACCAACTCCATTTAACGAAAACAAAGTTCCTCCTAGCAAGCAGTCTGAATCCCCTATTTCCAGTTCAGGCTTGTAATTTACAGGTACTATGTTAATAGTCAAAGAACTGCTGTCTTCAGTAAAACAGTTGCTGTTCGACGCAGTCAGTCGAATGCGGTAGGTACCAAAATTTGAAAAAGCATGCGCTGGATTTTCTAAATTGCTGGTATTTCCATCTCCAAAATCCCAAAAAAAAGTATCGGCATTTTCGCTACCATTTATAAACTGCAGTGGTCTTCCAGGAACACAAGTGCTTCCGGAATAAGTAAAACCAGCTTTGGTAGATTGGCCACGGGTATGGTTAAAAATTAAGGTAGCCGTATCAGAATAGTTACATATGGTATCAAAGGCTATTAGCGTAACCAAATACGTTCCCAGCGAATCGAATCGGGCTATAGGTGATGTTTGGTTCGAACTTTGACCATTGCCGAAAAGCCATAAATAAGCATTGGCGTTATTGCTCAAGTTGTTAAATCTTAACAAAAGGGTATCACAAATGGTATCAGGCTCAAAATCGCGGCTTATTTCAAATTCGGCATCAATCGAGAAATCGAATTGAATTTTAATTAGGCCTACATTACAGTTGGCACTTAAATTATTTGGACCATAAACTCCTGGAGTAGTTGGGAAACTTGTTCGAGAACAGCCAGCACAAACGGCTTGATACATTGTTCCGTCAGGACTAAATCGGCTGGTGCCTCCATCTACATGCTCCATAGATTTGCCACCAAAATAACTTGCGAACAATAGCGCGCGGGCATCGGGCTCTAAAACCATAAAATAAAAGTCGCTACTGTCTGTAGTACGTTGAAAAGCATCTGGAGTAGTGGGCATATTATGAATAAGGCCTAATCCGGTGTTGTTGGTAAATCCGCCCCAACCACTTATATAAATGTTGTAGCAGTCGTCTACCATTAAAGCGGCAGGCGATAAATTAGGAAGCCTATCCCCATTCCCAATAACCGTGCTCCACGTTAACTGATTTAGATCTGCACCAATTTTGCTTAGAAACTGCCCACCTGGAACCCGACTAAACACCCCCGGACTAATAGGCATACTGCCGAAAGACTGCCCGAAAACATAAACATTGCCTTGACGATCGCATCGAACCGAATAAATTTGATCTCGTTCGGCCGAGCCAAAATAAGTGGCCCCAATAAAAGTGCCATTTAGGGCATTAAGCCTTAATATGTAGCCATCAGAAGCCCCTTGAGCATTTGTAAACAAAGCCTGTGCATGGGTTTGTAAATCGGCGCTTCTGCTTCCTCCAACCACATAAAGCGAACCATTGTCGTTTAAATCCAGTCCATATGCACAATCATTAACGCTTCCACCATAATAGGTTCCCCAATTCATGTTTTGTAAATCAGAAGCAAAACAAGCCAATAAAGCGTCGCTCCACCCTCTAAAATTAGGTTGAAAAGCATTTGTAAGTGGCACATTAGACGAAAATGTAACACTTGCCACATAAACTGCATCGTTGGCACCGATTAAAACTTCGCTTCTAAACTCGTCAGCATAGTTAACTGCCAAACCAGAATTTACGCCTTCGTTAAGTGTTCCTCCAAAATAAGTACTGCCAATCAAGCCACTACCATCAGAATTTAAAATACTCACAAACAAATCGGTTCCCGAATTGAAGCCGTAAGCAGATACACCAAATGGGGTTCCACCCATAAAAGCGCCTTGGTAACATCCTGCAGTAACAGGAAAATCTTGGCTCCCAGTTATGCCCAATACCACCAATTGATTTTGGCTATTTACAATTAGACTTTGAGGTTGGTCGCTATTGCTTCCACCTAGAAGAGTAGAAAACACTTGAGCGGTACCGTCGGGGTTGAACTTGGTTATGCTAATATCGGTTCCGGTACCGTTATAAACGCCTTGATAGGCTCCCAATGTGGTTGGATATCCTGCCGAGAACACTATTCCCCCTACATATCCATTGCCTTCATTGTCGTATGAGGCCGTAAAACCCCAATTATCGGCTGTAGAGCCCGTAAAGGTTGAAAAAACCAATTGAGGGTCTATAACAAGCTCTAAATTTGGGTTATACACACCAATCCTAAAAGAAACAATCTGATTTTGTAATACGTACTGGGCATCTATCACTTGTTCTTTTCCATTTATAATTTGATAAACCTTTGGAATAAACTCTTGTAAAACCCCTGCACTCGTATAAATTTGAAGCTTGCCAGAGCTTTCAATTAAACTATCGGCTCCTTCATATTTGTACTGAATTACATCGGGAGAAGCACCGGGATGCACTATAAAATTAAACTTCAATACCTCGCCTAAAATACTGTATTCCAAATCAATTCCTTCATAAACTCCCTGATAAATCAGTCCATCGTATAAATGAACACTCGAACGCCATAAATCAGGCTTCATTCCTATTAAATAGTTCTTTTTAGCCTGAACGTTACCTTTAGCTTTGCCTTCAACCAAATTGGTGTTAACAAAATTTAGGCGAAGGGTATGGCCATGCAATACTTGGTTCGAATCGCTGTGATGACGCGCATGATGCACATCATAGCCCAATAAATTCATCGAGATTCCCTTAGAATCAATGTACAAAGTCCCTCTGTTTAGTCTCAATCGAAAATCAAATGGTTCGGCCCATTGTCCCCAATTTGGCTCAAAAACAGCTTGCGCCAAACCCCATAAAGGCATGGCAAGAAGTGTGAACAATAAAAAGCAATTTGTTTTTCGCATGAAATCACTCAAAGGTAAAACGCACAATGGGCTAAGCAACCGGGCTTTTTTAGCGAATTCTGCCACTTAGTAAAAGCCTCTTTTTGGCGTTATTATCGGAAAACGCTAATAAATAATGGGTATCGCCTTCTTTGAGCTGGTATTTAGAACGTATCTGAGTGGCGCTTAAAGGATAATTCCTGCTGATAATATGCAAAGGCAGGCCGATATGCTGCTTTGGGAAAAATGAACCTTCTACCTGAAAAACGCGTCCAGGAAAGTCATCTACTAAACTAAATCCGCCAAAAAGCTGTGTATTTGCAGCTATTTTTTTAAGGTTGAAGCGCTCTGCTAAAAAACGCCATGGTGCCAATTTCATTAAGCAGGGCGAAGGTTCAAAAACGAAAGGCTCATCTCCTCCCCAAAACCTTTCGGGCTGTAGGCCCATTTCTAAAGAATTGAAGCTTAAAGTTCCTTTACCAACATATTTAATTACAGGTGGTGCAAGAACTTGGCTTTGAAGCTTTATCAAAAGCTCTTTGCATTCACCATTTTGCTCAAGCAACTTTAATCCTGAAAGTATTGGAGAGAAAGTCAGTATAACCTCGCTGACGTCTAGCATAGGGCTGGCTTTAATCCATACTTTTTCTGCTTTACTAATGAGGATTTCAGCATTTTCAACCACATTTGGATCGGCAAATTCAAGCGCTCTAGAACGCTTTCCCGATTGGGCACGACGGTCGGGATCTACAAAAACGAAGTCTAGTGGCCGTTTAACTTCTTGAATAAACCGCAATGAATCTGAACAAACAACCTGTATGTTGGTCCGGCCCAAGGCCTTAAAATTTGATTCGGCTAATTTGGCCAAAAACGGCTGCCGTTCTACATAAATTACTTTTTCGAATCTATGTGAAAGGGCCAATGAGTCTATTCCCAAACCTCCACTCATATCGAGAGCTATTTCACCTTTTAAATTCTCAAAGCGCTTTTGAGAAAGCACCCAATCGCTGCATTGTTCGGCGTTTACCAATTTTGGACAAACAAAACCACTCTCGAACCAATCTGATGGAATTTTCTTATGTAGATGTTTTTCGGCCACAAAAGCTTGAGCCAATAGCTTACCGAGATTGCTTTTTTGGCTTAGAAGCAATTTATAGGCGTCTACACCGGCATTTTGTTCTCTAAACTGTTGGTAATGCTCTTTGAAATCAAATGGATACTCTTCAAAGTCAGGCATTTTTTACCCAGTTTTTCACAATCGGAAATTCGGAAAAGAATACTTTAGCAATGATTCTAAAAAGCGAATAAACGGGTACAGCCACAATCATACCTCCCACCCCTACCAGCGTTCCGGCGGCTGTGATAACCAAAAATATTTCCAAAGGGTGAGCATTTACAGAGTTAGAAAAAATGAAGGGCTGAAAAACAAAATTGTCGATAAGTTGAACCACAGCAAAAACCAAGGCCATACTAAATAAGAGGGGCATTAACTCTTCTTGAAAAGGTATATTCATATTTTGCGCCAAACCCAAGGTTAAGCCTACAACGGCGCCAATTATAGGGCCTATGTAAGGAATAATATTGATGATTCCGGCAAAAACAGCGATTAAAAGAACATTTTCTAAGCCAGCAAACCACTTTAAACCCACCGCCAAAAGAAATGCAATAAGACTAACCTGCACCCCAAGGCCTATAAAATACCTAGATAAAAGATGTTTCACTTTGGGAATAAGTATATCTAGCTTGGCATGATGCTGTTCGTCGAACAAGGCGTATAACATACTGGGCGCCAGATTACGTTCTTTCAAAAAGAAGAAAGTAATAAAAACAATGGAGAACAACCCAATGAGTAAACTGCCCAGCCCTCCGGCCAATGCATTTATAGCCCCTGTAAAATTGTCAAGCTGCAAACTGGAAAGCAACTTTTGCTTTAAAATTTCGGTATTAAACTCTATCTGATAAGCCTTGGCAAAGCTAGTATAGGCATTTACTTGTTCTTCTAAGTACCTCAACATACTGGCCGTATCAAGCTCTGCCCAAATTTGTAATTCGTTAATAAGTAATGGCAATAAACCGCCCACCAAACCCAAAAACGCCGCGAACATCAACAACACCACTATAGCAGCAGCCACAGATGCAGGTATGTGTTTTTGTCCTAATCTGATCTTGAGAAACAAATCAACCAGTGGTCGGCCAATAAAAGCCAACATAGCCGAACTTAACAGATAATACCATAGATTTCGCAAATAGTAGATAATGAGAACTAAAAGTGCAATAGCCAAGAGGCTCAGCACAATTCGAATGGCATTACGGACGGTCATCTTTTGAAGAGGTAAAAGCGAAAACCAAAATATTTGCGCCCATTTGCAAAGCCAACTGCCTTATTTCTTCCGGATCGTTATGTATCTCCTGATCTTCCCAACCGTCGCTCAAATCACTTTCATAGGTATAAAGCAATACCAATCTACCATTTCGCCAAATACCCCAAGCTTCAGGTGCTTTACCATCGTGTTCGTGTATTTTGGGCAGGCCTTTATCGAATAAGAAAGGTTTTTTAAAAATGGCATGCTTTATAGAAAGTTGTTCCAAGGGGCTATCGCTAAAAAGTTGTTGAAGAATAGGCCGAATGTAAGGGTCCATTCCATAATTATCGTCTATGTGCAAAAAACCGCCGGCTTCTAAATACAAACGCAAACGTTGTATTTCTTCCTGACTAAATACAACATTTCCATGACCAGTCATATGAACAAAAGGGTGATTAAAAATATCGTCGTTCAACAATGACACTTGTGCTATAGGAGCATTTAGGTTTACGAGACCTGCGGATTTACAAAACTTAATCAAATTCGGAAGTGCCGTGGGATTGGCGTACCAATCGCCTCCACCATTATAGCGCAAAACCGCTAGATTTTGGGCTTGAAGAAGATTACCGAATGCAATAATCAATAGCCAAAAGTACCTGAGCATGCTTCAAAGATAGGGCAGTAAATCATTGCTAATTAAAAGTGTTTCTAATTAGGGCAATTGGAAATAAATGGGGGGCTGTTTGCATTAAGACAAAGCTCTAATCAATTTTTCTGCCGACGTTTTAAACTTTTTCACTGACTTCAAGTCTTCAACTACTGGCTTTTAACATCCCCGCGCTGAGGTCACACACTTCCTCGTTGGCATCATATACTCCTGGGTCAGGGTCACACACTTCCGGGCAAAGGTCACTCATTCTCGCATCGGCATCAAACGCTCCCTTGCCGAGGTCAAACCTTCCCGCACCGGCATCGAACATTCAAAAGTTGACTTCGAGCATTCATTAATAGGCATTTTCAATTTTTTTACCGACGTTTTCAAAATTTCGACAGACTTCAAACCTTCCCGCGCCGGCATCAAACACCCATTATTTGGCTTCGAGCATTTGTTAATAGGCATGTTCAATTTTTTTACCGACGTTTTCAAAATTTCGACAGACTTCAAACCTTCCCGCGCCGGCATCGAACATTCAAAAGTTGACTTCGAGCATTCATTAATAGGCCTTTTCAATTTTTTTACCCGCGTTTTCAAATTACCAACAGACTTCAAACCTTCCCGCACCGGCATCGAACAGTCATTAGTCGGCTTCAAGCTTTCATTCAAAGGCGTTTTCAATTTTTTTACCAGCGTCTTCAATTTATCTACAGCCTTCGAATGTTCAACGGCCCAC